>NZ_JBIRGP010000007.1:0-20963 GCF_044328075.1 Streptomyces sp. NPDC017991 | reverse complement strand
CGGCCCGGGGGGGGGGCCGGGGGGGGGGGGGGCCGGGGGCCCCCCCCCCCCGGGGGGGGGCCCCCCCCGGGGGGGGGGGGCCCCCCCCCCGGTCCGCCCCCACCGGCCCGCAGGCGACTCACCGGCTGGGCAGCGGCGCGGGCAGCGCAGCGTACTGCGGTGCTCCCAGCGGGGTGAGGAGACAGCGGCCCACCAGGCCGACCCCCGCGTCGAGCCGGTCGACGAACTCCCCGGTCAGGTCGGGGAGTTCCCGCAGGGCCCAGACGGCCCGCGCGGCGGACCACGCCGCGTCCCGGGCCCGCTCCAGACTCCACGCCCCCAGCAGGTGCGTCAGCGGATCGGCGATCTGCAGGAGGTCGGGCCCCGGCATCAGATCCTCCCGGATCCGCTCCTCCAGAGCGATCAGCACATCGCCCACCCGGTCGAACTCGTCCTCCAGCTCCGCCGGTTCGCAGCCGAGCGTACGACAGGCGTCCACCACCGCGAGCGCGAGATCGTGCCCGATGTGCGCATTGATACCGGCGAGTGCGAACTGCAGCGGACGTACCCCCGGATGCCCGCGCAACTGGAACAGCGGCCGCCAGCAGGCGGGCGGGCAGCGGTCCTCCGCCACCGCCTCGACCGCCCCGAGGTACCGCTCCGCGAACCGCGCATCCAGCGTGATCGCGGCCCGGGCGTCGCTGAAGTGCCCCGCGTCCACGCGTCTGGAGACCTCCTCGGTGACGGCGAGGTACACGCGGTTGAAGACCGCGACACCGTCCCGCTCCGGCCAGAGCGCGTCGAGCGCGCGCATACGGCGTACCACCGCGTCGAGGCCGTGGACGAGGACCGTGTCCTGCGCGAAGCGTTCCAACCGCACCATGGGGGCAGGGTCCCAGGCCTAGGCTGTGCCGAGGGCCGCCGGGCCGGACGCTTCCCCAGAACGGGGGATTACGCGGGGCCCGGAGGAGGGGGAGCACCACGTGTCAGTCCGACGTGCCGAGCGCCTGGCCGCCCGCAGGGCGGAGCGCCGACGCGCCGCCCGGCGCGGTGCCATGGTGGCGCTGGCCTCCGCCGTCGTCGCGGCCGGCACCGTGACGGGGATGATGTCCGCGCTGGACGACGGCCGGGGCGGTGACGAGGCCCGCCCCGACGTGTCCGGTACACCGTTCCTGCAGCCGCTGCCCTACCTGCCCACCCCCTTGTCCTCGGCGACCTCGGGCTCCCCGTCGCCCTCGGCGTCCGCGTCGAAGGCGAAGCCCGGCCCCGAGCCGTCGAAGTCCGCGGCCACGGAGCCGGGGACCGAGCCCGTGTCCGTGCGGCTGTACCGCCATGGCGACTCCCAGGTCCTGGACTGGGTCCGGGCCAACCCCGACGACCCGCGCCGCCAGGTCATCGAGTCCCGGATAGCCGACCGCCCCGCCGCGGTCTGGTTCGCGGACTACACGCCGTCGAACATCACGGCCCGGGTGCGGGCGGTCACCTCGGCGGGGGCGGCGAAGGGCGGCGTGCCCGTGGTCGTCCCGTACGCGGTACCGGACCGCGACTGCGGCGGGGCCTCGCAGGGCGGCGCGCCCGACCTCGGCGCGTACGACGGGTGGATCGAGAAGTTCGCGGCGGGCCTCGGCAGCCGTGAGGTCGTGGTGATCCTGGAGCCCGACGCGATCGCCCAGTCGGACTGTCTCTCCGAAGGTGAACGGACGGCCCGTTTCGCCGCGTTGGCCCGCGCGGGCCGTGTCCTGAAGGCGGCGAATCCGAAGGCACGGGTCTACTTCGACGCGGGCCATTCGGACTGGAACCCGCCGGGGAAGCAGGCCGGGCTGCTGCGCCGGGCCGGTGCCGCGTCCGCCGCCTCCTCGGACGGGATCTTCAGCAACGTCTCCAACTTCAATCGCACCGACGAGGAGGTCGCGTACGTCCGCCGGACCCTCGAAGCGCTCGGCGGCCCCGCGGGCCTGGGCGCGGTCATCGACACCAGCCGCAACGGCAACGGCCCCCCGGCCGACGGCGAGTGGTGCGACCCCGCGGGCCGCACACTGGGACAGGCGCCGACCCTGCGGACCGGAGAGGCCCGGATCGACGCCTACCTGTGGGTGAAGCTGCCGGGGGAGTCCGACGGCTGCCGCGGTAGGCCGGGGACGTTCACGCCGGACTACGCCTACGACTTGGCGCGCTGACCGTCCGTCGGGCCGGAGCCGTGCTCGGAACTGTAGGAGGACGTGCCCTCGTCCAGCAGCGGTTCCTGTGACTTGAGGTGCGCGGGGGCCATCGCCCGCAGCGCGTGGTAGCCGGTGATGACGACGAGGGTGCCGAGCGCGATACCGCTCAGCGAGAAGGTGTCGGTGAACTTCATCGTGACGTCGCCGACGCCGATGATGATGCCCGCCGCGGCCGGTACCAGGTTCAGCGGATTGCGCAGATCCACCCCGGCGTTGAGCCAGATCTGCGCGCCGAGCAGGCCGATCATGCCGTACAGGATGACGGTGATCCCGCCGAGCACCCCGCCCGGGACGGCCGCCACGACCGCGCCGAACTTCGGGCAGAGGCCGAAGAGCAGCGCGAAGCCGGCGGCGGCCCAGTAGGCGGCCGTGGAGTAGACGCGGGTCGCCGCCATGACGCCGATGTTCTCGGAGTACGTGGTGTTGGGCGGGCCGCCCACGGCGGTGGAGAGCATCGAGCCGACCCCGTCCGCCGAGATCGCGGTGCCCAGTTTGTCGTCCAGGGATTCGCCGGTCATCTCGCCGACGGCCTTCACATGGCCCGCGTTCTCGGCGACGAGCGCGATCACGACGGGCAGGGCCACGAGGATCGCCGACCACTCGAAGGACGGGCCGTGGAAGGCCGGCAGCCCGATCCAGTCCGCCGAGCCGACACCGGAGAGGTCGAGCCGCCAGTGGTCGGTGACCTTGCCGCTCGCGTCGGCCGAGTGGATCCGGCCGAGGACCAGGTCGAAGAGCCACGAGACGCCGTACCCGAGGAGCAGGCCGAGGAAGATCGCGATCCGTGACCAGAAACCGCGCAGGCACACCACCGCCAGACCGGTGAACAGCATCACGAGCAGCGCCGTCCACTGGTCCTGCGGCCAGTACGTGGCGGCGGTGACCGGGGCCAGGTTGAAGCCGATCAGCATGACGACCGCGCCCGTGACGACCGGCGGCATCGCGGCATGGATGATCCGCGCCCCGAACCGCCGCACCGCGAGGCCGACCAGGAACAGCGCGACGCCCACGACGAACACGGCGCCGGTCACGGTCGCGCTGGAACCGCCCTGCGCGCGGATCACCGCGGCGACGCCCACGAAGGAGAGCGAACAGCCCAGATAGCTGGGCACCCGGCCGCGGGTGGCGAGCAGGAAGATCACCGTCGAGACGCCCGACATCATGATCGCGAGGTTTGGGTCCAGGCCCATCAGCACCGGCGCGACGAAGGACGCCCCGAACATCGCCACCACATGCTGGGCGCCGAGGCCGGCCGTCCGTGGCCACGAGAGCCGTTCGTCGGGGCGGACGACCGCTCCGGGCGCGGGCGTGCGCCCGTCACCGTGCAGTTTCCAGCGCACGCCGAGGTCCATGGTGGGTATTCGCTTTCTCTGCACCTCAGATGCGCACCTGAGATTCCGTACGTGAAGATCAGCGCCATGGTAGGGGGGAGCCGGGGGAGCGGCCGGTTCAGGGCCGCGAATCCGGAACCTTCGCGTCCGCCACCTCGGCGCGCGCGCCGGGGACCTGGGCACCCGACGTACGGCCGCTGGTCCGCAGGACGCCCGCGAACGCCGCGAGCCCGAAGGCCAGCACGGTCACCAGCACGAAGGACGTCACCAGGCTCGTCGCGTCCGCAACGGTTCCGATGGCGGACGGCGCGATCAGTCCGGAGGTGTACGTGATGGTGGCGACGCCCGCGATGGCCTGGGCCGGGTTGGGGCCGCTGCGGCCCGCCGCGGCGAAGCAGAGCGGTACGACCACGGCTATGCCGAGGCCCAGCAGCGCGAAGCCGGCCATGGCCAGGGCCGCGTTCTGCGCCAGGACGACGAGCAGGGCGCCGGCGGTGGCGAGGAGCCCGCTGACCCGTACGGTGCGCACCGGGCCGAAGCGGTCCACCACCGCGTCGCCGGCGAGCCGCGCGACCGCCATGGTGAGCGTGAAGCCCGTCGTGCACGCGGCGGCGAGTCCCGCGGAACTGCCGAGGACGTCCCGCAGATAGACCGCCGACCAGTCCAGGCTCGCCCCCTCCGCGAACACCGCGCAGAAGCCGATCGCGCCGATGAGCAGGGCCGACTTGGGCGGCAGCGCGAAACGCGGGGGCGCTTCCTGGTCCTCGGCGGCGCGCAGGTCCAGTACGCCCTGGCAGGCGACCGTGCCGAGCACGGTGAGCGTCAGCGCGGCGAGCGCGTGGTGCAGCCGGGCGTCCGTGCCCAGGTGCGCGGCGAGCGTTCCGCCGGCCGAGCCGACCAGGGCGCCCGCGCTCCACATGCCGTGCAGCCCGGACATGATCGACTTGTCCAGACGGTTCTCGACCTCGACGCCCAGGGCGTTCATCGCCACGTCGGCCATGCCGGCCGTCGCCCCGTACACGAAGAGGGCCAGGCACAGGGTGGGCAGATTCGGGGCGAGCGCCGGGAGGACCAGGGCGAGCGTCCACAGCGCCATGAGTCCGCGCAGGGCCGTGCGGGCGCCGAAGCGGTGGCTGACGCTGCCCGCGAGGGGCATCGCCAGGGAGGCGCCGATAGCGGGGAAGGCGAGTGCCAGGCCGAGTTGGCCCGCGCTCACCGACGCGTGGTCCTGGATCCACGGAACGCGTGTCGCGAACGAGCCGGTGACGGCGCCGTGCACGGCGAACACCGCGGCCACGGCGTACCGGGAGCGCTTCACCTCGCGCCTGTCGTAGACCACTTCGCTCATTCTCCCGGCCCCTGTCTGCCGACCCCGGCGGTCGACTGTCGTCTCTCCACTCTGCCGCCGTAAACTATCAGGCAGCCTGCCTGATAGATAGATTGTTTTTACGCCCGCCGCAGACCTCCGCCCTGATCTGGAAGGATCCCGGCATGCCCGCATCACCGAGTACCGCCCGGGCCATCAACGACCGGCTCGCCCTGCGGCTGCTGCAGCGGGAAGGTCCTCTGACGGCAGGGCAGTTGAAGAACCTCACCGGCCTCTCCCGGCCCTCGGTCGCCGACCTCGTGGAACGCCTCGCCGAGGCCGGGCTGATCGGCGTGGTCGGGGAGTCCGGCGAACAGCGGCGCGGCCCGAACGCCCGGCTGTACGGGATCGTCGCCGACCGGGCGCACCTGGCGGCCCTCGATGTGCGCACCGAGGGGGTGGCCGTGGTCGTCGCGGATCTGCTGGGCTCGGTACTGGCCGAGGCGTCGGTGCCGATCGCGGACGAGACGGACACCGCGCCCGCGGTCGAGCAGGCGGTCGCGCTGGTCGAACGCACGGCCAAGGAGGCGGGGGTCGAGCGGCTGCACACCGTCGGCGTCGGGGCTCCCGGTCTGATCGACCCCGCCACGGGTGAGCTGCGCGACTCCACGGGTCTGCCCGAGTGGCACCGGCGGCTCGCCGCGGCGCTCCAGGAGCGTTTTCAGGCACGTGTCGTGGTCGAGAACGAGACCAATCTCGCGGCGCTGGCCGAGCAGCGGGACGGGGCCGCGCGTGACCGCGACACCTTTGTACTGCTCTGGCTGGGGCACGGGATCGGTGCGGCGGTGGTCCTGGACGGGGTCCTGCGGCGGGGTGCGTCCGGGGGGACCGGTGAGATCGGCTTCCTGCCGGTGCCGGGCACGGGCGGGTTGCCGTCCGCGACGGGGTGCGAGGGGGGGTTCCACTCGCTCGCGGGGGCGGCGGCCATCGCCGAACTGGCGCGGGGGTTCGGGGTGGTGGCGCCGGCCTTGTCCCATGAGCCGCATGCGGCGGCGTTGGTGCGGGAGGCGGTGTCGCGTGTCGCGGGGGAGGTGTCCGCCTCCGCGCCGCTGCCCGGGGCCGCGCCGGCTTCGGCGTCCGGTCTCGCTCCGACTCCGGCTTCGGCTCCGGCTCCGGTGTCCGGTTCCGTACCGACTCCGGAGTCCGAGTCCGCGCCGGCTTCCGGTTCCGGTTCCGTACCGGCTCCGGTGTCCGGTTCCGCGCAGGATTCGGTGTCCGGTTCCGGTTCCGGTTCCGTATCGGCTTCGGCGTCCGGGTCCGTGCCGGTCCCGGAAACCGAAGCCGGAACGGCTTTGTCCGCGGGTGGTGGGGGTCACCCGCGCAGTTCCCCGCGCCCCTTGGCGTCCGGCTCGGGCCGGGGTCCGGTCTCGGCTTCCGGTTCCGCATCGGCTCCGGCTCCCGCCTTGGGATCGGCCTCGGCCCCGGCGGCCGGTTCCGGACCGGAACCGGCCTCCTCGGGTGCCTCGGGGTTTCTTGACGCGCTCGCCGATCGTGTCGCTCTCGGTGCCGCCTCCGTCATCGCCGTGCTGGATCCGGGGTGTGTGGTCCTGTCCGGGGAGATCGGGCGGGCGGGTGGTGAGGTGCTCGCCGCCCGGGTGCGGGAGCGGCTCGGGCGGATGACGCCGCTGCCCACCGAGGTGCGGGCCGGGATCCTGGGCGGCGGCGCCGTTCTGCGCGGTGCCCTGCTGATGGCCCGGGACGGGGCCCAGGACGAGCTGTTCGCGCCTCCGGAGCGATGACCGGAGCGGGCGGCAGGGCGGTGACCCTGGGCCCGTGCGGCCCCGGTGGCCCGTTCAGAAACGGAGACCCGGCGGCGGGGCAAGGGCCTCCGTCACCGCCGCCGGGTCGATCTGGGGCGGGTCGGCGAACGCGACCCGGAGAGGCGCCGGTGAACGCTGACCCTAGAGAGGACTAGACCAAAGCGTCAATAGGTATGGACCACCAGCGAGACGCCTTGATCACGGAGAAGTTGATCAGAGCCTGGCCCCTCACGAGTGTCCCGTGAAGTCCATCGGTACACCTTGTGAGCCACCCCACAGAATTCACCCGCATGGGCGTCGATCAGGCGTGGCACACTGAGTCTGTACCAGAAGCAGCGCACTCCGGGGTCGGTGAAAGTCCGAACCGGCGGTTACAGTCCGCGACCCGGTCGCTTCCAGCGGCCGGTTGACCAGGTGAAATTCCTGGACCGACGGTTAAAGTCCGGATGGGAGGCAGTGCGCGGCGGGCGGGCATTCGTGCGCGCCGCCGTCTGTTTCGACGTGTCCCACGGGCACGTCGTCCCACGCGGCGTCGCCCCCGGTGTCCCCGCTCGTTTCACATCTGTCGTCATCGACAGGCCCCGGAGTCCGTGCCCTATGAGGCAGGAGGACCCGGGAAGTGTTCACCGGAATCGTTGAAGAGCTGGGTGAAGTCACCGCCGTCGAGAACCTCGGCGACGCCTCACGTTTCCGACTCCGTGGCCCTGTGGTCACCGAAGGTGCACGTCACGGGGACTCCATCGCCGTCAACGGCGTCTGTCTGACGGTCGTCGACCACGAGGACGGCGAGTTCACCGCCGACGTGATGGCGGAGACCCTGGACCGCTCCAGCCTCGGCGCCCTCGTCGTCGGCTCCCGCGTCAACCTCGAACGGCCCATGGCCGTGGGCGAGCGGCTCGGCGGGCACATCGTGCAGGGCCATGTGGACGGCACGGGTGAGGTCATCGAGCGCAAGCCGTCCGAGAACTGGGAGATCGTGAAGATCTCGCTGCCCGCGGACCTCTCCCGCTACGTCGTCGAGAAGGGCTCCATCACCGTCGACGGCATCAGCCTGACCGTCGTCGACGCCGGCCCCGACTTCTTCACCGTCAGCCTCATCCCGACCACCCTCGACCTGACCACCCTGGGCCGCAAGCAGCCCGGCGACCCGGTCAACCTTGAGGTCGACGTGATCGCCAAGTACGTCGAGCGGCTGCTCGGCCCGCGGGGACAGGGAGCGACACGGTGAACTGGCTCAACTCCGAGGCGTTCACGCTCTTCGACCAGCACATCAAGTGGGCCGACATGATCGGCAACGTGATCGGTCTTATCGGTCTCGCCCTCGGCTGGCGCCGCTCCATCTGGACCTGGCCCGTCCAGTTCCTGTCCGGCGCCATCCTCCTCGCGGCCTTCGCCACCGCCCACCTCTCGGGCAGCGCGGGCAAGCAACTCGTGGTCATGGCCGTCGCGCTGTGGGGCTACTGGCAGTGGAACCGCGGAAAGGGCGGCGCGCAGGACGGCTCCATCGCGGTCCGGTTCGCCACCTGGCGCGAACGCGCGTACCTGCTCGGCGCCGCCGCCGTGGGCACCGTCGCCGTCGCGAGCCTGTTCACCGCGTACCCGTCCCTGTCCTGGGACCCCTGGCCCGACGCCTACATCTTCGTCGGCACGGTCGTCGCGATGTACGCCCAGGCGCGGGGCATGGTCGAGTTCTGGTTCGCCTGGCTGCTCGTCGACCTGGTGGGCGTGCCGCTCAACTTCGCCAACGGCTTCGCGTTCTCCGGATTCGTCTACATCATCTACGGCGCGCTCGTCCTGTGGGGCATGCGCGACTGGTGGCTGCGCTCCCGCAAGGCCGGGCAGCCCGTCCTGGAAGGAGCCCCGGCATGACGACAACGCCGGTTTGGTACAGCACGGGTCATGACGAGGACGCCTCGGACTTCGCCCTCGACCCGGTCGAGAAGGCCGTCGCGGACATCGCCGCGGGCCGCCCGGTCGTGGTCGTCGACGACGAGGACCGCGAGAACGAGGGCGACCTCGTCATCGCCGCCGAGAAGGCGACCCCCGAGATCATCGCCTTCATGATGAGCGAGTGCCGCGGTCTGATCTGCGCACCCATGGAGGGCGACGAACTCGACCGCCTCCAGCTCCCGCAGATGGTCGAGAACAACACCGAGTCGATGCGCACCGCCTTCACGGTCTCCGTCGACGCGGGCCCCGCCTCCGGCGTGACCACCGGCATCTCCGCCGCCGACCGCGCCACCACCCTGCGGCTGCTCGCGGAAGGGCAGGCGGGGGCGGCCGACTTCGTACGCCCCGGCCACATCTTCCCGCTGCGCGCCAAGCCCGGCGGTGTGCTCGTCCGCAACGGCCACACCGAGGCCGCCGTCGACCTCGCGCGGCTCGCGGGCCTGCGGCCGGCCGGCGCCATCGTCGAGATCGCCGGCGAGGACGGGCGGATGCTGCGC
The DNA here is from genome assembly GCF_044328075.1 of Streptomyces sp. NPDC017991. Classification (NCBI taxonomy): domain Bacteria; kingdom Bacillati; phylum Actinomycetota; class Actinomycetes; order Kitasatosporales; family Streptomycetaceae; genus Streptomyces; species Streptomyces sp. NPDC017991. The sequence goes on along the minus strand of NZ_JBIRGP010000007.1, from coordinate 11,861 downwards.
CTGCCCGAACTGATCCCGTTCGCCCGCAAGCACGGGCTGACGATCATCTCCATCGAGGACCTGATCGCCTACCGCCGCACCGCCGAGCCCACGGTCCGCCGCGAGGCCAAGACGCAACTGCCCACCGCCTTCGGCGAGTTCACGGCCTACGGTTACCGCTCCACCGTCGACGGCGTCGAGCACGTGGCGCTGGTCCACGGCGAGATCGGCGACGGTGACGACGTCGTCGTGCGCATCCACTCCGAATGCCTCACCGGGGACGTCTTCCACTCCCTGCGCTGCGACTGCGGTCCCCAGCTCGAAGCCTCCCTGCGGCGCATCCAGGCCGAGGGCCGCGGGGTCGTCGTCTACCTCCGCGGCCACGAGGGGCGCGGCATCGGGCTGCTGTCCAAGCTGCGCGCGTACGAGCTGCAGGAGCGCGGCCGGGACACCCTGGACGCCAACCTCGAACTCGGCCTGCCCGCCGACGCCCGCGACTACGCGGCGGGCGCCCAGATCCTGGAGGACCTCGGGGTGCGCAGCCTGCGGCTGATGACCAACAACCCCGACAAGACGGCCGCGCTCGTCCGTCACGGCCTCAAGGTCACCGACCGCGAGCCGATGCCCGTGACCGCGGGCGAGCACAACCTCCGGTACCTGCGCACCAAGCGGGACCGGATGGGGCACGACCTGCCCTGGCTGGACACGACCACCGTGTCCGCCTGCGGCAATCAGTGACCCGTAACCCGTAACCCGTAATCAGTAATCAGTAACCCGTAATGAGTAATCAGTAGCGGCACAGCACTGCATTGCACTGCACTGCACGAGGAGACACAGACGTGAGCGGCAAGGGCGCACCCGAACTGTCCGTACGCAACTGCGGTGACCTGCGGGTCGCCGTCATCGCGGCACAGTGGCACGAGAAGGTCATGGACGGACTCGTCGACGGCGCGCTGCGCGCCCTGCGCGAGCTGGGCATCGACGAGCCGACCCTCCTGCGGGTCCCCGGCAGCTTCGAACTGCCGGTCGTCGCGAAGGTCCTCGCGGGCCGCGGCTACGACGCGATCGTCGCGCTCGGCGTCGTCATCCGCGGCGGCACCCCGCACTTCGAGTACGTGTGCCAGGGCGTCACCCAGGGCCTCACCCAGGTCTCCGTCGAGACCGGGGTCCCCATCGGCTTCGGCGTGCTGACCGTCGACACCGAGGAGCAGGCCCTGGACCGCGCGGGCATCGAGGGCTCGAACGAGGACAAGGGACACGAGGCGGTGACGGCGGCCGTGGCGACCGCGGCCACCCTGCGCTCGGTATCCGAACCCTGGCGCTGACGTAGGCCCGCGACCGCGTAGGGTGAGGACCACCATGTCCAAGAAGACTTTCGAGGAGCTCTTCACCGAGCTCCAGCACAAGGCAGCCACCGGCGACCCCGCCACCTCCCGCACCGCGGAACTGGTCGGCAAGGGGGTCCATGCCATCGGCAAGAAGGTCGTCGAAGAGGCCGCCGAGGTCTGGATGGCCGCGGAGCACGAGGGCAAGGAGGCAGCCGCCGAGGAGATCTCGCAGCTGCTCTACCACGTCCAGGTGATGATGGTCGCCCGCGGCATCAGCCTGGACGACGTGTACGCCCACCTCTGAGCCCTCGCCCCAACCCCCCGTACCCGCACGAACAAAGGAAGCCGACCTCATGCTGCGCATCGCCGTCCCCAACAAGGGTTCCCTGTCAGGCCCCGCGGGGGAGATGCTGCATGAGGCCGGCTACCAGCAGCGCCGGGAGGCCAAGGAGCTGCGGATCGTCGACCCGGAGAACGAGGTCGAGTTCTTCTACCTCCGCCCCCGCGACATCGCGATCTACGTTTCCTCCGGCAAGCTCGACATCGGCATCACCGGCCGCGACCTGCTGATCGACTCCGCGGCCGAGGCCGAGGAGATCCTCCCCCTCGGCTTCGCCCGCTCCACCTTCCGCTTCGCGACCAAGCCCGGCACGGCCAAGGCCCTCGACGACCTCGGGGGCAAGACCGTCGCCACCTCGTACGAGGGCATCGTCGCGAAGTACCTCGCCGACCAGGGCGTCGACGCGTCCGTCGTGCACCTCGACGGGGCCGTCGAGACGGCCATCGAGCTCGGCGTCGCCGAGGTCATCGCGGACGTCGTCGAGACCGGCACCTCGCTGCGCAACGCGGGCCTTGAGGTCTTCGGCGACCCGATCATGAAGTCCGAGGCGGTCGTCATCCGCCGTACCGGAGCGGAGACCACCGGCGACGCGGAGCCCAAGGTCCAGCAGTTCCTGCGCCGCCTCCAGGGCGTCCTCGTCGCGCGGACCTACGTGATGATGGACTACGACTGCCGCGTCGAGCAGCTGGAGAAGGCGGTCGCGCTCACCCCCGGCCTGGAGTCGCCGACCGTCTCGCCGCTCCACAACGAGGGCTGGGTCGCCGTACGTGCCATGGTCCCGTCCAAGGAGGCCCAGCGGATCATGGACGACCTGTACGAGATCGGCGCGCGGGCCATCCTGACCACGGCCATCCACGCCTGCCGCCTCTGACTCCGAGGACGTCAAGGACCGCAAAGGCTTCAAGGACTTCGAGGAACAGCACTCGCCATGCCGGACACCACCGAGCCGCCCGCCCTCCCCGTGACCTTCAGGCCCGGGCGCACCCGTGCCGTACTGCTGACCGCGGGTGCCACGATCTTTGTGGTCATCACCACGGTCGCGCTGCTGCTTGAGAAGCTCGGACCGGGGGAGCGCCTCAGCTTCGTCTTCACCGCGGCACTGCTCTTCGCCGTACTCGTGCTGCTGGCCCGACCGAAGGTCGTCGCCGACGAGTCCGGGGTCACCGTCGTCAACATCGCCAGCAGGCGGCGGCTGGCCTGGGCGGAGATCCTGCAGGTCAACCTGCGTCCGGGAGACCCCTGGGTCTTTCTGAACCTCAGCGACGGCACCAGTCTGCCCGTGCTCGGCATCCAGCCGGGCATCGCCAAACAGCACGCCATCAGCGACGCCCGTGCGCTGCGCGCCCTCGCCGAGGCCCGCTCCTCCGGCGAGCCGGACGGACCGTCCGACGGGCAGCACGACGAACATCACGGCTGACTCCCGGCCTTCCACCCTGCCGTCCGGGCCCATGTCTTGATTAATCTGTTGGCGGAGGCGTTTTCGTTGCGCCTCCGCCGCTGACTTCCCACCCGGAACCCGGCGGCCCCCTGCTATTCGAGGAGTGACTCCCTCCAGCGATGGACGGATCGTCCTGTAGTACCTGCGCCGCCCCCTCCCGACATATCGAGGCGGCGGCATGACCATCCCCCTGCTGCTCCTCGGGGCGGCGTTCCTGTTGATCCTCGCCAATGGCTTCTTCGTGGCGGCCGAGTTCGGCCTCGTCACGGTGGAGCGCCCCGACGCCGAGAAGGCGGCGGCCGAAGGCGACCGACGGGCCGGTACCGTCGTCAGTTCCCTCAAGGAACTCTCCTTCCAGCTGTCCGGCACCCAGCTCGGCATCACCATCACCTCGCTGGTCGTCGGCATGCTCGCCGAACCGGCGCTCGCCGAACTGCTGCACGGCCCGTTCACCGCCGTCGGCGTCCCCGAGGGCGCCGTGTCCGGTGTCGCCGTGGTCGTCGGCATGCTGCTGGCCTCGGCCGTGCAGATGGTGATCGGCGAACTCGTGCCCAAGAACTGGGCGGTGTCCAGGCCTCTGCAGGTCGCGCGGTTCGTCGCGGGCCCGCAGCACGTCTTCTCGACCCTGTTCCGGCCGGTGATCGCCGGGCTGAACTCCGTCGCCAACCGGCTCGTGCGCGCTCTGGGCGTCGAGCCCACGGCGGAGCTGGCCTCCGCGCGCACACCCGGCGAGCTGGTCTCCCTGGCCCGGCACTCGGCCCAGGCCGGCGCGCTGGAGCAGGACACCGCCGACCTGTTCGTACGCACCCTCTCCCTGGGCGACCTCACCGCGCAGCACGTCATGACCCCGCGCGTGAAGGTCAGCGCCCTGCAGTCCTCCGCGACCGCCGAGGACGTCGTCAACCTCACCCGTGCCACCGGCCTCTCCCGTTTCCCCGTCTACCGGGAGCGGATCGACGAGATCGTCGGCATGGTGCACCTCAAGGACGCCCTCGCGGTGCCCTCGCACGACCGGCTGCGCACGCCGGTCACCCGGATCGCCCAGGCTCCGCTGCTCGTCCCGGAGACACTGCCCGTGCAGCCCCTCCTGGAGCGGCTGCGCAACGAGCAGCCCATCGCCGTCGTCGTCGACGAGTACGGCGGCACGGCCGGGGTCGTCACCCTGGAGGACATCGTCGAGGAGCTCGTCGGCGAGGTCCGCGACGAGCACGACGGGCAGGACGTGCCGGAACTCGCCGCCGCGCCGCCCGAGGACGGCCGGCCCGCCTGGGACGCCGACGGCAGCTGCCGCGTCGACATCCTCCTGCGCATCGGCCTGGACGTCCCCGAGGGCCCGTACGAGACGGTCGCCGGCCTCGTCGCCGACCTGCTCGGACGCATCCCGGCCCCCGGCGACCGGGCCGAGCTGCCCGGCTGGCGCCTCTCGGTGCGCCAGGTCGGGCACTACCGCGCGGAGCGGGTCAGGCTGGTCAGAACAGCCGAGGCCGGGGCCACCCCCGCCGCCGCTCCCGCTTCCGCCCCTGTTTCCGTCTCCGCGGCGGAGGCCGTCCGATGAGCGTGCTCCAACTCCTGTTCGCCGGCCTGCTCGTGCTCGCCAACGGCTTCTTCGTCGGTGCCGAGTTCGCCCTGGTCTCCGTACGGCGCAGCCAGATCGAACCACTCGGCACGGCACGGGCCCGCCAGGTCATGTACGGCCTGGAGAACCTGCCGCACATGATGGCCGCCGCGCAGTTCGGCATCACCATCTGCTCGCTGACACTGGGCGCGGTCGCCGAGCCCACCGTGGCGCACCTCCTGGAGCCGGTCTTCCACGCCGTGCACCTGCCCGAGGGCATGATCCACCCCCTCGGGTACGTCATAGCGCTCGCCGCGGTCGTCTTCCTCCACCTGGTGGTCGGCGAGATGCTGCCCAAGAACCTGGCGATGGCCGCCCCGGAGAAGACCGCGCTGTGGCTCAGCCCCGGCCTGGTCGCCTTCGCCCGGCTGTGCAAGCCGGTCACCGTGGGCCTCGGTGCCTGTGCCCGCGTCATCCTGAAGCTCTTCGGTGTCGAGCCCAGGGACGAGGTCGAGGCGGTCTTCACCAGCGAGCAGCTCAACCGGCTCGTCGAGGACGCCGGCCAGGCCGGTCTGCTCGACCCCGGGGAGCAGGAGCGCCTGGAGGACGCCCTGGAGCTGGGTTCCCGCCCGGTCACGGATGTGCTCCTGGACCGCGAGTCGCTGATCAGCGTGGGTCCCTCGGTCACGCCGGGCCAGGTCGTCGCGCTCACCGCCCGCACCGGGTTCTCGCGGTTCCCGGTGGTCGCGGAGAACGGCGCCTTCATGGGCTACCTGCACGTGAAGGACGTACTCGACCTGGAGGAGTCCGAGCGGGCGGTGCCGCAGCAGGTCTGGCGACCCATGACGACCCTCAGCGCCGAGCTTCCGCTGGACGACGCCCTGACCGTGATGCGCCGCGCGGCGACGCACCTCGCCCAGGTCGCCGACGCGTCGGGCCGGGTCGTGGGCCTGGTAGCCCTGGAGGACGTCCTGGAACTCCTGGTCGGCGAGGTCCGAGACCCGGCACACCGCAAGCCCCCGACGGCACGGGTGGGCGAACCACGCTCACCCCGCCCAGACCCCGCGGACTCCCCCCAACAGGCCCTGGCCAGCTGACACAACGGCCCCCGCGCCCTCACCCCCAGAGGGCGCGGGGCCGTCCCGCTTTCAGGGGCGCGGGGAATAGCGCAGTCTTTGGCCTTTGCCTTCAGGGGCGCGGGGAACGGCGCAATCGTTTGCCTGTGCCTTCAGAGACGCGGGGGCCGGCGCAGTCTTTTGCCTTTAGGGGCGCGGGGAACTGCGCGACCAGCCACGACGGCGCCGCACCCGCGAGCCGGACAGCAACCCACCGAGCTCGTGGGCGCAGCCGAACGCCCGGAGGGACACGCTCACCCCCCGGAGGGCCCCCGCCCCGAGAGAACCTCGCCATACGCCTGCATCAGGTCGGCCAACCGAAGCGTCGCCAGATCATCCCGCGTGAGATGCCCCGGATACCCGGAAAGCCGCAGATCCCGATAGGCGCAGCTCTTCTCGTACAACGTACGCAGGAACCGCCCGTTCCCGAGCTCGTCGATCCACCCCTGATCGACGACGTGCCCACTGATGGAGCGCAGCTCGTCGATCGCCTCCTCATCCCACACGTCCCCGTTCTCCGCCGCCAGCACCTCACCGATCGAGGTGAGCTCAAGAGGCCGGTACGAGGGAAAGTCGACCCGGGTGGTGAACCGGGACGACAGCCCGGGGTTGGCGGCGAGCAGCCGGTCCATGCCCTCGGGATACCCCGCGAGGATCACCACCAGATGGTCCCGGTTGTCCTCGGCCCGCTTCAGCAGCACCTGCAGCGCCTCGTCCCCGTACGCGTCCCCCTTGCCGTACCCGGAGTTGGACAGCGAATAGGCCTCGTCGACGAAGAGCACCCCACCGATCGCGGAGTCGATCAGCTCGTTGGCCTTCACCGCGGTCTGACCGAGATACTCGCCCACCAGATCGGCCCGCTGCGCCTCGACGAGATGGTCGCCGCCGAGCAGCCCGAGCGCGTAGAAGACCCGGCCGAGGATGCGTGCCACGGTGGTCTTGCCGGTGCCGGAGGGGCCGGAGAAGACGAAGTGCCGTTTGGGCGGCTGGACCGGCAGCCCCTGCCCGGCCCGCAGCCTGGCCATGTTCAACTGCGCCGAGAGCGCCTTCACCTGGCGCTTGACCGGTTCGAGGCCGACCATGCCCTCCAGTTCGGCCAGCGCCTCTTCGAGGAGCGCGGGATCCGTGGGCCCGGTCGGCACATGCGGCGGCAGCACCGGCACGATGGCCTTCTCGCGGACCCGGTCCGACTCGGACGGCAGCGCGCCGGACGGCGGCAGCTCGGGCTCGGAGAGCTTCAGGTCGCGGCCCTCGGTGCCGAACAGCGGATCCACGCCGTCGGGGCCGTCCAGGATGTCCTGCCCGATCCCGGTGAGTGTGATCGCCGCGAGGTCGGCCGTCTCGTCGTACCCGTCGCCCTCGGAGATCGCGGCGAGCCGCGCCGAGGTGTCCATGAAGGCCGGATCGACCCGGTGCACCGCCCGGTACAGGGGGAGGGCCGCCGCCGAGCGGCCCGTGCCCTCGTGCGCACGCGCCAGCCAGTACCGCAGCTCCTTGCGCTGCGGCTGCTCGCTGCGACAGCGCATCAGCGCGGACGACAGCAGCGGCTCGGCCTGCCCGTACATCTCCAGACGTACCCGGGCCATCCCTCCGAACAGGCCCGCCTCGATGCCCAGCATCGGATCGTCGATCAGCGGGTCCGTGTGCCGGACCAACTGCTCCCAGTCCTTGACGAGATAGGCCCGGCAGGCGTGCAGGAAGCGGACCTGCGGATCCGCGTCCACCGGGGGCAGGCCCGCCAACGCCCGGTCCAGCTCCGGGACATGACGTCCGTCGAGCCAGTGCGAGGAGTGCGCGAGCAGCAGATCGCGGGGCGACTCCAGCACCGGCTGCACCCACCAGCCCAGCCAGTACCAGGAGTTGAGCGTGCGCCGGTGACGGCCGCGCTGCTCGCCGAAGCGATCGCGGTGCCGGAACATCCGGAGCAGCGCGGTCGTCGTGTCGATGCGCAGCGCGTGCAGTCCCAGCCAGCCGTCGGCCATCCCCGGATCCATCCGGACCGCGGCGCGGAACTCCTCCTCCGCCTGCGGATAGGCCCCCATGGTGTAGGCGTCCACACCTCGCAGCCAGGCGAGGTCGGCCGGGGCCTCGGGGCCCTGCGTGCCGAAGTCCATCACGTCCCCCACATACCGTGCCCCCGTTGATCACCGGGCGGGCCGGTGCCCGTCGGCAGTCTTCGTCGAACCGCTGTGCCGCGGACGGGAGTTGCGTGCGGTGCGGAGAGCAGCCGTCCGAAGGTCGCACCAAGAGGCATCGTACCTGCGGGGGAGTGCCGGGCCGTAGGGTGCCGCACGACGGGTTCTTCGAGGTGGGGGCGGACGGGACACACTCAGGACGGTCACTGAGGGTGAACGAATTGCGCCTCGGGGCGTCCGGAAAACGCCCGAGGAGAGAACGAAGCCCCCGATCACGGGGGAACAACCGGGGGCTTCGCGTCTGTGGGGCGGCCCCGAAGGCCGCTCCTTGAGAACGTAAGACCTGTACGGCCCCTCGGTCAAGCCGAGTTGGGGCACTCAGGCAACTTCTCGGACAGCGGTCTTCACCGGTTCAGCACACAGGCGCAGGGCCGTCACGATCCGTGACGGAAAGCGTTCTCACCGACGTCTCGGCAGGTCCTGGCAGCACCTCATATCCGTCTGAACACTGTCGTACCAGAAGGTCGGCGAACGGCTCCGAAGGGTCCTCGGCGAAGTGCCGGCGCTCCGCGGGGACCCATCCTGCCCAGAAATCGCTCTGCGCCGAACCGTCCCGCAGGCGCCCGCGGGCCCATGCGTCCTCGTGGGGCATCTCCATCCACAGCAGTCCCGCCAGTCGCGGCCGCAGCGCACGACGGCCGGCGCCGACCCCCTCGACGAGGATCACGGGCGCGGGCGGCAGGGCGCGGGACGGCCCGAAGTCGCGCAGCCGCCAATCGTAGGGGCGGTAGTGCGCGGTCTCGCCACGGCCCAGCGGTTCGACGACCTCCCGGAGCAGCCGCCCCGTCCACGCGAAGAGCTCCTCGTGCGTGGCGATGTCGTCCAGGTGCAGCACGGGCACGCCGCCCAGCGCCCCGGCCAGGCGGTCCGCGAAGGTGGTCTTGCCCGAACCGGCGTGACCGTCGACGCCGACGAGCCGGACGGGGCCGCAGGAGGGCGGCAGCAGCCGCAGCCGGTGGGCGAGGGTGTGGAGGTGGATGGGGGTTCCCTGGGTGCGGAGGGGCGCCCGCGGAGGGCCGCGGACGGAGGCGTACGCATTGCGGAGGAACACTCTACCGAGACCGATATGGGGGCAATCAGGTCTCCCGCCCCATCAGTGGTATCGACCAATATTGGTCGGCGCCGCGATGCCCGAAGTGCTGGCAGAAGCCGTGATCACGTTCCATAGTTGGCCCACACCCACACATGCGTACCCACGCAGCACCCACGCACTGGACCAGCCCGTTCCGGACACCTGGGGGTCTTCCGTCCATGACCAGAGCCGAACAGCCGTCCCGCAGAACAGTCCTCGCCGCCGCAGTGGCGGCGGCCGCCGCCGGAGCGGCGAGCCCGGCCGCCGCCGCGAGCCCGTCGGCCCACACCGCGAGAACCCCGGCCGCCACCCCGTCGAAAGCGCCCTCCGGTCTCGTGGACAACCATGCCTGGACCTCGTACGCCGACTGGCGCGGCGGCACCGCGGAAGGGACCGGTGCCGTGCAGGGGGCCCGCCCCGGCCTGGAGATCCGGACCCCCGAGGGCCGTACCGACTACCCGGACCCGCACACGGGCACGACCGCCACCTGGGAGTACGCCCGCTGGACCTCGCCGGTCCACCGCCTCGCCGTGCCCTCCACCGAGGTCATCGCCTCCTGGAACGCGCGGACCCCGGCGGGCACCTGGCTGCAGATCGAGCTGAGGGGCACGTACTCCGACGGCACGGACACCCCCTGGTACGTGATGGGCCGCTGGGCGTCCGGTGACCAGGACATCCGGCGGACCTCGGTCGACGACCAGAGCGACGGGAAGAGCACGGTCTGGACGGACACCTTCGCCATCGACGACGCGGCCTCCGGGCTGCGCCTGGTGTCGTACCGGCTGCGGCTGACCCTCCACCGCAAGCCCGGGACCAAGGCCACCCCGACCGTGTGGCGGCTCGGCGCGATGGGCTCCGACGTCCCCGACCGCTTCACCGTCCCGGCGTCGGCGCCCGGTCTCGCACGGGAACTGAAGGTGCCGCGCTACTCGCAGGAGATCCACGTCGGCCAGTACCCCGAGTACGACAACGGCGGCGAGGCCTGGTGCAGCCCCACCTCCTCCCAGATGATCATCGAGTACTGGGGGCGGAAACCCACGCCCGAGGCGCTCGCCTGGGTCAAGCCCGAGTACGCGGACCCGCAGGTGTGCCACGCGGCGCGGTTCACCTTCGACTACCAGTACGACGGCTGCGGCAACTGGCCCTTCAACGCCGCGTACGCCGCCACGTACAAGGATCTGCAGGGCGTGGTGACCCGGCTCCACTCACTCACCGATCTGGAGACGCTGATCGCCGCCGGTGTGCCGGCCATCACGTCCCAGTCGTTCCTCGCGTCCGAGCTGACCGGCGCGGGCTACGGCACGGCCGGGCATCTGATGACGGTCATCGGCTTCACCGCCGACGGCGATGTGATCGCCAACGACCCGAACTCACCGGACAACGACGCGGTACGGCATGTCTACAAGCGGCGCGAGTGGGAGAACATCTGGCTCAGGACGAAGCGGTACAACGCCGCCGGGAACGTCGCCTCCGGCACCGGCGGGGTCTGCTACCTCTACTTCCCGGCCCGTCCCACGGAGGCCCAGCGCAAGGCCCTGGCGGCGGTGGGCGTGCACTGAGCCCGGATGCCCGGACGCCCGTACGGCACAGGGGTGGCCCCGCATGGCGGAGCCACCCCTGTGGCGTGTGCCACACCGGCCGGTCGCGGGTGACCAAGCTCTCCCCCGCAAAAGCCCGATCCGATGGCAAGGTGGACGAACCGGTGGGACAAGTCCGTCCGAACCGGCGGGGGAGTCCATCCAAAGCCGACCGTGAGTGAGCCGCCATGACCACGACCTCTGTCACCGCCGGACACGTCCGCGCCCGGACGGGCGGCCCCAAGGACGACGGCCCGAAGATCCTTGAGCACGTCATGGGCTGGACCTTCGTGCTGGTGCTCGCGATGTTCGTGACGCAGCTCGGCCTGGTCTGACGCCAGGACCTCGGCGGCCGGTCGAAGAGACTCGAACAGGCCGCTCGTACGGCTCTGCCATACTGCGGAAGTCCCGCTCGCGGTTGGAGACCAGGTCCGGAATTGACTAACAGTCCACAGCGCGGTGCCGACCGCCCCGGAGCGCGCGGCACCGACCGTTCCCTGGCGCGCCGTGCCGAACTCATCGTCATCGGGCGGAAGTTGTTCGCCGACACGTCCTACGACGCCCTGTCGATGGACGACATCGCCAAGCAGGCGCATGTCGCCAAGGGACTGATCTACTACTACTTCCGCTCCAAGCGCGGCTACTACCTGGCGATCGTCGAGGACTCGGTGGCCGAGCTGATCTCCCGGGCGGCCAGTGGTCTCGAACTGCCCCCGGAAGAGCGGGTGCATCGCACCATCGACGGTTATCTGCGCTACGCCGAGCACAACCAGGCCGCGTACCGGACCATCATCAGCGGCGGTGTCGGCTTCGACGCCGAGGTGCACGCCATCCGCGACGGTGTACGGGAAGCCATCGTCGAGACCATCGCCGAAGGGGCGTACGGGCGGCGGAAGGTGGGCCCGCTGCCGCGCACGGCACTGCTGGGCTGGCTGTGCAGTGTGGAGGGGGCCACCCTCGACTGGATCGCCCACCGCGGCCTGTCGCGCGATCTGATGCGCGAGCTGCTGGTGAAGATGCTCGGCGGCACGATGCGGGCGATCGAGGAGCTGGACGTCTCCTACCCGGCCCCGCAGGCCGCGCGCCGCACCACCTGAGACGGTGGGACGCCACCTGACATGGCAGGACGCCATCGGAAACGGCAGGACGGGTGCGTCGGGGGGGGGGGGGGGGGGGGGGGGGGGCCCCCCCCCCCCCCCCCCCCCCCCCCCCCCGGTGATGGCCGCTAGAAGGTGGCGGGGGCGGGGGGGGCGCGGCCCCCC
>NZ_JBIRGP010000006.1:91368-543926 GCF_044328075.1 Streptomyces sp. NPDC017991 | reverse complement strand
ACCCGCTACGACAAGACCGCCGAGTCCTACCAAGCAGCCGTCACACTCGCCTCGCTCCTGATGTGGGCGTGACATTTGAAGACAACTCCTAGGGGCGCGGGGAACAGCGCAATCTCTGTCTTTCAGGGGCGCGGGGAACGGCGCAGTCTTCGTCTTTCAGGGGCGCGGGGAACGGCGCAGTCTTTGTCCTTCAGGGGCGCGGGGAACGGCGCGACCAGCCACAACGCACCCCGCACCCGCCCCACAACCCCAACCACCCCCCCCCCGTGGGCACCCCACCTCGGGGGCGCCGCCACCCCTGGGCGCCCCCACCCCGTGGGCCCCCTCACGCCCCCGCCCGGAGGGACCCGGCCAACTCCGCGATGTCCACCAGCATGCGCGAAGCGTCCGCCTCCCTCCCCGTGAACAACCGAAAGGCGTCCGCAGCCTGAAAGACAGCCATCCCCCCACCATCGAGCACCGCGCACCCGGCCCCCCGCGCGACGCGCAGCAACTCGGTCTCCAACGGCCGGTAGACCACCTCGGCCACCCACAACCCGGGCCGCAGCAACTCCGCCGCGAACGGCAGTCCAGGATGCGCGGCCATCCCCGTGGGCGTGGCATGCACAACGCCGTCGGCCCCGGCGAGCAGCGCGGGCAACCGCTCCGGACCACCGGCGTCCACCCGCCCCGCACCGAACTGCCGATTCAGTCCGGCGGCAAGCGAGCCGGCCCGCTCCGGCAGCGCGTCCACCACGGTGACGGACCCCGCGCCGAGCGTCAGCAGGGCGTGCGCGACGGCGGCCCCCGCTCCCCCCGCGCCCAGCTGCACCACCCGCTCCAGCGGAGCGTCGGGCAGCCCGCGCGCGAAGGACGCCGCGAACCCGGTGACATCCGTGTTGTGCCCGATCGCGCGCCCACCGTCGAAGACGACGGTGTTCACCGCGCCGAGCGCCTCGGCCTGCGGAGCGAGCGCGTCCAGGTGCTCGATGACGAGCTGCTTGCAGGGGTGGGTGATGTTCAGCCCGTCGAAACCGAGGTCCCTGGCGGAGCGCACCAGGTCGCCCACGGCCTCCGGCGGGACTCCGAGTTCGTCGATGTCGATGAGCCGGTACACATAGCGCAGGCCCTGCCGGTCGGCCTCCCGCTCGTGCAGGGCCGGGCTGAGCGAAGGGCCGACGCCCGCGCCGATCAGTCCGACGAGATACGAGTCCTTGACCACGGCGACCACGACGGACCTCCCGAGCAGCTCACTAATGTACGAACCAGTACGTTAGCTATACCAGCATCCCGCGGTCACGGGAAGGCCCGCCGGACACCCAGGGCCGCGCGCCGCCGCCTGCTTCTAGAATCGCGGGCACCGGCCCCTCGCCCGAGAGAACCCGAAAGGGCCGGAAAGAACCCGAAGGAACTCGATGACCAGCGTCGAAGAACCGGCAAGGCCGAACGGACGCATCCGTGACGCCGCCCGCACGAGGGCCGAGATCCTCGACGTGGCGACCCAGGAGTTCGCCCGGGCCGGCTACGACGGGGCCCGGGTCGACGAGATCGCCGCCCGCACCCGGACCACGAAGCGGATGATCTATTACTACTTCGGCGGCAAGGAGCAGCTGTTCACCGCCGTGCTGGAGCGCTCGTACGGTGTCATCCGCGAGGCCGAGCAGGGGCTCGACGTCGAGCATCTGGACCCGGTCGCGGCCATCCGGCGGCTGGCGGAGCTGACCTTCGACCACCACGAGGCGCACCCGGACTTCATCCGCCTGGTCAGCATCGAGAACATCCACGGGGCCGCGCACATCGCCGGCTCCGAGAAGCTCGGCAGGATCGGCTCGCCCGCGCTCGACGTGATCCGCCGCATCCTGGAGTCGGGGCGGGAGTCGGGCCTGTTCACGGCGGACGTCGACGCCGTTGACCTGCACGCGATGATCAGCTCGTTCTGCTTCTTCCGGGTCGCCAACCGGCACACCTTCGGCGCCCTGTTCGGCCGCGACCTGGTCGACTCCGCGCAGCGGGAGCACTACCGGAGCATGCTCGGCGACATGGTCATCGCCTACCTGACGGCGGACCGCACGGCCGGCTGAGTATCGGCAAGATCCTTCGGCACGACCTCTTGACACGTGGGAAACGTGAGCGCAACATCCGTAGCCAGCCACTACTAACTACCCAGTGGGTTAATTAAACGGGCAGCACCCCGGCACGGCCGTCCCACCACCCCCGGGATCCGCCGCTGCTGCCCCCCTCTCCCCCCAGCTCACCCGATCACCGCTCATCGCTCACCGCTCATCACCCTCCTCCCGCTCACTCCGCCTACGTTGGAGTTCCCCCGAAGGAGCACCGCCGTGTCCGTCCCCGCAGCACCCCTCGACGCGCCACCCGGTCAGCCGAGGAAGGCAGCGACAGCCGCCTGGATCGGCAGCGCGCTGGAGTACTACGACTTCTTCATCTACGGGAGCGCGGCAGCGCTGATCTTCCCGGAGGTCTTCTTCGACGAGTCCGACCCGGCCACGGCGACCCTGCTGTCGCTGGCCACGTTCGGGGTCGCGTACGCGGCCCGCCCGGTCGGGGCGCTGTTCCTCGGGCACTTCGGCGACAAGGTCGGCCGCAAGAAGATCATGGTCTTCACGCTGATCCTGATGGGCGTGTCAACGTTCCTCATCGGCTGTCTGCCCACGCGCGACCAGGTCGGCACACTGGCGCCGGTACTGCTGGTCCTGTGCCGGGTCCTGCAGGGCATCTCGGCCGCCGGTGAGCAGGCCAGCGCCAACTCCATGTCGCTCGAACACGCGCCACCGGACAAACGCGGCTTCTTCACCAGCTTCACCCTCAGCGGCACCCAGGGCGGCCAGCTGCTCGCCACGCTGGTCTTCATCCCGGTCGCCGCGATGCCCGAGGACCAGCTGCTCGCCTGGGGCTGGCGCATCCCGTTCTGGATGAGCATCGCGGTCGCCGTCGTCGGCTACGTGATCCGCCGCACCCTCCAGGAGACGCCGACCTTCACCCAGCAGGCCGCCACCGAGGGCGTCGTGAAGATGCCCCTGGCCGTGCTGATGCGCGAGCACTGGGCGGACGTCCTGCGGGTGGTCGCGGCGGCCCTCGTCGCCTCGGTCAGCACGATCTTCACGGTGTGGGCGCTCGCCTACGCGACCAGTGACGCGGTCGGTATGGACCGCACGTCGATGCTGTGGGTGGGCGCGCTGGCCAACCTCGTCGCGCTCGGCGCGATCCCGCTGTGGGCCACCCTGTCCGACCGCATCGGCCGCCGCCCGGTCTTCGTGATCGGTGCCGCGGGCAGCGGCGTACTGATGTTCCTCTACCTGTGGGCCATCTCCACGGGCTCCTACCCGCTGGTCCTGGTCCTCGGCATCGTCACCTTCGGTGTCGTCTACAGCGCCGCGAACGGTGTCTGGCCGTCCTTCTACGGCGAGATGTTCTCGACCAGGGTCCGTCTGTCGGGCATGGCCATCGGCACGCAGATCGGCTTCGCGATCGCGGGTTTCGCGGTGACGTTCGCCGCGCAGATCGCGGGCCCGGACGGAGACGACTGGCTGTCCGTGGCCCTGTTCACGGCCGCGCTGTGCGTCCCACCGGTGATCGCCGCACTGACGGCCCGCGAGACACACAAGGTCCCGACGGACCGACTGGGCGAGCGGACCCCTCAGGATTCACCTGACGTCCTCAGCCCTTCAGGCGTCTGAGGAGCGCCGGACGCCCTCAGCGCCGGGCGCCCTCAGCCCCTCCGGCGTCTGAGGAGCGGGGGTTCGGGGGCGGAGACCCCGAGTCAGTGACGGGACCGGGCAGGGGCGGCGGGGGCGAAACCCCCACCGCCCCTCCCCGGTCCCCCGTCAGCTCCCCCCGACAGCCAACGTGAGCCCCGGCTCCCCACATGCATCCGCCGCCCCGAGCACTGCGGTGAACGCCCCCGCCCGCACCACCAGCCCTTCCCCATCCCCCTCCACCCGCTCACAGACCACACCCAACGGCTCGGCGGCCACGGCCCCGTACCGCACAGCGAACACATCGAGCCCCTCCGGCGAGTCCGCCGAGACCCCGACCTCCAGCGCACTGGTCGTCCGCACATGCCGCCACCCGGCGTCAGGATCCCCGTACCCCCGCGGATCGGCGGCCAGCTCGAACGCGGCCTGCTGCTGCGTGAGTTCGCCGCGCGCGTCGAAGGAATCCGCAGCGCCCCGCCGCGGATGGGTCAGCCGCAGCTCGCCGACCGCCGCGACGAGCGGGAAGTCGGCCACCCGCCGGAACCGGTCGCCGTCGGCGGCGACATACGGCATGCCCGCGAGCAGGTACCGTTCCCCGCCGAGCCGTTCGACGATCACGGTCATCCACAGCCGCGTCCCGTCCGTGACGTACAACGACCGCACCCGGCGCAGCACTTGGTCCCGCCCGACGACGGGCTTGGTCACGAGCTTGGCGGCCAGCCCACCGACACGGTGGTCCGCCACCCGCACCGCACCCATCGGACGGCACAGCAGGAAGCCGTCCGCGGCGGGGCCGACGACGGGCCCGAAGCCGTGCTGCCGGTTGACGGCGGCCGCGATGAGCGCGGTACCGCCGGCCTCGATCACCGAGGGGGTCATCCGGTCGTCGAACGACACCGTGACCGTGCCGGAGCGCAGTTGGTGGCAGGCGAGTGCCGTGTTCGGGGCGCGGTGCCAGCCCGGGGTGTCCTGGATCTGCCAGACGAGCATGAACGCGAAGTGTCCGTCGACTCCTCCGTCGGCCCCGACCGCGTGCCGGCTCCAGCGCGTGTCCCCGGCGTAGCGGCCGATGTCCGCGCCGACACGGCGGCCGAAGTACCGCAGCCCGAGGACGGATTCGAAGGCGGAGTGCTGCTCGCTGTAGCGCGGGCCGCCGATGTCGAAGCCGCTCCCGCAGACCCGCGCGTCGATGTAACGGGCGAGGGTGTCGCCGTCCTGTGCGAAGACCTCCTCGCCGCTGACCCGGTGGGCCTGGGCGAGGAAGGACAGGGAGATCGGCCCGTAGTTGTTGTCGTAGGCGCCCCCGTGCTCGGGAGGCAGCGGCGCGCCCCGGTCCCGTACGCGCCGGGCCCGGATCTCGTCGAGGTACAGCCGCAGGGCCCGCTGCCGGACCGGCTCGCCCTCCTCGGGCGGGAGATGGCGGGCGAGCATCAGCCCGCCGACCACACAGCCGATGGCCTGGTTCGAGGCGTCCTGCGGGTTGAAGACGGTGACCTCGGTCAGCCAGCGCCAGTATCCGCCCGCCACGCCCAGGAGTTCGCGGTACTGCTCGTCGTCGACGAGCCCGCCGGAGGACGCGTCCAGGACGTTGACGGCCTGGAGCAGCGCCCACACCGTGCTCGGCCAGTCCCCGACGGGGTGCGCCCCGGGCTCCAGCACGTAACGGGCGTACGGGAGACCGGAGTCGCGTGCCGTCAGGTTCGGGTAGCCGGGGTTGTCCTCGGTGAAGACGCGCTCGCGCAGATGGAAGCGGAGGCTGCGGCGCACGGCCTCCGGCAGGCGCGGGTCCTTGGTGCGGTGCCAGGCGAGCGCGAGCAGGGAGGTGATACCGAGCGAGGTGTCGCCGATGTCGTCGCCGGCGGCCGGGTTCTCCAGGTTGCCCTCGGGGGTGAGACGGGCCAGGGCCGCCTCGGTGACGCCGGCCAGCACGGCGTCGTACGCGGCCGGGTCGTCCGCGAGGTCGTGCAGCGGGCCGCGCTGATGGAGGAGGTGCACGTACTAGCCCTTCATACCGGAGGTGGCCAGGCCTTCCACGAGCCGCTTCTGGAAGATCAGGAAGCAGATGAGGGTGGGCAGCAGAGCGAGCGTCGACATGGCGAACATCGCGCCGTACGAGGAGCCGCTCGTCTGGTCCAGGAACAGCGTCAGGCCGAGTGGGACGGTGAACTTGTCGTTCTGCTGGAGGTAGACGAGCTGGTGCAGGAAGTCGTCGTACGTCCAGATGAAGGTGAAGATCGTGGTGGTGATCAGCGCCGGTTTCATCAGGGGCAGGATGATCTTCCAGTAGATCTGGAAGGGGTTGGCGCCGTCCATCATGGCCGCCTGGTCCAGCTCACGCGGGATGGACCGGATGAACTGCACCATCAGGAAGATGAAGAAGGCGTCCACCGCGAGGAACTTCGGCACGATCAGCGGCAGGAACGTGTTGATCCAGGTCAGGTTGTAGAAGATCGTGTACTGCGGGATCAGCACGGCCTGGGTGGGCAGCATCAGCGTGCCGAGCATCAGGCCGAACCAGATCTTCTTGCCGCGGAACTCGAAGCGCGCGAAGGCGTAGGCGGCCAGCGAGCAGGAGATGACGTTCCCGATCACCGCGCCGATCGTGACGATCAGCGAGTTGGTGATGTAGAGGGAGAAGGAGTTGCCGGAGCCGCTCCAGCCCTCGGAGTAGTTCTCGGGGCGCAGCGAGCCGGGGACGAGCCCCGGCTGGGTGAAGATCTCGGTGTCGGGCTTGAGCGAGCTGCTCAGCATCCACAGCAGCGGATAGAGCATGACGATCGCCACACCGATGAGCACGGTGTGGATGAAGATGCGGCGCGTTCCGGTGGCCGCACGCAGCTTTCGCAGCGGCGGCTTCGAGCTCCGCGGCGGCGACTTCGAGGGCCGGGTCGGGGTGATGGCGGACATGGGAGGGAAGGCTCCTCGCTCTGACGTCGGTCCGGCGTCGGTCGGTCGTCGTCGGACGTCAGTCGTCGTAGTGGACCCAGTAGCGGCTGGCGATGAAGTTGACCGCCGTGAACCCCGCGATGACCAGGAACAGCACCCAGGCGAGCGCGGAGGCGTATCCCATCTGGAGGTCGGTGAAGCCCTTCTTGTACAGGTAGAGGCTGTACAGCATGGTCGAGTTGAGGGGGCCGCCGGAGCCGTTGCTGATGACGAAGGCGGGGGTGAACGTCTTGAACGCGTCGATGATCTGCAGGACCACGTTGAAGAAGACGATCGGTGTCAGCAGCGGCAGGGTGATCCTGAAGAAGCGGGTGACGGGCGTGACGCCGTCGATCGCGGCCGCCTCGTACACGTCCTTGGGCAGTTGCTTGAGGCCGGCGAGGAAGATGACCATCGGGGTGCCGAACTGCCAGACGGCCAGCAGGATCAGTGTGTAGATCGCGGTGTCGGGGCTGGAGATCCAGTCCTGGCCCGCGATGCCGAACCAGGCGAGGAAGTCGTTGAAGAGGCCGTCGCCGCCGAAGACCTGCCGCCACACGATGGCGATGGCCACCGCGCCGCCGAGCAGGGACGGCAGATAGAAGGCGGCCCGGTACAGGCCGATGCCCCGCAGGTCCCGGTTGAGCAGCATCGCCACACCGAGGGCGAGTGCCAGCTTCAGCGGCACCGAGACGACGACGTACAGCAGCGTGGCGTGCACCGAGTCCCAGAAGACCGGGTCCTCGGTGAACATCTTGTCGTAGTTGTCCACCCCCACCCACCGCGCGGGCGTCAGCAGGTCGAAGTCGGTGAAGGACAGGTACAGCGAGTCCAGCATCGGGTAGATCGTCAGCCCGAACAGGCCGATGAACCAGGGGGCCAGGAAGGCGTACGGCCACCAGCCCCCGCCCCGCCGTCTGGCGAGGCGGCGGCGCATACGGTCACGCTCCCGCTGGTCGGAGGGGGTCACGGGAGCGGCCTGCTCCTCGACGCCCCCGCCGCTCTTCGCAACGGTCATACTCATCTCTCCCTGACCCTCTCGCGTCGTGCTGTCGTGCTGTCGTACGGCGAAGGCTGAGCCGTACCTTACGAAGCCCGCCACGGCTCCAGCGCCTTCGAGGGGGCGGGCCTCGGCGCTTTCAGCGGCGCGGGCACCAGCGCCTTCAGGGGCGCGGGGAACGGCGCAGCCTTTAGGGGCGCGGGGACCTGCGCGACCAGCCACAGCGGACCCGCAGCTTCGAACGGCCCCACCCCGAGCGGCGCTGGTGCCGTGGCAGGCACTAGCCTTCGAGGATCCCCGCGGACTGATCGAAGAACGCCCCGAGCTGCGCCTTGATCGACTTCTTCCCGAAGGCCACCGCCAGGTTCGACTGGAACAACAGGTCCCAGATCTGGTCGGCCCCCTGCGGCGGAGGCGCGGGCGCCGCGAGCGCGTCGCCCGCCTTGCCGACCCGCTGCGCGATGTAGTCCGCGTTGGCCATGTTCAGCTTGTCCGTCTCGGTCAGCCCGGACGCGATCAGTCCACGCGCCTTCTCCGTCGGCGGAATCCCCCGCAGCAGCTGCATGTCCTTGATCGCGGTGGCGTCCTGGGCGAAGTACGACATGATCTTCACCGAGTCGGCGACCTTCTTGCTGGCCTTCGTCGCGCTCAGCAGCACACCGCCGTTGACGAAGTTGCCCTCGCGGGCGCCGGAGAAGTCGCCCTGCGGAGTGGGCAGGAAGTCGAGCTGCGCGTCGGTGATGGAGCCGCCCGCGCCGTAGACACCGGAGTCGAAGGTGAACAGCGCCTTGCCGATGACGACCGCGTTCTTGGTGAGGTCGTTGTGCGCGGCGGAGGTGATCGCCGGCGGCGGGGAGGCGTTGGCCTCGCGCATCTCGGCCCAGTACTCCCACCACTCCTGGAGGGTGTCGGCGGTGAAGCCGAGCTTCTTGCCGTCCTCGCTGAAGAAGGTCTCGCCCTTCTCCCGCGCGAAGACCTCGAAGCACTGGAGGGTGGAGCCGCCGCCGTCGTCGACGCCGTAGATCTTGCCGCCGCTCTTCTTGTGGACGTCGGTGCCGATCTTCTTCAGGTCGGCCCAGGTCCATTCGCGGTCGGGCAGTTCCAGGCCGAGCTTCTCAAGGCCGGTGCGGTTGACGGTGAGCTGGTTGACTCCGATGCCGGACGGCACACCGTAGAGCTTGCCGTCGACGGTGCCCGCGGCGAGGAGCGTCTTGGAGAAACCGGTCAGGTCCAGGCTCTTGCCGACGTACGAGTCGATCGGGGCGAGGACACCCTTGCGGGCGTACTGCGCGACCAGCGCGGTGTCCATCTGGAGCAGGTCGGGGGCGCTGCCGCCGGCGATGTTGGTGTTGAACTTGTCGAAGTATCCGTCGTAGCCGGAGTAGGTCGGCCGGATCTTGATCTTCGGGTTCTTCTTCTGGAAGGCGGCAAGCACCTTCTTGTAGGCCGCGTGCCGGTCGTCGCTGCCCCACCAGATCATGGTCAGGTCGCTGCTGGTGCTGCCGGCGCCGGTGCCTCCGCTGCAGGCACTCAGCGAGGTGCCGAGTGCGCCGGCGACTGCGATGCCGCTCGCGGAGCGGAACAGGGTTCTGCGCGAGATCTGGTGACCCACCGGGTCCTCCTGAAGGTGCGTTACGGATCCCCTGGCCGTCGAGCGGCTCGGGTCTTTGTCCCTGGGGTGGGGCTTTCCGGCGTGCGGCCTCGCCCGGCCGCATCGCTCTGACGAGTGGGGGTCCCCGGCCCAGGTTCCGTCGTCACATTCGCGTCGTCCGCCCGATGGGTGGGCCGGATGGCGCCCTGCTGGGGCACTGCCCGGCCGAAGCCTGGGGGAGGGAATGTGGCGACAGGCCCTGGGGCCGCAGCCGCACGAGCGCGCCCTCGCACGGCTGCCGTACGTCGCGTACGGCGGGACGCCTCACCCAGGGCCGGGTCCCGCCGACCATGGAAAGCGCTTGTCCGGACATTGGCAGACCCGCGGCTGACCCGTCAATGCTTGACTCGCACCCCACCGGTCACGGTTTCGATTCCATGGGCCACGGCGAGGCGGCTCGCACCGGCCACGGTCCCGCTGTCGCCGACCATGCTGCTGACCACCTCGGTGGGCCAGCTGAGCCGCGCCAGTTCGTCCCGTACACCGGGCAGGAGCTGCGGAAACGCGCCGATGGCGCCACCCAGCACGATCAGTCCCGGGTCCAGCACAGCGACCACCGCGGCGGCCAGCCGGCCGATGTCGGCGGCGTGCCGGCCGACCACGGCACGGGCCGTGGAGTGCCCCTCCTCGGCGAGGGCGAAGAGCCGCTCGGGAGTGCGGGGGCAGGGGCCGTCGGCGCCCCGCCAGGCCTCCTCGGCCCGGCGCAGGAGCGAACGGGAGCCCATCCGCTCCTCCAGGGCCTCCCTGCGCGGTTCGCGGCCGTCGTCCCACGGGTAGGGCAGCCGGGCCAGCTCGCCCGCGGCGCCGTTCGCGCCGCGCAGCACCCGGCCGCCGATGACGATGCCGAGGCCGATCCCCACACCGATCCGCAGATAGCCGAACGAGTCACGGTCGCGGGCGGCGCCCTGGTGCAGTTCGGCGAGCGCGGCGCAGTTGACGTTGTTCTCCAGGTGGACGGGGACCTCGGGCGGCAGCGCGACCGCCATGGCGTCGAAGGCGGGTCCTGCCTTCTCGGTCGCGGGGCGCATCCCGGTGCCGTCCCGGTCCCGCGTGGTGACGTCTCCGACGGCGACGACGACGGCGCGCAGCGGGGCTCCGGCGGGCAGGGCGCCGAGAGCCGCCCGGACCGTGTCGGCGGAGTCCGCCCGGGGCCCGGTGCCCCGGGCGAGCAGCGTGCCGTCCAGGGCGCAGCCACGCACCCGCGTGTGGGTGGGGCCGAGATCGACGGCGAGCACGGCACCCGCGGCCGGGCCGAGGCCGTAGACGGCGGCGGAGCGGCCCGTGCCGCCGGAGGCGGTGCCGGAGCAGGCGGCCAGGTCGGCGCTCTCCAGCTCGGCCACGGCGGTGGAGACGGTCGGTTTGGACAGACCCGCGCCGGCCGCCAGCTGGGGGCGGGTCGCGGTGCCCGACGCGGCCAGTACGGCGAACACCGCGCGGGCGCTCTCGCTCAGGTTCATGCTCTCCCTCAGGTCATGCCGCGGCGGTCCGCCGCTCGGGTCTGTCCGGCCCTCGTCGCAACCGTTGTACGGCATGGGTTCCGCAACCCTTGACGCACCCTACTTCGTTAGTTAACTTCCTAACGAACTCGTGCGGTACTCGCCTGCCGCACTCCCCCGAAGCCCGTCCCGGGGCTTCCCTAGTCGTTGTTCACAGGCACGGTTCGCCCGCCGTTCGCTTCGCCCGCGCGCACCGCGTACCGCGGTGTCGCGCGCCGACGAAGGAGACTCGTGCCGGACTTCACGCCCGTCGCCGTCGGTATCGACGGGGGCGGCACCACGACGCGTGTGCGCGCGAGCCGGAGGTGACTCCGGCTCCGGGCCGGGCCCGATCACGTGCGCCGGCGCGGTCGCTGTCTCCGTGGCTGCTTCTGTGGCTGCTTCTGCGGCTGTCGCGGGCACAGTCGCCGATCACGTGCGCGAGAGCACGGGATGGAGACCGCACGATCCGGTGTCCGCCGTCGCCTGGCCGGCCGTGCTGATGGACGACGTACTGCCCCGGGGCACCCGCCCGGCCACGGTGGCCGTCGGTGGGCACGCCTGTGGGACACCCCGCCGGTGCGAGGAGATCCGCTCCGCTCTCCACACGCTCCTGCGGATCCCTGCCGTGTCGTCGGCGACGCCGAACTCCTCGTCCCCGCCGCGGGTCCGGACAAGGGCGCCGGCCTCGTCGCCGGAACCGGCTCGGTCCCGGTGGGTGTGCTGCCCGACGGCACCGGGATCCAGGTGGGCGGCTGGGGCGCGGTGCTCGGCGACGAGGACGGGTCGGCCGGTCTCGTGCGAGGCCGCGCGTGCTCCGTGGGCGGCACACGACCGGGGCGAGCCGCCGGACACCCTCGCCGCCCGGCTGACCGCCGCGTTCGGGGTGCCCGAAGTGCCCGCGCCGGGCACGGCGTCGGAGAGTGCGGCCGATGTCTCCGCGGAGTGGGGACGCCATGCCCCCCGTGTGTTCGCGGCGGCCGAGGAAGTCGTTCAACTCGCGTTCATCGCTCCGGGATCAGCTCGCCTGATCGGCACAGCCGAGTTCATTCCTTCCGTCCCTTTCATCGCTTCCGCCTGACGTCAGCACGATCAGAAGGAGAGGCACCTCCATGCCCGGTGCGCACCCCCGTCCCCCTCGCGGCAGAACCCGTACCGGTACCGATACCGGGATCGACCGGCGCGTGTTCCTGCGGGGCTCCGTGGGCGTCTCGGCCGGACTGATCGCGGCCCCCGCGGTCGCCGCCTGGCCCGCCACCGCGTCGGCTTCGACAGCGGCGGCGACGGCAACAGCAACAGCAACAGCAACGGCGGCAACGAACACGTCCGCCGCCTTCGTGGACGCGTACACCACGAACGTCGTCGGCAACCTCACGTCCGAGACCAACGCGGCCGTGCACATCCTCGACGGCTTCGCGCGCATCTGGAAGACGGGAGCGGCCTGGGACACCGGCACCCCGCTGATGCCCGAGGTCCTGCGCGCCAACATGCGCTACTGCGCCCGCGTCACCCGGCGCCGCACCGAGGCCGAGGCGCGGACGGCCTTCGTCCAGGACCGCCAGCACCAGAGTTACGCGGTGATCGCCGGCCTGGGCCCGCTCGCCGACCTCTACCGGAGCGGGGCCAGGGCCGTCACCGGCATCACCTCGGCGCCGGACGGCATCCCGGCGGGCCGGATCAACGACACGCTCCCGGCCGACGCGCCCACGGGCTCCGCGCTGGGCGCCGGTTCGCACACCTCGGACCTCGGCAAGGTCGCCGAGCTGGTCGACACCGTGCGCGGCCCGTTCGCGTCGAGCAACCCGTCCAAGCTCGCCTACCAGTACCCGCGCCCGTGGCGCATGACCGAGGACAGCCGGATCGTCGCCGCGGGAGCGACCGACGAACTGGGCTTCCCCGTCTACGAGTCCGACGTCGTGGTCGTCCCCCAGCTGCTGAGGCAGCGCGGCACCGACCCCGCCGACGACGGGGGCTTCACCAGCGGCCACACGAACGCCTTCCACCTCGCGGCCCTGTCCCTGGCGTACGCGGTTCCCGAGCGGTTCCAGGAGTTGGTGGCCCGTGCCTCCGAACTCGCCCACACGCGCATCGTGTCGGGCATGCACTCCACCGTCGACGTGGTGGGCGGCCGGGTCCTCGCCACGGCTCTCGCGGCGGCGGCGCTCGCCGATCCCGCGAACGCCGGACTGAAGGCGGCGGCCCGCGCCCAGGCTGCCGCGTACTTCCAGGAGCGGACCGGCTCGACCGCGGACACCCTCTACGCCTACGCGCATTCGGCGGGCCCGGACACCGACCCGTACGCGGACCGCGCCACCAACTGGGCAGCGGTCGAACCCCGGTTGACGTACGTGCTGCCCAGGCGGTCCGCGCACGACCGTATGAGCGTGCCGAAGGGCGCCGAGGTGCTGCTGGAGACGCGGCTGCCCTATCTCACCGCGGCCCAGCGGCGCGAGGTGCTGCGGACGACCGCGCTGCCCGCCGGATACGTCCTGCTGGACGGCTTCGAGAAGTGGGGGCGGCTGAACCTCTTCGCCGCCGCCGACGGGTACGGGGCCTTCGACACCGACGTGCGGGTCACACTGGACGCCGCCGCGGGGGGCTTCGGCGCCGCCGACACCTGGCGCAACGGCATCGGCGGCCGGGGCGGGCTCGTCAAACGCGGCAGCGGAACGTTGTGCCTTGCCGGCGACAACGAGTACACCGGGGGCACCACGCTGGAGGAGGGCGTCCTCGCGACCGCCTCGGCCTCCGCGCTGGGACGCGGTGACGTACGGGCCGGGGGCGGGACCCTGCGGGTGACCTCGCCCCTGCGGGTGCGGGGAGCGTACGCCCAGGCGTCCGGTACGACGCTGGAGGTGACGCTCGCGGGTGACGGGGCGCCGGCGCTCACGGTGGACCGCCGTGTGCTGCTCGACCGGGGCGGCCGGCTCGTCGTACACCTCGACGGGTCGTACCGGCCGCGGAGGGGCACGGTCCTTCCCGTGATCGGGGCGCGGGCGTTGCGCGGGCGGTTCGGCGAGGTCGTGGTGGACGGGGTCCGCGCCGAAGCGGTCTTCACGTCCCGGGGGGTGTCGGTCCGGCTTCCGTAACCGGCCACCCCACACGACCGCTCCCCGAAGAGCCCACGTCCTTCGCCTGCGGTCCGGTGGGGGCCGATCCTCGCGCCCGTACGCATGCGTCTGATTCGCCTGCGGGCCGGTGGGGGCTGAGCGCGCAGTTCCCCGCGCCCCTAAAGACCCCGCCCCCCAAGGGGCGCGGGGAACTGCGCGGCCCGCCCCCACCGGCCCGCAGCCGAACACACTTCCGTAAGTCGGTTCAGTGGCCCTCTATCGCCCATGCCCGGCCGGCGTCAGCGCGCGCCCCGGGCGCCGTCGGCGCGGCCAGCCAGTCGGCCACCGCGGCAGCGATCGGCTGACCCGACTCGATCTGCACGAATCCGAACTGTCCCGACTGGTTGCACTCCAGGAACCACCACATCCCCTCGGCGTCCTCCGCGAAGTCGAAGGCTCCGAAGGCCAGCTGGGCCTCCCGGAGGTAGGTGCGGACCCCGGCGGCGACGGACGACGGCGTGTCCACCGGCTGCCACAGGGCGTCCGAGGTCGCGAACCGGACATCCACCTCGTCGGGGTCGGAGTCCGGGGCGACCGTCTTGCGCGCGGCGAACATCCGGTCGCCGACACAGGTCAGCCTGATGTCCGCCCGCTTGTCGACCCGCCGTTGGAGCAGGGTGGGGCCGAAGGCGACGGCCGTGAAGTCCGTGTCCGGCGCGACCCTGCTGGTGGGGACCGCCCGGGGCGGTTCCTGCGGGTGCGCGCCCGACACGGGCTTGACCACGAGATCCGGGAAGCGGTCCGCGAAGTCACGGGCGGCCTGCGGGAACGTCGTGATCAAAGTCGCGGGTACGGGCAGACCGCAGCGCTGGGCCAGGGACAACTGCCAGGGCTTGTGACGGGCCCGGCGGGCCGCGTCGGGGTGGTTCATCCAGCGTGCGCCGGTGGACCGCAGCATGCCGTAGAGCGCCTGCGCGGACTCCTCGGTCAGCCAGTCGGAGGGCTCGGCGGCACGGGAAGCGGCCGCACCGGGCCTGCGGACCCAGACGGACCGCAGCCCACCCATGCTCACCAGCCGGCCGCCGGCGGACAGATGCCCGCGAAAGCCGCCGCGCACATACTCGCCCGACAGGGCCACCGGGCCGGGCAGGTCCGCGGGATCGAGGCGGACGACGGGAACTCCGTGTCCGTCGAGCTCCGCCACCACCATGTCCGCGGTCACATCCTGTTCGCACGTCAGGATCAGAACCGTCATCTTCGGGGGTCCGGAATCAGTCGTCGAAGTGGGTCTTGGAGCCCGCTGTGGAAGTCGTGGACCCCAACTCCCGCAACACGGCGTAGTCATGCGCGGCCAGTCGTCCGTCCGGAAGGACATTCAATTGCAGTCTGGAGTCATAGGCGTACGGAACGCTGACCTCCAAATGCTGTGCCGGACGGGCGTAGTTGAGCGCGAACGGTCGCATCGGTTCTCCTTGCTCGGTGCGGACCCGGCGAAGCGGATCGTGACGCTCCGGCGTCACGTTACCTGGCGGGCCCACAGGGCTTCCACGGAGATATACGAATCGAACTGGCGAATGGTTGCCTCACGCTGCGTAGTCATCGGACGGGTACGGTCCGTGACGTGAGCCGGCCGCGTCGATCGTCCGTGCACAGGGCAGCCATTCATCTCTGAAGACGCAGGTCCAAGAGTTACGGATCCGAGGTGGAGCCGCAGTTCAGCGCACTGACGCACACGTTCCTCCGCCGCGCGCCCCGCGCGCCGGTGTGGTGTCCCGGGACCGGTGGTGCTTGGGCACACCGGTCCACGAGCCCTCGTACGGGTCCGGCCGCGGCCGTGAATTTCATTCGGAGGACACCCCCCACACAACTGCTTTCGTAGCGCTTCCCGACCTCCACGCCTCGCCGCCGACCGTTCGCAGGCATCCCTTTTCCGCCGCTTTCGGACCGTCAACCGGAGGCAGGCACGGACCAGTTGCGGCAGGAAGTGGATCCGGCGGAGGCCGGTCCGGACCCGGCGGCCCTGGACCGTCTCGACCGGTGCTTCGCCGTCGCGTGAACGACGGCCTTCTTCCCGGGTACCTCGTTTCCATGACTCGTCACGGACGTGTCGCGCATCTCACGTGGCCGCTGCCGGCAGGCTCAGCCGTCGGACCGGAGCGTGAAGTCGACTCCCCCGTCCGTCAGTTCGCTGAGCCATGCCCCGGAGCGCTCAGGCGTCTCCGCCGCGCGGCTGAGGCCCGGGGGCAGGGTGCCTCGCAGGATCGCCCGCACGCCGACCGCCAGCGTCCGTGAGACGCAACGCGCCATCGCGCTCTCCTGTGCGTCCCCCTGCGTGTCCAGGAGGTAGCGTCCCGACCAGGAGCGTCCCGAGCCGTCGCGTACGTCCAGGGTCACCGCGAGGACCACCCGGTCGCGGTCGGCGTCGGTGGTCGGGTGGCGGGCGGCCAGTTCCCGGGACAGTTCGGCGATCCGCCGGTCGTCGCCTTCGCGGAGTTCCGCGAAGACCGGCTGCCACGCGTCGAGCCAGCCGTCGAGGCGCAGGGTGCCGCGGACGAACGTCTGCGGCTTCCAGGCAGGCGGCAGCCCGTACTGCCCGACGAACGGGACGCTGTCGCGGTTCGGGTAGACCTCGAAGGACTCCCCGTCCACCACATGGGGCCGGGTGGCCTCCCAGGGGCGCGGGGCCGTCGTCTCGGCGCCGGACTCGATGTAACGGGCGGGCGAGCGCAGGGCGTTGAGGACGCCCGCCGGGGCCCAGCTGAAGCGGTATCTGAAGTCGTTCGGGACGGCGGGAACGCCTCCGCAGTACGAGGTGAGGCTCACCTCGGCCGCGGTGTCCGCGCCGATCTCCGCGCGGGCTCGGGCGATGAGGCTGTGCGCGAAGAGGTGGTCGATGCCGGGGTCGAGGCCCGCCTCGGTGAGGACGACGACACCGGCAGCCGTGGCCGCCTGGACCTGGTCCAGTACGGCGTCGGAGACATAGCTGGAGCAGGCGAAGTGGGCGCGGCCCTCCACACAGGCGGCGAGCAGTCCCGCGTGCTCGGGGGCGGGCAGCATGGAGACCACCACGTCCCCGGGGGCCAGCTCGGCGGTGAGGGCCCCCGGAGTGTACGCGCGGGGCTCGGCGCGACCGGTGAGGCCGAGCGCCGCCAGGGCCCGCCCGGCCCGCTCCTCGGTGCGGTGCCACAGCCGTACGCGGTCGGCCGCCCCGCAGAGCGCGGCGAGCCCGCTGCCGGTGGACAGGCCCGCGCCGATCCAGTGGACGGTCCCGGACGGCGGCACGAGTACGGGCCTGGATGCGGGCCCGGGTGCGGCGGTCTCAGGCATCGCCCACCCCTTCGTCCGATGCGTCGAGTTCCCGGCACGCCTGTGTGAACCGGTCCAGACAGCGGCCCCACGCGCCACCCACCCCGAACTCCTGGAGCAGGGGCGTCAGTGCCGCCGAGAAGTCCTCACTCGCCTCCTCGGGCAGCAGGGACGGCAGGTTGTCGATGGCGATGAGATCGAGGGCGGGCCGTTCGTGGAGACGCCGTACGGGCTCCGCCCAGTCGGTGACCGTGTCGTAGACCGGCAGGACGTTGTACGGGGACCCGACGTCGCAGGTCACGTCGCACACCGTGCGCAGGCGGCGGTCCTGCTCGGCGAGGTCCTTGTCGGTGAGGAAAGGTGTGGAGGGGCCTGTGGTGAGCACCGTGTTCACCATCAACTCGTGGGCCAGCAGGGCAGGTCGGTCCAGGGCACGGGTCTCGGGGAGGTCCCAGCAGGTGGGTTCGAGGCCCGCCTCGGCGAGCGCCGCCCGTGCCCCGCGTCCGGAGCGGCCCAGCGCCCCGATCACCAGCGGGGCGAACCGTTCGTCGCCGGGGGCCGGGTGGAGCCCGTCGTCCAGTTCCTTCTTCGGCAGGGGCCGCAGTGGAACCGTCAGCCTGCCCCGGTGGTGCAGGACCGCGAGGGCGGCGCCCACATAGCCCGCCCAGTAGCCGAAGGCGGCGAGCCTGCGTCCGTCCTCGTCCACCAGGTACTCCAGGTCGAACAGTCTCCCGCCGCCCGCGACGAAGCGCCGCAGCAGCGCCCCGGCGCCCGGCTGTGCCTTGTACGCGTGCCCGAAGAAGATGTGCCGGTGCCGCAGCTCCCCCGGCCCGTCGGGTCCGTCCGGCAGTTCCTTGAGGCCGACGACCACCGCGTCCGCCGGTGCCCCGGTCCAGGAGCCCGCCCCGACGACACGGCAGCCGGCCTCCTCGTACGCCTCGGCGGGGAAGATCCGCTGCGGGGACTCCTCGACGGTGAGCGTCACGCCGGCCCCGACGAGCCGCCGGGCGTCGGACGGCACGACCGGGGTGCGCCGCTCGGTCGTACGGGTCTCGTGGCGCAGCCACAGGTGCAGCTCGGTCATACGAGGTTGACCTCCGGTCTCGGGGCGTCGGCGGCGAACCGGTCGGCACGCAGCGGGGTGATGTCGACGAACGGATCGTCCCCCAGGTACAGATCGCGGACCACCTCTCCGACGGCGGGTCCCTGGAGGAAGCCGTGCCCGGAGAACCCGGTCGCGTAGAGGAAACGGGAGACCTGGCCGGCCTCGCCGATCAGTGCGTTGTGGTCCGGGGTGATCTCGTACAGGCCGGCCCAGCCCCCTGTCCTGCGCACGTCGAGCAGGGCGGGGGCGCGGCGCTCCATGGCCTCGTACAGGCGGGGGATCCAGCGGTCGTGCGTCTCGACGGCGAAGCCGGGCCGCTCGTCGGGGTCGGACATGCCGACGAGGAGGCCGGGGCCCTCGGTGTGGAAGTACAGGCTGCTGGTGAAGTCGATGGTCATGGGGAGGTCCGGCGGGAGGCCGGGGACCGGTTCGGTGACGGCGATCTGGCGGCGCAGCGGCTCCACCGGCAGGTCCACGCCGGCCATCGCGCCGACGGCCCGGGACCAGGCGCCGGCCGCGCAGACGACGGTGGACGTGGCGATCCGGCCCTGTCGGGTGACGACGGCCGTGATGTCGTCACCGCGCTTGTCGATGGCGGTGACCTCGCAGTGCCGGACGATCGTCGCGCCGTGGCGGCGGGCGGCGTCCGCGTATCCGTGCACCACGGCCTCGGGGGTGCAGTGGCCGTCGTCCGGGGAGAAGGCGGCGGCCAGCAGTCCGTCGGTGGTGATCAGCGGTGCGAGCCGGCGCGCCTCGGCCGGGTCGGTCATACGGCTGGGCACACCGAGGCCGTTCTGCAGTTGGACCCCGGCCTCGAACGCCTCGACCTCCTCGGGCGTCGACAGCAGGAAGAGGTAGCCGACGCGGCGCAGTCCGATGGCGTGGCCCGTCTCCTCCTCGAAGCGGGCGAACGCCTCCAGGCTGCGGGCGCCGAGCTGGATGTTGAGTTCGTCGGAGAACTGCGCGCGGACGCCTCCCGCGGCGCGCGCGGTGGACCCGGAGGCCAGTTCGTCCCGTTCGACCAGGACCACGTCGGGCACGCCTGCCCGCGCCAGGTGACAGGCGATGCTGGTCCCCATCACCCCGCCGCCGATGACGACGACTCCCGCGCGCCCCGGCACGGCGGTCACGGGCGGCACGTCCTGCGGTCCGAGGTCATCCCCCATTCCTTCCCCTGTCCGCGCCGGTGTCACCCCATCCGGCGTCTCCGGACGGGCCTGCCGGCCGCCGCGCACCGTGCGTCGGACCGGCGGCGCGCGGGGCGGCTGCGGTGAGGAGGGGCCGGGCGGTCCCGAAGGGCGACCGGGCGGGTCAGACCCGGTGGCCCACCACCGCGTCCAGGTGCGGCAGGTCGTGGTCCAGGCGCTCGCGCTTGGTGCGCAGGTAGGTGATGTTGTCGTCGCAGGGCGGGATCAGCAGCGGCACCTGCGCGTCGACCCGGATGCCGTTGCGGATCAAGGCCTCCCGCTTGCGCGGGTTGTTGGACATCAGCCGTACCGAGCGGACACCGAGGTCGTGCAGCATGTCCGCGCCCACGCCGTAGTCGCGGGCGTCCACGGGCAGTCCGAGCGCGAGGTTCGCCTCCACCGTGTCGAGGCCCTCCGACTGGAGCTTCATCGCCTGGAGCTTGGCCAGCAGACCGATGCCGCGGCCCTCGTGCCCCCGGAGGTAGATGAGGACACCGCGGCCCTCCGCGGCGATCTCCCGCAGCGCGGTGGTGAGTTGCGGGCCGCACTCGCAGTGCCGGGACCCGAACGCGTCACCGGTCAGGCATTCGGAGTGCAGCCGGGTGAGTACTCCCTCGCCCCGGGCGCCCCTGATGTCACCGTGGACCAGGGCCACTTGTTCGTCTCCGCGAGTACGGTCCAGGTAGCCGACGGCCTCGAAATCGCCGTACACGGTGGGCAGCGGAGAACTTACGACCCGCTCGACACCCGAGGACTGGGATTTCCCGGCGAGTGCGCCATCTATTTCTGTCATGATTCTGGTTCCTAAGCAGAGACGAAAGGTCGCGAGAACATGGTCAATTCGGACGGTTCGGAAATACGGCTCACGGCGTCAGGGCCATTGCCGACGGACACCACGGAGGACGTGCGCACGCGAGGCGCCGGTGTCGCCCGGCAGGTCGCCGTGCTCCCCGTCGGCAGCTTCGAGCAGCACGGCCGGTATCTTCCGCTGTCGACCGACACGCTCGTAGCGTGTGCGATCGCCCGGGAGGTCGCTGCCGCATTCCCCGTTCATCTCCTTCCTCCGGTGACGATCTCCTGCTCCCACGAACACGCGGCCTGGCCGGGAACGGTGAGCATTTCCTCCGTGACACTCCATGCGATGGTGCGGGACATAGCCGATTCGCTGCGCCGGTCGGGCGTGGACACACTCGTACTGATCAATGGTCATGGCGGCAATTACGTGTTGGGCAATGTCGTTCAGGAATCCTCCGCCGCCGGTGCTCGAATGGCTCTGTTCCCGGCGGTCGAGGACTGGGAAACGGCGCGGGAGGCGGCCGGGGTGGAGACCTCGCTGCTCACCGATATGCATGCGGGGGAAATCGAGACCTCCATTCTGCTGCACACCGATCCCCAATATCTCAGGCCCGGTTACGAGACCTCCGACTTCGTCGCCGACGACCGGCGGCATCTGCTCTCCCTCGGCATGTCGGCCTATACCAGGTCCGGTGTCATCGGCCGCCCTTCGAGAGCGTCCGCCGAGAAGGGGAAGGAACTTCTCGCCTCGCTCGCCGACTCCTTCGGAGCGTACTTCTCCCTGCTGACATCCGACTCCGACGTACCGCTCGTGCCGCTCGCATCGCACGTACCGCCGGCCGTCGATCCGCACTGAGCGTCCCCGTTCCCTTCGGCGCGGACCAGAAGCGCCTCCCCCGGTGACCGCGGCAGCGCGTCCGGGTCCGCGCCGGCCGCCGCCTCGCCGGTCTCCCGCGGGCCGCGCAGTCCCACGTACCAGCGCCCCACCAGGACGGCGACGCCGGGCAGGCTCGCGGCGAAGCTGAGGACGCCGTAGACGACGGCGACGGTCAGGCCCTGGGTGGCACCCAGGCCCGCGGCGCCGAACGCCCAGGCGGTGACGCCCTCCCGGGGTCCCCAGCCGCCGACGTTCAGCGGCAGTCCCATGGCGATCAGGGCCAGCAGCGCCAGGGGCACCAACTCGGCGGCGGGCGCGGCCGATCCGGCCGCCCGGGCCGCGAGCAGGAACATCAGGACGTGTCCCGCGAGGACCACGACGGACGAGATCACCACGCCCGGCCAGCTCCCGCGCGCCAGCAGCGCCCCGCGGGCCTCGGTGAGCGCGCCCCGCACGGCCCGGTAGCGGCGGGAGGTGCGCGGCGCCCTGCCCCTGCCGCGGACGGCGCCCACGGTGACGACCCCGCACACCGAGACGACGGCCAGCAGCGCGACGAGGTGCCTGGTCTCCGACAGGACGGGCGAGGGCTGGGTGAGCAGGACGGCCACGCCGACCGCGGCCAGGACGGCCTGTCCCGCGACCCGTTCGAGGACGACCGCGCGCACACCGCGTCCGACGTCCCCGGCGCTCTGCCCGTGCCGTACCGCCCGGTGCACGTCCCCGAGGACGCCACCGGGCAGCGCCGCGTTGAGGAACAGCGCGCGGTAGTAGTCGGCGACGGCCGCGCCCAGCGGCAGTTCGAGGCGCAGGCCCCGGGCCACCACGCACCAGCGCCAGGCGCTGAACACCGTGGTGAGCAGACCGATGCCGAGCGCCGCGAGGAGTGTCACCCCGTCGATGCGGCGCAGGCCGTCCAGGAAGACTCCGGTGCCCAGACGCCAGGTCAGCACCGTGAGGATGACGACACCGGCGATCGTGCCGAAGTGGGTGCGCAGGAACCGGACGCCGGAGCGGGCGCCGCCCGGCCGGCCGCCGCGCGGACGCGCGACGGGTTCGCCGGGGTCCGCACCGGCGTGGGTCCGCTCCGTCGCCTCGTCCGGGTCGCTGCCGCGGACCGACGCCGACAGCTCCTCGTCCAGGGCGGCCAGTGACCGTTCCTCCCGCGCCACGGTTCCCGCGCTCATCACGATCCCCCGGCCGGCCGGGCCAGCGCGAGCAGATCGCTGTGGTGGACCACCACGGTCAGCTCCCCCGCCTCGCAGGCCGCGAGACGCTCACGCAGATACGTCTCTGCCCGGGCGGCCAGTTCGGGGCGCTGCTCGACGGCCGCGCCGACCCAGCCGCGCAGCCACTCCGCCGTCAGCGCGGACTCGTCCCGGCCGAGCTGCCAGGCGCTGGGGTGCACCCGTACGGTCGCGCCGTGCCCGGAGAAGGCGTCGCAGGCGGCGCTGACCGCCTCCGGCCCGAGGAGTCCTCCGCGCCGCTGGTGGTCGTTGAACGCGTCGGCGATCTCGGCGTCCAGCGGGTCGGCCGGGGTGAGTTCGACCCGGCCCGCCACCGAGAGGGTGAGGAGGGCGGGGCAGCCGGCTCCGGCGCAGGCCGCGGCCAGTGCCTCGATCTCCTCGGCGTTGAGGACGTCGAGGAGCGCGGAGGCCGTCACCAGCGAGGCCCCGGCCAGGGCGTCGACGGTCAGCCGGCCGACATCGCCGCGCTGTGTCTCCACCGTCACCCGGCTGCCGTCGGCGGCCGAACGGGGCGAGCCGACGGCCGCGAAGTGCAGCAGATACGGGTCCCGGTCGTGCAGCACCCAGTGCTGGGGGCCGTCGAGCCGGGGCGCGAGCCAGCGTCCCATGGAGCCGGTGCCGCAGCCGAGGTCGTGGATGACGAACCCGCCCGCCCGTCCCGGCAGGTTCGCGAGCCGGATCCGCAGCGGATCGAGCAGCTCGGACGCCCGGGCCGAGGCGTCGACGCCCTCCCGCAACTGCAGCCACTCGGGGGCGTAACGGGTGGTGTCGTCGGTGGCCTCGCCGCGGGTGCGGTCGCCCAGCCGAATCGTTCCTGTGTCCTGTCCGCGCTCCCCCGCCCCCGGGCCCTCCGTCGGCGCCGTGCTCGTACTGACGTCCGTGCTCGTGCTCGTACTAGTGCTCGTACTGGTGCTGGTGCTGGTGCCGCTCATGCCGCCCCCCTCCTTGCCTCGCTCTTCAGTCGCCCCATGACACCCGACAGACTCCGGGCCGTGGCGGCCCAGCCGCCCAGTGATGCCCGGCGGGCCCGCGCGGCTGCCTTGAGGCGCCGGCGTACGTCGGGCTCGCCGAACCAGCCGCGCAGTTCCGCGGCGAGGGCCGCGGGGTTCTCCGGCGGGACGAGCAGACCGGGCACCCCGCCGTCGGGCGCGCGCCCGACCGCCTCGGGGAGACCGCCGACGTCCGTGGCCAGTACGGGGATCCCGCGGGCCAGCGCCTCGGTGACGGCCATGCCGTACGTCTCGGCGTAAGAGGTGAGGACCATCAGGTCGGCGGAGGCGTAGCTGGCGTCGAGTGCGGCACCGGACCGGGGTCCGGCCAGCTCCAGCCGGTCGCCGAGTCCGTGCTGCTCGATCAGGGCCCGCAGTCCGTCCACGTACTCGGGGTCGTGGTCGAGGCCGCCGACGAGGGCGCAGGTCCAGGGCAGGTCGGTGACGGTGGCGAGGGCCTCGATCAGCCGGTGCTGGCCCTTGCGCGGGGTGACCGAGGCGACGCACAGCAGTCGCGAGACGCCGTCGGTGCCGGGGGCGAGGGGCGCGATGTCGGCGCCGGGGGTGGCGACATGGACGCGGTCGGGCGCCAGTCCGTGGTGGGCGACGAGCCTGCGGGCCGCCCACTCGCTGGTGGCCACGACCGCCGGCACGGCACGCAGGGTGTGGCGCTCCCGGGCGTCCAGGTCCGCGGCCACCTCGGGCGTGAGCCCGGTCTCGTCGCCGAGCGGCAGATGTACGAGGACGACCAGCCGCAGCCGTTCGGCCTCCGGGATGATGATCTCGGGGACAGCGCAGGCGACGATCCCGTCGAGCAGGACGACCGTGCCGTCGGCCAGCTCCGCGAGAATGCGGGCCAGTTCGTCACGGGCGGGCGCCTGGGGCCGGGGCCAGCTTCCGTCGACGGCGTGCTTGTGCACCTGCCAGCCGAAGCCGGGCAGATCGAGGCTGACGCGGGCGTCGTAGACGTTGCCGCCGCTCGGCATGGTCGAGTCGTTGACCCCGCCGGGCATCACGAAGTGCATGGCGCGCAGGGACATGGGGATGATGTCGGCGTATGAGCTCACAGGGCACGCTCGTAACTCGCCCAGGCGATGTGCGACTCGTGCAGGGTGACCGTGATGCCGGCCAGTCCGCGGGCTCCTTCGCCCAGTGCTCCCTTTTCCACTCGCTCGGCGAGGCGGTCGGCGACGACCTTCGCCAGGAACTCCGTGGAGGTGTTGGTGTCGGCGAACACCGGCTCGTTGTCGAGGTTCCGGTAGTTCATCTCGGCCACCACCTCCCCCAGTTCCCTGGTGGCCAGTCCGATGTCGACGACGATGTTGTCGTCGTCCAGCTCGGCGCGGCGGAACGTGGCGTCCACGAGGAACGTCGCTCCGTGCAGTCGCTGTGCGGGTCCGAAGACCTCTCCGCGGAAGCTGTGGGCGATCATCAGGTGATCGCGGACGGTGATGCTGAACAACGGACGACCCTCCAGGTGCGGTGCGTCTGACCCCTCTGCCGGGGCGTGCTCTGTAGTACGGCCGGTCCGTTCTCCGTGTTCACAGCGTTCGGGTCGGAGTTTCGGACGCGTTCACCGAGACAGGGGCGCCAGCGGGGCGCGTGGTGCGAACTTGATTATCGGCGTTGGATTTTGACTACTCGGCGTGCGGATGTGACCGCTTGCGAGCGGAGTTGACGGGCAGTCCCGGTTCGGGACCGGGCCCGGAACTATGTCGTGCTCGGGTCTACGTCGTGCTCGGGTCTACGTCGTGCTCGGGTCCACGTCGTACCGCACGAGATGACACATCGCGGTCGTCTCGCCCGTGGTGAGCCCGGCCATCGCCGCGGGCAGGTCCTCGAAGGCGCACTCGCCCGTGATCAGGGTGTCGAACGCGGGGTCGGCGAGGAGTTCGAGGGAGAGCGCGAGCCGGTCGGCGTAGGTGCGGCGGGAGCTCCTGGCGGGCGAGACCGACCCGACCTGGCTGCTGCGGACGGTGAGACGGCGGGAGTGGAACGCCTCGCCGAGCGGCAGGGTGACCTTGCGGTCGCCGTACCAGCTCAGTTCGAGGACCGTGCCCTCCGGGGCGAGGAGTTCGAGGGCGCGGGAGAGCCCGGCCTCGGTGGCGCTCGCGTGGACCACCAGGTCGCGGTCCCCGGCGGCGTCCTCCGGGAGCGCGAACCCGATGCCCAGGGCCCGTGCGATCTCCGCGCGTGCCGGGTCGGCGTCGACCAGCTGGACGCGGGCGGCGGGATACCGGGCCAGCAGCGCGGCGACGCTCGCGCCGACCATGCCCGCGCCGACCACGGAGATCCGGTCACCGATCAGCGGCGCCGCGTCCCAGAGGGCGTTGACGGCCGTCTCCACCGTGCCGGCCAGTACGGCGCGTGAGGCGGGCACGTTCTCGGGCACGGGCGTGACGGCGCTCGCGGGGACGACGTACCTGCTCTGGTGCGGGTAGAGGCAGAAGACGGTCCGTCCGAGGAGTTCGGCGGGCCCCTCCTCCACGGTGCCGACATTCAGGTAGCCGTACTTGACGGGCCCGGGGAAGTCGCCCTCCTGGAAGGGCGCCCGCATGGCGGCGTACTGGCTCTCCGGGACCCCTCCGCGGAAGACGAGCGTCTCCGTGCCACGGCTCACCCCGGAGAAGAGTGTGCGCACCAGAACCTCGTCCTCGGCGGGTTCCGGCAGGTGGGTGTCCCGGAGTTCGCCACGGCCGGGAGAGCTGAGCCAGAAGGCGCGGGCGGAGCGGTCCATTCGGCATCCTCCTGAGTAGTTCATGTGAATCGGCTGAGGAAACGGGCTGAACGATCGGGCGGCGAGCCACGTACCGACCTTTGCGAAGCCGCGCACAAGGTACGCGGCAATGATCGTCTCTGTCACCTGGCCGGAGGATGTGCGGTGGCCCTGAACAACACGTACGACGCGAGGCTCTTGCAGCAGGAGACGGCCGTGGGAGCGGGCGTGCAGCTGCTGTTGCTGACCGTGCTCGGCACGGCCATCGGCCTGGGCCCCGCGGGCTGGCTCACCGGGCTGGCGTTCGGACTCGCGACCTGGGCGGTGCTCTCACGCGCCCTGCACCGCACGCGGCCCCGCTCCTTCGGGGCCGCCAACCGTGTGACGCTCGGCCGGGCGACCCTGGTCGGCGGGGTGACCGCCCTGGTCGCCGACTCCTTCCAGAGCCCGCCGCCGGTCACGGTCCTGGTGGCGCTCACCGCGGTCGCCCTGATCCTCGACGCGGTCGACGGCAAGGTCGCCCGTCGCACCGGCTCCTCCACGGCGCTGGGCGCGCGCTTCGACATGGAGGTCGACGCGTTCCTCATCCTGGTGCTCAGCGTGTACGTCGCCACGACGGTCGGGCCCTGGGCCCTGCTCATCGGCGGTATGCGGTACGCCTTCGTGGCCGCCGCCAAGTTCCTGCCCTGGCTGAACAACGCGCTCCCGCCGAGCACCGCGCGCAAGACGGTGGCCGCGCTCCAGGGAGTCCTGCTGCTCCTCGCGGGCTCGGGGATCCTCCCGTACGTCCTGACGTTCGGGGTCGTCGCCCTGGCGCTGGCCCTGCTGACCTGGTCGTTCGGCCGGGACATCGGATGGCTGTGGCACACGCGGGGCCCTGCGGGGCGCGCAGCGGTACGGGCGGAGCTGGACCTCGTCCGCGAGACGGCGACGGCGGGCGCGCCGTAGCCCCGGCCCCGTCCGCGGCACCCTCTACCGGCACGCCGCAACCGTAGCCCCGTGAGGGGCGCGGGGAACTGCGCACTCAGCCCCCACTGACCCGCGGTCGGCGTACGACGTCGACCGCGGGTCACACGTGGCTGAGCGTGCAGTTCAGCGGGCCCCGTAAGGGGCGCGGGGAACTGCGCGAGCAACCCCCACCGACCCGCAGACGGCATACGACGCCGACCGCGGGTCAGATGTGGCTGAGCGCGCAGTTCCCCGCGCCCCCTCGGTGGGGATCCATCAAGCGATCTTGTTCAGTTCGGCGATCTCCTCGTCCGGCAGGACCAGGTCTGCCGCCGCGATGTTCTCCCGCAGGTGCGCCCGCGAGGACGTGCCCGGGATGAGGACGATCGACGGCGAGCGCTGCAACAGCCAGGCCAGAGCGACCTGCTGGGGCGACGCGCCCAGCCGCGCGGCGACCTCCGTCAGGATCGACGACTGCAGCGGGCTGAAGCCGCCGAGCGGGAAGAACGGCGCGAACGCGATCCCCTCCGCCGCGCACCGCGCGACGAGGGCGTCGTCCTGGCGGTTGGCCAGGTTGTAGAGGTTCTGCACGGTGACGACCGGCGCGATGGCCTGCGCCTCGGTCAGCTGGGCATCGGACACGGAGCTGACGCCGAGATGCCGGATCAGCCCCTGCTCCCGCAGCTCCGCCAGCGCGCCGAACTGGTCGCTCAGCGGCTCCTCGTCCGTGCCCTCGGCGGAGCCGACCCGCAGGTTCACCACGTCGAGCGCCTCCACGCCGAGGCGCTGGAGGTTCTCCCGGACCTGGGCCTTGAGGTCCTCGGGTTCCCGCGCGAAGATCCAGGCGCCGTCGTCGCCGCGGCGGGCGCCGACCTTGGTCACGATGCGCAGGTCGTCGGGGTAGGGGTGCAGGGCCTCCTTGATGATCTCGTTGACCACGAACGGTCCGTAGTAGTCACTGGTGTCGATGTGGGTGATGCCCCGCTCGACGGCCTCCCGCAGCACCGCGACGGCCTCGTCCCGGTCCTTGGGGGGCCCGAACGCGTGGGGGCCCGCCAGCTGCATGGCCCCGTACCCCATGCGGGTGAGGGTCAGGTCGTCGGCCAGGGTGAGGGTGCCGCCGGAGAGCGTGCCGGTCACGTCCGTCATGGTGATGCCTCTCGCTGTACTTCTCGACTCCTTGCACCTCGACTCTGCGCCGGGCAGGACGCGGACGGCAGTACCCCGCTGTTCCTGGGAGTGGCAGGGACAGTCACCCGCGCCGGGACGGAACTACGGTGGAGGTATGAACGGCACGAACGTCCTCGGAGAGTTCCTGCGCGCCCGCCGGGCCCTGGTGCGGCCGGAGGACGCGGGTATCCGCGGCGGCGGCCTGCGGCGCGTCCCGGGCCTGCGCCGCGAGGAGGTCGCGATGCTCTCCGGCATCAGCGCCGACTACTACCTGCGCCTGGAGCAGGGCCGCGACCGCAATCCGTCGCTCCAGGTCCTCGAAGCCCTGGCCGACGTCCTGAATCTGGACGCCAGTGCCACGGAACATCTGATCGGACTTGCCCGGGCCCGGCCGTCGCAGGCTCGCGGGACGGGTTCCACGGCGGGTCGCGGACGCGGGGCCGCGCGCAGGCCCGAGGCCGTGCCGCCCGACATCCTTCAGCTCATGGAGGCATGGCCGAACAATCCCGCCTACGTCGAGAACAGGTTCACCGACGTGCTGGCCGCCAACGCGCTGGCCAGGGCCCTGTCCCCGAACCACGCCCCCGGCAGCAACATCATGCGGGCCGTCCTCCTCGACGAGAGCGAACGGGAGCTGCGCCGGGACTGGGACGAGCTGACCGAGGCGGGGGTCGCCGCGCTGCGGGCCAATGTCGGGCCCGACGTCGACGATCCCCGCCTGGTGGAACTCGTGGGCGAGCTGTCCGTACGCAGTGAGCGTTTCCGGTATCTGTGGGGCCGGCACGACGTGCGGCCCAAGCAGTCACGTCTCCTGCGGCTGCGCCATCCGAAGGTCGGCGACTTCGAGCTGCACTCCAGCAAGCTGGGCATCGTCGGATCGGACGGACTGATCCTGAAGGTCTTCCAGGCCGCGCCCGGCAGCCGGGACGCCGAACTCCTCGCCATACTGGGGAGTCTGACGGCGTCCGGCGAGGCGGACCGGGACCCGGCCGACTCCGAGAGCCGCCGGGCCGTCGAGGACCAGTGACGTCAGTTGCGTACGGCGGGGGCGATGGTCTCCTGGTTCGTACGCGCCAACTCCAGCTCCACGCTCAGGCCCTTGTCCGGCTGCTGGTCGCCGGAGGCGCGGGGCTTGCCTGCCATACGGCGTACGTGCTGGACCGGGACGAGCAGCGCGGCCAGTGCCGCGGCCAGGCACAGCAGTGCCAGCAGGGTGAACCCGTGGGTGTAGCCGGAGGCCTCCGGCAGACCCGAGGACTGCAGGTGGCCGGTGACCAGGACGCTGGTCACCGCGGCGCCGATGGACCCGCCGATGGTGCGGATGTTGGCGTTCATCCCGGTCGCGGCGCCGGTCTGCTCGGCCGGGACACTGCCGACGATCAGGTTGGCCATCGAGGCGAAGGCCAGGCCGATACCGAGCCCGAACACACCTGACACGAAGGCCACCTGCCACTGCTCGTCATGCCACAGGGCGAGGAATCCGCAGGCGACGGCACCGAGCGCGGCACCGGTCGTGAGCAGCTTCTTGGCTCCCACCACGGGTTCCAGCCGGCCGCTCAGGATGCCCGAGAAGAACATGGCGACCAGCATCGGCAGCATGAGCAGTCCGGACGCGGTCACGCTCGCACCGAATCCGTACCCGGCGGAGCTGGGCGTCTGGACGAAGGCGGGCAGGAAGGACCAGATCGAGTACATGCCCGCGCCGAACAGCAGCGCGGCGGTGTTCGTGGTCCACACGGCGGGCAGCCGCATGACCTTGAGGTCGATCAGCGGCGAGCGCGAGCGTGCCTCGGAGAGCAGCCACAGGACGAAGAGGACGACCGCGGCGGCGAACAGCCCGATCACCCGGCCCGAACCCCAGCCCCACCGGGTCGCCTGGCTGAGCGGCAGGAGCAGCGCCACCAGCCAGGCCGACAGCAGGATCGCGCCGAGCCAGTTCACGCGGCCCTCGGCACGCCTGGGCGACTCGGGGACGTAACGGAGGGCTATGAGCGTGGTCGCCGCGACGACTCCGACGGGCAGCCAGAACAGCCACCGGTAGTCGAGCGCGGTCACGATGGGACCGGCCGCGACCATGCCGACACCGCCGCCCGCGGCGATCACGGCGGACAGGTTGCTGATGCTGGGGCTCACCCGGGCCGGGGCGAACTCGTCGCGGATGATGCCGAAGGACAGCGGGAACAGCGCGCCGCCTATGCCCTGGACGACCCGGGCGACGATCAGTACGCCGATGGTCGGGGCGAGCGCGGCGATCAGACAGCCGATCATCACGGTCACCAGGACGGCGACGAGGGTGCGCTTCTTGCCGATCAGGTCGCCGACCCGGCCGAGGATCGGGGTGAAGACCGAGGCGGACAGCAGGTACGCCGTCATCACCCAGGTCGCGGTGGACTGCGAGGTGTGCAGTTCGTGCTGGACGGTCGGCAGGGCCGGCGCGATCAGCGACTGGAGCATGGAGAAGACGCCCGCACCGGTCGCGAGGACCGCGAAGGTGAGGCGGGTGGACTTGCGGGGCATGAAAAAGCCTCTCCGAACTGGTTGCGGCCCGGGTCCTGTCGTCACGTTCCCGTCGTCCGCGCATGCCGGAGCGGCGCGGGACGCGGTGTTGGTCGTGGGACGGGCCCCCTGTCCGAGGCGGCCGGAAGCGGCAGCCGGGGGCGGGGGAAGGTCGCGGAAGGTGTCAGGGAGTGTCAGGGGCGGGCGGTGCGCTCGGCGCGCGGCCCGGACGCGGAGACGGGGGTGGCGTCGTGCCGGCGGCGCGTGCGGCCGCACGTGTCCCCGGTGGACGCACCCCGCACTGCTAAAGTGGAGGTACCCCTCCACTGTAGCGGAGGCACACCTCCGCTTCAACCTCGTCCCGCCCGGGAGGCAGCAGTGACCGCCCAGTCGTTTCCCATCAGCGAGATCGTCGCGACCCGGCGGCCCTACCGGAAGGACGCGGCGCGCAACTACGACGCGCTGCTCGCCGCCGCCCGTGAGGCCTTCGCGGAGCACGGCGCGGAGGCCTCCCTGGAGGACATCGCCCGTCGCGCGGGCGTCGGCATCGGCACGCTCTACCGCAACTTCCCCACCCGCAGACACCTCTTCGAGAGCCTGTACGCGGACGAGGTCAACTCCCTGTGCGAGGTCGCCCAGGAGGTCGCGGACCTCGAACCGTGGGAGGCGCTGACGGCCTGGCTGGACCGGTTCGCCGGCTACATGGTGACCAAGCGGGCCGTGCGCGAGGCCCTGAACGACGAGTCGGCGATCTTCGCCGCCTGCCGCGAGTCGATGTACGCGGCCGGCACCCCGCTGTTCGAACGGGCCCAGCGGGCCGGCGAGGCGCGTACGGACATGACCTTCGTCGATCTGCTGCGCATGGTCGCGGGCATCACCGCGACGACGTTCGACGACGACGCCCAGCGCGACCGGGTGATGGCCATCGCCCTGGACGGTGTACGCGTCTCCCACTGACCTGCCGAGGGTCCGCCCGCTCCAGGGGCCTCGGCGGGCCCTCCTCCCTGCGGAGGATGCCTTCGCGGAGGAGGCGGCCGAAAACGGTTCCTCCCCAGGCCAGAGGGGCGGCCCCGGCGGTCCGTCTACCGTGGGGGCCATGACCCTGATGGACTCGTTCGCCGGACGGCGTGTGCCCCCGGCCGTC
Source organism: Streptomyces sp. NPDC017991 (assembly GCF_044328075.1). Classification (NCBI taxonomy): domain Bacteria; kingdom Bacillati; phylum Actinomycetota; class Actinomycetes; order Kitasatosporales; family Streptomycetaceae; genus Streptomyces; species Streptomyces sp. NPDC017991. The sequence goes on along the minus strand of NZ_JBIRGP010000006.1, from coordinate 512,156 downwards.
ACGGACGCGGGTCTGGCTCTGCTCTTCACCGCGGGGGCGTTCGTCCCGCTCGTCCCGATGCCGGCCGACGTGCCCGCACTGCGCACCCCGGACGCCCTGTTCGTCGTACTCGCCCTGCTGTCCGCACTGCCGCTGGCCGTCCACCGGCGCTTCCCCCTGCCGGTTCTGCTGGTCATGACGGTGGCGGTGGCCGCGCTCCAGGGACGGCACTACATCCCGCACCTGTCGGGTCCGCAGGGCACCTCCATCGGACCCTCCTACATGGGCGTGGCCACGGCGGTTCTCCTGACCGCCCTGCGGGGCGCGCCCAGGACGGCCACCCTGGTCGTGGCCGTGGTCATCCCGGCCGCGGCCGTCACCGAGGCGGTCCTCGCGCCGGACGGGCACCGCATCGCCACCCTGCTGGCGGACGGCGTGCTGCTGGTCGCGGCGTGGGCTCTCGGCCGGCTGACCCGGGCGCGCGCCGCCATTCGCGACCAGGCACTGGAACGGGCCTCGGCGCTGGGCCGCGCCCAGGAGGCCAACGCGCGCGCCGCCGTCATGGAGGAGCGGGCCCGGATCGCCCGCGAGCTGCACGACATCGTCGCGCACAACGTCAGTTTGATGGTCGTCCAGACGATCGCCGCCGACCGGATCCAGGACCGCGACGGCGACAAGGCCCACGAGCTGCACGGCACGATCGAGGAGACGGGCCGGGCGACCGTCACCGAACTGCGCAGACTCCTCGACGTGCTGCGTACGGAGGACGAGGCGGACGCCGATCCGAGCAAGGAGCCGCCGCAGCCCACCGTGGAGGCCCTGCCCGCGCTGGTGGACGCGGTGCGCGCGGCGGGCCTCACCGTGGACTTCACGACGACCGGGACACCCGCCGAACTACCGGCCGGCTCGCACCTGACCGTCTACCGCGTCGTGCAGGAGGGGCTCACCAACACGCTCAAGCACGCCGGCCACACCCACGCCGAACTGACCGTCGCCTGGGAGCGCAGGCACCGGCGGCTCACCGTCCGGCTCTGCGACGACGGGCCCCGGCCGGGCGAGGGGGCGGCGCCGCGCCGGGCCGACCTGCCCGACGGGCCCGGTCACGGACTGCTCGGCATGCGGGAACGCATCGGTGCCGTGGGCGGTTCACTGCACACCGGCCCGCGCCCGGGCGGCGGCTACTGCGTGCACGCGGTCGTACCGCTGCCGGCGTCGACGCCGGCACACACACCAGCAGCGGCACCGACACCGGTACCGGACGATCCCCCGTACGACATCGCGGGGCACTACGAAGGGCACTCCCCGCATGCAAGCCATCCGCGTCCTGCTGGTCGATGACCAGCCCATGATCCGGACGGGGTTCCGGCTCATCCTCGAAGCGGAACCGGACATCGCGGTCGTCGGTGAGGCGGCGGACGGCGTCGAGGCCGTCGAGAGCGCCCGGTCCCTGAGCCCGGACATCGTCCTGATGGACATCCGGATGCCGAACATGGACGGCGTCGAGGCCACGCGCCGTATCGCGGAGACGGGCTCGCCGAGCCGCATCGTCATCCTCACCACGTTCGACCTGGACGCCCACGTGGTGGACGCCCTGCGCGCGGGGGCCAGCGCCTTCCTCGTCAAGGACGGGCCGGCCGACTCGCTCGTCGGCGCCATCCGTACCGTGGCCGCCGGTGACGCCGTGCTCTCGCCCCGGGTCACCCACCGGTTGCTCGACCGCTTCGCCCATCTCGGCGCGCCCGCGTCCCCGGACGTACCGTCCCGCCTCGGCGCGCTCACCAGCCGTGAACTCGATGTGCTGCGGGCCCTGACCCGTGGACTGTCCAACGCGGAGATCGCACTGGAACTGGGCGTGGGAGAGACGACGGTCAAGACGCACATCGCGCACATCCTGGAGAAGTACGGGCTCCGCGACCGGGTGCAGGCCGTCATCCTGGCGTACGACTGCGGGCTGGTGGTGCCGCGCAGCCCCCGGTGAGTCAGTACTCCAGTTCCGGCCGCAGGCGCAGCGGGCCGCCGACGGTGTGCAGATGCCTCAGCACCTGGGCGTACGAGTCGAGGAGGCTCGTCTCGTGGTACGCGACGCCGTGCCGGGCGCAGAAGGCGCGGACGAGTTCCTGGGCGTGGCGCAGGCTGGGGCGCGGCATGGACGGGAACAGGTGGTGCTCGATCTGGTAGTTCAGTCCGCCGAGGGCCAGGTCGGTGAGCCGGTGGCCGCGGATGTTGCGTGACGTCAGTACCTGCCGGCGCAGGAAGTCGATCTTGTCGTCCTTGCCGAACAGGGCCATGCCCTTGTGGTTGGGGGCGAACGAGCACCCCATGTACAGCCCGAAGAGTCCCTGGTGCACCGCGATGAAGGCCACGGCCTGGAGCGGGGTCAGGACCAGGAACAGGGCGGCGAGATAGCCGGCGATGTGCGTCGTCAGCAGGGCCGCCTCGGCCAGCCTGGTCACGCGCCCGGTACGCGTACGGCCGCGCTCGAAGGTGGCCTGTACGCCGGCGACCTTCAGGGCCAGTCCCTCAAGCAGCAGCATGGGGAAGAACAGCCAGGCCTGGTGGCGGCCCAGCCAGGCGTACGCGCCGCTGCGGACGCGGGCCTGGTCCTCGGTGAAGGCGATCGCGCCGTCGGCGATGTCGGGGTCGCGGTCGACGTGGTTGGGGTGGGAGTGGTGCCGGGTGTGCTTGTTGATCCACCAGCCGTAGCTGAGGCCGACCAGCAGGTCGGCGTGGACGCGGCCGAGCACGTTGTTGACCCGCTTGGAGGAGGCGATCTGGTGGTGTCCGGCGTCGTGCCCGATGAACGCGGTCTGGGTGAACATCACCGCGAGGAACGCGGCGGTCACCAGCTGCCACCACGACTGTCCGATCAGCGCGAAGGCGGTCCATCCGGCGGCCAGCAGGAGCAGGTTCGCCCCGACCTTGACCGAGTAGTAGACCGGGCGCCGCTTCAGCAGCCCGCTCTGCCTGACCTCGCGGGAGAGCGCGGCGTAGTCGCTGCCGCGGCGGGCGGGCGGAGGCTTGGTCATACGGGCGGGATCGCCCGGTCGGGCGCCCCGGTCGATGGTGTCGGTGTTGCTCACGTGCTTCCTCTCGGGGTGCGGGCGGGCCTACTGCGCGCCGCGGGGCACCCGGGTCTCATCGGCCGGGCAGGGCTCGTCGGCCGGGCGGGGCTTGTCGGTATGGCACCGGATGCACCCCGAGGCAGGCCCGCGTACGGGTCTGCCTCGGAAAGGGCCTGCCACGGTGGCCCGGGGAGGGGGCTCCTCAGAGCGCGCGGACCTGGTCCGCCTGCATTCCCTTGGGACCCTGGCTGGCCGTGAACTCCACCTTCTGGTTCTCCTCCAGGGAGCGGAACCCCTCGGTGTCGATGGCCGAGTGGTGCACGAAGATGTCCTCGCCGCCCTCATCGGGGGCGATGAAGCCGAAGCCCTTCTCCGCGTTGAACCACTTCACTGTTCCAAGAGCCATGTGATGTCTCCTTCGAATCGAGATGACGAGCTGAGCGGAGAGCGCGCGCGTTCGCGCGACTCCGGGTTGCTGGTCGCCAGTCGTCGAAGAAAACCCCCGAAAACGACATAGCGCCCGCTGTCAGAACTCCGCGGGCGCTTCCACGTTCGCAAACTTCAACTACAACCACTCTCCACAACGTCCGGTGTGCCGGTTACGTTCCCGATGGGCGGAAAAGGCCAGGAGCCCGGCTTCGGCCGCTTCCCGGCGGGTCGGCGCCGAATGCGGGAGGGAGTACGGTTGCGTCACCGGGCGCACCTCGTATGCCGTCATCCGTTTCGGCGTCGCACTCGGAGAACGGCAATGGCCGACGCAGATCGAATCCGGCCGGAAATGAGCCGCACGATGCCTTCTGGCTCGTACCGTCCCGCCGCCTCCCGCAGTCCCTTCCGCACCCGGCGATAGCGACCCTCCCAGCTCCTCGGACGCCTCCGGGCATTCGGGAGCCTCGTGCACGGTCCGACCAGACCCGAATACAGAGGACACGGGACACATGTACTCACAGGACGCGATCTCCGGCCACCGCCGCGGCCGCCCCGAACCGACCGCCGAGATGCTCTCCGGACTGGCCTGCCTCATGTGCGGCACCGACTACCGGAACGCACCCGACCCCGAGGCCGTGGTGGTCTCCCACCACGACGGCGGACAGATCCTCGCCTGCCACGGAACCTGCGCGCGCATGGCGTGCGGATCCGTCAACGGCCTGGGTGAGACGGCCCTCCCCCTGGACGAACGCGTGCGCAGGCACCGGGGAGACCGTTCCTGATCCGGCCGGTCCGGCGTTGCACACCCCGAACGAACCGGCACCACGATCGAACCAGCACGACGATCGAACCAGCACGACGATCGAACCAGCACGACGATCGAACCAGCACGACGACAACGAAATAGAAGGACGCGCATGAGTCTGTTGAGTCTCGGAGTACTCGCCTCCTCCCGCAAGGAGAACGAGTTCCGGCTGCCGTTGCATCCCGGTCACCTCGACCGGATCGCTCCCGACGTCCGCGCGAAGATCTTCCTGGAGGAGGGTTACGGCGGCCGGTTCGGCGTCGGTGACGACGCGCTGCGGCCACTGGTGGGCGGACTGCGCTCCCGCGAGCAGCTCCTCGACGAGTGCGATGTCCTCCTGCTGCCCAAGCCGATGCACGAGGACGTGGCCCAGCTGCGCCAGGGCCAGGTCCTGTGGGGCTGGCCGCACTGCGTGCAGGACGAGCGGATGACCCAGCTCGCCGTCGACGGGCAGCTCAGCCTCATCGCCTGGGAGGCCATGAACCACTGGACCTCCACCGGCGCCTTCAGCGTCCATGTGTTCCACAAGAACAACGAACTGGCCGGCTACTGCTCGGTCCTGCACGCCCTGCAGCTCGGCGGACTGACCGGCAGCTACGGCCGCCGGCTGCGCGCGGTGGTCATCAGCTTCGGGGCGACCGCACGCGGGGCGGTGACGGGTCTGGGCGCCATGGGGATCTCCGACGTCACGGTGCTGACCCAGCGTGCCGCCGCGGCCGTCGCCTCGCCGATGCCGTCGGTCGTGATGGGCCACTTCGCCGAGCGCGAGGACGACCCGTCCCGTCTTGAGGCGCTCACCGGGCTCGGTCCCGTGCCGCTCGCGGAGTATCTGGCCGGGTTCGACGTGATCGTCAACTGCATAAGGCAGGACACCGACGCGCCGCTGACGTTCGTCACCGACCAGGAACTCGCCCTGTTCAAGCCGGGCACCTTCTTCGTCGACGTCTCCTGCGACGAGAAGATGGGCTTCGAATGGGCCCGGCCGACCACCTTCGAGGACCCGATGCCCACGGTGGGTACCGGCTGCCACTACTACGGCGTGGACCACAGCCCGTCGCACCTGTGGAACTCGGCCACCTGGGAGATCAGCGAGGCGCTCCTGCCGTATCTGCGCAAGGTGCTGAGCGGCCCGGCGGCCTGGGACAGTGACGCCACGATCAAGAACGCCATCGAGATCCGCGACGGTGTCGTCCTGAACCCGAAGATCCTCTCCTTCCAGAAGCGGTCGGCCGCCTACCCGCACGCCGTCGAGGTCCCGGCCGCGGCGCTTCCGCCGGCTCCGGTGCTTCCCCCGGAGTCGACGAGCGTGGCGTCGAAGAACAGGGTCACCTCTCCCGCGGGAGCGTCACCGGGCGGTCGTCCCTCAGCTCTGTGAAGAGTGTCCGCGCGCGGCGGTCGTCCCACTTCACGGCGCTGCCCTTGGAGGTGGCGAGCGCGGGGTCGGACACGGGCACGTTGAGCTGCCGGCCGCCGCCCGCCGTGACGCCCCGCATCGCGCGGAACAGTGTCATGAGGTCCCGCAGGTCCGTGTCCTTGTCGACCACCAGCGTGTCGAGGCCCGCGCCGAGGGTCGGGAAGGACCTGGCGGGGTTGAGGAGGGTTCCGGGGGTGACCGCCTTCGCGGCGAGGGCGGTCAGGAACTTCTGCTGGTTGCGGGTACGGCCCAGGTCGCCCTGGGCCTCCTGCTTGCGCTGGCGGACGAACGCCAGCGCCGCGGCGCCGTCGAGGGTCTGGCAGCCCTTGCGCAGGTCGGCGCCCGAGTTGGGGTCCCGCACGTCCCGGTCCAGGCACATGTCCACGCCGCCGACCGCGTCCACCACTCCGACGAAGCCCGCGAAGCCGATCTCCGCGTAGTGGTCGACGTGCAGCCCGGTGTTGCTCTCCACGGCCCGTACGAGCAGGTCGGGGCCGCCGAGGGAGAACGCGGCGTTGAGCTTGTCCGGCTCGGCGCGGTAGCTGCGGCCGGTCTCGGGGCGGACGTACGACGGCACGGTCACCCAGGAGTCGCGCGGCAGGCTCAGCATGGTGGTGCCGTTGGCGCCGGTGTGCAGCAGGATCATCGAGTCGGTGCGGCGGCCCTCGGCCGAGCCGGTGCGCAGGTCCTTCCTGGCCTGCTCGGACAGGCCCGCCCGGCTGTCGGAGCCCACGATCAGGTAGTTGGTGCCCTTTCCGGCCGGCGCGCGGTCCGGGAGCGCGCCGAGGTCGACCCCCTGGTCCAGTTCGGTGTCGGCCCACACATAGGTGCCGACGGAGGACGCGACCAGCGCGGCGAGCAGCAGGGCCGCCAGCCGCACGGCCCTGCGACGCCGGGTGCGGCGGGGCCTGGGGGATCTGCCGTTGTCGGCGCTCCGGTGGGGCCGGCTCCCGTCGTCCGTACGGTCCTCGCGCGTACGGCCCGGGGTGGCCGGCGAGGGCATACCGGGCAGCGGTGCCGTACGTGTCGAGGGCGGGGCGCCGTTGCCGCGCCCCGCCCTCGAACCGTGGCCGGTCCCGTGGTCGGTCCCGTCGTTCATCCGCCTGTCCAGTCCTTCGACACCTGGGGGCACCCCGTCACGGGGTCATCTCGTGGGCACGCTCTTATACGGGGCGGGGTCGCCGATCTGTTCAGCGGCGGTGCCGGAACGCTTCATGATCTTCCATTTCAGCCGGCTGCCGAGCAGCACGGCGACCACGGACTGGAAGACGACGAGATACATCAGCTGCCGGTAGACGACGAGTTGGAACGGCATCCACCACAGGGTCCGTACGCGCTCCCCGTCGAGCCGCAACGCGTAACCGGCGCACAGCAGTTGGACGCCCATGAAGGCGAACCACACCGCGGCCGAGCTGAACGGGTCGAGGAACAGCACGCCGTACAGGGCGAACACGTCGATGACCGGTGCCAGGAGCGGGAGGGCGACCTGGAAGATCGCGAGGTAGGTGAGTCCGCGCCGGCCGAAGCGGCCGGCCACGCCCGTCTCCAGGACGGCGCCGCGGTGCTTCCACATCGCCTGGATCGTGCCGAAGCACCAGCGGTAGCGCTGACGCCACAACTGCCGCAGGGAGGTGGGCACTTCGGTCCAGGCGACGGCGGACTCCTCGTAGAGGACGCGCCAGCCCGCCCGCCACAGGGCCATCGTGAGATCGGTGTCCTCGGCGAGGGTGTCGTCACTCACCCCGCCGACGCCCGTCAGCGCGTCCCGGCGGAAGGCCCCGATGGCACCGGGCACCGTGGTCATGCACTCCAGCACCTCGAACATCCGGCGGTCGAGGTTGAAGCCGAAGCAGTACTCCAGGTGCTGCCACTTGGCGAGCAGGCCCCGCCGGTTGCCGACCTTGGTGTTGCCGCTGACCGCGCCGACGGCCGGGTGCGCGAGCGGCTGGACGAGGTGGTGCACGGCGTACGGTTCGAAGACGGTGTCGGCGTCCACCATCACGAGGATGCCGTGACTGGCGTACTCCAGACCGGTGTTGAGGGCGGCGGCCTTGCCCGCGTTGGCCTTGCGGATCACCAGCACCCGTGCGTCACCGACGCCTTCGGCGAGTTCGGCCGTGCGGTCCGTGGAGCCGTCGTCGATCACGATGATCTGCAGCCGGGGGTAGTCGGAGGCCAGCAGTGAGCGGAGGGTGGCCTCGATCCCGGCCTCCTCGTTGTAGGCGGGGACGAGCACGGTGACCGGTTCCGTCACCTCCCGCAGCCAGGGCGCGCCGGGCCGGGAGCGTTCGAGCCGGCGCACATGGGCGCGGGCGAAGTGGACGAGCAGGAGAAGCCGCAGCACGCCGAGCGCCCCGGCGATGCCGAGCGTCCAGGTCATCACGTCCGAGAACGCGCGCCCCAGCCAGGTGGCCCGGATCAGGGCCGTACCGCTCCAGCGCTCGACCGCCGACACCCGCTCGTACGGGGTCAGCCGCACCCCGGCCGAGACGGTGGTGAAGCGGTCGACCCCCGGGTTGCCGAGCAGCTTCTCCGTCTCCCGGTAGGCGGTCGCCGTCTGGCTGAACTGACGGACCAGGCCCTGTGCGGGCTTGCGGGACGCCTTGTCGGCGGCGACCAGTACATAGCCGTGGGCGGTGGCGCGCCGGGCCGCCGCCCACTCACGGCCGCACAGGGTGTCGGGCGAGGTGGTCCGCGGCATCCGCAGCAGCTGGGTGCGCAGGCTGGCGGTGCCTGCCAACACGCTTTGGGTCAGGTCCAGTTCGGCGGAGAAGCGCAGTGCGGACGTCTCGCCCAGGGCGGCTCCCGTGTAGGTGTTGGAGCCGATCTCGTGGCCCTCGGCGCGGATCCGCCGTACGAGGTCCGGGTGACGCGCGGCCTGTGATCCCAGCAGGAAGAAGGTGGCGCGGGCCCGGTGCTTCTTCAGCAGATCGAGGAGGCGCGGGGTCCAGACGGGGTCTGGGCCGCCGTCGAAGGTGAGCGCGACGGTGCGGGCGGGCATCGAGGCGGTCTGCACGCCGTTGCGGTTGATGCCGATGACGGGGCCGCCGCGTACGACGGCGTCGGGTGCGGGTGAGGTGCAGGCGGACCGGGTGTCCGCGGCGTCGACCTCGTGGTTGGTCCAGCCCTCGAAGAGGAGGGCCGCGAACATCGCGGGCAGGACGAGTATCAGCAACAGCCAGTGCCCTCGCGGATCGCGGGACTGCTTGTGCCGAGCCCTCACCAAGCGCCACCCCTCCCCCCGACCGCTCTTCTGCCCTCCCCGGCATCGGTGACCGAAGCGCTGGAAGAGGTCTGCTGCCACAGGCTGGCGGGGCCGGAGTTACGCATGGGGCGCGAGTCTAGCCACAGCCTCGCGCTCGCACGGGGCCGACGCCGAGGCTCACAGGAAGGGGGCTGCCGGCCCGCCGCTCAGACCGGCAGCCGCGGCACGCTGTCGATCAGCCGCCGGGTGTACGGGTGGGCCGGGTCGCCCAACACCTGCGCGGTGTCGCCCTGTTCGACCAGCCGGCCGCTCTCCAGTACCGCCGTGCGCTCGCACAGGGAGGCCACCACCGACAGATCGTGGGAGACCATGACGAGGGTCAGCCGCCGCTCCTCCTTCAGCTCGGCCAGCAGGTCGACGACCTTGACCCGGGTGGTGACGTCGAGCGCGCTCACGGGTTCGTCGGCGAGCAGCACGCGCGGGTCGCACACGATGGCGCGGGCGATCGCGATGCGCTGACGCTGGCCGCCGGAGAACTCGTGCGGGTAGCGGGAGGCCGCGTCCGCCGGAAGCCCGACCCGTTCGAGGGCGGCGGCCACCTTCGGCGCAGCGGTCGTCCGGGAGTCGAGGCCCAGGGAGCGCAGCGGCTCCGCGACGATCGCGGCGACGCGACGGCTGGGGTCGAGTGAGGAGTACGGGTCCTGGAACACGCACTGGACGCCTCGCCGGAAACGGCGCATCTGCCGCCGGTCGCGCGGGGCGAGCCGCTCGCCGTCGAAGTGGACGGTACCGGCCGTGGGGCGGGCGAGTCCCAGCAGGAGCCGCAGCAGGGTGGTCTTGCCCGCGCCCGACTCCCCCACCAGGGCCAGCGACTGCCCCGGCTCGACGGCCAGGGACACATCCTGTACGACGTCGGCGGCGGCGCCCCGATAGCGTACGGCCACGTCCGTGAGCTCCAGTACGGGTGTCGGCTTCGCCACCTCCGTCGGCTTGGGCTCCGGTGTCATCGCGGGCTCCTCAGGTCCAGGGCGGACTCCAGCTTCCGGGCGCCGGCGACCAGCGCCCTGGTGTAGTCGGCCTTCGGCGCGGTGACGACGTCCAGGACGGGGCCCTCCTCGACGGCCCGCCCGTCCTTCAGCACCAGGACCCGGTCGGTCACCCTGGCGACCACGGCGAGGTCGTGGCTGACGAACAGCACGGCCATCTCGCGTTCGCGGACGAGGGTGTCGAGCAGCTCCAGCATCTCGGCCTGGACGGACACGTCGAGCGCGGTGGTGGGTTCGTCGGCGATGAGCAGGCTCGGTTCGCAGGCCAGCGCCATGGCGAGGGCGACGCGCTGACGCTGGCCGCCGGAGATCTCGTGCGGGAAGGCGTGGGCGATGCGCTCGGGTTCGGGCAGCCGTACCCGCGACAGCGCCTCCTTGACGGCGGCGCGCAGGTCCCGGCCCTTGATTCCGGTCCTGCGTGCCAGGGGCTCGGCGATCTGGCGGCCCATGCGCATCAGCGGGTCGAGGGCGGTCAGGGGTTCCTGGAAGACCACGGCCGCGTCCCGGCCGCGTACGGCGGTGAGGCGCTTCTCCGGGGCGCCGACGATCTGTGTACCGGCCAGTTCGACGCTGCCGGTGGCGGTCATGCCGTCGGGCAGCAGGCCCAGCAGGGCGAGTGTGGTCAGGGACTTGCCGGAGCCGGACTCGCCGATCAGACCGAGCCGTTCGCCGCTGCCGACGGTGAAGGAGAGGTCGTCGACGAGGGTGCGTCCGCCGTCGGTGCGCACGGTCAGGCCGCGCACGTCCAGGAGGGGGGCGGGGGAGGTCATGTCCGCCTCCTTCTCGTAGCCGGGTCGAGGGTGTCGCGCAGTCCGTCGGCGATGAGGTTGACGCCGACGACGAGCACGACCAGCAGGATGCCGGGGGCCAGCGCGCCCGCGGGTGCGGTGGTGAAGGTGGCCTGTGCCTCCTGGAGCATGCGGCCCCAGGAGGCGTTGGGCGGCGGGGCGCCGAGGCCGAGGTAGGACAGTCCGGCCTCGGCGAGCACGGCGAGGCCGAACTGGAGCGCCAGGTTGACCACGAGGGTGGGCCAGATGTTCGGCAGGACGTGCCCGGCGACCGTACGCGGCCAGGAGGTGCCCGAGGTCCGGGCCGCCGTGACGTAGTCCCGCGCCAGGACCCGCTTGACGAGGATCCGGACGAGCCGGGCGACCACCGCGCTCTGGGCCAGCCCGATGGCGAGGATCGCGGAGCCGAGGGTGGCCGAGCGGGCCGCGACGACGAGCATCGCGAGCAGCAGGGTCGGGAAGGCGATGAGGATGTCGAGGAACGCGGCGAGGGTGTCGTCGAGCCACCCTTGCGCGAACGCGGCGAGCACGCCGAGGGTGACCCCGACGAGCGCGGCGATCGCGACCGACCCGAGGCCCGCCTGTACCGCGATACGGGCGCCGGTCATCAGTTGGGTGAGCAGGTCCCGGCCCAGCTTGTCGGTGCCGAGCAGGTGTCCGTCGCCGGGACCCGCGAGCCGGCCGCCGGAGGTGTCCTCGGTGTCGAAGGGCAGCCAGACGAGCGAGACGAGGGCGAGCAGCACGATCAGGACGGTCAGCGAGCAGCCCGCGAGGAGCGTGGCGGAACGGCGGCGGCGCGAGACCGGCGTCGCCGACTCCGCGGGCTCCGTCTCCTTGAGCGGGGCGGGCGGCAGGGTCATCGGGCACCTCCGGAGAGCCGTCCGCGCAGCCGCGGGTCGATGATCCGCTGGACCAGGTCGGCGGCGAAGCCGATCAGGAGCACGGCGAGGGTCGAGACGAACAGGACGCCCTGGACGACCGGGTAGTCGTGCTGGGCGATACCGGTGGCGAGCAGCGAGCCGAGTCCTGGCAGCGCGTACACCGACTCCACGACGACCGCGCCGAGCAGCGTCGAGGCGAGTTCGATCCCGAGGATGGAGATGACCGGTACGGAGGCGTTGCGCAGCCCGTGCCGCCACATGGCCCGCGGGAAGGACGCGCCGAGGGCCCGGGCGGTGCGCAGATAGTCGCTGCCGAGGACGTCGAGGGTGGCGGAACGGACGTACCGGATCAGGGAGGCGCCCATCACGAGCGCGATGGTGACCACCGGCAGGACGAGTGAGCGGATGGCTTCGGCGGGCGCGGCCCAGCCGTCCTGCGGGAAGCCGCCGGAGGGGAGCCAGCCCGCGTTCAGCGCGAACACGGCGATGAGGATCATGCCGAGCCAGAACACCGGGACGGCGATGCCCAGCTGGGAGATCCCGCTGAGCACCGCCCCGTACCAGGTGTGGCGCTTGTACGCGGCCACGAAGCCGACCGGTACGGCGATGACGACGGCCAGCACGAACGCGGCCAGCGTCAGCGGGACTGTGACGTTCAGGCGGGCGCTGACCTCGGGGCCGACCGGCAGCGAGCTGACGAAGGACGTGCCGAGGTCGCCGCTCGTCAGCTGCCCGAGCCAGTGGGTGAACTGTTCGGGCAGCGGACGGTCGGAGCCGATGGAGTGGCGGGCCGCGGCGATCTGTTCCGGACTGGCGCCCACCGAGGTGAGCGCGTTGGCCGGGTCGCCGGGGAGCAGGCGCAGCAGTACGAAGAGCACCACGCTCGCCAGGGCCAGCGACACCAGGAGGAACGCGAGTCGGCGCAGGAGATAGCGCCCCATCAGCCCTTCTTCTTGATGTCGTAGGCGTAGAACTGCGAGTTGAGGCCGTTGAGCGGGTAGCCGGAGAGCTTGCTGCTCGCGACGACGATCTGCGGGTAGAGGTAGAGCCAGTCGCTGGCCGCGTCCTCGGCGGTCTTGCGGTTGACCTTCTTGAGCAGGTCGGTCTGCTCGTCGGTCGTGGAGGCCTCCTCGGCCTGCTCGACCCACTGGGTGACCTGCTTGTCGTCGTAGCCCCAGTAGAAGTCGGGGTTGCCGTACCAGACCAGGTCGCGGTCGTTCACGTGCTCCTGGAGCGTGGCCGTGAAGTCGTGGTTCTTGTAGACCTTCGTGTACCACTCGTCCGGCGTGATCGTGTTGATCTTGACGGTGATGCCGACCTTGGCGAGCTGCGACTTGATGAAGGTCGCGGCCGTGGGGTGCGGGTCGTAGTTCGGGGTGTCGAGGGTGAAGCTGAAGCCCTTGGCGTAGCCCGCCTCCGAGAGCAGCTTCTTCGCCTTGGTGACGTCGTACGCGTTGACGTCGGTGAGGTCTTCGTACCAGGGGTCGGTCGGCGGCACCATCGAGCCGATGAGCTTGCCGTAGCCGCCCCAGACGGAATCGAGCAGCTTCTTGTCGTCGATGGCGGCGGAGACGGCCTGGCGGACCTTGACGTCCGTGAACGGCTTGGCCTTGTCGTTGAAGGCGAGGAGCAGCTTGGTGGTGGAGTCGCCGTCGTTGACCTTGTAGTTCTGGTTGCTCTTGAACTGCTCCAGGGCGTCGGGCGACTGCTCGCTGGTGACCACGTCGACGGCGTTGGTCAGCAGCGCGTTGTTCAGCGCGGAGGCGTCCTTGTAGTAGTGGTAGACGACCTTCTTGTTGGCGGCGGCGTCGCCCCAGTAGCCGGCGAAGCGGTCGAGGCTCAGCGCGGAGCCGCGGGTCCACTTGGCGAGCTTGTAGGGGCCGGTGCCGTCCTCGGTCGTCTTGAGGTTCTTGGCCTCGGAGTTGATGATCCAGACGTAGGAGAGGTTGTAGACGAAGGAGATCGACTTCTTCGACAGGGTGACCTCGACGGTCTTCGCGTCGGGGGTGGCGATGTCCTTGACGACTTCGAGGTTGCTCTTGCGGGCGGACTGCGAGTCGTCCGCGAGGACCTTCTCCAGGCTGTACTTGACGTCGGCGCTGGTCAGTTCCTTGCCGCTGTGGAACTTCACGCCGTCGCGCAGGGTGAAGGTGTAGGTGAGGCCGTCCTTGCTCACCTCGTGGTCCTGGGCGAGGAGGCTCTCGACCTTGCCGTCGTCGGTGAGCTTGAACAGACCCTCGTAGACGTTGCCGTTCAGGGCCTCGGTGACGCCCTGGCCGCCGCCCGCGGTGTTGTCGAGGTTCTGCGGCTCGTAGAGGGAGCCGATGTTGACGGTGGCGTTCTTGTCCCAGGTGCCGGAGGAGGCACTGCCGCCACCCGAGCCGCCGCCGCAGGCGGTGAGGCCTAGGGCGAGGGTGGCGACGGTGGCGGTGCCGTAGAGGGAGGCTCTGGCCTTGCTGTTCTTGCTGGCCTTGCTGGTCTTGTTCATGGGTGTCAGGTGCCTTCGGTGCGAGGAGCCTCGGGTGCTGCGGGGAGCCGCCCGGTGCTGCGGGATTCGGTGAGGAGGGGCGATCAGTGCTGGGCCGGGAAGCCGTCGCGGAAGAGGGGAAGCTTCTCGCCGGCCTCGACGGCCAGGTGGAAGCGGTTCTGCCGCGGCGGCATCGGACAGTTGTACTGATCGGAGAACCCGCAGGGCGGCACGAAGGCCCGGTTGAAGTCGAGGATCACCCGGTTGTCGTCCTGGGTACGCCGTACGAACAGGAAGCGGCCGGCGCCGTAGGTGGTGTCCCCGTTCGTGGGATCGCCGAAGACGAGGAGCAGGGTGCCGTCGTCGTCGAAGGCGCTGAGGGTGTACTCGCGGCCGTCGACGGTGAGCGTGATGTCGCCCGGAACGACCAGTTCGCGGGTGCCGCCGTTGTCCCGGAGGTGCTCGAAGGCGACGCGGCGGGCGCCGGGCACGGGGGTGTAGGTCGCCTCCAGGACCCACGCCGGGTCGTACGGGAAGGCGGTGACGCCGTCGAAGTGACGGATGGCGGGCGATTCCGCGTCCCAGAGGCGCAGGCCGTGCTCGGGTTCGCCGGTGACGAGGTCGGTGCGCCGGAGCGTGGTGACCGTCACGCTGTCCGGCTGACCCGCGCGGGCCGCCTCGGTGTCGGGCTGCTCGCCCGCGGGCAGCCAGCGGGTCTCGACGAGGGCGAGGTTGCCGGCCGGCGAGGTGAGCGAGCGGTGGCGCTCGGCACGCCAGGCCTTCCACTCCTCCCCGGGGTCGACGGAGGCCGGGGCGGCGGTGGGCTGGGACACGGCGGACTCATTCGACTAGGAGGGCAGCAACGATCCCGGATCGCCGACGGGACGCCTGGACGACGGGACAGCGGTGATGACAGGACAGCGGGATGACGGCACGAACACGGATCGTTAATAGATGGTCAAAGCATGTCCTTTATCGTTCATAAGGTCACCTAATGTCAAACATACATCTCGGCCGGCGAGACGGCGAGTCTCAGATCTGGACGGCTCCACGTAGGGCCGCCACCCCGGACCACCGCCCCGCTCACACCTCGATCGTTGCCGTCTGAACGTTTTCTTCGTCCTGTCGGTGCGCGGCCCTAGCGTGTCCATGTGGCTCAACTCACCATGACCTGGGCCTACTTACCCACACGTAAGCGACGAAAGCGGCACGATGAAGCTGGTCGAACTTGTAGAGGCCGGCGACGTCGCCGGAGTGGTCCGGGAGCTGGGCGCCCTGCCGCCGGAGCGGCGCGGGGCGTGCGCGGCCGGATTGGCGGCCCTCCGCGAGGCGATCTCCCGGCGGGCGAACACCGCGGAGGTGAGGGCATCCCTGTTCGCCGCCGAACTGGGCTGCCAGGTCACCCCCGAGGCCGCGGCGTCCTGGCTCCTGACGTACCGGTACTTCAAGGTGGACACCTGGACGGTGGACGTGCTGAACCTGCACCCCGCCGCCTGGCGCGCCGAGCTGGTCGCACGCCTCGGCGAACGGGCGACGGCCTCGGACACGCTGTACACGATCACCGAACACCTCGTCCACGACACCGGCTGCCCGCCGCCGGCCTCCCGGAAGTTCGTCCTGGCCTGGCTGCTCAACCGCGCCAACAACCGGGAGCGGCCCGCGCGGGTACTGGGCGGGGCACCGGGCGCCGACCTCCTGGAGCGGCTGCGCGCGGACGCCTTCACCCCGAAACTCGTCCCCCTGGCCGTGGAAAGACCGGGGCGTATCGTCTTCGGCCGTGCGGTGTGGCTGCTGGAAGCTCTCGTCGCCCTCACCGCCGAGGGCTTCGCCGACCGCGGCGAACTGGTCGACAACCTCTTCGCGGACATGGTCCGTGATCCGCCGGGAGGAGCCCAGGCGGCGGCCATGCTGGAGGCACTCGCGCTCACCCCGGCCGAACACGCCCGGGTGGCCCCCGCGCGCGCCGCGCTGGCCGGGCAGCTGCTCGGGCACCTGCTGGACGACGGCACGCGCGTGGAGACCGCGCCCTTCCTGGCGTTCCTGCGGGCCCTGAACTCCGCCCCGGCCGAGAACGCGCTCCTGGTACGGGACCATCTGGCGCTGCTCGACCGGTCGTTGCCGGTGGCCGCCTACGCCCAGGAGATCCTGACCGCCTTGGACGAGTCGGGGCTGCTGGAGCCCGACGCCCGCACCGAGGCGTGCGTACGGGTCCTGCTCCGTCCCGAGAAGAAGCTGGTCCGCGCCCAGCTGACCTGGCTCGACCGCGCGATCCGGCGGGACCCGGCGCGCGCGGACAGGTCGCTCGTCGACATGGCCATCACCTTCGGACACCGGGACCTGGCGCTGCAGGAGCACGCACTAACCCTGACGGCTCGTCACATCAAGGCTGCCGGGGAGTCGGTTCTCCCGGAGTTACGGACGGCCGCCGAACGGCTCAGCCCCGGGCTCGCGGCGCGTGCGGGCGAGTTGTTCGGCGCACAGCAGGACGTGGACGGCACACCACAGGTCGTCGTCAGCGAGGCGTACGCGGACACACTGCCTCCCGTGCCGCTGCCGAGCCCGGTGCCGGAGCCCATGGCAACAGTCACCGAGGTCGCGCACGAGGTGGCGGCGGTCGTCGCGAACGACCAGGACGTGGTGGCCTTCGAGCGCGCACTGGACGGCCTGGTCCGCCACGCCCATGTGGACCGGACCGCGCTGTCCGAGGCACTGGAGCCGGTCATGCGCCACCGTCCGAAGGACGCCTACGACTGGGTGCAGGCGGACCTCTACGACGTGGCGGCCACGGTGCGGGGCGACGAACCGAGGTCCCGGGTCGGCCTGCTGCACCGGGTCGTCCACCTAGGCCGGACTCGCCCGAGCAGCAGTTTCTCGCTGGCCGGTTCGATGCTCGCCGCACGGCTGGCCGAGGCGATGGAGATCGTCGAGTCCGGCACCCAGCCGTTCCTGCTGGCCGTGCCGACCCTCTCCACCGGCGCACTGGACGCCGCCGTACTACTGGAACGGATCTCGGCGCTCGCCGGCCTGGGCATCACGCCCGCGCCGGTCGACCTGGCCCAGGCCCTGCTGCGGGTCACCCCGACGGCGGACGACGAGGTGCTCCGCGCGGCCGGGGCTCTCGACTCCCCCGCCGGCCGGCGGCTGGCGCACTGGCTGCGCGAGGGCGGGCTTCCGCACCAGGACTCGGAACCGGAGGGCTGGCCCCACTGCAAGCCGCCGAAGCCCGCCTCGCAGGGGTGGTGGACACCCGCGCGCCCCGGGGTGGCCCTCGACCCCGGGTTCCCGTCGGCCGCGGCGGCGCTGGTCGGGCCGTACGCCGGCAACAACGGCCTCGCCGACCCGATCCGGCCCTTCTGGGTCGCCCAGTTGCCGCACCACCGCGAGGAGTTGATGGCGCGCGACTACTTCGAGCCGCGCATGTCCCAGACGGGGTGGCCGCGCGTCCTGCCGCTCGTCGCGGAGTCCGGAGGTCCGGCGGGTTACTCGGTGCACCTGGCCGTGGCCTTCGGGTTGATCTGGCGCATGGACACCGACGCGGTGGTGGACACCCTGCTGGTGCTGGCCGCACGGGGGCAGTTGGACGGCGGGCTGCTCGGACGGCAGCTGGAGGCGTTGCTGAACGACGAATGGCCCAGCCCGAGCCGGGCGGCCGAGTCGTTGCGGGCCGCCGCCGAGACGGGTGCGTACGCCACGGTGTGGACCGTCCTGGCAGCAGCCCTGCCCGGCCTGCTGCGCGGCACACCGGTCCGGGGCGTGGGTGAACTGCTGGCGCTCGCCGTGGAATGCGTGTCGCGCTGCGGGGCGAAGGGGGAGATCACCGAGGTCACGGCGACGGCCGACCGCAAGGGTTCGAGCCTGCTGATGAAGAACGCGCGACTACTGCGGGACGCACTCCGCTGAAGCCCGCCCGGTGAACGGCTGTCCCGCCCACGCATGGTCGGGACCGCCGTCGGGGCCGTCCGGGGCCCGTCGGCTGCCCCGCACCCGACGCCTGCTCCGGAGCGCGCGCGGCCCCCACTCCGGATCCCGTCCGGACCACCTGGGCGCGGGCGTCTCCCGCCCGGCCCCGGCGCCAGGGCGTATCCCATGGGACGCGCCCCCTCCGGAGCCCGTCCGGACTACCGGGGCGCGGGCGGCCCCTCGCCCGGCCCCGGCGCCGGGGCGTACCCCGTGGGACGGGTGGTGAAGACCCCCCGGCCCTGCGTGCGGCTTCGCAGCCGCGTCGCGTAGCCGAACAGTTCGGCCAGCGGCACGGTGGCGGTGACGACGGCCGCACCCGCCCGCGTGGTCGATCCGGTGACCCGGCCGCGCCGTGCCGCCAGGTCGCCGAGGACGCCGCCCACGGCCTCGTCGGGAGCGGTGACCGTGACCTCGACCACCGGTTCCAGCACCGCCAGCACGCTCGCCCGCAACGCCTCGCGGAGGGCGAGCCGTCCGGCCGTCCGGAACGCCATCTCCGAGGAGTCCTTCGAGTGGGTCGCCCCGTCCCGCAGGACGACCCGCAGCCCCGTCACGGGATGACCGCCGAGCGGACCTTCACTCAGCGCGTCCCGGCAGCCGGCCTCCACAGCCCGTACGAACTCCCGCGGCACCCGGCCGCCGACGACGGCCGACCGGAACTCGAACCCGGTCGCGCTGCCTCCGTCCTCACGACCGGCGTCCCCCTCCAACGGCTGCACGTCCAGCACGACATGGGCGAACTGACCTGCCCCGCCGTCCTGTTTGACATGCCGGTAGGCCAGCCCGGCCACTCCGCGTACGACCGTCTCCCGGTAGGCCACCCTCGGTCGGCCGACCCGGATGTCCAGCCCCTGGGCGCGGCGGATCTTCTCCACCGCCACCTCCAGATGCAGTTCGCCCATGCCGGACAGCACGGTCTGCCCGGTCTCGTCATCGGTCCGCACCACCAGCGACGGATCCTCCTCCACGAGCCGTGCCAGCGCCGCCGCCAGGCGATCCGTGTCCGTGCTCGTCCGTGCCTCGACCGCGACCGAGACGACGGGTTCGGCGGTGCCCGGCGGTTCGAGGACCAGCGGGGCGCCGGGTGCGCACAGGGTCGATCCCGCGCGGGCGGACTTCAGTCCGACCACGGCGACGATGTCCCCGGCCACGGCCCGGTCCAGCTGGGCGTGCCGGTCGGCCTGGACCCGCAGGATCCGGCCGATCCGTTCGGTGCGCGTCGCACCCGCGTCCCGCACGGCCACCACTTCTCCCTTCCGGATCGTCCCCGAGTACACCCGCAGACAGGTCAGCCGCCCGGTGGCGGTGGCGTTCACCTTGAACGCCAGGGCCGCGAACGGCGCGTCCGGATCGGCGGCCCGCACCTGCTCGGCCCCGTCCAGCGTGCCGCGTACGGCGGGCACGTCCGACGGTGAGGGCAGATACGCGACCACGGCGTCCAGCAGCGGCTCGATGCCCCGGTTGCGGTAGGCCGAGCCGCACAGCACGACCACACCGTCACCGGTACGGGTCAGGTCGCGCAGCGCGCCCGCGAGGGTCCGCGCGGAGAGACCCGCCGGCGTACAGAACTCCTCCAGGGCGCCCGGGTGAAGCTCCGCGACGGCCTCCTCCAGCAGTCGTCGCCGCCGACCCGCCTCCTCCGACAGGGCTGCGGGCACGGGCCCTTCTTCGACCCCGCCGATCCCTTCGGCGCCCGCGGCCCCCTCGGCCCAGACCAGCGCCCGCATACGCACCAGGTCGACGACTCCGCGGAACCCGTCCTCCGAGCCGATGGGCAACTGCACGACCAGCGGCGCCGGATGCAGCCGCTCCCGGATGGACGCGACCGCCGAGTCGAGGTCGGCCCCAGCCCGGTCCAGCTTGTTGACGAAGGCGATCCGCGGCACCCCGAACCGGTCGGCCTGCCGCCACACCGACTCGCTCTGCGGTTCCACCCCCGCGACGGCGTCGAACACCGCCACCGCCCCGTCCAGCACGCGCAGCGACCGTACGACCTCGTCGGAGAAGTCGACGTGCCCCGGAGTGTCGATCAGGTTGACGCGATGCCCGTCCCAGTCACAACTGACGGCGGCGGCGAAGATGGTGATGCCGCGGTCACGTTCCTGCGGGTCGAAGTCGGTGACGGTCGTCCCGTCATGCACCTCACCACGCTTGTGCGTGGTCCCGGTGACATACAGGATCCGCTCGGTGACGGTGGTCTTGCCCGCGTCGACGTGGGCGAGAATGCCGAGATTGCGGACGGCATCCAGCGGGGCGGCGGGATGCGCGGCGCGGTTGTCATGAAGCTGATCGAGGTGATGAAGATGGAGTTCGGTACGCACGGCCCAAGGCCTTCCAGGACTGACTGATCCGGATGGGGTCGGCGCGATTCCCGTACGACGCTCAGACAGGTCGGACGTGTCAGACGTGTCAGACGTGTCAGACGTTCGAAACGGGCATCCGGTGCGAGCCGCGCAGCCCGCACCGGTTCCACGGAGACACGAGGATCACCTCGTACCGCGACAGAGGAACGACGACAGCGGTGCGGTACCGCATGGCCGGGCTCCCCTCAATGGTCACGGGGCGCGTCGCGCTGGTGCGCGGCGCGCGTTGTGGGGCGAGTGTAGGGAACCGAACTGCCGTGGCGCACCGGGTTATTCGCGTCCGGGCTCCATGGTCGACGACCAGCGGCGCGTCGGCGAAGACCAGGGTCGATCCGTCGTCGGCCGCCCCGGCCGGCCGTTCCGTCGTATCGTCGAGGCCGCGGGTCCAGCCTCAGTCGATGACCGCGCCGGAACCGTCGACGGCGGCGACACCCGTCTCGTTGTGCCTGCGGGTTCCGCCGTGCGCCCAGGCCAGGTCGATGCCGATGAACCGCTCGATCGCCATCTCAGGCCTCAAGCTCTCCGGCCACCGTCTCGACCAGTTCCGCCAGCGCCGCCGCCACCTGGGCGAGGCCCGCCCCCGCCGGCCCGCCCGGCTCGGTCATGTAGACGTCCCGGCGGATCTCGATCATCAGGGCGCTGACCCGCCGGTCGGTGCCGTAGTACTTCAGCGGGACGTACGTTCCGGCGAAGGGGCTGTTGATGCCCGTGCCGCCGAAGCCGGTGAAGGTCTTCTCGGCGTGGGCGAGAAGGCCGGGCGGGGTGTGGAAGGCGTCGCTTCCGAGGCAGACGGGCGGGCGGGGGCCGTCGCCGTGGAGTTCGTACGGCAGCCGGTCCGTGGGATAGGAGTGCACGTCGATGACCACGGCTCGCCCGACTGCAGCCAGCCGCTGTGTCACGGCGTCGGTCATGGCGGCGGCGTAGGGGTGGAAGTAGCGGTCCAGGAGCTGTTGTTCGACCGCGGCGCCCGGAACGTCGTGCGGTCGGAGCGGCTCGCCGTGTGTGGTGCGGGTGTAGACCGCTCCCATGCCCGCCGCCCGCATCTCCTCCCGTTCGTCGGGGAAGCGTTCGGGGTCGACGACCAGGCGGGACAACTGGTTGACGAATCGCCAGGGTTCCGCGGCGGGCCGGGCCGCGCACCGGGCGGCGGCCTGCGCGGCGATCCGCGCGGTGTGCGAGTCGGTGATGTGGTCCAACTCCCCTTCCAGCGCGGCGTCGTCGAGCACGATGCCGGTCCGTACGTCCGCGGGGACCGTCCGTGCGGAGTGCGGTACGTGCAGGATCACCGGTGAGGCGGGGGCGCCGGGTACGAGACTGTACGGGACCGAGCTGTACGGGACCGAAGTGCCGTACATCTAGGCGCCCTTGGCGACAGTCACCGTCACCGAGAGGTCGCCCGAGTTGTCGGCGACGCAGCCGTCGTCGCCGTCGTTGATGCGCAGTTCGAGCGTGCCCCCGGCCGCCGCCTCGAAGGTCCACTGCTTGCCCACGATGTGACTCTCCTCGCCCTCCCCGGCCTCGGTGAAACGCCCGAGGAGCGCGCCGAAGGGAGCCGACTCGTTGACCTTGCAGTCCGCCGCGGCGAAGTCGAGCGACTTGTCGGTCTCGGCGTCGTAGCCGTCCGGTCCTGTCAGTGGCATCTCGGGATCGTCGACGGTCCACTGCCCCGAGGTGAAGCGGACGGTGACGGTGTCGCCGGACTGGATGGGCGTGTCGGTGACCCGCTGCCAGCCCTCGGCGCCATGGACCACCGACTCGTTGACGACGGGCGTCGCCGGCAGGGGCGTACCGGCAGGAAGGGGCGTACCGGCCGGCAGGGAGATACCGGCTTCGCTTCCCGGTTCCTTGCCGTCCGAGGCGTCGGCCTGGGCGGACCGTTCGAACGGCGGAACCCCCGCGAGGAAGAGGCCGAGAGCGGTCCCCGCGAAGACGAGGGCGACCGAGGAGACCACCAGCCCCAGGACCCTTCTGTCACGCCGGCTCTCGTCCCTGCGCATCAACGCGGAGGCGGTCGCGGCGTCGTACCGCGAAGTGGGTGGCGCGTGATCCGTCCACGGGACGTGCTGACGGGTCCTGGTCTCCGCGTCCGCGAGGGAGACTCCGGCCTGGATCGCTATCCGGACGGTGGCCGACGGCAGCGACCTCGGGTCGGCCGCGAGCCCCTCGGCGGCGTGCCGCAGAGCGGTCGTCGCGTCAGGGATGGAGGGCCGCTCCTCGGGCGCCTTGCGCAGCAGCGCCTCCACGGCCGGGAGCAGCGGACCCAACCGCGCCGGGAGATTGGGCTGTTCGTACGCGACGGCGTGCAGGGTGGCCGCGTGCCCGGGGCGCCGGAAGGGTGACGCCCCGGTGGCGGCGGTGACGAGTGTCGCGGCCAGCGCCCACAGGTCCGAAGCGGGGCCGACCACACCGCCGTTGACACGTTCGGGCGCCATGTACTCGACGGAGCCGGCGAATTCACCGGAGTTGGTGAGCGCCTCGCCGTCGTCGAGGACGGCGATGCCGAAGTCCGTCAGGACCGCGCTGCCGTCGCGGCGGAGCAGGACGTTGGCCGGCTTGACGTCCCGGTGCAGGGCTCCGGCGGCGTGCACGGCGTCGAGCGCGCCGAGCAGTTGCGCCCCCAGTGCGGCGACCCGCGTCGGTTCCAACGGGCCGTTCCGCGCGATGAGTTGGGCGAGGGAAGGACCGTCGATCAGCTCCATGACGATCCACAGCCGGTCCTCGTACTCGACGAGGTCGTGGACCCCGACCACATGCGGGTGCGGCACCCTGGCCACCACCCGCGCCTCCCGCACGGCACGGCGCAGCCATACGCGGTGGTCCTCGTCGCCCTGGGTGAAGACGTGCAGCTCCTTGGCCGCGACATCCCGCGCGAGCAGTTGGTCGTGGGCCCGCCAGACGGTGCCCATGCCGCCCCTGCCTAGCTGGTCGGTCAGCCGGTACCGACCCGCGATCAGACGCCCGGCACCCCGTGCCGCGTGCGCCGCACCCTGCTGATCATCACTGCCGGACAACACGCCCGCCTCACGCCCCTCCCGACGGCTTCCTCGCCACCGGCCCCATGTATCACTCGAACACCGGCGAGCATAGCGGTGGGAACTGACGTCGGAACGACAGCTCGGCGAAGAAGCCCGGGCCCGGCTGCGGGGGCCGCGACGGGCGTCTTTCGGCGCTCCTCGCACGAACTCGCGCGACGTCTCGCGGGCACCGTCGCGACCTGCGGTTTTCAGCCTGTACTGAAACGATTGCCCGTGCACCGCACCGCCCGTCAAGCTGTGGACACCGGCCCGGGGCTCGACCGGCTTCAGCAACTTCCCCCCGCCTCCGCCGGAACCGTTCAGCCCTGTCCGGGCAGCACTGGGGAGTGCCCGGGCAGGGCTGGGCTGGACTGCTCGGTGCGGACCGGACGGTGTTCGCCGCACCATGTCGCTGCGCGCGCGGGGCCCGGTACGCCGGGCCCCGCTTCCGCATGTGCCGCCCCGGGGCCGCAGCGCATGAATTTCTGATCCCCCTGTAAGAAGTGGGCCTCCGCGCGCATTGCTTGGTGAGAGAGCCGACAAGAGGGGACGGCGCGTGACCCATGCCCAACGCTTCCGGGACATCTATGAGGAGTGCTATCCACGCGTCCTCGCCTACACCACCAGCCTGGTGGGGCGGCAGGTAGGAGAGGACATCACCAGCGAGACGTTCACCGTGGCCTGGCGGCGGGTGCGGGACATACCGCAGCCCGCGCTGCCCTGGCTGCTGGGGGTCGCCCGCAACCTGGTGCGCGAGATGCGCCGCCGGGACAGCCACCAGTACATGCTCGCCGCCGAGGAGGCACGGCGCATCGGCAGCGGTGCCCAGGCCGAGGTCGGCGATGTCGCGGCGGACGTGACCGACCGGGCAGCCGCGTTGCAGGCCCTGGCGGGTCTGTCGGACGCCGACCGGGAACTGCTGACGCTCATCGCCTGGCACGGACTGAGCACCAAGCAGGCCGCGCGGGTGCTGGGCTGCACCACCGCGACGCTGACCGTCAGGCTGCACCGGGCCCGCCGCCGTCTGGAGAAGGCCCTGGAACCGGCGTACTCGGCAGGTGCTTATCCGGCACCCCGCACACAGGCTCCGCACCACCCGCATCACTCGCACCACCCGCACGACCCGCACCGCACTGATCGAAGCGATCGAACCGATCGCGCAGAACGCAGAGGAGCACTCACATGAAGAACACCCACGAACGGCCCCAGCGGCCCGACGTCATGAAGGTGCTCGCGGACGCCCGGCCCGACGAACTGGACCCGTCGCGGCTGGCGAACTCCCGTCGTCAGCGCGAGGACCTGGCCCGCATCCTGGCCCGAACGACGGACAGTCGCCCGGCACGCCCTGGAGCGCGGGGGCCGCTGTGGGGCGGGATCCGACCCCTCGGGGCCGTAGCCGCCCTCACCGCGGTCGCGGCGTCCGCGGTGGTGGTGACCACGCTCGACCGGGATTCTTCGGGCGTGCGCGCGGGCACGGCCCCGCAGTCCTCGTCCGCCGCCGCGGAGCCGGGCGCCGATGGTGACGTCCGCGTGGACGGCCGCCTCGAACTGCTCAGCGTGGCGAAGAAGGCGGAGACGCCGGCCGCCGAAGGAACGTACTGGCAGACCACCACGCGCTCGGAGGACGTGAACGTCGTCGCCGCGACGGGAGACAAGGAGCAGCTCCTCGCCGTGCGCACCACGTCGACCGACAAGTGGTCGGTGGGTGTGCGCCCGGGAACCCGGAGCCTGATGGTCTCCGGTCTGGACGGCGTGACCGAGCCCCGCACCAAGGCGGACGAGGCACGCTGGCGGGCCGCCGGCTCCCCCGAGACGCTGCAGGCCGAGGTCGCCGGCAACGAGGAAGGCGGCACGCTGGGTTACACGATGGGAACCCGGCGGCCGATGGTCATGCGCACGGACGCCGACGACAAGATCTACGCCCTCGGTCCGCAGAACATCACCTATCAGGACTTGCGTGAACTGCCTTCCGACAGTGGGGAGTTGCGTCGGGAGCTGGAGAGGCTGTACGCGCGGGACAGCGGCGCCGACACCAGTGACGGCCGCACGGCGTACGTACTGCGGCAGGCGGCCGACCTCATCACGATGCCCGTCGAGCCCGCCGTCCGGGCGGCCGCGTACCGGGTGATGGCGGAACTGCCCGGCGTCCGCGGACTGGGGCGCGTCACCGATCCGCTGGGGCGCGAGGGCGTCGGCTTCACCTTCCCCGGTACGCCGTCGACCCCGCTGGGGAGGGTGGCGCAGCGGCTGGTCGTGGACCCCTCCACCGGCGAGATGCTCGCTGAGCAGAGCGTGCTGGTCGAACCGTCCGCCAGGGCCGAGAAGGCCGGTCTTGACGCGGGCGCGACGGTGAACTATTCGGCGACGACCCGGATGAGCTGGGGCGAGCACCAGATCGCGGTGCCGAAGAACGCTCGGCGGTGACCGTGTGCGGCACGGCCGCGTGCGGGCTGCCGGCCCCACGCGGCATCCACTGACCGCTGTGGTTCTCTGTTACTGGTATTGGTTGTACTGGTGTCCGAGGGGGGACTTGAACCCCCACGCCCGATAAAGGGCACTAGCACCTCAAGCTAGCGCGTCTGCCATTCCGCCACCCGGACTAGGTGTCTGCCGCCTGGACGGGGGTGTTCCCCGCGGCGACATGGACAACAATACCAAGCTTTCGGAGTGGCTTTCACCTGCGTTTCCGCGCCCCGGCGGTACCCCGCCGGGGCGCGGACGACGCTCTACGACCTCACTCAGGGTGACCGAAAGACTACGGTCCGGGTGGGGCCGGTCACGGCATCAGGTGGTACTCCGGGAAGTTCCCCGGCAGCCGCTCCCCCGCCGGCCCGTGCGTGACCGCGCGCACCAGCAGTTCGCCGCCGACGAACGCGCCGCGCCAGGACGCGCCGAAACCGCCGAACAGCTCGTCGCGGTCGCCCCGGGAGCGGGGCTTCCCGTGGCCGACCTTGAAGGCGCGGATCTGCGGGGCCAGCCGCTTGTACGTGGCCTCGTCGTCGGTGGACAGGGTCGCGACCAGCGCGCCGTTCGACGCGTTCATCGCGGCCAGCAGCTCCGCCTCCGTGTCGACCAGGACGATGGTGTCGACCGGGCCGAAGGGTTCCGCGTGGTGGAGCGGGGAGGACGGAGGCGGGTTCAGGATCGTGACCGGCTGGACGTACGCCGAGGTGTCCTGGCCGGGCAGGAAGCGGGCGTCGCCGAGCTTGCCTCGGTGCAGTGGGACGGCGCCGCGGTCGATCGCCTCGGCGACCTGGTCGTGCAGTTCCTTCGCCTTGGCCGCGTTGATCACCGGCCCGAAGTCCAACTGCGGGTACGGGTCGTCGGGGTGCTCGACGGCCAGTGGGTGGCCGACGCGGAGGGTGTCGACGGCCGGGAGGTACGCCGCGAGGAACTCGTCGAACAGCTCACGCTGGACGACGAAGCGCGGGTAGGCCGTGCAGCGCTGCTTGCCGTAGTCGAAGAGCTTCGGGACGGCGGCCGTCAGCGCGTCCCAGTCGGTGTAATTCCAGATGCCCCAGGTGTTCAGTCCCTCCTGTTCGAGTACATGTCGCTTGCCGAGGTCGGCGACGGCCGTGGCCACCGCGGCGCCCGTGTCCCGGCCGCCGACGAAGGAGACGCAGCCGATCTCGGGCGCGCGCACGAGCGCCTGGGACAGTTCGCCTCCGCTGCCACTGACGAGGGTGACGGGTATTCCTTCGCGGGCGGCGAGCGCGCAGGCCAGGGTGAGGCATGCGACGCCGCCGTCGGTCGGGGTCTTGGCGATGACCGCGTTGCCTGCCAGTGCCTGTACCAGCATTGCGTGAACGAGCACGCTCATCGGGTAGTTCCAGCTCGCGATGTTGGACACGGGTCCGTCCAGCGGGGTCCGGTCCGCAAGCATGGGTTCGATTCCGTCGACGTACCAGCGCACGCCGTCGATGGCGCGGTCGACGTCGGCCTGCGCGAGCCGCCAGGGCTTGCCGATCTCCCAGACGAGGAGGAGGGCGAGCAGTTCCCGGTGTTCGGTGAGGGCGTCGAGGGTGGCCGCGACCCGGGCCCGGCGCTCTTCGAGGGGTACGTGGCGCCAGGCGCGGTGGTGGTCGAGGGCGGCGCGGACGGCTTGGTGGGCCGTGGCGCCGTCCAGTCGGGGCGGGCCGGCGATGGGGCTGCCGTCGACGGGGCTGGTGGCGGGCAGCGCCCGGCCGTCCGCCTGCCAGGCGGCGCCCCAGAGGTTGCGGACGCGGTCGTCCTGGAATGCCTCGGGCGCCACGGCGAGACAGCGCTGCCAGGCGTCGGTCCACGAGGTGTGGGCTTTGAGGGTGAGGGTGGGTGTGGGTGTCAGGATGGGTGCCATTCGGTTGCTCCGCTCTCGGTGCACAGTCGGGGGCGGTCGTTCATGGCTGGTCCCGCATACCGGAGCACTGACGGTGCGTACCCGGCACGGGGACGTCGTACCGGGGACGCTAGCGAGACAGCGCGGCGTCCGTAAGTAATGGCCTGTCAACTATGAGTGACATCACGTTCCGCTTCGAGGCGGGCCAGTACCAGCCGGGCCGTCTCGGTCGGGGTGCCGCCCACCTGTACGCCCGCCGCCTCCAGCGCTTCCTTCTTGGCCTGTGCCGTGCCGGAGGAGCCGGACACGATGGCGCCGGCGTGGCCCATCGTCTTGCCCTCGGGGGCGGTGAAGCCGGCGATGTAGCCGATGACGGGTTTGGTGACGTGGTCGCGGACGTACGCGGCCGCGCGTTCCTCGGCGTCGCCGCCGATCTCCCCGATGAGCACGATGAGTTCGGTGTCGGGGTCGTCCTGGAAGGCGGCGAGGCAGTCGATATGGGTGGTGCCGACGACGGGGTCACCGCCGATGCCTACGCAGGTCGAGAAACCGATGTCCCGCAGCTCGTACATGAGCTGGTAGGTGAGCGTGCCGGACTTGGAGACCAGGCCGATACGGCCGGGCTTGGTGATGTCGGCGGGGATGATGCCCGCGTTGGCCTGGCCCGGGGTGATCAGGCCGGGGCAGTTGGGGCCGACGATCCGGGTGCCCCTCGCCTTCGCGTAGGTCGTGAAGGCGACCGAGTCGTGGACCGGGATGCCCTCCGTGATGACGACGGCGAGACCGATCCCGGCGTCGGCGGCTTCGACGACTGCCGCTTTGGCGAAGGCCGGTGGGACGAACACGACGCTGACGTCGGCGCCGGTCGCCTCGATTCCTTCGCGTACGGAGCCGAAGACGGGGACGGCCCGGTCGTCGAAGTCGACGCTCCGGCCGGCCTTGCGCGGGTTGACGCCGCCGACGACGTCGGTGCCGGCGGCGAGCATGCGCCGGGTGTGCTTCATACCTTCGCCGCCGGTCATTCCCTGGACGAGGACCTTGCTCTCTTTGGTGAGGTAGATGGCCATGTCCCGCTCCTTCAGGCTGCGTCGGCGAGTTGGGCGGCGCGGCGCGCGGCGCCGTCCATGGTGGTGGCCTGCTGGACCAGGGGGTGCGCGCGGTCGTCGAGGATCGCGCGGCCTCGTACGGCGTTGTTTCCGTCGAGGCGGACGACGAGCGGCTTGGTCAACTGGACGGTGTCCAGGGCCTGCACGATGCCGTCGGCGACCGCGTCGCAGGCGGTGATACCGCCGAAGACGTTGACGAAGACCGACTTGACGGCGGTGTCGGAGAGGATGACGGAGAGGCCGTCGGCCATGATCTGGGCGGAAGCGCCGCCGCCGATGTCGAGGAAGTTGGCGGGACGCGCGCCGCAGCCGGCGACCACGTCGAGGGTCGACATGACGAGACCTGCGCCGTTGCCGATGACGCCTACCTCGCCGTCCAGTTTCACGTAGTTGAGGCCCTTGGCCGCGGCGGCCGCCTCCAGCGGGTCGTCGTGCGCCGTCTCCTGGCCGCCCCAACGTGCCTGCCGGAAGCGGGCGTTGTCGTCGAGGGTGATCTTGCCGTCGAGGGCGAGGATCTGCCCCTGTGCCGTACGGACGAGGGGGTTGACCTCGACGAGGACGGCGTCCTCACGGATGAGTACGTCCCAGAGCCTGACCAGGACGTCGACGGTCTGCGGGGGCAGGCCCGCGGCCTCGGCGATCTCTGCGGCCTTCGCCGAGGTGACGCCCTCGGCCGGGTCGATGTGGACGCGCGCCACCGCGTCGGGGCGGGTGGCGGCGACCTCCTCGATGTCCATGCCGCCCTCGGCGGAGGCGATCGCGAGGAACCGGCCGGCCGCGCGGTCGAGTACGTAACTGACGTAGAACTCGCTGTCGATGTCGACCGGCTGGGCCAGCATCACCTTGCCGACCGTGTGGCCCTTGATGTCCATACCGAGGATCTGGCGTGCGGTCAGTTCGGCGGCGGCCGGGTCCGCGGCAAGTTTCACGCCGCCCGCCTTGCCCCGTCCGCCGGTCTTCACCTGTGCCTTGACGACCACACGGCCGCCGAGCCTGCGGGCCATCTCACGTGCCTCCTTGGGCGAGTCGGTGACCTCGGCCCTCGGCACCAAGATGCCGTGTTCTTCGAAGAGTTCCCTTGCCTGGTGCTCGAACAGGTCCATCTCGGCTCCCTCTTAAAAGTGCCGCACGCCCCCTGGACACCACCCACCGGATGCGGGATAACAAGCTTCATACAGTATTCGTCGACTGTATGCAATGTACCGCGACGGCATCCACGAACGGTGCGCGCACCACGTATGAGCTGCGTTTCCGCACGCCCAATCCCCTACGAAGGGACAGGACTTCGCCATGCCCGACGACAACAGCCAGAACCTCATCTCCGGTGGGCACCTGGTCGCCAAGGCACTCAAAGCGGAGGGTGTGGAGGTCATCTACACGCTCTGCGGCGGCCACATCATCGACATCTACGACGGCTGCGTCGACGAGGGCATCGAGGTCGTCGACGTACGCCACGAGCAGGTCGCCGCCCACGCCGCCGACGGTTACGCACGCATCACCGGCAAGCCCGGCTGCGCCGTCGTCACCGCCGGCCCCGGCACGACCGACGCCGTGACGGGTGTCGCCAACGCCTTCCGCGCGGAGTCCCCCATGCTGCTGATCGGCGGCCAGGGGGCCCACTCCCAGCACAAGATGGGGTCCCTGCAGGACCTGCCGCACGTCGACATGATGACGCCGATCACCAAGTTCGCGGCGACCGTGCCGGACACCGCGCGGGCCGCCGACATGGTGTCCATGGCGTTCCGCGAGTGCTACCACGGGGCGCCAGGACCGTCGTTCCTGGAGATCCCGCGCGATGTCCTGGACGCCAAGGTGCCGGTGGAGAAGGCCCGGGTGCCCGCCGCCGGCCACTACCGGGCCTCGACCCGCTCGGCCGGTGACCCCGAGGCCATCGAGAAGCTCGCCGACCTCCTCGTGCACGCCGAGAAGCCGGCGATCCTGCTGGGCAGCCAGGTGTGGACGACCCGGGGCACCGCGTCCGCCATCGACCTCGTACGCACCCTCAACATCCCCGCCTACATGAACGGCGCCGGACGCGGCACGCTGCCGCCCGGGGACCCGCACCACTTCCAGCTCTCGCGCCGGTACGCCTTCACCAACGCCGACGTCATCGTCATCGTCGGCACGCCCTTCGACTTCCGCATGGGCTACGGCAAGCGGCTGTCGCCGGACGCGACCGTCGTGCAGATCGACCTCGACTACCGGACCGTCGGCAAGAACCGGGACATCGACCTCGGCATCGTCGGGGACCCGGGGCTGGTCCTGAAGTCGGTCGCGGAGGCCGCTTCCGGACGCCTCAACGGAGGCGCGTCGAAGCGCAAGGAGTGGCTCGACGAGCTGCGCGCCGCCGAGCAGACCGCCATCGAGAAGCGGCTGCCGAGCCTGAAGTCCGACGCCTCGCCGATCCACCCGTACCGGCTGGTCAGCGAGATCAACGACTTCCTGACCGAGGACTCCATCTACATCGGGGACGGCGGCGACATCGTCACCTTCTCCGGGCAGGTCGTGCAGCCCAAGTCACCCGGGCACTGGATGGACCCGGGCCCGCTCGGCACGCTCGGCGTCGGCATCCCGTTCGTGCTGGCCGCCAAGAAGGCGCGGCCCGACAAGGAGGTCGTCGCCCTCTTCGGGGACGGCGCCTTCTCCCTCACCGGCTGGGACTTCGAGACCCTCGTCCGCTACGACCTCCCCTTCGTCGGCATCGTCGGCAACAACTCCTCGATGAACCAGATCCGCTACGGCCAGGCCGCCAAGTACGGCCTGGAGCGCGAGCGCGTCGGCAACACCCTCGGCGACGTCCACTACGACAAGTTCGCGCAGATGCTGGGCGGTTACGGCGAGGAGGTCCGCGACCCCGCCGACATCGCCCCGGCCCTCCAGCGCGCCCGCGAGTCGGGCAAGCCGTCGCTCATCAACGTCTGGGTCGACCCGGACGCGTACGCCCCCGGAACCATGAACCAGACGATGTACAAGTGAGGTGGAACCGTTGACCACAACGACAGCGACGATACCCACGGCGACGTCGGCGCCCTCGGCCAAGGCCCTCGAAGGCGTCCGTGTCCTCGACATGACGCACGTCCAGTCCGGTCCCTCCGCCACCCAGCTGCTCGCCTGGCTCGGCGCGGACGTCGTCAAGGTGGAGGCGCCGACCGGGGACATCACGCGCAAGCAGTTGCGCGACCTCCCTGACGTCGACTCCCTCTACTTCACGATGCTCAACTGCAACAAGCGGAGCATCACCCTCAACACCAAGACCGAGCGCGGCAAGGAGATCCTCACCGAGCTGATCCGGCGCTCCGACGTCATGGTCGAGAACTTCGGACCGGGCGCGGTCGACCGCATGGGCTTCACCTGGGACCGCATCCAGGAGATCAATCCGCGGATCGTCTATGCCTCCATCAAGGGGTTCGGGGACGGCCCGTACACCAACTTCAAGGCGTACGAGGTCGTCGCTCAGGCCATGGGCGGGTCGATGTCGACCACCGGTTTCGAGGACGGGCCGCCGCTGGCGACGGGAGCCCAGATCGGTGACTCGGGCACGGGCATCCACGCGGTGGCCGCGATCCTCGCCGCCCTGTTCCAGCGGGAGAACACGGGGCGCGGGCAGCGGGTGAACGTGGCGATGCAGCACGCGGTACTGAATCTGTGCCGGGTGAAACTGCGGGACCAGCAGCGTCTCGGGCATGGGCCGCTGGCTGAATATCCCAACGACGACTTCGGCGACGAAGTTCCCAGGTCCGGGAACGCGTCCGGTGGAGGCCAGCCAGGCTGGGCCGTGAAGTGCGCGCCGGGCGGCCCCAACGACTATGTGTATGTGATCGTGCAGCCCGTCGGCTGGAAGCCGCTCTCCGAGCTGATCGGCCGGCCCGAGCTGGCGCAGGATCCCGAGTGGGCGACCCCGGAGGCCCGCCTGCCGCAGCTCACGAAGATGTTCCAGCTGATCGAGGAGTGGTCGTCCACGCTCCCCAAGTGGCAGGTGCTGGAGAAGCTCAACGCCCACAACATCCCGTGCGGCCCGATTCTCTCCACCAAGGAGATCATCGAGGACGAGTCGCTGGTCGCCAACGAGATGGTCGTGACGGTGCCGCACCCCGAGCGGGGCGACTTCGTGACCGTGGGCAGCCCGCTGAAGCTCTCCGACTCCCCCGTGGACGTGACCAGTTCGCCGCTGCTCGGTGAGCACAACGAAGAGGTGTACGTCGGCGAGCTCGGGCTCGGTGACGAGGAGCTGCGCCTGCTCAAGTCGAACGGAGTGATCTGATTGATGGCCGAAGACCGGGTGCTGAGGGTACGCAAGCTCCTCGACGCCGTGCGGGCTTCAGGACGGACGGCGCTGACCGCTCCCGAGGGCAAGGTGGTCGCCGACGCGTACGCGATCGCCGTTCCGGGTGAGGAGCTGGCGACCGACGTCGACGAGGCGGTCGCGTACGCGGCGCGCTTCGGCGGTCCCGTCGTGATGAAGATCGTCTCTCCCGACATCCTCCACAAGACGGACGCGGGCGGCGT
Source organism: Streptomyces sp. NPDC017991 (assembly GCF_044328075.1). NCBI lineage: Bacteria > Bacillati > Actinomycetota > Actinomycetes > Kitasatosporales > Streptomycetaceae > Streptomyces > Streptomyces sp. NPDC017991. The sequence goes on along the minus strand of NZ_JBIRGP010000006.1, from coordinate 478,816 downwards.
GATCGTCGGCGTGGAGGGCGCGGCGGACGTACGTGCCGCCTTCCACAAGATCATCGAAAACGCCCGGGCGTACGACGCGAAGGCCCGTATCGAGGGCGTACAGGTGCAGGAACTGCTCCCCCAGGGGCAGGAGGTGATCGTCGGGGCGGTGACCGATCCGACGTTCGGGAAGGTCGTGGCGTTCGGACTCGGCGGTGTGCTGGTCGAGGTCCTGAAGGACGTCACGTTCCGGCTGGCGCCCGTCGATCCGGACGAGGCGCTGTCGATGCTGGACTCGATCCGGGCCGCGGAGATCCTGCGCGGGGTGCGGGGCGCCCCGGCGGTGGACCGGTGGGCCGTCGCCGAGCAGATCCGGCGGGTCTCCGAACTGGTCTCGGACTTCCCCGAGATCGCCGAGGTGGACCTGAACCCGGTGATCGCCACCCCGGAGGGCGCGATGGCCGCGGACATCCGGGTCATCCTCGCCGAGTCGGTGCCGAAGCCCCGCCGCAAGTACGGCCGCGACGAGATCCTCACCTCGATGCGCCGGTTGATGCAGCCGTCGTCGGTGGCCGTGATCGGTGCCTCCAACGAACAGGGCAAGATCGGCAATTCGGTCATGCGCAACCTCATCGACGGCGGTTTCTCCGGGGAGATCCATCCGGTGAACCCCAAGGCCGATGACATTCTCGGCCGCAAGGCGTACAAGAGTGTCACCGACGTTCCCGGTGAGGTGGATGTGGCGGTCTTCGCCATCCCGGCCAAGTTCGTGGCCTCGGCCCTGGAGGAGGTGGGACGCAAGGGGATCCCCAACGCCGTACTGATCCCTTCCGGGTTCGCGGAGACCGGTGAACAGGGACTCCAGGACGAACTCGTGGCCATCGGCGAGCGGTACGGCGTCCGGCTGCTCGGGCCGAACATCTACGGTTACTACTCGACGTGGCAGGACCTCTGCGCCACCTTCTGCACGCCGTACGACGTTAAGGGCGGCGTCGCGCTCACCTCGCAGTCCGGTGGCATAGGGATGGCCATCCTGGGCTTCGCGCGCACTACGAAGACGGGTGTTTCCGCGATCGTGGGGCTCGGCAACAAGTCGGACCTCGACGAGGACGACCTGCTGACCTGGTTCGGCGAGGACCCCAACACCAAGTGCATCGCGATGCACCTGGAGGACCTCAAGGACGGGCGGGCCTTCGTGGAGGCCGCGCGGGCGACCGTCCCCAAGAAGCCGGTGATCGTCCTGAAGGCGGGCCGTACGGCGGCGGGGGCCAAGGCGGCGGGTTCGCACACGGGTGCCCTCGCGGGCGACGACGCCGTGTACGAGGACATCCTGAAGCAGGCCGGTGTCATCAGGGCGCCCGGCCTGAACGAGATGCTGGAGTACGCGCGCGGGTTGCCGGTGCTGCCGGCCCCCCGGGGCGACAACATCGTGATCATCACGGGCGCCGGCGGCAGTGGCGTACTGCTGTCCGACGCGGTGACCGACAACGGCCTCTCCCTGATGGAGATCCCGCCGGACCTGGACGCGTCCTTCCGGAAGTTCATCCCGCCCTTCGGAGCCGCCGGCAACCCGGTGGACATCACGGGCGGCGAACCTCCGTCGACGTACGAGGCGACGATCAGGCTCGGTCTTGAGGACCCGCGGATCCACTCGCTGGTCCTCGGCTACTGGCACACCATCGTGACCCCTCCCATGGTCTTCGCCGAGCTCACCGCGCGCGTGGTGGCCGAATTCAGGGAGCGCGGGATCGAGAAGCCCGTCGTGGCGTCGCTCGCGGGCGACGTCGAGGTCGAGGAGGCCTGCCAGTACCTCTACGAGCACGGGGTCGTGGCCTACCCGTACACCACCGAGAAGCCGGTGGCGGTGCTCGGTGCGAAGTACCGCTGGGCGCGGGCGGCGGGGCTGCTGTGACGCGAAGGCGAGCGGCGAACCGGCCGGCCGGGGGTCCGGGGGTCGTCCCCCGGGCGTACCACAGCCCGCCGGGCGCGGGCGGCGGGGCTGTTGGGGGGCGGTCCATGACCTGACCCGGCGAAGGGGCGGGCCGACGGTGCGCGTCGGCCCGCCCCGGGACCCGTGCGCACACGAAAGGCATTGGACAGGGGGCGCTGGCCAGATCTTTCGACGCAAGGGGTGCTACGAGACATGACAACCACCGACTTCACGACACCCGTCCCCTACAGGGAGGTGACGGACCGCAACGGCCGCCTTTACCGGCTCGGCGAGACCGACCGGGACATCATGGGGCGACCACGCTGGACCATGGTGCTCTTCCCCTGGATAGGCATGATGGGCATCAGCTCCTCGGAGTACGCGTTCACCTCCGCCGAGGACACCCTGCACGACGCCCACCTCTGGGACAGTGGGCACATCTTCTGGCTGATGGGCGTCTGGGTGTTCTTCCAGGCGGCCGTGGCCTTCCCGGCCGGCCAGCTGCGCGAGAGCGGAAGACTGCCCGCGCGGTACGCCATGATGCTCGGCGCGTGCGGCACGCTCCTGGGCTATCTCTCACTGGCGTTCGCACCGCATGTGATCGTCGCCTACATAGGCTTCGGCATGTTCAGCGGCATCGGCGCCGGACTTGTCTACGCGACCTGCGTGAACATGGTCGGCAAGTGGTATCCGGAGCGCAAGGGCGGCAAGACCGGCATGGTCAACGGCGGTTTCGCCTATGGCTCCGTGCCCTTCGTGTTCCTGTTCACCTCGTACATGGACCTGTCCAACTACGAGGTCGTGCTGGTCTGCGTCGGCCTGATCTGCTGCACGGTCGTCGCCGTCGCAGGCTGGTTCTTCAAGGACCCGCCGAAGAACTGGTGGCCCGCGAACGTGGACCCGCTGAAGACCTCCACGGACCCCCGGGTCGTACGGGCGCTGGCGAAGAACCCGCCGGCGGTCAAGCAGTACACACCGCGCGAGGCGGCCAGGACGCCCGTGCTGTGGATGATGTGGTTCTGCCTGCTGTGCACGGCCGGCATCAACATCTTCGGTATCGCCATGCAGGTCCCCTTCGGAAAGGAGATGGGGTTCGCCGGCGGCATCGTGGCCACCGCCATGTCGCTCAAGGCCATCGTGAACGGCACCGGACGGGGTGTCATCGGCTGGATCTCGGACCGCTACGGCCGCCGGAACACCCTGGTCATCGTCTGTATCGTGCTCGGCTGCTCGCAGTTCGGCGTGTTCTTCTCCGGGAACCTGGGCTCGATGCCGTTCTTCCTGATCTGCTCGATGATCTCCGGCTTCGGCGGCGGCGCGATCTTCCCGCTGTTCGCGGCGATGACGGCGGACTACTTCGGTGAGAACAACAACGCCTCCAACTACGGCATGGTCTACAGCTCCAAGCTCATCTCGGGTCTCGTCGGCTCCGGTGTGGGAGCCGTCGTCGTGAGCACCTGGGGCTACGGAGGCGCCTTCGCACTGGCCGGCAGCATCGGCCTCGGATCCGCGGTCCTGGCGCTCTTCCTCCGGGCTCCCGGCCGGCCCAGCACCAAGCATGTCGTACCCAACCCGCACCCCATCGGTGAGGAAACAGCCTGACCGGTGCCCCCCACGCCGCATCCGTCCCCGACGTCCTGCAACCCCAAGATCCGCTCCAGTCCTTGAGAACGACGGCGGTCCTCCCCACGGCAGTGCGTGGGAAGGACCGCCTGTTCTGTTGTACATCCGGGGTGCTTCCGGGGTACGTCCGGGTGGGGTCCGGGATGGGCGAGGAGGGCCTGCGGGGTGCGTCCCCGGGTCAGCGCTTCTTGGCGCGCAGGGCCGCGAGGTTGTCGTAACTGATCTTGGCCTCGCGCAGCGACTGCGCGGGGTCGGTGGCACTGGGCGAATTGTCGTCCTCGACCATCGGGTTGTGGTAGTTCCGCTCGCCGACCCGCGAGAAGAACGTGGTGTAGTCGATGACGCCGGTTCCGAAGGGCACCATGTCGTAGCCCATGCCGTTGGTGGTGCTCACGACACCGTCCTTGGCGTGGAACAGCGGGTAGCGCTTGTTGTGACGGGAGACGAGCCCCGCCGGGTCGAAGACCTTCTCGCGGGTGGAGCCGTCGTGGGCGGTGTAGGTGTGGAACTTGTACTGGGCCACGTGCGCCCAGAAGATGTCCATCTCCAGCCAGACCAGCTTCGGGTCGGTGACCTTCAGGAAGTACTCCAGCTTGCGGATGCCGGAGCTGCGGGTGGGCCGGCCCTGTGCGTCCGGCGGGCCTCCGTCGAGGAGGAAGCCGTACGCCGCGTCGTGGTTGTGCGTGTACAGCTTGATGCCCTCGCGGCGGGCGATCTTGCCCAGCGCGTTCCACTTCTCGGCCGCCACGTCCCAGTCGGCGCGGTAGGAGCTGCCGGTGGGGTCGCCACCGGTGCCCATGTGGTCCATCCCGAGGATGTTGGCGATCTCCAGGTGCTTCTTGAAGGTGTCCAGGTCGGTGCTGGTCAGCGGCCAGGAGGGCGGTATGAAGCCGTGGTTGCCCTGGGCGCGCAGCCCGTACTCGTCGAGCCAGGAGCGCAGCAGCCTGGCTCCCGCGACGGACTCCAGGCCGGCACCGCCGGGCGCGTTGGCGTGCTGGTTGTATCCGGCGAACTCGACCTGGCGGTATCCGTGACGGGCCAGCTGCTTGAACACCTCACGGAAGCCGGAGGGCAGGTCCGAGGCGAGCGGGTCGCGGGCCGTGGCGTCGCGGACGGTGTAGAGGATGATGCCGCGCTTGCCCGGCGGGACGAGGACGTGACCGCGGCCGTGACCGTGGCCATGGCCGTGGCCTCTGTCCCGGTCCTGAGCCAGGGCGGGTGAGGCTCCCAGCACCGGGGCGGCGACCGCTCCGGCGGCGACGGCGGTGCAGGTGCTGAGGAAGCGGCGGCGGTTGACGCCGAGCGCGCGACGCAGGGCGTCGCCGGATCCGGATTCGTCGTTGAACGCGGTCACGGTGTCTCTCTCTCGGTTGGGTGTACAGCCGTGTGCGGGATCGGTGCCCGGCTGGGACGGTAGGCCTTTGACCTGGTAAGACGATGGGCGCACGGCGAGTTATCCACAGGCCGGGCACGGTGTCGGTGCTGTGTGTTTCACTTTTCGTGTTCGCCCGTCCGGTCGTTCCCGGGTGCTGTCACCCGAGGCCGGCCAGGCCGAGCAGCAGGGATTTCACATCGGTGGCCGCGACGCGGTCGCCGACAGCGCGGGGGGTGGAGCAGATGATGAGCGGACCTTCGTCGTCGCTCAGGGGGAGGCGGCCGTGGCTGCCTCGAATAGGTGAGGGATCGAGGGGCACGACCGCCATGCGGTAGCGCATGCCGAGCTTCTTGCGGGCCAGCGCGCCTGCCGCCTTGACCTTGACGTACGGATCGAGCGGATCCATGAAGAGCTCGACCGGGTCGTAGCCGGGTTTGCGATGGATCTCGACGAGCTGCGCGAAGTCGGGCGCGCGGGCGTCGTCGAGCCAGTAGTAGTACGTGAACCAGGCGTCCGGCTCCGCGACGGCGACCAGCTCGCCGGAGCGGGGATGGTCGAGGTGATGGGCCTTCTTGCCCTCGTCGTCGAGGAGTTGCTCGATGCCGGGCAGGTCGGCGAGCGCCGCCCTCGTGGCTTCCATGTCCTCGGGGCGGCGGACGTAGACATGGGCGATCTGGTGGTCGGCGACGGCGAAGGCCCGTGAGGTCATCGGGTCGAGGTACTCCATGCCGTCCTGTGTGTGCACCTCAAGGAGTCCGGCGCGGCGCAGTGCGCGGTTGATGTCGACGGGGCGGTCCGCGCGGGTGATGCCGTACTCGGACAGGGCGACGACGGTACGGCCTTCCGCGCGGGCGTCGTCGAGCAGCGGGGCCATGGCCGCGTCCAGGTCGGCGGCCGCTTTCAGGGAGCGCGGGTCGTCGGGGCCGAAGCGCTGCAGGTCGTAGTCGAGATGAGGGAGGTAGCAGAGGGTCAGATCCGGTCGGCGGGTGGCGATGACGTGACGGGTGGCGTCGATGATCCACTGGCTGGAGACGAGGTCGGCGCCGGGGCCCCAGAAGTGGAAGAGCGGGAACGTGCCGAATTTCTCGGTGAGTTCGTCGTGCAGGGCCGGGGGCCGGGTGTAGCAGTCGGGTTCCTTGCGGCCGTCGGCGTAGTAGACCGGACGGGGAGTGATGGTGATGTCGGTGTCGGCGCCCATGGCGTACCACCAGCAGATGTTGGCGACCGTGTAGCCGGGGTGGACGCGCCGGGCGGCGTCCCAGATCTTGTCCCCGGACACCAGTCCGTTGTGCTGGCGCCACAGGAGGACGTCACCGAGGTCGCGGAAGTACCAGCCGTTGCCCACGATGCCGTGCTCGGAGGGTTGGGCGCCGGTCAGGAACGTGGACTGGGCGGCGCAGGTGACGGCGGGCAGGACGGTCCCGAGGTGGGCCCGTGAGCCGGACTGGGCCAGGGACTTGAGGTGGGGCATGTGATCGAGAAGACGGGGGGTGAGGCCGACGACGTCCAGGACGAGGAGAGGAGTGGGGGAAGAAGGGCCGGCGGCGGGGGCCGGCTCGGCCAGGGACTCGGCTGCGTCCTCGACCGGCACTTCGGCCGGCGCTTCGACCGGCACTTCGGCTGGCTCTTCGGCTGACGTCGCGGTCGAGGTCCTGATCTCGGTCTTGGGCTCGGGCTCGGGCTCGGGCTCGGGCTCGGTCACGGGCTCGGCTGGGGTCTCGGGGATGCTCACGGCAGCTCCTTCAGGCCGAGGTCCGTCAACAGGTCGCGGGCGAGAGTGAGTTCGGCGGCGATGCCGTCGGCGAGCTGGGCTCGGCCGCGGGGGCGCAGTTCCGGCGGGAGTGCCTGCCAGGTGTAGGTCTCGACCTCAAGGTGGCGGGTGAGTGGCTGCGGGCCGCCCACCAACCGGGTCAGGGTCTCCTTCAGTACAGGCAGCGTGGAGGTGAGGGGTGCGGCAGGAGCCGCGTGCAACGGCACATGGAAGTGGGCGCGCCACGGGGAGGCGTCGGGCAGCGCGTCCTGGTTGATGGCCTCACCGAGGTCGTCGGTGCCGCGGAGCCCGGCGGCGGTGAGGGTGCGGGTCTGGTGCAGGAAGCGGGGTTCGTCGAAGGCGGCGAGTGCCTCGCGGACTTCGGGGAGGTGGGGGTGTTCGGCGTGCAGGGCGGCCGACAGCTGGGTCTTGACGACGGGGACGCCGGCGGCGGCCAGCCGGTCCAGGGCGGTGTGCGGATCTTCGAAGGCGGTGGCGAGGTGGCAGGTGTCGACGCAGATGCCGATGCGGTCGTGGCCGATGGCGGCGAGCGGGGCGATGGCGTCGGCCGTGGTCTCGACGGTGCAGCCGGGTTCCGGTTCCAGGCCGATGCGGATGGAGCGTCCGGTCAGCTCCTCCAGCGCGTCGAGGCGTTCGGCGAGTGTGCGCAGGGCCGTGTGGGCCAGGGCGGCGCGCTCGTCGTCGTACACGGTGCGCCAGGCGAGCGGCAGCGTGGAGATGGTGCCCTCGGTGACGTCGTCGGGGAGGAGTCCGGCGAGCAGGCGGGCGAGGGCCGTCGTGTGGTCGAGGCGTTCGGGGTCGGCCCAGTCCGGCTTGTAGACCCGGTACTTGACCTCCTCGGCCCCGAATCCCTCATAGGGGAAGCCGTTGAGGGTGACGACTTCGAGGCCTCGGCCGTCGAGTTCCGTGCGCAGGCCGCGCAGGGCGGACGGGTCGGTGACGAGGGCGCGGGCGGCGTCCTTGGCGAGCCACAGACCGATGCCGAGCCGGTCGCGGCCGAGCCGCTTGCGCACGGGTTCGCAGTGGTCGCGGAGCTGGGCGCGGACCCCGGCGAGGGTTTCGGCGGGATGGACGTTGGTGCAGTAGGCGAGGTGGACGGTGGAGCCGTCGGGATGGCGGAAGCGCATCGGTCACGCCTCCGTGGTCGGGGACGGGGCCAGGGACGGGGTCTCGGTCTCGGACGCGGTCTCCGGGGAGGTTTTCGGGACTCCTCGGAGGATGGAGTTGCCCTCGTGGGTGGCGTCCATCTCGGCGATGTCGAGGTCGAGGCGCCCGCTGAGTCCGTAGAAGGCGACGGGGTTGCGCCACAGCACCTGGTCGACGTCGTCCTCGGTGAACCCGGCCTTCAGCAGGGCGTCGGCGACCTTGCGGGTCTTCAGCGGATCGCTCTTGCCCCAGTCGGCGGCGGAGTTGACCAGCACCTTCTCCGGTCCGTACTCCTCCAGGACCGCGACCATCCGTTCCTCGTCCATCTTGGTGTCCGGATAGACGGAGAAGCCGAGCCAGCAGCCGCCGTCCTTGGCCTCCTTGACCGTCGCTTCGTTGAGGTGGTCGATCAGGACGTGGTCCGGGGGCAGTGCGGACTCCCGGACCACGTCGAGGGTGCGGCGCAGGCCCGCCAGCTTGTCGCGGTGGGGCGTGTGGACCAGCGCGGGCAGCGCGTACTCGGCGGCGAGCTGGAGCTGTGCGGCCAGCGCGGTGTCCTCGGCGGGAGTCATCGAGTCGTACCCGATCTCGCCGACGGCCACCACGTGGTCCTTGACGAGATACCGGGGCAGTTCGTCGAGGACGGGCACGCAGCGCGGGTCGTTCGCCTCCTTGGGGTTCAGGGCGATGGTGCAGTGGTGGGCGATGCCGTACTGGGCCGCCCGGAAGGGCTCCCAGCCGAGGAGTGCGTCGAAGTAGTCGAAGAAGGAGGCGGGTGAGGTGCGTGGCTGGCCCAGCCAGAAGGCGGGTTCGACGACGGCACGGACGCCGGCGGCGTGCATGGCCTCGTAGTCGTCGGTGGTCCGTGACGTCATGTGGATGTGGGGGTCGAAGATGCGCATCAGGACTCCTTGCCTTCGGTGCCGCGCACGCCGTCGGGGGTGGTCGGGTCCCCCGGCGCGTCGGTTCCGGTGGGGGTGGCCGGGTGCCCGGTGAGGGCCAGGACGCGGTGCAGGTCGTGGGGGACGGGGCGGTCGGCGGCGGTGCGCTCGGCGGCGTAGTCGCCGAGCATGCGGGCGAGTTCGGTGTCTCCGCCGGCCCGGCGGGGAAGGTCGGCCACGGCGTCCACGGGCACGCCGGTGAACAGGCACTTCAGGACGGCGTGCCGCCAGTTGTGGACGTCCAGGTGCCGGGCTGCGTACGGGCCGACGGCCGCGGCCACCAGCCGGGTGTCGTTGGTACGCAGGGCGTCCTCGACGACCGGCAGGGCCTCGGGTCCGGCCACGAGGTGGGGCAGGGCTTCCAGGACGGCGCGGCGTTCGTCGGCGGTGCCCTGGCGGTAGACGCGGGCGAGGGTCGGCGCGTCGGCCCGGGCCGCGTGGAGGAGGAGTACACGGGCCGCCTCCGCGTACTCGGGTCCGCACCGGCGGCCCGCCTCGGCGATCCGCAGCTCCCACACGGAGATGGGGCCGTGGGTGCCCAGGTGGGCGGCGGCCTCGTCGAGGGCCTGGTCGAGCCAGGCCCGGGCGGCGCCGCCGAGGAGGGAGTTCAGGCGGGCGTGCAGGGTGGTGAGGGCGGGCGGGGTCTCCACCGGCAGGGTGATGCGGGCGGCGCCCGGGACGTCGTGAAGGTCGTTCACGGGGTTCTCCCTTCAAAGGCACCTTCGAAGGCGGCCTCGGCTGCGCCTTCGAAGGCGGTGGGTCCCTCACCGGGGGCGGGGGCAATCGGCCGGGGGACGCCCCGGGAGACGGAGAAGGAGGCCGCATGCTGGAGGAATGGGAGGGATTGCTGGGCGAGTTGAGGGCCGGCGTGGGAGTGGCGGGGCAGTTCGACGGAGACCAGGCCCCGGTAGCCCACGGCGGCGAGGGCTTCGAGTACGGGCGGGAAGTCGATCTCGCCGTCGCCGAAAGGGAGGTGTTCGTGGACGCCGCGGCGCATGTCCTCGATCTGGACGTGCTTCAGCCAGGGTGCGGCGGCGCGTACGCAGTCGGCGGGTGACCGCGGTTCGAGGCACTGGCAGTGGCCGATGTCGAGGGTGAGTCCGAGGGCGTCCGGGCTGCCGAGTGTGGTGCGCAGACGGTGGAAGTCGTCGAGTGTGGCGAGGAGGTGACCGGGCTCGGGTTCGACGGCGAGGGGGATTCCGGCGGCCGTGGCGGCGTCGAGGACGGGGGTGAGTGCTTCGGCGAGACGCTTCCAGGCGGTGTCCCCGGCGACCGCGCCGGACTCCTCCTTCGGGGGGATGCCGCTGAAGCAGTGCACCGCGTGGGCGCCCAGGTCGCCCGCGATCCGCACCGCACGGATGAGGAGGTCGACACGCCGGGCTCGTTGGTCGGGGTCCGGGTCGAGGAGGGACGGCCCGTGCTTGCGTCTCGGGTCGAGTACGTAGCGGGCGCCGGTCTCCAGGGTGACGCCCAGGCCGAGTTCGTCCAGTCTGCGGGCGAGCCCTCGCGTGCGGGCGGCGAGGTCGGGAGCGAAGGGGTCGAGGTGCATGTGGTCGAGGGTCAGTCCCACGCCGTCGTAGCCGAGATCGGCGAGGAGGGAGAGGGCGTCGTCCAGGCGCAGGTCGGTCAGACCGTTGGTGCCGTAGGAGAAGCGGAGGGGGTGGGGGGCCTGCCGGGCGGCGGGGTGGGGGCTCGGCTGAGAGTTCATGTCACGCTCACCTTTCGGCTGAACCTGCGGGCGGCCGGGGCGAGGGCTGCCGTCAGCAGGGCCGTGACGGGGGCTCCGGAGCGGGCGGCGAGGGCCGCCTGGAGCGGGATCATGGCGCGGATTCCGCCGCCGACGGCTCTCTGCGTCAGTGGGGGTGACGGGTTGAGGGCGGCGTGGAGGAGGGGGCGGGCGGAGGTCAGCGCGTAGAGGGTGGTGAGTGCCCCGCTCAGGGACGCGATGTTCAGGGTGATTCCCCTGGGCCGGGGAGGGGAGTGACTGAAGTGGAGAGCGGTCGGCGCGTGTTCCGGTGGCCGAACGCTCGCACGGGTGGCGCTGGTCCGGTCGTCACGTATCTGGTCACCGCGTACCTGATCGCCGCCCGTCCGGTCACCGCGTACCTGGTTGCCGCTCGTCCGGTCACCGCGTACCTGGTTGCCGCTCGTTCGGTCACCGCGTGTCCGGTTGCCGCTCGTCCGGTCGTCGCGTGTCAGGGACCAGGTCAGGGCTGTGGTGGTGGCCAGGGCGGTCAGCGGGGCCCACGGGGAGCCGCCCCGGGTCTCGTGGCGGGAGACCGTGGTGACGGCCAGGGTGTGGGTGGCCAGGGTCAGGGCGGACGGCACCGCCTTGCGGGTGTCGCCGCCCGAGGCCACCCCGCCGAGGAGGAGGTCCAGGCCCCGGGCCGCGGCCATCGCCAAGGGACCGGCGGGGGTGCGTTTGAGGACCAGGTCGTACGACCAGACCGTGGCCGCCAGGGCGCCGGCGACCGCGAGGGGTCGGCGGCCCGCGCGGGACGCGAGGGCCAGACCCGCCAGGGTCAGGCCGCCGGCTGCCGCGAGGGCGGCGGCCGGCTTCACACGGCCGGAGGGCAGGGGGCGGTGCGGGCGGTCGACGGCGTCCTCGGCTCGGTCGGCCCAGTCGTTGAGGGCCATACCGGCCTCGTACAGGCAGAGGGAGGAACCGATGGCCAGCAGGGTTCGGGGGTTCGGGCGGACACCGGCCGCCGCGGCGCCCGCGAGCGCGTCGCCGGGGACCGTGAACAGGGCGGGCAGGCGCAGGAGTTCCACCCAGGCGCGCAGTCCCGCGCCCGCCGCGGGTGACCTCGGCCGCTGCACCGGTGCCGGTGGTTGCCCCGGTGCCGGTGGCTGCCCCGGATTCGGTGGCTGCCCCGACCTCGCATCCCGCCGATCCGGTTTCAACCCCGACTCCAACCCCGGCTGCGACTCCGGCTTCAACCCCGGCTTCAACCCCGGCTCAGCGATCGGAGTCGGCTCGGCGGCAGGCTGTCGTGGTGCCCCAGCGACGGGGGCGGGCTGCCGTGGCGTCCCGGTAGCGGAGCGGTTCGGTGTCCCCTGCCCGGCAGACCACCCGAGCCGCTCCCGCCACCCGGACACGCCACGGGTCCCGAACGCGCCACGGGTCCCGACAGCGCCACGTGTCCCCAACGCTCCTCGCGTCCCGGGCGCACCGCTCGCCCTGGGCGCCGCGCTCCTCCCGGGGCGTAGCAGCCCACGCAGGCCGCTCATCGACGCTCCCCTGCTGAGCTTTCCGGGCCCGTGCCTTCCGGAGCCGTGCCTTCCGGGGCCGTGCCTGCCGGACCTGTCCCCTCCGGGGCCGTGCCTTCCGGATTGCCGTGTGCCGGCCGGGGCCGTCCGGAGCCCGGCGGCTGCGTGGGTTCGCGCAGGCGTTCGGCGAACCCGATCAGGTGGGCGTACTGCTCGCCGAGGGAAGCAGGCCCGTCACCCACCGGGTCCTTGAAGTAGAAGCCGAGTTCGGCGACCGGGCCCGAGAGGCCGAGTTCGTGGGCGCGGGCGGTCAGGCGGGCCAGGTCCAGGATCAGCGGGGCGGCGAGGGCGGAGTCGCAGCCCTGCCAGGTCGTCTGGAGGACCATCCGGGTGCCGAGGAAGCCGTCGAAGGCGATGTGGTCCCAGGCGGTCTTCCAGTCGCCGAGTGACGGTACGTCGTCTATGTGGGTCTCGCCCTCGGGGACCGTGCCCAGGGTGTCGGCGAGAACGCGTTCCTTGCCCGCGTTCTTCGCTGCGGCGGCGGCCGGGTCGGCGAGGGCCGCGCCGTCACCGCCGCCCAGCAGGTTCGTACCGGACCAGGCGCGGACCGCCAGCGCGCGCTGCGCGAACATCGGGCCGAGGACCGACCGCAGCAGGGTCTGCCCCGTCTTGCCGTCCCGGCCGGCGTGGGGCAGCCCCGATGAGGCCGCCGCCGGGGCGAGACGCGGGTGGTGCAGGCCCGCGGACGGTGTGAAGTTGACGTACGGGCAGCCTGCCCGCAGGGCGGCGGCCGCGTACAGGGAGCTGGCGGGGAGGGCGTCGTCCTCGGGGACGGGTTCCGTGGAGGACACGTTCACCACGACGGTTCTGGCGAGGCCGCACCGGTGGGTGAAGTCGCGGATGTCCCGGGCGAGGGCCTCGATCAGTTCGTCCTCGGTCCGCGTGTCGCCGGGGAGCGGGCCGCCGATCCTGATCTCCCGGTCGGCGGCGGCCAGTTCGGCGGACACGGCCGAGGGGAGGTCGTGGGGCAGGACACCCCCTGCGGCGAGGGACTCGGCCCGTTTGGGGAGTGGGCAGTCGACGACGTCGTGGCCGCCGAAGACGAGCGAGGGCAAGGAGGGCAGGCCCGCCTGGTGGAAGGCGCCGGTCTCGGTCACCATGCCGGTCGGTGGATGGAGCCCGGCCGTGACGGCCGCGCAGCCCGCGACGGCGGTCGTGGCGACGGAGCCCCGCGCTCCGATCAGCCACACTCCTACCCGAGAAGGGGAAACAGACGGTTCGGCGGACATGGGCAGCCTCCCTCTCAAACGCGAACTCAGCGCGAACTCAACGCGGAAAAGCAGGTGCCGGAGGGTGGAGGTGGAGAGATCAAGACGGCGGGCGGGGGTCCGGCGTCCCCCGCCCGCCGCCGCTCAATCGCCCTGTACGGCGGTTCGCACCGGCCGCACCGGCAGTTGCTTGATCCGGATGTCGCGGAAGGACGCCCGGTCCTCGGCACCGTGATTCTGGATGCCGACATGACCGTCCCGCAGGCTCCGCGCCGGATCGGTGTTGGTGTAGTCGTTGATCTGCACGCCGTTGAGCCGGACGCGGAGTCGTTCGCCCTCCACGCGGATCTCGTACGTGTTCCACTCCCCCGGCGGGTTCAGCGCACGGTCGCGCTTCTCGATGTCGGCGGACTGGAAGCTGTACACGGCCCCGGTGGTGCGGTCGGGGGCGTCGGTCGCGTCGATCTGGACCTCGTACCCGTTGTCGACGGCCGACCACGGGTCGTCGGAGGCCGGGAAGCCCACGAACACACCGGAGTTGTCGTCACCGGAGGCGCTCGCCATCCGCCAGTCGAGTTTCAGCGAGTACGAGGTGAACTCCGAGGCGCCGTACCAGAGCATGCCCAGGCCGCCGGACGACGTGAGTGTCCCGTCGTCCGAGAGCGAGAACGAACCCGGTCCCGCCTGCTTCCAGTCCGCCAGTGACTGGGCACTCCCGTCGAAGAGCGGCGTGTAGCCCTTCTCCGGACGGCAGTCGGCCTGTGTGTCACCGACGGCCCAGCGGATGCCGCCCAGCAGATGTTGCCGGAAGGCGGGATCGGCGTACGACTCCTTGGTGTGGCCGCTGCCCGTGTAGAAGGAACGGCCGCCCCGGTACTCCTGGCACCAGGCGATCGGATGGTCGCCGCTCATCGTGCCGCCGGTGTACGACGACTCGTCGAGCGAGGCCAGCACATGGGCCCGGTCGCGCGGGTTGGAGCGGTAGTTGTACCACTCGTCCGTGCGGTTCCAGGACTCCCCGAGGTGCGAGGTGGCCGGGTGGGCCCGGTCCTCGACCTCGACGCGGGCGGGCTGGATCGCCGGGTGCGACTGGAAGTAGGCGCCGGCCAGGCCGCCGTAGAACTCCCAGTCGTACTCGGTGTCGGCGGCGGCGTGGATGCCCACGTAACCGCCGCCCCGCCCGATGTACCGCTCGAACGCCTTCTGCTGGCCGTTCGTGAGGACGTCCCCGGTCGTGGAGAGGAACACGACGGCGTCGTACCGGGCGAGGTTTCGCGCGGAGAAGGCGCGCGAGTCCTCGGTGGCGTCCACCGCGAAGCCGTGTTCGGCCCCGAGGGCCTTCACCGCGGCGATCCCCTCCGGGATGGAGTCGTGCCGGAACCCGGCGGTCTCGGAGAACACCAGGACGCGGTCGCCGGCCGAGTCCCCCTTCGCTCCGTCCGGGCCATTCGGGCCGTTCGGCTCGTTCGGCCCGTTCGACGCCGCCGGTCCCGACACACAGCCGATGAGCAGGGCGGCGCCGACAAAGGCGGTCACGGTACGGCCGGTTGCTCGCATGAAAGACCTCCCTCAGCAGATCAGCGGATCGGCGGGTCAGCGGGTGGTGAAGGTGAAGTCGTCCACGTCGTACAGGGCTCCGGTGCCGCGTCCCTTGGCGACGAGGTAGAGCGTGGTTGTGCCGCGCGGTGCCTTGGACAGGGAGGCGGTGACGTCCTGGAAGGTCTCCCAGCCGCCGGTCACCGGAACGGTCGCGCTGCCCAGGAGGCGTCCGGTGGGCGAGCCCGCGCGGACTTCGAGCTTGCCGCCCGCGCCGGCGGAGGAGACGCGTGCCGTGAGCTTCGTGGCGTTGCTCAGGACGTACGGCTCGAAGGAGATCCAGTCCTTGTTGTTGATGTCACCGACGGTCTTCGCGCCGTGCGCGCCGGCCCGCTCCGTGATGGTCACGCCCTCGGACTTGCCGAAGTGCTCGGCCTGGCGGTGCTTGGGCTGGACGACGGACTGGTCGTGCGTGGTGAGCGCCTGCTGGCCGCCGCCTCCGCCGTCGGTGTACTCCGCGTCGAAGACACCGAAGATGTTGGCGTCCTCGTCGTGGCCGCCGTCGGCGCTGGTCTGGATGGTGCCGGAGCAGCCGTTGGCCGAGGTCACCGGGTGGCCGTGGCTGTCGTGGCCGAGGACGAAGGTGACCTTCACCTTGGCGCAGTCGATGGTGCCGTCCTCCGGGTCGGTCACCCTCACCTTGAAGGGCACGGCCTCACCGAAGGCGAACAGCTGGCCGTCCTCGGGGAGTTGGAGGGTCACCTCGGGGGCGGTGTTGCCGACGACGATCTGCACGCTGGAGCTGCCGGTGCGGCCGTCGGGGTCCTTCGCCGTCAGGGTCGCGGTGTAGGTGCCGTTCGCCTTGTACTTGTGCGTCGGGTCGGCCGACGTCGACGAGCCGCCGTCACCGAAGTCCCAGCTGTACGTGAGGGTGTCGCCGTCGGCGTCAGTGGAGCCGGCCGAGGAGAACTTGACCTTCAGCGGCGCCTGTCCGGACTGCTTGTCGGCCGCGGCCTGGGCGACGGGCGAGTGGCCGTCGGTGGCGTTCTCGATGCGGTACAGGGCGGAGTTCTCGTCGCCGCCGAACCAGGAAACGCCGTAGTCGAGGACGTACAGTGCGCCGTCCGGGCCGAAGGCCATGTCCATGACCTGGGTACCGGTCCACGGCACGTCGTTGATGGACTGCACGGTGCCGTCGCCGTCGGACGAGATCCGCTTGATCCAGCGGCGGCCGAACTCACCGGCGAAGAAGTCCCCGTCGTACGCCTCGGGGAACTTGACCGGCGAGTCGAGGGAGGCGTCGAAGTGGTAGACCGGGCCGCCCATCGGGGACTCGGAGCCGGTGCCGAACTCGGGCACGGAGTCGCCGTCGTAGGGGATCCAGGCGGCCTGGGCCGGGGGCAGGTCGGTGAGGCCGGTGTTGTTCGGCGAGGTGTTCTTGGGTGCGGCGCAGTCGAAGGCGGCGCCCGAGGTCTTCGTGGCGAAGTCGTAGTCGACGTAGGCGTCGTTGTCGCCGGTGCAGTACGGCCAGCCGAAGTTGCCGGGCTCGGTCACACGGGCGAACTCGACCTGTCCGGCGGGGCCACGCGCGGGGTCGGCGGCACCGGCGTCCGGGCCGTAGTCACCGACGTAGAGGATGCCGGTCTTCTTGTCGACACTGAAGCGGAACGGATTGCGGAAGCCCATCGCGTAGATCTCGGGGCGCGTCTTGTCCGTGCCGGGCGCGAAGAGGTTGCCGTCGGGGATCCCGTACGAGCCGTCGGCGTTCACCTTGACGCGCAGGATCTTGCCGCGCAGGTCGTTGGTGTTGCCGGAGGTGCGCTGGGCGTCGAAGACGGGGTTGCGGCCGGCGCGCTCGTCGATGGGCGCGTAGCCGTCCGACTGGAACGGGTTGGAGTCGTCGCCGGTCGACAGGTACAGGTTGCCGTCCGCGTCGAAGTCGATGTCGCCGCCGACGTGGCAGCAGATGCCGCGCGTCGCGGGGACGTCGAGGACCTTCTTCTCGCTGGCGTTGTCGAGGGTGCCGTCCGCGTTCAGGACGAAGCGAGAGAGGCGGTTGACGCCGTCGAAGGGCGCGAAGTCGGCCGCGGTGCCCGTCTCGGGGGCGTCGCCCGCCGGGGTGTCGAGCGGCGGGGCGTAGTACAGGTAGATGAAGCGGTTGTCGGCGAAGCCGGGGTCGATGCCGACGCCCTGCAGGCCTTCCTCGTCGTGCGAGTAGACGTCGAGCTTGCCGGCCAGGCGGGTGTTGCCCGCGCTGTCGGTGATCCGCAGCTCGCCGTCGCGCGAGGTGTGCAGCACCGAGCGGTCCGGGAGGACGGCCAGCGACATGGGCTCGCCGGTCTCCGCTTCGCCCTTGGCGAGGGTGACCTGCTGGAAGTCCTCAGCGTCGGACACGGCCGGTGCGGCGCCCGGGTCCGCGGTGGCCGCGCCCGCCGGGGGCGCGGCGAGGGTGAGTGAGGCACCGGCGAGGAGTGCGCCGGTGAGCAGGGCCAGCGCCTTGCGGAACCGTATCTTCGGGCGACCTCTGCGGCTGCCGGAACTGTGACTGCCGGCTCCGTGGCTGTCGGTTCGGTGGCTGTCGGCTCTGTGGCTGTCGGCTCTGTGGCTGTCGCTTCTGTTGGTGCTGGTGGGGTCGTTCGCGTGCACGGGTGCCTCCAGAATGGGGCTGGTGGTACATGCGGGTGCGATACGCCGGGGTGCGCCGTCACCCCGGAGAGAACTCCTTGAGGGGGGTGGCTAGTCGTTGCCGCCGAAGGCCGCGTCGAAGGACGCGGTGGGCGGTTCGAAGTCGAAGGCCTTCAGACGGGTGAGTGCCTCGGGTGCGCCCTGGAGGCGGTCCATGCCCGCGTCCTCCCACTCGACCGAGATCGGTCCGGTGTAGTCGATGGAGCGCAGCATCCTGAAGACGTCCTCCCAGGGCACGTCGCCGTGGCCCGCGGACACGAAGTCCCAGCCGCGGCGGGGATCGCCCCACGGGAGGTGCGAGCCGAGGCGGCCGTTGCGGCCGTCGAGGCGCTTGCGCGCCTCCTTGCAGTCGACGTGGTAGATCCGGTCGCGGAAGTCGTAGAGGAAGCCGACCGGGTCGAGGTCCTGCCAGACGAAGTGCGACGGGTCGAAGTTCAGCCCGAAGGCCGGCCGGTGGTCGACCGCCTTGAGCGCCGCCTGGGTCGTCCAGTAGTCGTACGCGATCTCGCTGGGGTGGACCTCGTGGGCGAACCGCACGCCCTCGTTGTCGAAGACGTCGAGGATGGGGTTCCAGCGGTCGGCGAAGTCCTCGTAGCCGCGCTCGATCATCGACTCGGGGGCCGGCGGGAACATCGCGACCAGGTGCCAGATCGCGGAGCCGGTGAAACCGATGACGGTGTCGACGCCGAAGGCCGCCGCGGCCCGCGCGGTGTCGGCGATCTCGGCCGCCGCCCGCTGCCGTACGCCTTCCGCCTCGCCGTCGCCCCAGATGCGGCCGGGGAGGATCGCCTGGTGGCGTTCGTCGATGATGGCGTCACAGACGGCCTGGCCGACCAGGTGGTTGGAGATGGCCCAGCACTTGAGGCCGTACTTGTCGAGGAGTTCCCGCCGGGAGTCCAGGTAGCCGGGGTCCGCGAGGGCCTTGTCGACCTCGAAGTGGTCGCCCCAGCAGGCGAGTTCGAGTCCGTCGTAACCGAAGTCGCGGGCGAGGCGGCAGACCTCTTCGAGCGGCAGGTCGGCCCACTGGCCGGTGAAGAGCGTGAAGGTGCGCGGCATGGGACTGGCCCTCCTCAGCTGGCTATGGGGGTGAAGACGGAGTTCTTCTCGGCGCTCTCCTCGACCGCCGCGAGCACGCGCTGCACCTGCAGCCCCTCGGCGAAGGACGGCAGCGGCTGCCCGCCGTCCGCGATCGCGTGGACCAGGTCGCGGGCCTGGTGCACGAAGGTGTGCTCGTAGCCCAGGCCGTGGCCCGGCGGCCACCAGGCCTCCAGGTACGGGTGGTCGGGTTCGGTGACGAGGATGCGGCGGAAGCCCGCGTGCGTGGCCGGCTCCGTGGCGTCGTGGTAAGAGAGTTCGTTGAGGCGCTCCAGGTCGAAGGCCAACGAGCCGTTCTCGCCGTTGAGTTCGATGCGCAGGGAGTTCTTGCGGCCGGTCGCGAACCGGGTGGCCTCGAAGGACGCGAGGGCTCCGGAGGCGAACCGTCCGGTGAACAGGGCGGCGTCGTCGACGGTGACGGGTCCGAGTTCGCCGCCGCCGGCCGCCGAGAGCCCGCTGGACGCTCCGGAGAGCAGCGGCCGCTCCCGTACGAACGTCTCGGTGATCGCGGACACCCCGGTCACCGGTTCGCCCGCCAGGTACTGCGCGAGGTCGACGATGTGGGCGCCCAGGTCGCCGAGCGCGCCCGAGCCCGCCGACTCCCTGCGCAGCCGCCAGGTCAGTGGGAACTCCCGGTCCACCAGCCAGTCCTGCAGGTACGTCACCCGTACGTGCCGCAGTGCGCCGATGCGGCCCTCGGCGACCATCTTCCTGGCCAGGGCCGTGGCGGGCACCCGGCGGTAGTTGAAGCCGACCATCGCCACCTGGCCGCGTGCCGCGGCTGCCTCGGCCGCCGCGGTCATCGCCTCGGCCTCCTCGACCGTGTTGGCGAGGGGCTTCTCGCACAGCACGTGCTTGCCCGCGGCGAGCGCGGCGATGGCGATCTCGGCGTGGCTGTCGCCCGGGGTGCAGATGTCGACGAGGTCGACGTCGTCGCGGGCGATCAGGGCCCGCCAGTCGGTCTCGGCGGACGCCCAGCCCAGCCGGTCGGCCGCCGTTCGCACGGCTCCTGCGTCACGGCCGCAGACGGCTGCGAGGACGGGTCGGAGCGGGAGGTCGAAGACGCGTTCCGCGGTGCGCCAGCCCTGGGAATGAGCGGCGCCCATGAACGCGTATCCGACCATGCCGACGCCCAGCTGGGGTCTGCCGGCCTGTGCCCCGGCTTGCGCCCCGGCCTGTTCCTCGTCAGGCTGCTGCGGCTGTCCCATCGGGAGGTCCTCCTCTTCGTCATGGCGCGGTGGGGGTGTACGGAGCGCTCCGCGGGTTACGGCGGGTGGGGACCTGCGGGTTCGTCGTGGCTGGTCGCGCAGTTCCCCGCGCCCCTCAAGGGCGCCCCTGGCGGGCGCCCTCGACGAGGCCAGGCTCTACTTGAACCCCGTGGGCAGGTACGTCTTGACGTTCTCCTTGTCCACGACCGCCGAGTAGAGCGTCAGGGACGAGGGGATCTCGAACTCCGCGAGGCCGCCGACGCCCTTGCCCTGGCCGAGCGCGCGGGCGAGGTCGATCGCGGACGCGGCCATGGTGGGCGGGTACAGGACGGTGGCCTTGAGGACGCTGTTGTCCGACTCGATGGCCTGCATGGCGGACAGCGCGCCCGCTCCGCCGACCATCAGGAAGTCGTCCCGGCCGGCCTGCTCGATGGCGCGCAGGGCGCCGACGCCCTGGTCGTCGTCGTGGTTCCACAGCGCGTCGAACTTCGACTGCGCCTGCAGGAGTTGGGACATCTTGGCCTGTCCCGACTCGACGGTGAACTCGGCGGCCTGGCGGGCCACCTTCTTGATGTTCGGGTAGTTCTTGAGGGCCGCGTCGAAGCCGGCCGTGCGCTGCTTGGTGAGTTCCAGGTTGTCGAGTCCGGCCAGCTCGATGACCTTGGCGTTCTTCTTGTCCTTGAGCTTCTCGCCGATGTAATGACCGGCGTTGAGGCCCATGCCGAAGTTGTCGCCGCCGATGTAGCAGCGGTACGCCTGCGGGGAGTTGAAGATGCGGTCGAGGTTGACCACCGGGATACCGGCCCGCATTGCCTTGAGGCCGACCTGGGTGAGGGCCTTGCCGTCGGCGGGCAGGATCACCAGGACGTCGACCTTCTTGTTGATCAGCGTCTCTATCTGGCCGATCTGGGCCGCGGTGTCGTTGGAGCCCTCGGTGATCTCCAGCGTCACGTCCTCGTACTTCTTGGCGCGGCTCTTCGCGTTGTCGTTGATCGCGTTGAGCCAGCCGTGGTCGGCCTGCGGGCCGGCGAAGCCGATGGTGACCTGCTTGCCCTTCTTGTCGTCGGCGGCGGGCTGGTCGTTGGAGGCCGGCTCGTCGTCGGACTCGTTGCTGGTGCAACCGGCGAGGAGGACACCGGCCGAGACGGCGGCGGTGCCGAAGAGCAGTCCTCTGCGGCTCGTGGGCTCTGGCATGGCGGTGGTCCCTTTCCTCAAGGCGAGTCCCTCGGGTCGTGCAGGGCGATGCTGTGCGGGAGGCTGCACGTACTGCTCGTGTGCTGCTTCGTTGCTGTTTCGTGTACTGCGTCCGTGTGCTGCTTCGTGTACTGCTTCACGTGCGGCTCTACGTGGTGTTCGCGGTGCGGCGCTGGACGAGCACGGCGGCGACGATGATCGCGCCCTTGGCGATCTGCTGGACGTCGCTCTGCAGGTTGTTCAAGGCGAAGATGTTCGTGATCGTGGTGAAGATCAGCACCCCGAGCACCGAGCCGACGATGGTGCCACGTCCCCCCGTGAGCAGAGTGCCGCCGATGATCGCGGCCGCGATCGCGTCGAGCTCGTACAGGTTGCCGTTGGTGTTCTGGCCCGAGCCGGACAGGATGATCAGCATGAAGGCCGCGATGCCGCAGCACAGTCCGGAGAGCAGATAGAGGTAGAGGCGCTGGCGGCGTACGTCGATACCGGCGAGCCGGGTCGCCTCCGCGTTGCCGCCGACGGCCACCGTGCGCCGGCCGAAGGTGGTGCGGTTGAGCACGAGCCAGCCGATGATCGTCACGACCGCGAACATCAGGACCAGCGGCGGGACACCGAGGATGTAGGAGTCCCGCTCGCCGAGGTCGAGGATGCCGTCGATGGAGACGACCTGGGTGTTGCCGTCGGTGATCTGCAGGGCGAGGCCGCGGGCCGAGGCGAGCATGGCGAGGGTCGCGATGAACGGCACCATGGCGCCGTACGCGATCAGCACCCCGTTCACGAGGCCGCAGCCGACACCGACGAGCACCGCCGTGAAGAGGACACCGACGAAACCGAAGTCCTGGGTGGCGACGGTGGTCGCCCAGACCGAGGCGAGGGCCACGATCGCGCCGACGGACAGGTCGATGCCGCCGGAGATGATGACGAAGGTCATCCCGACGGTGACGACGCCGATCACCGAGGCCTGGGTCAGGACGAGTTGGAGGTTGCGGGTGTCCAGGAACTCGTCGGGCTTGGTGAGACCTCCGATGAGGATCAGGACGGCGAGCACACCGAGCAGTGACAGGGTGCGGACGTCGGCGCGGGCCACGACCGCCCGCCAGGGGCTGGGCTCCGCCTGCGGTGACAGCTTCGGGGTGTCGTCCCGGGGCGGGGACACGGGCTGCGTCATGACGCCGGGCTTCCTTCCATGACGAGGTCGAGTACGCGGTGTTCGTCGAGCTCCTGGGCGGGCGCCCGGTGGACGACCCGGCCCTCTCGGAGCACCAGGACGCGGTCGGCGAGGCCGAGGACCTCGGGTACTTCACTGGAGACCATGAGCACGGCCAGGCCTTCGTCGGCCAGGCGGCGGATGACGGCGTACAGCTCGGCGCGGGCGCCGACGTCGACGCCGCGGGTGGGTTCGTCGAGCAGCAGGACCCGGCAGCCGCGCAGCAGCCAGCGGGCGAGGACCGCCTTCTGCTGGTTGCCGCCGGACAGGGTGCGGATCAGGGCGGACGGGTTGTCGGGGCGCAGCGACAGTTCGCGGGTCGCCTTGCGCGCCGCGTCCCGTTCGGCGTTCCGGTCCAGCCAGCCTCCGTACGAGAAGCGGGACATGGAGGACACGGAGACGTTCCGGGTGACGGACTCCAGCATCAGCAGGGCCTGCGCCTTGCGTTCCTCGGGAGCGAGGCCGAGCCCGGCGGCGACGGCGGCCCGGACACTGCCGGGCTTCAACTGCCGTCCCTGCACCCGCACTTGTCCGGTACTGGGCTTGCGGGCGCCGTAGATCGTCTCCAGGATCTCGGAGCGGCCGGAGCCGACGAGTCCCGCGAGGCCGACGATCTCGCCGGGGCGCAGGGTGAGGTCGAGCGACTCGAACTCGCCGTGCCGCGACAGGCCCTGGACCTCAAGCACCGGCTCGGGCAGGTCCTGGTGCCCCGGTCGCGGCGGGAAGACGTACTCGACGTTCCGGCCGGTCATCAGCGCGACGACCTCACGGGTGGGCGTCGACTTCGCGGGCAGTCCGTTCGCCACCGCACGGCCGTCCTTGAGGACGGTGACCCGGTCGCCGATGCGGCGGATCTCCTCCAGCCGGTGCGAGATGTAGACGACGGCCACACCCTCGGCGGTGAGGTCCCCGACGATACGGAAGAGGTTGTCGACCTCGTCCGGGTCCAGGGCCGCGGACGGTTCGTCCATGACGATGAGGCGTACGTCGTGGGAGAGCGCCCGGGCCATGGAGACGATCTGCTGGTGGGCGGCGGACAACTCGCCGACGAGCCGCGCCGGATCGATCTCGGGGTGCCCAAGTCGCTTGAGCAGCGATGCCGTTGACGCGCGGGCGTCCTTGCCGCGTACGACGAATCCGGCGGAGGTGGGTTCATGGCCGAGGTAGACGTTCTCGGCCACCGACAGGCCTTCCACCAGGTCGAGTTCCTGGTAGATGGTGGCGATGCCGAGGCGCATGGCGGCGATCGGCGAGCGCAGGGTGACCTGCTCCCCGCGCCAGCCGATCGTGCCGTCGTCCGGCTGGTGGGCGCCGGCGAGGACCTTGATGAGCGTGGACTTCCCGGCGCCGTTCTGGCCCAGCAGGCAGTGCACTTCGCCCGTCAGGACGTCGAGGTCGACGCCGTCGAGGGCCCGGACACCGGGGAACGACTTGGTGATGCCGGACATCGTGAGAAGGGGTGGTTCTGGTGCCATGACGGTTCCCCTCGGCATGTGGGCCGGTTTCAGGGCAGGGCGGAGTGAGGCAGGGCGAAGCCGGGTGGGTGACGGTTCGGGAGGAGGACGGCTCGGTAAGAGGTGCTTACCGGTTACGGGGTCGGCTCAGGCAGAGGTGGCGTGTGTGCGGCTCTGGACGGGTGTCACGCGGGTGAGAACAGGTGGTCGCTGATGAGACGGGCCGCGCCGATGACTCCGGCGGTGGGGCCCAACTCCCCCAGGACGATGGGTAGGTTGCCGGTCGCGAGAGGCAGCGACTGGCGGTAGACCTGGGTGCGGATCGCGGCGAGCAGGGTGTGGCCGAGACCGGTCACTCCGCCGCCGATGACCACCAGGCCCGGGTTGAAGAAGCTGACGAGTCCGGCGATGACCTGGCCGGTGCGGGTACCGCCCTCGCGGATCAGATCGAGCGCGGTGGCGTCCCCCGCGGCAGCGGCGGCGGCGACGTCGACGGCGCTCAGGACGCCCGCCGCCTCCAGTCGTGCCGCGAGTTCCTGGGAGAGCCCCTGGTGGGCGGCGTCCGTGGCGTCGCGGGCCAGGGCCGCTCCGCTGAAGTGGGCCTCCAGGCAGCCCCGGTTGCCGCACGCGCACGGGCGGCCGTCCGGTACGGCCTGGATGTGGCCGATGTCGCCCGCGCTGCCCGTCGTACCGCGGTAGACCTCACCGCCGACGACGATCCCGCAGCCGATACCGGTACCGATCTTGACGCAGAGGAAGTCGCCCACGGAGCGGGCCACGCCCGCGTGCTGCTCCCCCATCGCCATCAGGTTCACGTCGTTGTCGACCATGACGGGGCAGCCGAGGTCCTGACTCAGCGCCTCCCGGACGGGGAATCCGTCCCAGCCCGGCATGATCGGCGGGGCGACCGGGACACCCTCGGGGAAGCGAACCGGCCCGGGTACCCCGATGCCGGCGCCGTCGAACCCCTCGGCGAGTCCCGATGCCTTCAACTTCGCGGCCATGGACAGGACCTGCTCGAAGACCGCGACCGGGCCCTCGCGTACGTCCATGGGCTGGTTGATGTGCCCCAGCACCTCCAGCTCCGCGTTGGTGACGGCGACGTCTATCGACGTGGCCCCGATGTCGACGCCCAGGAAGCGCAGCGCCGGAGCGAGCCGGATGTTGTGGGACCTGCGGCCGCCGCGGGAGGCGGCGAGTCCGTCGGCCACCACGAGGCCGGTCTCCAGGAGCCGTTCGACCTCCACGGCCAGCTTGGACCGGGAGAGATCGACCTGATCCCCCAGCTGCGCCCGTGAGTTGGGGCCGCCGTCACGCAGCAGTCTGAGCAGGCGCGCCTGGTGGGCGTTGCCGGGTCGCGCTGTCATACGTCTCACGAGCCCCTCCCCGCCTCATCGGCACCGCCGTCGTTGTCTTTCGAGGGGAACGTAGCAGTGGCTGCCGGGGGTGGGAAGAAGTTGCGCAGGAATTACCTACTACTTTTTCCACTGAGTGGACAAAGGAGGGTGCGCCGCTGTCGCGCGGAGCAGTTCGGGCTCCGCCCGGGGGTGGTTTTTCGGCTGCGAGTGCGTCGGGGCTGGTCGCGCAGTTCCCCGCGCCCCTGGCGGGGCGCAGATCGGCGCGAATCACCCACCCGTGCGGTCAAAACTGTGATCTACGACACGTTACCGGGGGTATCTGAAACACCATGTCGCAGGTAAGTTGCGGGGAGCGCGCTGAAATCGAGCCACTTTTCTGAGCAATCGTCAGTCGTCAGTCGTCAGTGAGGAACCTGCAATGGAGCAGCAGCACGTCGACGTCCTGGTCATCGGCGCCGGAATCTCCGGCGTCAGTGCCGCATGCCACGTACTGCGTGCCATTCCCGGCGCTTCGCTCGTCGTACTGGAACGCCGCGACCGCGTCGGTGGCACCTGGGACCTCTTCCGGTACCCCGGTGTCCGCTCCGACTCCGACATGCGCACCTTCGGATTCGGGTTCCGCCCCTGGCACGACGCACGCATCCTCGCCGACGGCGCGCAGATCCGGCGGTACGTCGAGGACACCGCGGCCGACGACGGCGTGCTGGAGCGCATCCGCTTCCGCCGCCGGGCGATCAGCGCCGACTTCTCCCAGGCAACCGGCCGGTGGACCGTCGAGGTGGAGGACGAGAGCACCGGCGAGCACGAGTCGTACAGCGCGGGCTACGTCATCGGATCGACCGGCTACTACGACTACGACACCCCCTATCGGCCGCGGTTCCCCGGCGAGGCGGACTTCCGGGGCACTTTGGTCCATCCACAGCAGTGGCCGGAGGGCCTGGACCACACCGGCAAGCACGTGGTCGTCATCGGTTCGGGGGCGACCGCCATCACCCTGCTGCCCGCGATGGCCGACGACGCGGCGCACGTCACCATGCTGCAGCGCTCACCCACGTACGTCCTCGGGCTGCCCGAGATCGACCCGTTCACCCGCGTCCTGCAGATACTGCGCGCCCCGGCCCGGCTGACGCACAACATCACCCGGGCCCGCAACATCGCCCTGCAGCGCGGGAGTTACGTCTTCTGCCGCAAGTACCCCCGCCTCGCCCGCAGGATCCTCCTCGGGCTGGTACGGGCCCGGGCCGGCAAGGACGTCGACATGCGTCACTTCAGCCCGCGCTACAAGCCCTGGGACCAGCGGCCGTGCATCGTCCCCGGCGGCGACCTGTTCAAGGTGCTCAAGAACAAGAAGGCGTCGATCGCCACCGGCCACATCGACACCTTCACCGCCGACGGCATCCGTCTGAAGTCCGGCGAGGAGCTGAAGGCCGACATCGTCGTCACCGCCACGGGGCTGAACGTCCGCCTCCTGGGCGGCATGGCACTCACCGTCGACGGCCGCCCGGTGGACGTCAGGAACCGCGTCCTCTACAAGGCGGTCCTGCTGGAGGGCGTCCCCAACATGTCCCTCGTCATCGGCTACACCAACGCCTCCTGGACCCTGAAGGCGGACCTGGCGGCCGACTACACCGCCCGGCTCATCGCGTACATGCGGCGCCACGGGCATGACGTCGCCACCCCGGTGGCCTCCGGCGACGACCGCTCGGCGGCCTCCGTCATGGGTGAGGCGCTGACCTCCGGCTACATCACCCGCGCCGACGAGGTCATGCCGCGCCAGGGCACCCGCGCCCCGTGGCGGCTGTGGAACAGCTACTACCGCGACCGCGCCATGCTCCAGGACGCCCCCATCGAGGACGGCCCGCTGCACTTCGCCAAGGCGGGGCCGCAGAACTCCGTACGCACGCCCGCCACGGACGCGTCCACCACGGGCATCGCGGACGCCACGGACGCCACGGACACCACGGACACCGTCGCCGACGCCGACGCCGACGCCCAGGAAGCCCCCCGCGTCGCCTGACCGTCCGGCCCGCACCCCCTCCCCAGCCCCAGCCCCGCACAACTGCAGAGCAACGCACCGGCCCGCGCACCCGCCCCCCCATGGCGGCCGAGCAGACAACCGAGGACGAAGATGACTGCGAACCTGACCAGGAAGCTCTACGACGAGCGCCTGCGGACCCTGTCCGAGGGCTCCGTGAACGTCAACTTCAACGCGTTCGTCGACATCAGGTGGGACGACCCCGACTTCGCCGTGGATCTCGACGACCCGCGCTGGGTGCTCACCAGCGCGGACGCCCTGGGCGCCCACCCCTGGTACCAGGAACAGTCCCTCGAAGCCCGGATCCGCATCGGGATCTGGCGCTGGGCGGTCATCGCGAAGGTCGGCATGCAGTTCGAGAACCTCCTCATGCGCGGAGCCCTCGACTACATCTACCAACTCGGCAACCAGAACCAGGAGTTCAGGTATCTCACCCATGAGATCACCGAAGAGACCCACCACACCCAGATGTTCCAGGAGCTGGTCAACCGCACCGGCGTGGACACCGCGGGCGGCAAACGCTGGTTCCGGCAGCTCAGCCGGATCCTGCCGCTGGCCGGTTCCCTCTACCCCGAGGCGTTCTTCACCGGCATCCTGGCCGGCGAGGAGCCCATCGACCACCTGCAGAAGGGCGCCCTGCGCAGCGGGGAGCCGGTGCATCCCCTCCCGCAGCGGATCATGCAGATCCACATCGCCGAGGAGGCCCGGCACATCTCCTTCGCCCACGAGTTCCTGCGCCTGCGCGTCCCGCGCTTCGGCAAGGTCCGCCGCGGCGCCCTGTCCGTCCTCTTCCCGCTGATCATGCGGACCCTGTGCGACGTCATCATGATCCCCGACCGGAAGTCCGCCGCGCAGGTCGGCATCCCGGCCTGGGTGATCAAGGACGTTTTCTGGAAGTCCGAGGCCGGGCAGCGGATGCTCCACGAGCTCTTCTCCGACGTGCGGATGCTCGCCCAGGACATCGGCCTGATGAACAAGGTGTCCCGGCCGCTGTGGAGGGCCCTGCGCATCGACGGCCGCCCGGCGCGCTTCCGCGGCGAGCCCGCCCTGCACACCGACTGAGCCGTCACCAGCTCCGCCTCGCCATTCCCCGAACGGAGACCAGCCCGCCGTGCCGTACGTCGTCACCCGATCCTGCTGCGCCGATGCCTCCTGCGTGCTGGCCTGTCCGGTCAACTGCATCCACCCCGCGCCGGGCGAACCCGGCTTCGCCACGGCCGAGATGCTGTACGTCGATCCGCTCACCTGCGTGGACTGCGGCGCCTGCACGACCGCCTGTCCGGTGGACGCGCTCAAGCCGCATACGGCCCTCGGCGACGCGGAGTTGCCGTTCCTGGAGCTGAACACCTCCTACTACAAGGAGAATCCGCACGCCGACCGCACACCCATGTACGTCGTGCCCAGGCAACGCGCCCTACCGGCGGGCGAGTTGTCCGTCGCCGTCGTCGGTGCCGGCCCCGCCGGTCTCTTCGCCGCCGACGAGCTGCTGCGCCACCCCGGTGTGCGCGTCACCGTCTACGACCGCCTCCCAACGCCGTACGGCCTCGCACGGGCCGGCGTGGCACCGGACCACCAGGACACCAAGCAGGTCACCCAGCTCTTCGGGACCATCGAATCCCAGCCCGGCTTCAGCTACCGCCTCGGCGTCGAGGTGGGCACCCACCTCACCCACGCCGACCTCCTGCGCGAGCACCACGCGGTGATCTACGCCGTCGGCGCCGCGACCGACAAACGCCTCGGCATCGAGGGCGAGGACCTGCGGGGGTGTGTCTCCGCGACGGACTTCGTCGCCTGGTACAACGGTCACCCCGACCGCGCGCACGACGAGCACGTCCTGGACACCGAGCGAGCTGTCGTCATCGGCAACGGCAACGTCGCCCTGGACGTCGCCCGCATCCTCACCGCCGACCCCGAGGCGCTGGCCCGTACCGACATCTCCGACCGCGCGCTCGCCGCGCTCCGCGGCAGCAGGATCCGTGAGGTCGTTCTGCTGGGCAGGCGCGGACCCGCCCAGGCGGCGTTCACCCTGCCCGAACTCCTCGCGCTCGCCGCCCTCAAGGACGTGGACGTCGTCGTCGAGGGGTGGCCCGAGGACCTGGACCCCTCCGCCACCGACAAGACCCGGCTCCTGTCGCGACTGGCCGCCCGGACGCCGGTCGAGGGCCGCCGCCGTATCGTGCTGCGCTTTCTGACCAGCCCGGTACGGCTCACCGGAGAGGGGTCCGTCCGGTCTCTGGAGATCACCGCGACCGCGCTGCACACGGACGAGGACGGCACCGTACGCGCCCTGCCCACCGCCGGCACACAGACCCTGGAGACCGGTCTCGTCCTGCGCTCGGTCGGCTACCGCGCCCGGCCCGTACCCGGCCTGCCCTTCGATAAGGACAGCGCGACCGTCCCCCACGAGGGCGGCAGGGTCGAGCCCGGCGTCTATGTCGCGGGCTGGATCAAGCGCGGGCCCACCGGCTTCATAGGGACGAACAAGACCTGCGCCCACGAGACGGTCGAGTCCCTCCTGGACGACTTCGCCGCCGGTCGCCTGACGGAGCCGGTACGCGGCGGCGTCCGCACGACGACGGACGCGCTGGGAGTCGACGCCTGGCGCGCGATAGACCGCGCGGAACGCGCGGCGGGCGAAGCCCAGGGCCGTCCCCGCGTCAAGTTCACGGACACCGAGTCGTTGCACCGGGCCGCGCGATCCGTCCCGGCGGCACGCGGCTGACACCCACGAGGCCCGGGAAGCAGGCTCACTCCGCGGATCCGGCCGACGACTCCTACAGATCCGCCACGCGCTGCTGCGGCGACAGCTCCACACCCAGGTTCCGCAGCGTCGCGTCCAGCACCGCCCAGACCGAACGGCACAGCATCGCGCGCAGTTCCTCCTCGGACAGCTCGCGCTGGTCGTCGCGTACCCACTGGTTGACGGAGGTGTCCACGAACCCCACGATGCCGATCGCCACCGAACGGATCGGCGCCTCGGGCACCCCGAGTGCCTTGAGTACGTCCCCGAACCGGTCGCTGAGCATCAGCGCGATGGCCGCCTTGGTGTCCGCGACCAACGACCCGTCGCCCATCGCGTGTTCCCCGACGCCCATGTAGGCGTACAGGCGCGGGTGTTGGGCCACCCAGTCCAGATGCGCGCCCACCACGCGCCGCACGGACTCCTCGATCGTCCCCTCGAAGGTGAGCGTGGGCTCGATCCCCCGCATGAACGACTCCACCACCCGTCGGCGGATCAACTCGTCCAGGGTGGCGCGGTCCTTGAAGTGCCGGTAGAGCACCGACCGCGGCAGACCCACGCGCTCCGCCAGCCGCTGCAGCTTGAAGCGCGTGCCCTCGTCCTCGATGAGGGCCACCGCCGCGTCCACCAGGTCGACCTGTCGCTGCGCCTTGTGGTCGTCCCAGCGGGTGGAGCGCCCGTCGGTCTGCGGCTCGCCGCCGGTTCTGTCAGCCATCTCGCCACACTATCGACGTCCCGACGGACACATGGACGCACAGTCGCACGGCCGCACGGACGCGACGCAGCGCTACTGGTCACGCGGCCGGGCGTGGTACGTCGTGCGGGTGTGTTCCGTGTGGGTGCGCATGACCTCGGTCGCGCGCTGTTCGTCGCGGTCCGCGATCGCGGCGATCAGGTCGCGGTGCTCGATCCAGGACTGCCGCCCGCGCTGGCGGGCGACCGGGGTGTAGTACCAGCGCACGCGCCGGTCGACCTGCGCGGCCAGTTCGGCGAGGACCGTGTTCCCGGCGAGGTCCATGACCTTGGCGTGGAAGCGGGCGTTCGTCGCGACCGCGGCGTCCACGTCGTCGGCGGCCACGGCCGCCTCGCCCTGGGCGCACAGCTCCTCCAGGTCGGCGATGCCGGAGGTGCCCGTGTTGGCCGCCGCGAGCCGGGCTGCCTCGGCCTCCAACAGGGTGCGCACGGTGAGGAGTTGGTCCGCCTCCGCCTCGGTCGGCTCGTGCACGAACGCGCCCTGGGCGGGCCGCAGATCGACCCACCCCTCGGTGTTCAGCCGCTGCAGCGCCTCGCGCACGGGCTGCCGGGAGACCCCGAGGTGCCCGGCCAGCTCGCTCTCGACCAGGTGCTGACCGGGCTGGAGGGCGCGTGTCGTGATCAGTTCGAGCAGGGCCTCGTAGACGCGGTCCCTGAGTGGCCCCG
This sequence comes from Streptomyces sp. NPDC017991, assembly GCF_044328075.1. NCBI lineage: Bacteria > Bacillati > Actinomycetota > Actinomycetes > Kitasatosporales > Streptomycetaceae > Streptomyces > Streptomyces sp. NPDC017991. The sequence goes on along the minus strand of NZ_JBIRGP010000006.1, from coordinate 447,642 downwards.
GCCGTTCGAGCTTCGGCACGGACCCCTGCGGCAGTCCGGTCGACAACATCGCGGTCCCCCTCCTGGGCAGTGGCGGCGTGTGCGCTGACAGCACGGCAGCCTGAAAGCCAGTATCAATTGTCTTTCGTCTACAGTCTACGGCGCACAATGGCCAGGCCGAGGGGGAGTTGGCCTCGTCACACTCCGCAGGACCCGCAGGTCACGGGCAGTGGATGACCTGACCGGCGTACGAGAGATTGCCGCCGAAACCGAAGAGGAGGACCCGGTCGCCGGTGGAGATCTCACCGCGTTCGACGAGCTTGGACAGGGCGATCGGGATGCTGGCGGCGGAGGTGTTGCCGGACTCGACGACATCGCGGGCGACGACGGCGTTCACGGCGCCGATCTTCACGGCGAGGGGCTCGATGATCCGCAGGTTCGCCTGGTGCAGCACGACCGCGGCGAGGTCCTCGGGGGTGAGCCCGGCGCGCTCGCAGGCCTTGCGCGCGATGGCCGGCAGTTTGGTGGTCGCCCACCGGTAGACGCTCTGGCCCTCCTGCGCGAACCGCGCGGGGGTGCCCTCGATGCGTACCGCGTGCCCCATCTCGGGCACCGAGCCCCAGAGCACGGGTCCGATGGCGCTCTCCTCGGCGGCCTCGACGACGGCGGCCCCCGCCCCGTCCCCGACGAGGACGCAGGTCGTGCGGTCCGTCCAGTCCGTGACCTCGGACATCTTGTCGGCGCCGATCACCAGGACCCGGGTCGCGCCCCCGGCCCGTACGGCGTGGTCGGCGGTGGCCAGCGCGTGGGTGAAGCCCGCGCAGACCACGTTGAGGTCCATGACGGCCGGTGACGGGATGCCGAGGCGGGCGGCGACCCGGGCGGCCATGTTCGGCGACCGGTCGACGGCGGTGGAGGTGGCCACCAGGACGAGGTCGATGTCCTCGGGGGTGAGGCCCGCCGCCGCCAGCGCCTTCGCGGCGGCGTGCGCGGCCAGCTCGTCGACCGGTTCGTCGGGTCCGGCGATGTGGCGCGTACGGATGCCCACCCGGCTCGTGATCCACTCGTCGTTGGTGTCGACCAGCTCCGCCAGGTCCTCGTTGGTGAGAACCCTGGCGGGCTGGTAATGGCCGACGGCGGTGATGCGTGAGCCGTTCATGGGCGGTCCCTTGCTTGCCGGGGTAACGGGACTCACCAGTCTGATCAGGTACCCACGGGTACGCGGGCACGTAAAGTCACAGGATTGCCGCGCCACCCTTGTCGGCTTCCGTCAGACCGTCGGACGCCCGAACACCCCTCCAGCGGACGTTCGGGTACCTATCCCATGATCACGCTCGACCGCCCGCCCATGATCGCGAGCAGGTGCCTATCCCGTGAACAACTGGGTCGCTTTCTGTACGAGCTCGTACAGACCATAGGCCAGTGGCGCTCCCACCCAGACCCAGGCGAGGACGATCAGCGGGCGGCGGTCGGGCACCGGGCCGTCCGCCGCGGCGCCGTCGGGCGGGCTGCTGTCACTCGTGGACATCTGCGGCCTCCTTCTGGGCGGGGACGTGGTGGCGGGCGTCGACGGGCCGGACGAGTTCGTTGGCGACGAACCCGACAGCGAGCAGCCCGATCATGATGACCAGTGACAGTCCGTAGAGGGACTCTCCGGATTTGCCGGCCTCCTCCTGCCGGTCCGCGATCCAGTTGACTATCAGCGGTCCGAGGACGCCGGCCGTGGACCAGGCGGTGAGCAGCCGCCCGTGGATGGCGCCGACCTGGTAGGTCCCGAAGAGGTCCTTCAGATAGGCGGGGACGGTCGCGAAGCCGCCTCCGTAGAAGGAGAGGATCACCAGCGCGGCGATGATGAACACGGGCTTCGAGGAGTCCCCGACCCAGGCGATGAGCGCGTACATCAGCGCGCCGACGCCCAGGTAGACGCGGTAGATGTTCTTGCGCCCGATCAGGTCGGACGTGGAGGACCAGCCGATGCGGCCCGCCATGTTCGCGGCCGAGAGCAGCGCGACGAATCCGGCCGCCGCCGACACCGAGACGGGGGTCGAGGTGTCCGCGAAGAAGTCGGTGATCATCGGCGCGGCCTTCTCCAGGATGCCGATGCCCGCGGTCACGTTCATGCAGAGCACGATCCACAGCAGCCAGAACTGCGGGGTGCGCACGGCGCTGTTCGCGGAGACCTGTACGCCCTCCAGCGGGGCCGGGGTGCCGTCGGCCGCGGTCTTCGCGGGACGCGGCACGCGCACCAGCAGCACACCGAGCGACATGAAGACGGCGTACGTCAGTCCGTGCACGAGGAAGGCCAGCGCGATGCCCGAGCTGTCGGAGCCGAAGGACTCCAGCATCTGGGCGGACCACGGCGAGGCTATGAGCGCGCCGCCGCCGAAGCCCATGATGGCTATGCCGGTGGCCATGCCCGGCCGGTCCGGGAACCACTTGATGAGCGTCGAGACGGGCGAGATGTAGCCGATGCCCAGGCCGATACCGCCGACGAAGCCGTAGCCGAACACGATCAGCCAGTACTGCTCGGTGGCGGCGCCGAGAGCGGCGAGCAGGAAGCCCGAGGAGAAGCAGATCAGGGCGACCGTCATCGCCCAGCGCGGCCCGTTGCGCTCCACGAGTGTGCCGCCGAACGCGGCGGACAGGCCGAGCATCACGATGCCGAGCTGGAAGGGCAGGGCGCTCTGGGTGCCGCTGAGGTCGAGCGCGGACTCCAGGGAGGGCTTGAACACGGACCAGGCGTAGGCCTGTCCGATGGAGAGGTGGACCGACAGGGCCGCGGGCGGGACCAGCCAGCGGCTCCAGCCCGGTGGGGCTACAGGGGGACTCATGATCCCGGACGATAGGAAGCGGTTGTTCGATTGGGAAGGCGCTCCACCCGAACTGGTCGACCGTATGCGGTGAACGGTATGCGAGCTGCGGTGAACGGTCGGTTTCGGCCGACGAACGGTATTTCCGGCCGAACTCCATGTCTCTACCAAGGGTGTTCGGGGCGCGACCCTCAGCGAACCCCGGAGTCGGTCGGGTGCTGCGCGAACCCTTGCTGCTCCAACTCCCATACTGTAGACAATATTCAGTCGACATGGTTCATCACGCTTCAACGCTGTACAGCGTCTCCTCGGTACCCTCGACCGAACGGAGCCCCCAAGTGAAAGTGGCAGTTCTCGGTGCCGGTGCTATCGGCGCCTACGTCGGAGCCGCGCTGCATCGCGCGGGTGCCGATGTGCACCTCATCGCCCGTGGACCGCATCTCGCGGCCATGAGGCAGCACGGAGTGCGAGTGCTCAGCCCGCGCGGCGACTTCACCGCCCGGGCCCACGCCACCGACGACCCGGCCGAGGTCGGCCCGGTCGACTTCGTCTTCCTGGGCCTGAAGGCCAACTCGTACGCGGCGTGCGGGCCGCTCATCGAGCCTCTTCTGCACGACACGACCGCGGTGATCGCCGCGCAGAACGGCATTCCCTGGTGGTACTTCCACCGGCACGGCGGGCCGCACGACGGCCACCGCATCGAGAGCGTGGACCCCGGCGGCGCGGTCGGTGCGGTGATCGCGCCGTCCCGGGCCATCGGCTGTGTCGTCTACGCGGCGACCGAGCTGGCGGGCCCCGGAGTGGTCCGCCATCTCGAAGGCACCCGGTTCTCCGTCGGCGAGCCGGACCGTACGGTCTCGGCGCGCTGTACGGAGTTCGGCGAGGCCATGGTGGCCGGCGGGCTCAAGTGCCCGGTCGAGCCGGACCTGCGCAACGACATCTGGCTCAAGCTGCTCGGCAACATCTCCTTCAACCCCATCAGTGCCCTGGCCCGGGCCACCATGCGGCAGATGTGCCTGCACGGCGGCACCCGCCGGGTCATCGAGATCATGATGACCGAGACGCTCGCGGTCGCCGAGGCACTGGGCTGCCGGGTGGGCGTCTCCATCGAGCGGCGCCTGGCCGGCGCGGAGCGGGTCGGTGACCACCGCACCTCGACGCTCCAGGACCTGGAGCGCGGCAAACCGCTCGAACTCGACGTGCTGCTCGCCGCCGTCGTCGAACTGGCGGAGATCACCGACGTCCCGGTGCCCACGCTCCGCACCGTCCACGCCATCTCGGACCTGCTCGCGCTGAGGACCGCCGCATGAGGAGCCCCACAAGGAAACGGGTGAGGAGCAGTATGAGGACTTCGAGGAACACGGTATGAAGAAGCGAGACCGAACTCCCAAGACGTACAACCGACTTCAGTACCCCATGGTCCGTGACTCCCGTGACGAGCCCTTCCGCAGGGCGAGTTGGGACGAGGCCCTGGACCGTGTCGCCCGGGGCCTGGGCGCGGCACGCGGCGCGTTCGGCCTGTTCTCCTGCGCCCGCGCGACCAACGAGATGAACTACGTGGCCCAGAAGTTCGCCCGCGTGGTCATGGGCACCAACAACGTCGACTCCTGCAACCGCACCTGCCACGCACCCAGCGTGGCAGGCCTGTCGGCGGCCTTCGGCTCGGGCGGCGGCACCTCCTCGTATGCCGAGGTCGAGCACACCGACCTGGTCGTGATGTGGGGCTCCAACGCCCGCTTCGCGCACCCGATCTTCTTCCAGCACGTCCTGAAGGGCATCAGGAACGGCGCCCGGATGTACGCGGTCGACCCGCGCCGCACCTCCACCGCCGAGTGGGCCGAGGGCTGGCTCGGGCTGAACGTGGGCACGGACATCCCGATGGCCCACGCGATCGGTCGCGAGATCATCCGGGCGGGACTCGCGAACGAGGCGTTCATCGAGCGGGCCACCACCGGCTTCGAGGAGTACAAGCAGCTCGTCGAACCGTGGACGCTGTCGCTCGCCGAGAAGGTGACGGGCGTACCGGCCGCCGCCATACGGGAGTTGGCGCACGCCTACGCCCGCGCCGAGCGCGCCCAGTTGTGCTGGACGCTCGGCATCACCGAGCACCACAACGGCACGGACAACGTCCGCGCGCTCATCAACCTGTCCCTCCTGACGGGCCATGTGGGCCGCTTCGGTTCCGGGTTGCAGCCCCTGCGCGGACAGAACAACGTGCAGGGCGGCGGTGACATGGGCGCCATCCCGAACCGGCTGCCCGGCTTCCAGGACATCCTCGACCCGGACACCCGGCTGAAGTTCGAGTCCGTGTGGGACACCGTCATCGAGCCGCACTACGGGCTGAACCTGACGGAGATGTTCGAGGCCATGGAGGAGGGCTCACTCAAGGCCGTCTACTGCATCGGGGAGAACCCGGCGCAGTCGGAGGCCGACAGCGAGCAGGCGATACGCCGTATGCGGGCACTCGACTTCCTCGTCGTCCAGGACATCTTCCTGACGAAGACGGCCGAACTTGCGGACGTGGTGCTCCCCGCGACGGCCGGCTGGGCCGAGACCGAGGGCACGACGACCAACAGCGAGCGGCGGGTTCAGCGGGTGCGCCGGGCGGTCACCCCGCCCGGCGAGGCCCGCGAGGACATCGACATCCTCTGCGACCTCGCCTCCCGCATGGGACACGAGTGGAAGTACGAGGACTCCGAGGCGGTGTGGGACGAGCTGCGGTCGGTGTCCCCGGACCACTACGGGATGACGTACGAGCGGCTGGCGGAGCATCAGGGCATCCAGTGGCCCTGCCCGCAGACGGACCGGATCGAACCGACCTATCTGCACGGCAGGTTGTGGGAGTCCGACCGGGCGGCGCGGGGCCGGCTCGCGCCCTTCGGGATCGTCCAGCACGATCCGCCCGTCGACCTGACGGACGAGCGGTTCCCGATCCGGCTGACCACCGGGCGGCGGCTCGACTCGTACAACACCGGTGTGCAGAGCGGTGGTTTCGCCTCGCCGATGCGGCGCGGCGAGTTCGTCGAGCTGTGCCCGGAGGACGCGGAGCGCTACGGCGTGGTGGTCGGCGAGCAGGTCCAGATCTCCTCGCGGCGCGGTTCGGTGGTGGCGCCGGTGTGGGTCGACACCGCGCTGCGGCCCGGCCTCGCGTTCATGACCATGCACTTTCCCGACGAGGTGGACACCAACCAGCTGACGATCGAGGCCAACTGCCCGATCGCGGGGACGGCGGAGTTCAAGGCGTCGGCGATCCGCATCGAAAAACTGCCGGTTGCGATTCAGGTCAAGTGAGAGTCAAGTGAGGTGATGTGAGTGGACCTGCACTTCGGAGACAGCAAACCGACGGACGAGGAACGGGCGGCGATCGACACGCTGCTCGGCCCTCCGGAGTCTTCGTGGGAGGGCGCCGACCGCAGCGACGCCGACCTCAGGTGGGCACGCGGCGGGCGAGAGGCCCGGGAACGTCGTGACCTGCTGTTGCCGGGGCTGCACGCCGTCCACGACCGGATCGGCTGGATCAGCGAGGGCGCCCTCGACTACCTGTGCCGGCGGCTCACCGTGCCGCCGGCGGACGCGTACGGGGTCGCCACCTTCTACGCGATGTTCTCGGTGAAGCCGCGCCCGGCGACGGTCCTGCACGTGTGCACGGACCTGGCGTGCGCGGCGGCCGGGGCCTCGGAGCTGTGCGCCGGGGTCGAGGCCCGCCTGGGCCTCGGCAGCGGCGTCAGCGTCGAGCGCAGCCCCTGCCTCGGCCTGTGCGAAAGGGCCCCGGCCGCGCTCGCCGTCAAGGCCGGGGACCCGGTGCGTACGGCCGTGTCGGCGCCGGCGACCGTCGAGCGGGCCGTCCTCGCGGCGCGCTCGCCCGACTCGGCGCCCGAGGAGCCGCCCGCCGCGCTGGCGGTCCCGCAGGCCGGGGATCCCGCCCTGATGCTGCTCGGCCGGGTCGGCGTGGTCGATCCGGCGTCGCTCGACGACTACCGGGCGCACGGCGGTTACACGGCCCTGCGGCAGGCCTTCGCGATCGGCCCCGCCGGGGTCATCCGCGAGGTCACCGACGCGGGCCTGGTCGGGCGCGGCGGCGCCGCCTTCCCCACCGGCCGCAAATGGCAGGCCACGGCGTCCCAGCCCGACCACCCGCACTACCTGGTGTGCAACGCGGACGAATCCGAGCCCGGCACCTTCAAGGACCGCGTGGTCATGGAGGGCGACCCGTACTCCCTCGTGGAGGCGATGACGATCGCGGCGTACGCGGTCGGGGCGCACAAGGGTTACCTCTACCTGCGCGGCGAGTACCCACGAGCCCTGCGCCGCATGGAGCACGCCATCGGGCAGGCACGCGCGCGCGGTCTGCTCGGGGACGATGTCCTCGGGCAGGGGTACGCCTTCGACATCGAGATCCGGCGCGGCGCGGGCGCGTACATCTGCGGTGAGGAGACCGCCCTCTTCAACTCCATCGAGGGGTACAGGGGCGAGCCGCGGTCGAAACCGCCCTTCCCCGTGGAGAAGGGCCTGTTCGGCAAGCCGACCGCCGAGAACAACGTCGAGACGCTGGTCAACGTCCTGCCGATCCTCACCGTCGGGGCCGCGGCGTACGCGGCGATCGGCACCGGTACTGGCGGGTCCACCGGACCGAAGCTGTTCTGCGTGTCCGGCAGCGTGGACCGGCCCGGTATCTACGAGCTGCCGTTCGGCGCCACGCTCGGCGAGCTGCTGGAGCTGGCGGGCGTACGCGAGAGGCTGCGCGCGGTCCTGCTCGGCGGCGCGGCCGGTGGCTTCGTACGGCCCGACGAGCTGGACATCCCGCTCACCTTCGAGGGCACGCGGGCGGCCGGCACGACACTCGGCTCGGGGGTCGTGCTCGCCTTCGACGACACCGTGCCGCTGCCGCGTCTGCTGCTGCGCATCGCCGAGTTCTTCCGGGACGAGTCGTGCGGGCAGTGCGTGCCGTGCCGGGTCGGGACCGTCCGCCAGGAGGAGGCCCTGCACCGCATCGTCGAGCGGACCGGCGCGGACGCGGCGGCCGACATCACGCTGCTGCGGGAGGTGGGCCGGGCCATGAAGGACGCCTCGATCTGCGGTCTGGGACAGACCGCCTGGAACGCCGTGGAATCCGCCATCGACCGCCTGGGGGCGTACGAATGACCTTGATACCGCTGGGGATCCCCCGCCGCCTGCTGGAGTTCACGATCGACGGCGATCCTGTGCGCACGCCGGAGGGCTCGACGATCCTCGACGCCTGCCGGTCGGCGGGCAAGGACGTCCCGACCCTGTGCGAGGGCGACACCCTCACCCCCAAGAACGCCTGCCGCGTGTGCGTCGTCGAGGTCGAGGGCGCGCGCACCCTCGTCCCGGCCTGTTCCCGCAAGGCGGAGGCGGGCATGGAGGTGCGCACGGACACCGAGCGCGCCAGACACAGCCGCAAGATCGTCCTTGAGCTGCTCGCGTCCTCCGTCGACCTGTCGACCACACCGGAGGTCGCCGGCTGGCTCAAGGAGTACGAGGCCGAGCCCGACCGGTTCGGCCCCGACGCGGCCCGCGTCGACGAACAGCCGAGGATCGACAACGACCTCTATGTGCGCGACTACGGCAAGTGCATCCTCTGCTACAAGTGCGTGGACGCCTGCGGGGACCAGTGGCAGAACACCTTCGCCATCTCGGTCGTCGGCCGCGGCTTCGACGCCCGGATCGCCGTCGAGCACGACGGCCCCCTCACGGAATCGGCCTGCGTGTACTGCGGCAACTGCATCGAGGTGTGCCCGACGGGTGCGCTTTCGTTCAAATCGGAGTTCGACATGCGTGCGGCGGGTACGTGGGACGAGTCGGCGCAGACCGGGACGACCACGGTGTGCGCCTACTGCGGAGTGGGCTGCAATCTCACCCTGCACGTACAGGACAATGAGATCGTCAAGGTCACCTCGCCGCACGACAACCCGGTGACCCACGGCAACCTCTGCATCAAGGGCCGCTTCGGCTACCAGCACGTACAGAACCGGGACTGATCAGGACATGGGACGAGTCACGGAACGACGCAAGGTGATCCGCATCCGCGACGGGGTGGTCTCCGCCCGTCCGGACACGCTCGTCGCCGAGGAACCACTGGAGATCCGGCTCAACGGAAAACCCCTCGCGATCACGATGCGCACCCCGGGCGACGACTTCGCGCTCGCGGCGGGCTTCCTGGTCAGCGAGGGGGTGCTGGGCGCGGCGGACGAACTGCAGAACATCGTCTACTGCGCCGGCGCCACCGTGGACGGCTCGAACACCTACAACATCGTCGACGTTCGGACGGCGCCCGGCGTCGTCATCCCCGACATCACGCTCGAACGCAACGTGTACACGACGTCGTCCTGCGGGCTGTGCGGCAAGGCCAGCCTGGACGCGGTCCGCACGACGGCCCGCTGGACGATCGACGACACGCACGGCGACACGACTCCCCCGGTACGGCTCGGGCCCGAACTGCTCGCGAGCCTCCCCGACCGGCTGCGCGCGGCGCAGCGCGTGTTCGACCGGACCGGGGGTCTGCACGCGGCGGCCCTGTTCACCGAGGACGGCGAACTGGTCGACATCCGGGAGGACGTGGGCCGGCACAACGCGGTCGACAAGCTGGTCGGCCGCGCCCTCCAGAACGGCTCGCTGCCGCTCTCCCGCACGGTCCTGCTGGTCTCGGGGCGCGCCTCCTTCGAGCTGGCCCAGAAGGCGGTGATGGCGGGCATCCCGGTGCTCGCCGCGGTCTCGGCACCGTCCTCGCTCGCGGTCGACCTGGCCGCCGAGTCGAACCTGACCCTCGTCGGTTTCCTGCGGGGCACCTCCATGAACGTGTACGCGGGCGAGCACCGCATCGCCCTGCAGGCCGCGGCCGCCCAGGGCTGACCGGTCTCCCCGCTGCACGGCGGCGGGGCCCCTACCCGGCGGGGAGCGCCCCCTGCGCCGGAGGGGCCCCGTCGTGTTGCCACCGTCAGTTCCAGCCCTGGTGTACGTTCCACCGTTTCACCATGCCGTCCGAGTGCAACGTGGTGAGAGTCCGGGAGCCGGGGCCGAAGGCGATGCGAATGACGCCTTCAGTCTTGAGGGAAGGGCTGTCCAGTCGTTCTCCGTTGTCCGCGTCCCACAGAAAGATCTCGCTTTCCGAGTAGGTCGCCAGCACATCGCCGCTGTCGCTGAAGGCAGCTGGATATCCAGTTCGGATGGTGCAGGTTTTCTTGCAGGAGGATGCGTTCCACACGCGGGTGCGTTCATTTGTATAATCGTAAGAGGCGACATTCTCGCCATGCCGCCCCAGTACGACATATTCGCTTTCCCCCTGCTTACCTGGAAGACGACGTGGCTTTTCCTGCTTCTCCAAGTCCCATAGTTCCGTGTACGATTTCCGCCCCTCGTTTTCGCTGAAACTCACTGCGAGGACCTTCGCCGTCGGATCAAACTCCAGGTCGGAAATCATTGAATCCGTCATAGATTTCTCGTAGGGGATCGTACGAATCGGGTCCCTCCGGCAGGTGCCCAGGTCCCATACGCGGATGGTTGCACCGCTCTTGGATTTGGATACGGCACCCACCGCCAACTTGCCGCCGTCCGGGCTGAGGGAAAAAGTCGCATCCTCAGGGGCATATTCAATGGTGCATCGTCGTTTGAATTTGTTGGCTGACTTGACGGACCAGGCCGCAGCAACCCCGTCTGCGGCAGCGACGACGGAACGGCCGTCCCTGCTTACGATCATTTCCCCAGCTGGGGAGGTTCCAATATCGGCGATGCGACGGCCGACCACCCTCCCTTTCCCGGGATCCAAGCTGAGCAGCCAGGTGCTGTCATACGCGGAGGAGTTGTCCTGATACACCAGGCTTCGCTGGTACACGAGCCATCGGCCATTTGAGCTGAGCGCCGCATCACTCGTACTGGTGTCTTCCATACCAATAACCAGAATCGTCGACCGTGAATCGTCATCCGGTAATGCGACAACCAGTGCTGTCGAGGCGACTGCCATCACTGTGGCCACAACACCGATCGTGCGGCGCCTGAAACGTGGCCGGTGGCCCTGCGGGAGCGGTTGATCGTTGAGCCGCTCCACCAGGCGGATGTGCCGGAACTGATACACGCCCCCTGACTGACGTAGCACTCCGCGGCGTCGGGCATCGGTGAGAAAGCCGATCAGCCGCCAGGGCAGGCGACCTCGTACGGCGAGCAGGAAGGCCGCCAGCCGGAACCTGGGCCAGGCCCGGGACAGGAGGAGAAGGACGGCGCAGGTGGTACCGGGGAGGATTCCGGCCGTCTCGATGATCAGGATTCGACGGAGGTCGAAGCGGAGCTCGTTCTTCTGCAATGCGGCGAAATCGGACGGCGAAGGCTCGCCGTGCCACCCCATGAGGGCCGTGGCGACCATGTCGCTCGCCACCAGCACGGGAATCAGGGCGGCACTCGCGATGAGCGCGGTCACCGTACCGGCGGCCAGTGCGCCAAGGAGTGACGAGTTCCGGTCGTGTCGGAGCATGTGTTCGGGCGTGGCTCGGGCCGCGCGCTCCGGCTGTGCGGTGAGCCAGTTGTGGACGGCGACCGCGAGACCGGCCACGACGGCCAGCGCGCACACCGTGCCCAGCAGTTCGACGTAGTCCACAGAGGCGTTGAACGACCAACTCAGTTCGCTGAGCGAAACGGACACAGCCTGCCCGAGCACGATGGGCGCGGCGGGGACGGCCACCACCGCGACACCGGTGGCCGCTCCTTCCCGCAGTCGGCGCAGGGACCCGCGGAGGGTGAACGACAGCTGACCGGGAGTCCTGCCGGGAGTCGCGTACCAGACGATCACGACCAGGACCGCCATCCCCGTGCCCGTCAGAGCGGAGACGGTGAAGGCCGACGAGAAGAGCACTTCGTTCTCATCAGAGGGCGTGTATCCGAAGCTCTCGTGCCAGAGCTTCAGGTTCGTCAGCCACACCGATACGACCACCATCAGTACCGTCCCCAGGGCGAGGCCCAGTGCCGGTGCCACCCATGGGGAAAGGAGCCGTTGGCTCAACTGCCACCAGGCGACGTCACGTTCGCGGTACCGGTGGAGGTACTGGGCAAGGTACGTCAGCCAGCGTTCGGCCTTGGCCGCCTCCCAGCGGGGCGGCTCCCCCGTCGGCCGACCGGACGGCAGCCGGTCCGGCGCGTAGGCGGCGTCGATGAGACGGTCCAGCAGGTAGTCCTCGATGGCGTGGCGGGAATCGAACCGGGAGGGGTCGAGCAGTTCGGCGGGGGCCCCTCCCAGACGCTGGTAGACCAGGCGCGCCTGGGAGACCATCAGCGGCGTGGACAGTGCGGCGCGGACCGGGGTGTCCGGCGGGGCGACGCGAAGGCGGTCGTACACCTGGGCCCAGCGCGTCTCGGGGTCCGGCCAGTCGACATCCTCCAGGTAGGCGATGGTGTCGGCCGCGGCGAGGGGGGCGACCTGAACCACCGGGGCCCTGCGCAGAGTGGGAGAGCCCGCCGCGATCACATCCGTGTATTCCACCGCCCGGCAGGTGACGACGATGGGCCGTTCGGCGCCGAGGGCGTAGTTCATGGCGCGGACCGCACCCCGCCGGGCGGACTCGGGGATCTCGTCGAGGCCGTCGACGATCGGCGTGAGGAGGCCGTGGTCGAGGACGGTCCGGGGGATCTCGGGGCGGCCCCGGTAGTAGGTGTCCGCCAGCGTTCGGACGATCCAGTCGTCCAGTGATTCACAGATCGGATCCCACGACGACGCCGACAGCAGTACCGGCACCGGTTCGCCCGCACTGCGACGGCCGAGAAGTCCGAGGGTGAGCAGGATCGCCAACACGGTCTTGCCCGCGCCGGGCTCGCCGATGGCGACCAGGCGTCCGTTGGGCAGCCGCCGGTAGCCGTCCGCGAGCTGGACGGTCATGCTGTCGAAGTCGCCGTCCAGGCGGCCGTCGAGACGGATGCGAACGCTGCGGTCCGCGGTCGACCGGACGGCGGGGTCGGCGGTCGTCCAGGTCAGTGGCAGGACACGCGGGTCACGAAGCCTGCGGGCTCTGGCCTCCTCCGCCCACTGCCCCTGTACCGCGTCCGCGAGGGCGTCGGCCTGAGCGCCGGGAGAGAGCGGCACTCTGCTGTCTCCGCGGAGGTAGTCGGCGACCGCCACGGCCAACGCCAGGATCGCGAGCAGGATGCCGATGACATCCTTCTTCTCGATGCCGTCCCGCATCAGCCAGAGCGGGATCACCACCAGGGCCAGACCGAGCCCGACCAGCACCGCGTTCCGTACGGTCCGGCGCCATCGACCCTGAGCGGAGGGAGACCAGAACATGCAGCTCAGCGTGGCGCGTCGGGACTGGTTCAGGACGGGGATCGGAGCGCAATCACCTGGACGGGTGACCTGGCGTCCTCGACGAGGACGAGGTCGTAGCCGAGGTCGCCCCTGACCCGAGCCGGTGCGGCGGGAAGTTCTCGCGCCACGGCCGTGCGCGCTTCTTGTGAGGTGCCTGGGAGCCCAGTACCGTCTGTGGCGCGCAGCCAGGACATGGGATGTCCGGTTGTCCGGACGCGTGAGACACCCGAGACGCCCGAGACGCATCAGACGCATGAAGGGCAGGTCGCACCATGCCGTCAAGTCTTCGCGCACGCCCCCGAACTCCCCGCACGGCCAGACCCTGGAGGACCGCTGTCACCGGCGCCCTGACGGCGGTCCTCACTCTCACCGCGCTGCTCGGGGTGCCGGGCACCGGACACGCCGGGACCGCGGCCGAACCCGGCGCGACCACCGGAGTCGCCGCGTTCGAGCAGCAGGTGCTTTTCAAGGCCTCCCAGGATCCCGGATACGCCTGCTTCCGGATCCCGGCCGTCGTGAGGACGACGAAGGGCACCCTGCTGGCGTTCGCAGAGGGCCGGGTGAACGACTGCAGCGACGCCGGTGACATAGACATCGTGCTCAAGCGCTCCACCGACGGCGGACGCACCTGGGGCCCGCTGCAGATCATCAACGAGGGCGCGGGCGACACGCACGGCAACCCCGCGCCGGTGGTGGACCGCGGAACCGGCCGGATCGTGCTGGCCGAGACGTACAACACGGGCCGTACGGACGGCGGCAACTGCGCCGTCCCGTGCGACCGCACCCCGCACATGCAGCACAGCGACGACGACGGGCGCACCTGGTCCGAGCCCCGCGACCTCAGCGACGAGATCCTGCCCGCGCACTGGAACTCCTGGTACGCGACCGGGCCGGTGCACGGCCTCCAGCTGACCCGTGGCAAGCACGTGGGCCGGCTCGTCCTCGCCGTCAACACCGAGACGTGGGACGGCAGCCACGTCACCGCGAACCACGCGGCGCTCGTCGTCAGCGACGACGGCGGCGACCACTGGCGGGTCGGGGCGACGGACTCCTGGCCGACAGCGCAGGACGGCACGTTCCGGCAGAAGCCCTCCGAGATGACCGTCACCGAGGGCGCCGACGGCACGGTCCTGGTCAGCGGGCGCGAGCAGGACGGCACCGATCCCGGCCACCGCACCCAGGCGTTCAGCGCCGACGGCGGCGACAGCTTCACCTCGCCCTTCAAGGCCCTGCCCGACCTCTACACACCGCAGGTCCAGGGCTCCACGCTGCGCATGGGCGACCGGATCCTGCTCGCCTGCCCCGCCGACCCGGACCGCCGCCGCACGATGATGATCCGCTCCTCCTACGACGGCGGACGCACCTGGGACGGCGTCGACCGCGGCACGGTCGTCACGACGGACTGGTCCGGCTACTCCGACCTGGTCGGCATCGGCGCCGACACGGCGGGCCTGCTGTACGAGGGCGGCGCCGTGGACGCGCGCGACGAGATCCGCTTCGCCCGGTTCACCGAGGACTGGCTGACCCCGCGCCGCGGCCCCGACCCGACCACCGCGGACCTCGCCCCGCGCGCACCCGGCGCGGCGGTCCTCGGCGGCGCGACGAGGACGGACGGCGTGTTCGGCGGGGCCCTCGCGTTCGACGGCGCCGACGACGCCGTACGCCTGCCCCACCGGGCCCGACTGCCCCTCGGGACGAAGGACTTCACGGCGTCACTGTGGTTCCGCTACACGGCCACCACGGGCGAGCAGCCGTTCCTGTGGATGGGCGGGGTCGGCTCCACCCAGCCGCAGGTGTGGCTGCGCGGCGAACCCGCGAACAACCGGGTCCAGGGGCTGATCACGACCCGGGACGGCGCGAGCGCCCCCCGCTCCGCGTCCGTGCGCACCACCGGCGCGTACGACGACGGGCAGTGGCACCATCTGGCGCTGCGCCGGGGCGGCGGACAGCTGACGCTGTTCATCGACGGGACCGTGGCCGGCACGGCGGCGGACGTGCCGGGATCGGTGAGCCGGAACTCGCCGTTCGGGGTGCACGTCGGCCAGAAGCTGGACAGCCGCGCCCACTTGACCGGCGCGATCGACGACGTCCGGGTCCACGACCGGGCGCTGAGCGACGGCGAACTGGCCGATGTGCGCGCCGGGGACACGACCGTGACCGGCGGAACCGTCCTGTGGCTGCCCATGGACCGGGTGAGCGCAGGCCACTAACGTCCCGGGCGTGCCCGACGACACACGAGCACGACAGCGCACGGGGACCGGGCTGGGTCTGCTCCTGGCCCTGGTCCTCGGCGCGGTGCTGCTCACGGCCGTCCCGGACGACGACGGCGGGGAGGCCGCCTGCAAGGCCCGTACGGTCGCCTCCTGGGCCGCGAACACCGGCGTCACGGACGAGTTCGCGCGGTACGGGGACGACGCCTCGCGGGCCGACGACTGGACCGGCGGCGACGGTACGCACTCGGTGCGGCTGCCGGACGGGCGGGTGCTCTGGCTGTTCTCGGACACCTACCTCGGCCAGGTGTACCGTCCGCCGAACCCGGCGGGCGAGTCCTACGCCTGGCGGGACACGACGGCACCGCTGGTGCGCAACTCCGCCGTGGTCATGAAGGACGGGCGTCTGCAACGCACCCTGCCCGCCCCGCTGTTCGCGGACCCGGCGCCCGGCCGGTGGCGCTGGCCGGTCGCGGCGCGTGTCGAACCCCGCTCCCCCGGCTCGGCCGAGCAGGTCGTACGGGTCGTGCTGTGGACCCGCACGACCGGCGCGTACCCGTGGATCTACGGGGTGCCCACCGCCACCGAGGTCGCCACGCTGTCGCTGCCCGGTCTGCGGCTCGAAGGGATCACCGAGGTCCTCGACCAGCGACAGGTCCGGGATCCCGCGCGGCGCGTGCTGTTCGGCACGACCGCGCTGACCCACGACGAGGACTGGACGTACGTGTTCGGCGGGGACGACGCGCGGGCCGCCGCCCGGCCCGCGTCGCACGCGTACGTCGCGCGCGTGCCCCGGGGGCGGCTCGCGGACCCGGACGCGTGGCAGTACTGGGACGGCGAGCGGTGGACCATCCCCTCCCGCATGAAGCCCGTACTGGGTGACGGCCGGGACGAGGGGGTGGGCAGCGCGTTCACGGTGGCCCGCGACGGGGGGACGTACGTCCTGTTCACGATGGCGGCGGGCGCCGAGGGGCTGACGACCGTCACCTCGTACTGGGCGTGCTCCCCCACCGGGCCCTGGCACGGCCCCGGCAAGGGCTTCAGCCCACCGCTGCCGGAGCGGGGGGCGGGCGTGGCGGCGTACAACCCGCAGGTCCATCCGGCGATCGGCCGGGGCGGGCTCATGCTGAGCTACGACGTCAACTGGCTGGACGCGACCGGCGGGGCGACGGCGCAGGCCAACCTCAGCCGGAACGTGTCCCTGTACCGACCGCGATTCGTGACGCTGCGGCTGGGCCCGGGGTGAGGCACGGCCGCGCCTGCGGCTCGGCCTGCGGGTCGCGGGAGCGGCGCTTGGCGATGACCGCGCACACCATGAGCTGCATCTGGTGGAAGAGCATCAGCGGCAGCACCGCCAGCGAGGCGTGGGCGCCGAACAGGACGCTCGCCATGGGCAGGCCGGACGCCAGGGACTTCTTCGAGCCGGCGAACTGGATGGCGACACGATCGTCCCGGTGGAACCCGAGGGCCTTGGCCCCGTACCAGGTCACCGTCAGCATCACCGCGAGCAGGACCACCTCGACGGCGAGCAGACCGCCCAGCCGCAGCGGGCTGACCTGGTGCCAGATGCCCTGCACCATGCCCTCGCTGAAGGCGGTGTAGACGACCAGCAGGATCGAGCCGCGGTCCACGTAGCCGAGGACCTTCCTGCGGCGTGCGACGAAGCCGCCGATCCAGCGGCGCAGCAGCTGTCCGGCGAGGAACGGCACGAGCAGCTGGAGCACGATCTTCAGGAGCGAGTCCGCGGAGAAGCCGCCTCCCGTGCTGCCGAGGAGCGCCGCGGCGAGCAGCGGGGTGAGCACGATGCCCACCAGGGAGGAGAAGGAGCCCGCGCAGATCGCGGCGGGCACGTTGCCGCGCGCCATGGAGGTGAAGGCGATGGACGACTGGACCGTCGAGGGCACGAGGGTCAGGAAGAGCAGTCCGGTGTAGAGGTTGTGGTCCAGGAGCACCGGTTCGAGGCCGCGGGCCGCCAGCCCGAGCAGCGGGAACAGCACGAACGTGCAGGCCAGCACCGTGAGGTGCAACCGCCAGTGCCGTACGCCGTCCATCGCCTCGCGGGTGGACAGACGCGCCCCGTAGAGGAAGAAGAGGAAGGCGATCGCCGCGGTGGAGGCGCCGTTGGCGACCTCGGCACCGGTGCCCCGGGCGGGCAGCAGGGCGGCGAGCCCCACCGTCCCGAGCAGCAGCAGGATGTACGGGTCTATCGGCAGCCAGGACGGCCACTTCAGGCGTTTCACGGTGCTCCGATGGTGCTGGGGGCTTTTGTCACTGGTGTCACTGGCTTCGCTGGTATCGCCGGTGCCACTGGTTCTTGTCGGTGGTTTCCGGACGGGGCGAGCCCTCTCCATCGTCCTCCTCCGACTCTTGATCGGGAATCCGGTACACCGCTCTGACTGTCATCACGAACCGCGATGAGGCGGTAGCCTCGGGCCCGTGTACGACCCCTCGCAACTGCGTACCTTCCTCGCCGTGGCCCAAACGCTGAGCTTCACGCAGGCGGCCCGGCGGCTCGGGCTGCGCCAGTCCACGGTCAGCCAGCATGTGCGCCGCCTGGAGAGCACCGCCGGGCGGCAGCTGTTCACCCGGGACACCCATTCCGTGGAGCTGACGGAGGACGGCGAGGCGATGCTCGGGTTCGCGCGCCGGATCCTGGAGGCGCACGAGCAGGCGGCGGCGTTCTTCGGCGGCACGCGGCTGCGCGGCCGGCTGCGGTTCGGCGCCTCGGAGGACTTCGTCCTGACCCGGCTGACCGAGATCCTGGAAGGGTTTCGCCACGACCACCCCGAGGTCGACCTGGAACTGACGGTGGAGCTCTCGGGCACCTTGCACGAGCAACTGGCCGACGGGCGGCTCGACCTGGTGCTGGCCAAGCGCCGCCCCGAGGACCCGCGCGGCGAGCTGGTCTGGCACGACCGCATGGTCTGGATCGGCGGGGAGCGGCTGCGGCTGGATCCCGACCGTCCGGTCCCGCTGATCGTGTACCCGCCGCCGGGCATCAGCCGGGCCCTGGCCCTGGAGGCCCTGGAAGGCCAGGGCCGGTCCTGGCGCATCGCGTGCACGAGCGGCAGCCTCAACGGCCTCATCGCGGCGGCCCGCGCCGGCCTCGGTGTGATGGCCCACACGCGGGGTCTGATCCCGCCGGGCCTGGTCCGCGTCCCGGACCGCGCGGGCCTCCCGGAACTGGGCGAGGTGGACTTCGTCCTGCTCCACGGCAGACGCCACACGGCGGCCCGCGGCGCGGCGGACGCCCTGGCAGCCTCAATCCTGACTTCCCCGGACCGCCTCCACCGAGCCCCGTAAGGGGCGCGGGGAACTGCGCGACAAGCCCCCACCGGCCCGCAGCTTCCCCAGGCCGCCGGCCGACCCCGTAAGGGGCGCGGGGAACTGCGCGACAAGCCCCCACCGGCCCGCGGCTTCCCCAGGCCGCCGGCCGACCCCGTAGGGGGCGCGGGGAACTGCGCGACAAGCCCCCACCGGCCCGCGGATGCGTCCGGACACCGGCGGCCCCCGCAAAGGCGCCGAGCGCGCCCGGAACCCGGTAAGCGCCCCGTACAGATTCCGTGGAGATTACGGAACCGAAACTTACGGAAGAGTAAGGATTCTGTCCCGGCCTCCCCCCTTGTGGCCGGATTTCAGGGGTTGACCAGTGCGTACGTCATCCCCGACCCCCCTCCGCCGCCCCTCCCGCCCCGGCGTCACGTGGGGTAGCTTTCACCGCGCTGCGGAGCACCTTCAAGGAGCGGGGATTGAGCGAGTTCACCAACCCTCCCCTGGCGTCGGCACCGCCGGTGGGCGGCCTGGCCGATGCCGTGTTCGAGTATGCCCAGGAGGACCCCCTCTACATCGCACTAGGCCGCAAGGACGAGCACGGCAGGTGGCGGGACGTGACGTCCGCCGAGTTCCGTGACGAGGTCCTCGCACTCGCGAAGGGCCTGCTGGCGCACGGCGTCCGCTTCGGAGACCGCGTCGCGATCATGTCCCGTACGCGCTACGAGTGGACCCTCTTCGACTACGCGCTGTGGTCGATCGGCGCGCAGGTCGTCCCGATCTACCCCACCTCGTCGGCCGAGCAGGTCTTCTGGATGCTGCACGACGCCCAGGTGTCGGCCGCCATGGTGGAGCACGAGGACCACGCGATGACCGTCGCCACGGTCATCGACCGGCTGCCGACGCTGCACAAGCTGTGGCAGCTCGACGCGGGCGCCGTGCAGGAGCTGTACGAGGCGGGCGGCCACATCGACGACGAGGTGGTCCACCGGCACCGCCGCGCGGTCACCCCGGAGTCGACGGCGACGATCATCTACACGTCCGGCACCACGGGCCGCCCCAAGGGCTGCGTCCTGTCGCACGCCAACTTCATGTTCGAGACGGACACGGCGATCGGACGCTGGGAGCCGCTCTTCCACTCCAAGCGCGGCGACGAGGCGGCCACCCTGCTGTTCCTGCCGCTCGCGCACGTCTTCGGGCGGATGGTGCAGGTCGCCGCGGTCCGGGGAAAGGTCAAGTTCGGCCATCAGCCACAGCTGAACGCGGCGGCCCTGCTGCCGGATCTGGCCGCGTTCCAGCCGACGTTCTTCCTGGCGGTGCCCTACATCTTCGAGAAGGTCTTCAACGCGGCCCGCCGCAAGGCCGAGAAGGAGGGCAAGGGCGGGCCGTTCGAGAAGGCCGTCGAGGTCGCGGTGCGCTACGCGGACGCGGTCGAGGCGAAGGCCTGGGACATCGGTCCCGGACCTTCCACCGCCCTGCGGATGCAGCACCAGCTCTTCGACAAACTCGTCTACTCCAAGATCCGCAGCGCGATGGGCGGACGCGTACGGCACGCTATGTCCGGCGGCTCCGCGATGGACCGCCGCCTCGGCCTGTTCTTCGCGGGCGCCGGCGTGCAGATCTACGAGGGGTACGGGCTCACCGAGTCCACGGCCGCCGCGACCGCCAACCCTCCCGAGCGCACCCGCTACGGGACGGTGGGCCAGCCCATCCCCGGCACGACCGTGCACATCGCGGACGACGGCGAGATCTGGCTGCACGGCGACAACGTCTTCCAGGGTTATCTCAACGACCCGAAGGCCACCGACGCGGCCCTGCACGACGGCTGGCTCGCCACCGGCGACATCGGCGCGCTCGACGAGGACGGCTACCTCACCATCACCGGGCGCAAGAAGGAGATCCTGGTGACCTCCGGTGGCAAGAGCGTCTCGCCGGGCGTCCTGGAGGAGCGGGTGCGCGACCATCCGCTGGTCGCGCAGTGCATCGTCGTCGGCAACGACCGGCCGTACATCGCGGCGCTGGTCACGCTCGACGGTGAGGCCGTCGACCACTGGCTGCAGATGCGGGGCAAGCCCCCGCTCACCCCGGCCCAGCTGGTGCGGGACCCCGACCTGGAGACCGAGGTACGGCGGGCCGTGGTCGCCGCGAACACCCTGGTCTCCCAGGCCGAGTCGATCCGCACGTTCCGGATACTGGCCCACCAGTTCACCGAGGAACACGGCCTGCTGACCCCGTCCCTGAAGCTGAAGCGCAAGGCGATCGAGAACGCGTACGCGACCGAGGTGGAGGCCTTGTACCGCGCGTAGCGGTTCTCGCGGCCGCATGGGCGCCCCCGAAGGGGCGCGGGGAACCGCGCGACAAGCCCCCACCGGCCCGCACCCCCGCACGACCTGACGCCTCGTCACATACCGCCGTCCCACATATTGACGGACCGTCAGATTCGCCGGATCATTTCGGGCACCCGAGTCACCGGAGCCACCCGACGGAGGGGGCCGACCGTGTCACGACCGACCCGCACATTCGCCGCAGCGGTGGCCGCAACCGCCCTGCTGCTGACCGCCGCCTGCAACTCGGCGTCCTCCGGGGGGACTTCGAAGGCCGGGGACTCCGTACGCGGTGTCACCGACACCCGCATCAAAGTCGGCGGCATCGTCTCGATGACGACCGCGAGCGGCTACTCGAAAAAGGACACCGACCTCGGCGCGAAGGCCCGTTTCGACCGCGCCAACGCCGAAGGCGGCCTGCACGGACGGAAGATCGACTACCTCGGCGCCGAGGACGACGGCCAGGACCCGTCCAGGAACCTCGCCGCGGCGCGCAAACTCGTGCAGCAGGACAAGGTGTTCGCGATCGCCCCGATGAGTTCGACGACCTTCTCCGGCGCGGACTTCCTGCAGAAGCAGCGGGTCCCCACCTTCGGCTGGGGCACGCTGCCGTCGTTCTGCGGACCGTCGTACATCTACGGTTTCGGCGGCTGCATGGTGCCGACACCCGGCGGCACCATCTCGCAGACCTGGCCCGAGGGCCTCGAACAGGTGATGGGCGGCGCCGAGGGCCGCAGCGTGGCGATCCTCGCCAATGACAGCGACGCCGGGAAGTTCGGCATCCGCACCTACCGGCAGAGCTTCGAATCGGCGGGATTCGAGGTGACCTTCGCCAAGCCGTCCGTGCCGGCCGCCGCCGTCCCGAGCGACTGGTCGGCGTACACGAAGGAGATCCTGCGCAGCGACGGCGGCAAGGCGCCGGACGCGATCGTCTCCGTGATGCAGACCCCGTACAACATCGGACTGTTCACGGCGGTCAAGCGGACGGGGTACCGCGGTGTGCTCACCGATCCGACCGACTACGACCCGGGGCTGCTGGCCAAGAGCGCGACGCGCAAGGCGCTCGACGGGGTGCATGTCCTGACGTCGTTCCAGCCGTTCGAGCAGCGGAGTGCGGCGATGACGCGGTTCGGGGAGGACATCAGGAAGGCCGCGGGCAAGGATGTGCCGCTCAACATGCACATGATGACCGGCTACATGTCGGCCGATCTCTTCCTCGCCATCGCCGAGAAGGCCGGCGAGGACCTGACCGTGTCGTCCTTCCAGAAGGCGGCGGACGGGTTCGCGGACACCGGCACGCTGGTCGGCGACCGGGCCGAACGGAAGGGCCAGAAGGAGTCGTTCGGGTGCGGGGCGCTCGTCCAGCTGAAGGGCGGCGAGTACGTGGTGTCGGCGCCCTTCGAGTGCTATCCGCCGATCCCCTTCACGTAGGGGATCCCCTTCGAGCAGGGGCGGGGTGACGGGGCATGGCCGACCTTCTCGGATTCGTACTGAGCGGACTGGTGTCGGGCGCGCTGTACGCGCTGCTCGCGACCGGTCTCGTGCTCTCCTACTCGGCGTCGGGCCTGTTCAACTTCGCGCACGGCGCGACCGCCTACCTCTGCGCCCTCGCCTTCTACGAACTGCACTCGGGTCTCGGCCTCCCGGCCGTCCCGACGGCGGTGCTGCTGGTGTGCGTACTGGCGCCCGCGCTGGGCTGGGGCCTGGACCGGCTGATGTTCCGCAAGCTGGCGCGGGTCGGTGAGACGGCACAGATCGTCGCCACCATCGGCCTGTTGGTGGCGCTGCCCGCGCTGGGGCTGTGGGTCGTCGAGCTGCTGGCGGACGCGGGCACGTCCGTGAAACCCGCCGAGAACCAGTTCGGGCTGCCGGGGGTCGGGCCCAGCCCCGCGAGGTCCTGGCAGCCGGTCGACGGCGTCGGCGTCGACTCCGACCAGCTGATCATCTGGGCCACGACGGCCCTGGTCGCCCTCGGCCTGTGGGTCCTGATGCGGCACACCCCGCTGGGGCTGCAGCTCAGGGCGGCCGTCGACAACCGTTCGCTGGTGGAGCTGCGGGGCCTGAGCGCGGACCGGCTGTCGTCGATCGCGTGGATGCTGTCGTCGGGGCTCGCGGGCCTGGCAGGCGTGCTGGCCACACCGCTCCTCGGTCTTTCCTCGCACGACTTCACACTCTTCCTCTTCGTCTCGGCGACGGCGGCGGTGCTCGGCCGGTTCGTCTCGGTACCGCTGGCGTTCGTGGGCGGGCTCGGGCTCGGGGTGCTGCAGAACCTCGTCGCCGGGTACGCGGACTTCGCCGAGCGGATCACCGGGTTCCGTACCGCCGTGCCCTTCCTGATCCTCTTCGCCGGGCTGCTGCTGTTGACGCGGCGCGGGCGCACGGCGGGGACCGCGGCGGTGGACCCGCCGCCGGTCGACTATCTGACGGGGCGGTCCAGGCTGCGGCGGTGGGGTCCGTGGACGCTGGCCGCCGTCCTCCTCGCGACCTCCTTCTACACGGTCACGACCCCCTTCTGGAGCGGCCTCCTCACCCAAGGGCTGGCCCTTTCCCTGGTGTTCGTGTCCTTCACGGTGGTGACGGGGCTCGGCGCGATGGTGTCGCTGGCACAGGCCACCTTCGTGACGGGGGCGGCGCTGGTGGCGGGGCTGCTGCTGAGCCATGGCTGGCCGTTCGTGGCGGCGGCGGCCGTCGGAACGTGCGCGGCGGCGGCGCTCGGCGCGCTGGTCGCCCTGCCGGCGCTTCGGCTCGGGGGCCGCTCGCTCGCCCTCGCGACCCTCGCGCTGGCCTTCCTCGCCGATCAGGTCCTGTTCCAGCTCGGCTGGCTGCGCAACGGCGACACGGGGTGGGCGGTTCCCCGGCCGGTCCTCGGTCCGGTGGACCTGGGCGACGACCGGGCACTCGGGGTGGCGCTGACCGTGCTGGTCGCCACGGCCGTCGCCGCGCTGGGCGCGCTGCGGAACTCGCCGTCCGGCCGGGCGATGCTCGCGGTGCGCTCGGCGCCCGCGGCGGCGATGGCGTCCGGGGTGTCGGTCGTCCGCACCAAGCTGGTGCTGTTCACGCTGTCCGCCGGGCTCGCGGGCTTCGGCGGCGTCATGTACGCCTCCTACAACACCCGTGTCAACGCTACCGACTTCACCGCCATGACGGGACTGATCTGGCTCGCGGTGGTCGTGGCGGCGGGCCTGCGGCGCCCCCAGTTCGCGGTGGTCGCCGGCCTGGTCTACGCCGTCGTACCGCATCTCGTCTCGGAACACGTCACCGAGTCGGTCCACCTCCCGGTGATCCTCTTCGGCCTGGCAGGCCTGGCCCTGGCGAACGACCCGGACGGCTACTGCGCGGCGGTGCCGTCACGTCTGCACCGACGCCGCCTGACGCGACCGGAGACGGACACCCCGGACCCAGGTCCGGCACCCGAACCGACCGGCACGCTACCGGCCGACACGGCACCGGGCGACAGGGCGGCGGCCGACACGGTGGCGGCCGGCACGACGAGGGCTGGCACGGCGGCGACCACCGCGGGCTCGACCGGCAGGGTGGCGACCACCGTGGTCCCGGGCGGTACGGTCCCAGCGCACGCGGGCTCGACCACCGTGGGCTACACCGGCACGGACGCGACCGCCGTGGAGCCGACGAGCGCGGTCCCGACCCCTGCGGCCCCGGGCGACACGGCTCCAGCCCGCCCGGTCCCGGCTGACGCGGGCTCGACCGGCCTGGTGCCGGGCAGCGCGGTCCCGGGCAGCACAGTCCCGGCTGACGCGGGCTCGACCGGCGCGGCCCCGGGCACCGCGGTCCCAAGCGGCACGGACTCGACCACTGCGGACTCGATCAGCACAGTCCCGACCCGTGCGGTCCCGACCCGTGCGGTCCCGACCCATGCGGCCCCGAGTGACGCGGCTCCGGCCCGCGTGGTCCCGGGCGGTACGGTCCCAGCGCACGCGGGCTCGACCAGCACGGCCTCGGCCAACTCGATGCCGACCTCTGCGGTCCCGAGCGGTTCGGTCCCAGCTGACGCGGGCTCGACCGGCACGGTCCCGGCCGACTCGGTGCCGACCCCGGCGGTCCCGGCCGGCGCGGCCCCGGCCGGCGTGATGCCCGCCAGAGTCCCGACCGGCGCGGCCGTCGCCGGGCAGGCGGGTGGGTCGGCTGGTTTTGGCGGTGACGCGTTCGTGGCCGCCCTGTGCCTGCGTGGCATCCGTGCCGGTTACGACGGCGCGCCCGTGCTGCACGGGGTGGATCTCGCCGTGCGGCCCGGCGAGATCCTCGCGTTGCTCGGCCCGAACGGGGCCGGGAAATCGACGACGTGCCGCGTAGCCGCGGGCCTCGTGAACCCGCTCGCCGGCCAGGTGTACGTGGCAGGACGTGACGCCACGCGGGACGGTGCCGTACGCCGGTCGCGGGCCGGAGTCGTCCTGGCGCCGGAGGGACGGGGCATCTTCCCGGCCCTCACCATCGAGGAGAACCTCGCCCTGTATCTGCGCGGCCGGGACGGACAAGGCGGCCGGGACGGACGGGACGCACGCGAAGCCGTGTACGAGCGCTTCCCCGGTCTCGCCGGGCGGCGCGGCGTCCCCGCCGGCGCCCTCTCCGGAGGGGAACAGCAGATGCTCGCCCTCGCCCCACTCCTCCAGCGCCCCCCGAAGGTCCTGATCGCCGACGAGCCCTCCCTCGGCCTCGCACCCCGTGTCGTCGAGGAGGTCTTCCGCCTCCTCACCGAACTCCGCGACCACGGAACGGCCCTGCTCCTCGTGGAGGAGAAGGCCACCGAGGTGCTGAAGGTCGCGGACACGGTCGCGTACCTGGCGCAGGGGCGCGTGTCATGGTGCGGCCCGCGCGCGGCCGTGGAGGCGGACCGGCTGACGGAGGCGTATCTGGGACTGGCGGCCACGCGCGTCGGGGCGGCCCGCCCATGACGAACACGAGCCCCATTCTGCGCGCCGACCGCGTCGGCGTCCGCTTCGGCGGCGTACGAGCACTCGACGACGTGAGCCTGTCCCTGCGCCCCGGCGAGATCTGCGGACTCATCGGCCCCAACGGCGCCGGAAAGACCACCCTCTTCGACGTGCTGTCCGGCATCCGCCGCCCCGACGCGGGGCGTGTCCACCTCGACGGGGCGGACGTCACCCGCCGCTCCCCCGTCTGGCGCGCCCGTCACGGAATGCGCCGCACGTTCCAGCGCCAGCAACTGTTCGGGCAGCTCACGGTGACCGACAACCTCGTGGTGGCCCAGGAGTGGCGCGGCGGCGGGGGCGGACTCACGGCCGACCTGCTGGGGGCGCCCACCCGGCGTACGTACGAGAGGGAACGCCGGGCCCGGGCCGCCGAGGTCCTGCGTGCCTGCGGACTCGACGGCCTCGGCGACACCTTCGCCGCCGCCCTCCCCGTGGGCCGCGCCCGCATGGTCGAACTGGCCCGCGCCGCCGCGGACCCGCCCCGGGTACTGCTCCTCGACGAACCCGCCGCCGGGACGACGACCGAGGAGAGCCGCCAACTGGCCGCCGCCGTAAGCCGGTTGTCCGAACAGGAGGGCTGCGCGGTTCTCCTCGTCGAGCACGACGTCGCCTTCGTCATGGAAGTGTCCACCCGGATCGTCGTACTCGACCTGGGCCGGATCCTCGCCGAGGGCACCCCCGCCGAGGTCCATGCCGACCGACGGGTGCGTGAGGCGTACCTGGGCACGGCGGCATCGTGACGAGTGCCGTACGAGCCGGCGCCCCCACGGCACGGCGGGGCTGAACGCGATCAATGGTTCGGACCTGGCGGAGCGGGTACTTTCCGGCCAATCTCCCTCACGGTCTCCCTTTCGACCGGCGAACGCGCGGGACAGGAATGCATGACAGCCCGTGATCGTTCACGATGGAGTACCACCCGACGACGTAAGGATCGAAAGCTCGTGAGCAAGGTCCCCCCGATCACCCTGAACAACGGCGTCGAGATGCCCCAGCTGGGCTTCGGTGTCTGGCAGGTGCCGGACGACGAGGCTGAGCGAGCCGTCTCCACCGCGCTGGAGGCCGGGTACCGCAGCATCGACACCGCCGCGATCTACGGCAACGAAGTGGGCACCGGCAAGGGCCTCGCCTCCTCCGGCATCGCCCGCGAGGACCTCTTCGTCACCACCAAGCTCTGGAACGCCGAACAGGGCTACGACTCCACGCTGCGTGCCTTCGACGAGTCCCTGGAGAAGCTCGGCCTCGACTACGTCGACCTTTACCTCATCCACTGGCCGATGCCGGACCGGGGCAGGTACATCGACACGTACAAGGCCTTCGAGAAGCTGCAGGCGGACGGCCGCGCCAAGTCCATCGGTGTCTCCAACTTCCACCCGGAGTACCTGGAGAAGCTGCTCGACGCGACGTCCGTCGTCCCGGTCGTCAACCAGATCGAGCTGCACCCGCACCTTCAGCAGTCCGCGGCCCGTGAGTTCCACGCGGAGCACGGCATCGCCACCGAGGCCTGGTCCCCGCTCGGCCAGGGCAAGGGCCTCCTGGAGGTCCCCGCCATCGTGGCCATCGCCCGCAAGCACGACCGTACGCCCGCCCAGGTCGTCCTGCGCTGGCACCTCCAGCTGGGCAACGTGGTCATCCCCAAGTCCGTGACCCCGTCCCGGATCAAGGAGAACATCGACGTCTTCGGCTTCACCCTCGACGCCGAGGACATCGCCGCGATCACCGCCCTCGACGAGGGCCGCCGCCTGGGTTCCGACCCCGCGACGGTCAACGACTGAGCGAGCAGGCGCACGAGGAAGCCGCCGCCCGGCCGGGCGGCGGCTTCCTCGGTCTCCGCCCGGCTCAGACAGGCTGCCCGATCGGCCGTACGACCACGGTGTTGACGTCGACCCCGGCCGGCTGCCGGATCGCCCAGACGACCGACTCCGCGAGCTGGTCCGAGGTGAGCAGATGGCCGGGCGGCAGGCTGCCGTAGCTGTCCCAGAAGGGGGTCTCCACCCGCCCCGGGGAGATCAGCGTCACCCCCACGCCGTACTCGGTGACCTGCCGGCGGGTGTTCTCGGCGAGGCCGGTCACGGCCCACTTCGTCGCCCCGTAGATGTTGCCGGGGGTGTGGATGTGCCCCGCCACACTGCCGATGAGCACGATCCGGCCGCGGGTCTCCTTCAGCTGGTCGATCGAGGCCCTGATGAGCAGCGCGGGTCCGAGCACATTGGTCAGCACCATGTCCCGCCAGCCGGCCGGATCGCCCTCCGCGACGGTGTCGTGCGTGGCGTATCCGGCGTTGGCGACGACGGTGTCGAGGCGCCCGAACCTCTGCACCGTCGCCTCGACCGCGGCCCGCACGTGGTCGTAGTCGGCCGCGTCCCCCCGGATCGTCAGCAGCCCCTCGGGTCTGCCGAGTTGCTCCGCGAACCCGCGCAGCCGTTCCTCCCCGCGCCCCGTCACGGTCACCCGGTGTCCGGCGTCGAGCAGTTGCCGGGCCACCGCCGCCCCGATACCGCTGCCGCCGCCCGTGATGAGCGCAACCGATGAGTCGGTCATGTGATCCCCCAGAACGTGTCCGACCACGCCGTGTCCGACGAAGTGCCGGGAGTCCATCACTTGGAGCACACTCGATGTCAACACGGTCCACAGGAAGCCCGGTTGGGGGACGGGGTTACGGCTTCACCCCGACGTACACCGTCAGTGCCGTGAGTACGAAGACGTCCGGGCGGTGGTACACGCTCGCCTTGTCCTGCGGGTCGAGGAGCCGGTCGAGGGTGGCGCGGTCGTCTGCGTCGAGGCCTTCGGCGAGGCCGTCGCGGCGGTGGCCGAGGGAGGTGGCGACGAACGCGCGCGCCTCGTCGGAGACGGGGGCCGGGATGTCGAGCAGGAAGGTGCGGGTTCCGGTGTGGCGCAGGCCCACCGCGGAGAGCAGGGCCGGCCAGTCCTCGACGTCCTCGACGACGGCACCGGGCAGCTCCGCCCGCATCCGGGCGAACCACTCCTGCTCGACCGCGTCCGTCCGGGCCTGCAGTCCGGGACGGCCGATGCCGAAGTCGCGCGGGAGGTAGCGCGGGGCCAGACCGCCCTCCAGCAGCGCGAGGGTTCCGCCCGGCGCGAGCCGGTCGACGAAGCCGGCGAGGGCGCCGCGCTGGTCGCCGACGTGGTGCAGGGAGCGGCTGGCCCAGAGGAGGTCGGCCGGGTACTCCAGGTCACCGAGCCCGTCGCCGAGTTCGGCCTGGAGGGTGCCGAAGCGGTCGGCGATCCCCCGCTGGGCGGCGCGTTCGCGGGCGCGTTCCAGGAGGGGTTCCGCGCCGTCCACGGCGATGACCCGGGCTGCGGGGAACGTGTCGGCGAGCAGACAGGAGATGACACCGGGACCGCTGCCCGCGTCCACGATCAGCTCGGGATCCGGCCGCATCTCCCGCAACCAGCTCGCCGCCTGTGTGTACAGCGGACTGAACAGCTCGGCCTCCTGCTCCAGCATCGGAAGCATCTCGGCGAAGTCGATGTGGGTGTGGGTGTGGGAGTGGGAATGGCTGTGATGGTGACCGTGACTGTGATCGTTGCCGTCTTGCTGTTCGTGACCGTGCGCCATGGCTGCGAGCCTTTCGTTCGGGTACCCCCAGCGTGCTCCACCCCTCCCGAAAACAGCCACTCGCCTTGCCGAAACAGCAACAGTCCCCCGCACCCCCTTCCTCAGGGGCGCGGGGAACGGCGCAATCTTTTGATCTTCAGGTGACCACGCTATGAAGCGCAGGTCACAGGGCGGGATACGCGTTCTTCATGAGCTCCTGGAACTGCGCCGAGAACCAGTGCCCCGACAGCGGCGCGTTCGGCAGCGCCCCCGACATGTTGTTGTTGTTCCGCGGATTGCCGGTGTACGTCGGGTCGCACATGCGGTCGAAGCCCTTGCCCTCGTCGTTCGGGATGGCGGTGCTGGACCCGTCCGACTCACCCGGCGGCTTCATCCACACGTACGCGTCGATCCCGGCCGCCGGCGCCGCCTGCGGCCGCTCACCGAGGCCCGCGCCCGACTGGTTGCACCAGTTGCCGAGGTGGATGCGCCGGTCGTAGCGGCCACCGTCGACGTACGTGTCCACGGTGGTCGTCGGCCCGGCGGCGGTGGGCCGTGCCGTGCCGCCCCAGCCGTTGCGGGAGGTGTCGATCAGCATGCCGAGCCCGGAGGGGAAGCCGATCGAGACCAGCTGGGTGCGCATGGCCTGCGCGTACGACTGCTCGTCGACGTACCGGTTCCAGTCGATCCACTTCGACGTACGAACCGATGCCCCGTTCACCGAGTCGTTGATCGTGAAGAAGGCCTCCTTCGTGGCGCTGTAGTTGGCCGTGTTCACGATGAAGCCGTGCACGTCGGCGACGGTCGCGCCCTCGGCGGAGGCGGCCTCCTTGAAGAGCGCGGCGGAGGGCGCGAAGTTGTCGTCCCAGCCGAGCCAGCCATGGTGTCCGGCGTCCACGTAGTTGTAGACGTTGGGCACGTCACCGAGCTTGTTCAGCGCGTAGCCGACGCCCTTGACGTAGTTGCCGTTCGCCTTCATCGTGTCGCAGTTGGCCGTGGCGGTGGCCCGCGGCGAGACGTTGGTGACGAGGTTCGGCAGCGAGTCGATCTCGACGGTGGTGACGATGCGCAGACCCGCGTACTTCGTGTCGGCGAGGATCGCCGCGATGGGGTCGATGTACTGGGTCTTGTACTTGTCGATCTCCGTCGGTCCCAGCTCGCCGTTGGACGCCAGGGCGGCGCAGTCACGGCCGGGCAGGTTGTAGACGACCAGCTGGACGACCAGTTCGTCCGAGCCCTTCTGTGCCAGCGCCGCGTCCAGGTGGGCGCGCAGGCCCATGCCGCCGTTCACGCCGTTGATCGCGGCGATCCGGTCGAGCCACACACCGGTCGGCTGGTTGGCGATACGGCTGCCACCGGTCTCGGCGGCGGCCTTCGCCTTCCACTCCGGGTTCACGTACACCTTGGCACCCGCGTACGGGTTGTCCACCCTGGCGCTTGTTCCCGGATCGGTCGGGTCGGTGGGGTCCGTGCCGCCGTCGTCGACGTTGCAGGCCACACCGTCGAGGGTGAAGGAGGTGGGCAGCGCGTTGGTGCCGCTGTAGGTGCCGTTGAAGCCGAAGCTGACCGAACTCCCGGTACTCATGGTGCCGTTGTAGCTCTCGTTGGCGGCCGTGACCGCGGTGCCGCTCTGACTGAGCTTGGCGTTCCAGCCGCTGGTGACCTTCTGGTTGCCGGCGTACGACCACTTCACGGCCCAACTGGACTTGGCCGTGCTGTTGTTGGTGACCGTCACCGCCGTGGTGAAGCCGGTGTCCCACTGGTTCTGCACCTTGTACTCCACGGTGCAGGGGACGGCGGCCGCGCCGACGTCCGGGGGTATCGCCGCGACAGCGGCGCCCGCGGTCCCGGCGACCAGCGCCAGCGCCGCGAGAAGTGCAGTTCTGGTACGGCTCATGTGCGGGGTGTCCTATTCGTCGAGGGCGCGCACAAGCTCACGCGACCCGATGCCGAACGACGTGGAAGTGCCGTCGTGAGGGGAGAGCAGGCCCGCCCGAGGACGCGGTCCCGGGTGTGCCGGGTCCGGACCGGGCCGGAAAGTGCTCACGTCGAAGCACGTCGAAGCACGTCACGACGCGGCCGATGAAGGAGTGCGTTGGCGCCGACCACCGAAAGCCGACCACTGAGAAGAGTGAACGCGGGGGTGTCGCATGAGCGACTCCTTGCAGTTCGGTCGCGCCGTCATCGACGCGTCGACTGATGGAACCGCTCCCACTGGTGCGGACGAAGGTAGCGCCAAGTGTTGGTAAACGACAGAGGAGTTGCACTCTTGATCTATCGAATCATTTCGACTCTTCAAGCACCTTGACCCCCTGCACCCCTCTCCGCAATATGGGAGCGCTCCCACTGGTTCAAGGCTTGTTGCTCCTCCCCCCGTCTCCGAGCCGCAAGGAGAGGAACCAGAACATGGCACCCAGACGCAGACGCCGTGCGCGGCGGATGTGGACAGCCGTGGTGGCGGCCCTCGCCCTCCCGCTGACCATGCTCACCACCGGTACAACTCCTGCACAGGCGGCGGCTGTTCAGTGCAGCGTCGACTACAGGACCAACGACTGGGGCTCCGGCTTCACCGCCGAGCTCACCCTCACCAACCGCGGCACGGAGGCGATCAGCGGCTGGACCCTGACGTACGGCCACACGGGCAACCAGCAGCTCAGCAGCGGCTGGAGCGGCACCTGGTCGCAGTCCGGGAAGACGGTCACCGCGACGAACGCGTCCTGGAACGGGACCATCGCGGCCGGGGCGGCCGTCACGACCGGCGCCCAGTTCACGTACAGCGGCACCAACGCCGCGCCCACCTCCTTCGCCATCAACGGCACGACCTGCGCCGGCGCCCATCAGCCGCCGATCACCGTGCTGACCAGCCCCGCGGCGGGTGCCGTGTACTCCCAGGGGACGGCGGTCCCGCTCGCCGCGACCGCCGCGGCGGCGGACGGTGCGACGATCAGCAAGGTCGAGTTCTACGACGACACGACCCTGCTGGGCACCGACACCAGCTCGCCGTACTCGCTCTCGGCCACCGGCTTGACCGCGGGCAGTCATTCGTTGCTGGCGAAGGCGTACGACAGCCTGGGCGCTTCGGCGGAGTCCACTCCGGTCGGCATCACGGTCGCCTCGGGCCCCGCGGTGGTGGTCTCGCCGACCCAACTCGGCGTCCAGCAGGGCAAGACGGGCACGTACGACGTGAAGCTCTCGACCCAGCCGTCGGCGAACGTGACCGTGGCGACCGCTCGCGCGAGCGGCAACACGGGGCTGTCCGTCACCGGCGGGGCGTCGCTGACCTTCACTCCGTCGAACTGGGCCACCGCGCAGAAGGTGACTCTCACGGCCAACGCCACGGGCACCGGTTCGGCCGTCTTCGACTCGACGGCCACCGGGCACGCGAAGTCCTCGGTGACCGTGACCCAGCTCGCCGCGTCGAAGGAGTACGACGCCCGCTTCCTGGATCTCTACGGGAAGATCACCAACCCGGCGAACGGCTACTTCTCGCCGGAGGGCATCCCGTACCACTCGGTGGAGACACTGATCGTCGAGGCGCCCGACCACGGGCATGAGACGACCTCCGAGGCGTACAGCTATCTGCTGTGGCTGCAGGCCATGTACGGCAAGGTCACGGGCGACTGGACGAAGTTCAACGGTGCCTGGGACATCATGGAGAAGTTCATGATCCCCACGCACGCCGACCAGCCGACCAACTCGTTCTACAACGCCTCGAAGCCGGCGACGTACGCGCCCGAGCTGGACACGCCGAACGAGTATCCGGCGCAGCTCGACTCGGGTGTCTCCGTGGGCCCGGACCCGATCGCCGCCGAGCTGAAGAGCGCGTACGGCACGGACGACGTGTACGGCATGCACTGGCTGCAGGACGTGGACAACGTCTACGGGTACGGCAACTCGCCGGGCAAGTGCGAGGCGGGCCCGACCGACACCGGCCCCTCCTATATCAACACCTTCCAGCGCGGTGCGCAGGAGTCGGTGTGGGAGACGGTGCCGCAGCCGACCTGTGACGCCTTCAAGTACGGCGGCACGAACGGGTACCTGGACCTGTTCACGAAGGACGCCTCGTACGCGAAGCAGTGGAAGTTCACCAACGCCCCCGACGCCGACGCGCGTGCCGTGCAGGCCGCGTACTGGGCGGACATCTGGGCCGAGGCGCAGGGCAAGGGCGCGGACGTGTCGACGACCGTCGGCAAGGCGGCGAAGATGGGTGACTATCTCCGCTACTCGATGTACGACAAGTACTTCAAGAAGATCGGCAACTGCGTGGGCCCGTCGACCTGCCCGGCGGGCACCGGCAAGGACTCCTCGCACTACCTGCTCAACTGGTACTACGCGTGGGGCGGCGCGGCCGACACCTCGGCCGGCTGGGCCTGGCGCATCGGCTCCAGTCACACCCACGGCGGCTACCAGAACCCGCTGGCCGCGTACGCGCTCAGCAGTTACGCCGACCTGAAGCCCAAGTCGGCCACGGGTCAGGCGGACTGGGCCAAGTCCCTGGGCCGGCAGCTGGAGTTCTACCGGTGGCTGCAGTCCAGTGAGGGAGCCATCGCGGGCGGTGCCACCAACAGCTGGCAGGGCCGCTACGCGACACCGCCCTCCGGGACACCGACCTTCTACGGCATGTTCTACGACGAGAAGCCCGTCTACCACGACCCGCCGTCCAACCAGTGGTTCGGCTTCCAGGCGTGGTCGATGGAGCGGGTCGCCGAGTACTACCAGCAGACGGGGAACGCGGACGCCAAACTCGTCCTCGACAAGTGGGTCGACTGGGCGCTGGCCAACACCACGGTCAACCCGGACGGCTCCTTCCGGATCCCGAACACGCTCCAGTGGTCGGGCAAGCCCGACACCTGGAACGCGTCGAGTCCCGGTGCCAACACGGGACTTCATGTCACCGTCGCCGACTACACGAACGACGTCGGAGTGGCGGCCGCGTACGCCAAGACCCTGACGTACTACGCCGACCGGTCCGGTGACACCGAGGCGAGGACCACGGCGAAGGCGCTGCTCGACGGCATGTGGGCGAACAACCAGGACGCGCTGGGTGTCGCGGTCCCGGAGACCCGCTCCGACTACAACCGCTTCGACGACCCGGTGTACGTGCCGAGCGGGTGGAGCGGCACGATGCCGAACGGTGACGCCGTCAACTCGTCGTCGACGTTCGACTCGATCCGGTCGTTCTACGAGGACGATCCCGCCTGGTCGAAGATCGAGGCGTATCTGGCCGGCGGGGCCGCGCCTTCCTTCACGTACCACCGGTTCTGGGCCCAGGCGGACATCGCCCTCGCCATGGGCTCGTACGCGGAGCTTCTCGAATAGCGGGGCGCTCCGCGGGTCGGGCGGTACGTCGGCTGCGGGCCGGATGTGGCTGGTCGCGCAGTTCCCCGCGCCCCTAGAGGGCGCGGGGCGCCCAGAACGTCGTGTGCATCTGGCCGGACGGCTTTCACCCCACGGGGCCGTCCGGTCGTCACGCCTTTCACCTCACGAAAGGGACCCTCACCGTGCGAAGAACAGCCGTTCTGACCGCTGTGCTCGGGCTCGCTGCCGGACTGCTTGCCGGTACGCCTCCCGCGCTGGCCGCGCAGCCCGTCGAGAAGGCGGCGCCGGCGGTGTCCATCGCCGCCGACACGTACACCTGGAAGAACGCGCGCATCGACGGGGGCGGCTTCGTCCCCGGCATCGTGTTCAACCGGTCCGAGAAGAACCTCGCGTACGCCAGGACCGACATCGGCGGCGCCTACCGCTGGCAGGAGTCGTCGAAGAGCTGGACCCCGCTGCTCGACTCGGTCGGCTGGGACCGCTGGGGGCACACCGGTGTCGTGAGCCTCGCCTCCGACCCGGTGGCACCGAGCAAGGTGTACGCCGCCGTCGGCACGTACACGAACAGCTGGGACCCCGGGAACGGGGCCGTGCTGAGGTCCTCCGACCGGGGCGCGACCTGGCTGAAGGCCGATCTGCCGTTCAAGCTGGGCGGGAACATGCCCGGACGCGGTATGGGTGAGCGGCTCGCTGTCGACCCCCACAGGAACAGCGTGCTGTATCTGGGCGCGCCGAGCGGCAAGGGGCTGTGGCGGTCCACCGACTCCGGGGCCTCCTGGTCGCAGGTGACGAACTTCCCGAACGTCGGCAACTACGTGCAGGACGCGACCGACACGAGTGGGTACGCCTCCGACAACCAGGGCATCGCCTGGGTCACCTTCGACGAGTCGAGCAGTACGGGCACCGATGCCACGAAGACCCTCTACGTCGGGGTCGCCGACAAGGACAACGCCGTCTACCGCTCGACCGACGCGGGCGCGACCTGGTCACGGATCGCGGGGCAGCCGACCGGGTACCTGGCCCACAAGGGCGTACTGGACGCGACGAACGGCTACCTCTACCTGGCGTACAGCGACAAGGGCGGCCCGTACGACGGCGGCAAGGGCCGGCTCTGGCGGTACACGACGGCGACCGGCGTCTGGACGGACATCAGCCCGGTCGCGGAGGCCGACACGTACTACGGCTTCAGCGGGCTGACCGTCGACCGGCAGAAACCGGGCACGGTGATGGCGACGGCCTACAGTTCCTGGTGGCCGGACACGCAGATCTTCCGTTCCACGGACAGCGGCGGCACCTGGACGAAGGCGTGGGACTACACGTCGTACCCCAACCGCTCGAACCGCTACACGATGGACGTCTCGTCGTCGCCGTGGCTGACCTGGGGGGCCAATCCGTCGCCGCCCGAGCAGACGCCCAAACTCGGCTGGATGACCGAGGCGTTGGAGATCGATCCGTTCAACTCGGCCCGGATGATGTACGGGACGGGGGCGACGGTCTACGGCACGGAGAACCTGGGCCAGTGGGACAGCGGCGGCCAGTTCACCATCAAGCCGATGGTGCAGGGACTGGAGGAGACCGCCGTCAACGACCTGGCCGCTCCCCCGTCCGGCGGCGCCCAACTCCTCAGCGCACTCGGTGACATCGGTGGTTTCCGGCACACGGACCTCACCAAGGTCCCGTCGATGATGTTCACCTCGCCGAACTTCACCAGCACGACGAGCCTCGACTTCGCGGAGTCCGACCCGGGCATCGTGGTGCGCGCGGGCAACCTCGACTCGGGTCCGCACGTGGCGTTCTCGACGGACAACGGCGCCAACTGGTTCGCGGGCACCGACCCTTCGGGGGTGAGCGGCGGCGGCACGGTCGCGGCGGCCTCCGACGGCAGCCGGTTCGTGTGGAGTCCGGCGGGCGCGGGCGTGCACTACGCGACCGGGTTCGGTACGTCGTGGTCGGCGTCGAGCGGCATCCCGGCCGGCGCGGTCGTGGAGTCGGACCGCTCCGACCCGAAGACGTTCTACGGCTTCAAGTCCGGCAAGTTCTACGTCAGTTCGGACGGTGGCGCGACCTTCACGGCGTCCTCGGCGACCGGACTGCCGAGCGGCGACAGCGTACGGTTCAAGGCGCTGCCCGGCACGAAGGGCGACGTCTGGCTGGCGGGCGGGGCGAGCGACGGCGCGTACGGGCTGTGGCACTCCACGGACTACGGCGCGACCTTCACCAAGCTGTCGGGCGTCGAGCAGGCGGACACGATCGGCTTCGGCAAGGCGGCGACCGGCGCCTCGTACCAGACGCTCTACACGAGCGCGAAGATCGGCGGCGTGCGGGGCGTCTTCCGCTCCACGGACAAGGGTGCCACCTGGACCCGTATCAACGACGACGCCCATCAGTGGGGCTGGACGGGCGCGGCCATCACGGGCGACCCGCGCGTCTACGGGCGCGTGTACGTGTCGACGAACGGGCGCGGTGTCATCTACGGCGACTCGTCCGACACGGGCGGCGGCGGTACGGATCCGACGCCGACCGGCGCCTGCACGGTCACGTACAAGATCACCAACCAGTGGTCGGGCGGCTTCCAGGCGGACGTCCAGCTCGCCAACACCGGCACGACCGCCTGGACCGGGTGGGCACTGGGGTGGTCCTTCACCGACGGCCAGACCGTCGCCCAGGCATGGAACGCGGAACCCACCCAATCCGGAACGGCGGTCACAACGAAGAACGTGAGCTGGAACGCGAACGTGGCGGCCGGTTCGTCCGTGGGGTTCGGCTTCACGGGCAGCTGGTCGGGATCGAACACCAAGCCGACGGCGTTCAAGCTCGGTGACCAGTCCTGCTCGGTGACCTGACACCCGGGCCGGACGAACGGGAGGGCGCGGACCCGATGGGCTCCGCGCCCTCCTTGTGCGGCCACACCTCGAAGGCCGGGCCGCCGTGCCGGGAACAGGCGGTGTGGTCGACGCTGTTGCACCGACCGAGGCACCGGCGCCGCGCGGCCAGGGCACACGGAGACCACCAGGTCGTCCGCCCCCGCCGGGATCCGGGGCCCCGGGCTCGTGGCACACCCGCCGCGCACCCGGACCATGGTGTATTTCGCAGGAGGACTTTTTCATGACTGACCGGCCCTTGACGCTGATGGCAGTGCACGCCCACCCCGACGACGAGGCGACCACCACCGGAGGAGTCCTCGCGCGGTACGCGGCGGAAGGCATCCGCACGGTGCTCGTGACCTGTACCGACGGCGGTTGCGGTGACGGGCCGGGGGGTGTCAAGCCGGGCGATCCCGGACATGATCCGGCGGCCGTCGTCCTGATGCGCCGGCAGGAACTCCAGGAGAGCTGTGACGTCCTGAAGATCAGCGATCTGGAGACACTGGACTACGCCGACTCCGGGATGATGGGCTGGGCGAGCAACGACGCCCCCGGATCCTTCTGGCAGACACCTGTACAGGAAGGAGCGGCCCGGCTCGCGGAACTGATGCGGCAGTATCAGCCCGACGTGGTCGTCACCTACGACGAGAACGGCTTCTACGGCCACCCCGACCACATCCAGGCCCACCGCATCACGATGGCGGCGCTGGAGATGACCACGCTGACGCCCAAGGTGTACTGGACCACGGTGCCCCGCTCGGTCATGCAGCGGTTCGGTGCGGTCATGCGCGAGTTCAATGAGGACATGCCCGAGCCGGATCCCGCCGAGGTCGCCGCGATGGCCGAGATCGGCCTGCCCGACGACGAGATCAGCACCTGGGTGGACACCACCGCGTTCAGCGGTCAGAAGTACGACTCGCTGGCCGCGCACGCCAGTCAGGGCGAGAACATCTTCTTCCTCAAGATGGGCGTGGAGAGGTTCGGCGAGCTGATGGGCATGGAGACCTTCTCGCGCGTCCGGGACACCACCGGCGCGGCCCTGCCGGAGAACGACCTCTTCGCCGGACTGCGCTGATCACCGGGAGAGAGGCGGCCGTCCCACGAGCTGGGACGGCCGCCTCTCTCCCGCCTCCGGCCTCGTTTCAGCAGGTCACGGCGTGTATACCGTCGGTCGTGGTGCCGTCGGCATGCCGTTGCCGATGAAGAAGCTGGGGTGCGGCGGCTGGTTGTAGGCGGTGTTCTGCCAGGCGATGCCCGTGCGGTACATCGTGTCGTGGAGCAGGGTCGTGATCTTCGTGGTGGTCTCCGTCGGGGTCGAGTAGATCCGCAGGGCCGTGTTGTCGCTCGTGGCCCACACGACCTCCTCGCGCCAGTCCCCGAAGAGGTCGCCCGAGAGGGCCGGCGTCGCCTTGGTTCCGTTGTTGGAGTGGACGGAGGCGCCGGTCAGCAGGCGGGTGTCGGCGGACGTGCCGTACTTGTCGATGTGGGTGCCGTCGAGGAGTTCGCGCGTGGTGTCGCCGTCCCACCAGGACAGGAAGTTGACGGAGGACGGCTCGCGGCCCTTGGTGGCGCCGGCCTCGTCACGGATGTTCGTGTCGGAGGCCGACCACACCTCCGCGCCGTCGTTGCCCGCGTAGATGTCCCCGGCCACCCCCCTGCCGTTGTCGCAGCAGGCGGCGAGCTGCCAGCGGATCGCGCCGCTCGCCGGGTTGATGTACAACTGGGCGGGCTGGGACGTGGATTCGGAGACCTTGAAGTATTCGAGGCCCGAGGTTCCCGGGTCGAGGTCGCCCAGGTGCTGGGCGTCACCGTGTCCGGTCTTCGTGGTCCACAGGCCGTTGCCGTTGTCGTCGACGGCCATCGCCCCGTAGACGATCTCGTCCTTGCCGTCGTTGTCGACGTCCCCCACGGACAGGCTGTGCGAGCCCTGGCCGTCGAAGCCCTTGCCGGTGTTGGTCGACGAGCTGGAGTCGAACGTCCAGCGGCGGGTGAACGCGCCGCCCCGCCAATCCCAGGCCGCGATCACCGAGCGCGTGTAGTAGCCGCGCGCCATGATGAGCGAGGGCCTGGCGCCGTCGAGGTAGGCGGTGCCCGCGAGGAACCGGTCCACGCGGTTGCCGTACGAGTCACCCCACGACGAGACCGTGCCGCGCGCCGGGACGTAGTCCACCGTCCCCATCGCCTTGCCGGTCTGGCCGTTGAACATGGTCAGGTACTCGGGCCCCGAGAGCACGTATCCGCTGGAGTTGCGGTAGTCGGCGGAGGAGCTGCCGATGACCGCGCCCGTGCCGTCGACCGTGGCGTCGGCGGTCTTCGCGGCCACCTCGGCCTTGCCGTCGCCGTCGTAGTCGTACACCTGGAACTGCGTGTAGTGGGCGCCCGAGCGGATGTTGCGGCCCAGGTCGATACGCCACAGCCGGGTGCCGTCGAGCTTGACTCCGTCGATGATCGTGTTGCCGGTGTAGCCGGACTGGGAGTTGTCCTTGGCGTTGGTGGGCTGCCACTTCAGGACGAAGTCGAGCGCGCCGTCGCCGTCGAGGTCGCCGACCGAGGCGTCGTTGGCCTCGTAGGTGTACGCGACACCGTCGGGGGTCGTGCCGCCGGCGGGCGGACTGATCGGCACGTCCTTGTATCCGGTGCGGAACTGGATCGCGTGCACGGAGTCGCTCTGCTCGACGCCTCCCACGACCGCGCGGACGGTGTAGTCGGCCTGGGCGGGCCCGGCGGAGTGGAAGTAGTTCGTGGAGCCGGTGACCGGGGTCGAGTTGACCTTCGTACCCGCCCGGTAGACGTTGAACGACACGTCGTTCGGGTCGGTGCCGAGCCAGCGCCAGCTGACCAGGTTGCCCGCGTCGGTGTGGACGCTGACGACACCCCGGTCGAGCTTCTCGACCTGGCGGGCGGTCGCCGCCTGGGCGGGCGTGGCGGTGAGCGTGGTGAGTCCGGCGGCGGCGAGGGCGCCGGCGAGCACGGTGGAGAGGAGGAGACGGGTCCTGCTGCGTCTGCGATGCGGGTGCTGCACGGTGGGGTACCTCCCTGGGAGGGGGCAGACGGGTTCTGCTCCCTCAGTTGCCGCTGGGGGCAGGGGGGTTGCCGTGATGCGGTAAGCGCTCTCTA
The DNA here is from genome assembly GCF_044328075.1 of Streptomyces sp. NPDC017991. NCBI lineage: Bacteria > Bacillati > Actinomycetota > Actinomycetes > Kitasatosporales > Streptomycetaceae > Streptomyces > Streptomyces sp. NPDC017991. The sequence goes on along the minus strand of NZ_JBIRGP010000006.1, from coordinate 406,941 downwards.
TGATCCGCCGCACGCATAGGTGCGGGCGAGTGCGGCGACCGTCGCCGCGATGCGTTCCCGCAGTTCGGCCGGTTCCAGCACCTCCACCCCCGTGCCCAGCCGCAGGAACTCCGCGTGGGCGTGCTCGACGGACTCGATCGGTACGGTGGCCCGGGTCCAACCCTCCCCGTCCGGCACGCCGTTGGCCCGCACGGCGTCACCCGCCGGGCCGGTGAGGCGCGTGCCGGGGGCGAGCCGGACCACCGCCTCCGCCCGGTGCAGACGGTCGTGGAAGTCCCGCTGGTACCCGGTCCAGTACGCGTCGAGGTCGAACCCGTCCGGACGATCGAACTCCTCGCCGGACGCCGCCAGTTCGAGGATCTGGTCGACCCGGAACGTACGCGGTCCCGGGCCCGCGACGACGTACCAGCGGCCCGCCTTGAGGACCAGGCCGTACGGTTCCAGGCGGCGCCGCACGTCGGTCGGCTCGCGCCAGCGGCGGTACAGGACGTGCAGGACCCTGCTGTTCCAGACGGCGTCGGCGACGGCCGGCAGGTACGGGGCGGCGCCGTTGCCGGCGTCCGCGTACCAGCCCGGCGCGTCCAGGTGGAAGCGGCCGCTGACGCGGTCGGCGTGCTCGCGCAGCTCTCGCGGCAGGGCGGCACGTACCTTGAGCTGGGCGGCGGCCAGCAGCGGGCCGAGTCCCAGCTCGGCGGCCGGGCCCGGCACACCCGCTAGGAACAGGGCCTCGGCCTCGCCCGCGGTGAGACCCGTCAGGCGGGTGCGGTAGCCGTCGAGAAGCCGGTAGCCGCCCGCGTGACCCGCGTCGCCGTACAGCGGGACACCGGCCTCGCTCAGTGCTTCGACGTCCCGGTAGACCGTGCGCACGGAGACCTCCAGCTCCTCGGCGAGGGCGGCGGCGGTCATCCGGCCCCTGGTCTGGAGCAGCAGGAGGATCGAGACGAGACGGGCCGACTTCATCGCCCCAGAATGCCAGGCTTCACTGACAGGAGATGTCAGTGGAGCGGACCTAGCGTCCCCTCCATGACCTTCGAGGAGAAACTGCTGACCGTGCCGCCGCCCATCGAGGTGGCGGGCCGGCGGATCAAGCGCTACCACGTCACCGCCGATCCGGCGGGCATCGCGCCCGACGTCGAGGAGGCGGCGTACGCGATGCTGCCGAAGCTGCTCCCGGAGGCGGACGGCACACCGCCCGCCACGTTCGTCGTGCTGCACCGGGGCGGCGACGACGGCGCCTACCTCAACGCGTACAGCTGGGTGTGGGACAACGTCCTGCACTTCGGGGCCGCCACGGCCGGCCAGCCCGTGCTGGGCTGCCCGGATCGCGTGCCCACGCATTTCATCGTCCTGGACCGGCCGTGGATCGGCTGCGTCTGGGAGTTGCCGCCGATCCTGCACGAGCGTGACGCGTGGGTACGGCACATGCTCGCGCCCGGCGCGGCCGATCTCGACGCCTATCTGGCCGACTGCCTGCCCGGGGGCACGACGGGGGGTCGCTCATGAGCGCCTGGGCCTCGGCGGCGGCTGGGAGGAGTTCACCGCCACCAGCCGGTGCTGGGGCCTGTACGTGACCCCGGGGCTCCGCCCCCGCCCCCCGCAGCCGCGTTTCGGCTGCGGGTGGGTGGGGGTTGCCCGCGCAGTTCCCCGCGCCCCTGGGGGGTGGGGGCCGGACTCGATGTCGGCTGCGGGCCGTCGGGGCCGAGGGACGCGAGGAACTGCGCGGCTAACCCCCACCGCCCCGCACCCGAAATCCGGTCCGGGCCCCACCCCCCCCAGGGGCGCGAGGAACTGCGCGAACAACCCCCAACAACCCGCACCCGACACCCGGCCCGGACCCCCACCCCCCAAGGGGCGCGAGGAACTGCGCGAACAACCCCCAACAACCCGCACCCGACACCCGGTCCGAGCCCCCCTCCCCCCCCAGGGGTGCGAGGAACTGCGTGGGGCTTCGGTCTGTTGGGGGCGGGGGGTCTTGGTGGGCGGTGAGGCGGCGTGGTTGGCCGAGCGGGTCATGGTGTTCGACCGTCGGCCGGGGTCCGGCTCTGTGGTGGACCCTGTTTCTGGAACGCCCGGAGTTTGAACACCGGTTCCGGGCGCGGGACATGCTGGTCCGGGAGCTGTTCCAGCCGGGACGCCAGCCGCTCGGTGAGCGGTTCGCCGGGCGGCAGCAGTGTGTACCAGCCGCGACGCACGTCGGCCGCGGCCCGGAGCGGGGTCCGGCCCTGACCGCGGCCGCGGAAGTACGCCCGTCCCGCCGGGAGCAGTGCGTGCCCGTCGGCGTACGAGGCCACGAGGCCGGAGCGGTCCCGGGCGGCGCGGCGGGGACGCGGTGCCATCACGGCGTCGATGTCGCTGCCCACGTCGTGCGAGGCCGCCTTGTCGACGGTCGTCACGAGGACGCCGCCGGGACGCAGCACCCGGACCGCCTCGGCCACGACCCGCTCCGCGTCGTCCAGGAGGTGCAGCAGCCAGATCACCGAGACGGCGTCGAACGAGCCGTCTGGAAAGGGGAGTTGACGGGCGTCGGCGAGTACGACACGGCCCGGCACTCGCCCGGCGGCCCTGCTCAGCATGCCGTACGCGGCGTCGGCGCCCGTGACGTCGAGACCGGCCGCCAGGAGCCGGCGGGTCACGGTACCGGTGCCGCAGGCGACATCCAGGAGGGTCCCGGCGCCGTCGGGGAGCAGCCCCAGTACGGCGTCGGCGGCTGCCGCGGCGCGGGGTTCGCCACCTCGCAGCGCGTCGTACCGCTCGGCCTCCTCGTCGTAGTCGAAGACCAGTGTGCTCACCGCGCGCCGTGCCCGGCGCTCAGCTCCTCGACCCGGCCGGCCAGCTCGAAGTCCTTCTCGGTGACGGCGCCGCCCACGCTGTGCGTGTGCACGGTGAGGGAGACGGTGTCGTAGCCGAGTGCGAGGTCCGAGTGGTGGTCCAGTTCCTCCTGCACCTGGGCGATGTGCACGACCAGGGCGGCCGCGGCGAAGTGCGAGCCCAGCCGGTAGGAGCGGGAGATCCTGTCTCCGTCCAGGGACCAGCCGGGCAGTTCCGCGAGCCGGTCCTCGACCTCCTTCTGCGACAACGGTTCGAGGGGCATGATCGCGCTCCTTCCATGGCGTCCGGATCTCCTCAGCCTGCCACAGTCCCGCTCCCCCGGCCCTGGTCAGGCGGGTCCCGGGAGGGCACGGAGGTCGGCATTCGGCCTCTTGGCCGCGCATCGACCCGTGCGGGCGCATCGACTACGGTCGGGGCATGACCAGCGCCGCGTCCGCCTCCAGGTCCGGGTCCGGGTCCGCCTCCGGGTCCGTCAGCGTGTCCGCCGGTGCGCGGGGCGGTGTCTCCGCCGCCGACCAGGGAGTCGGTCCGCTGCTGCGCGGCTGGCGGGAGCAGCGCCGGATGAGTCAGCTGGAGCTGGCGCTGCGGGCGGGGTCGTCGGCGCGGCACATCAGCTTCGTCGAGACGGGCCGCTCCCGGCCGAGCGAGGAGATGGTGCTGCGGCTCGCCGAGCACCTGGACGTACCGGTGCGGGGCCGCAACTCCCTTCTGCTGGCGGCCGGTTACGCGCCCCACTACCCGGAGACCCCGCTGGACGATCCGGCGCTCGACGCGCTGCGGGAAGGGGTGGAGCGGCTGATCCGGGGCTACGAGCCCTATCCGGCACTGGTCGTGGACGCCACGTACAACGTGGTCGCCGCCAACCGGGGCATCCGGATGCTGCTGGGCGGCGTCCCCGGGCACCTGCTCGAACCTCCGCTGAACGCGATGCGCCTGACGCTGCACCCCGAGGGCCTGGCACCCAGGATCCGCAATCTGCGCGAGTGGCGCGGCCATCTGCTGGCCCAGATGGAACGGGACATCGCCCTGCGCCGCTCACAGCCGCTGCGCGCGCTGTACGAGGAGGTGGCCGCCTATCCGGCGCCGCCGCCCGCCGCCTCCTCCGCCTCCGCGGAGCCGGGTCCGCCGGCAGCGAGTTCGTCGACAGCCGACTCCGTGGCGCTCGGCGAGGAGCCCGCCGAACCGGTCCCCTACTTCGCGCTGCCGATGCGGATCGAGCACGAGGGGCGGGTGCTGTCCTTCGTCTCGTCCATCTCCACGTTCAACACGCCGATGGACGTGACGGTCGCCGAGCTGGCCATCGAGACGCTGCTTCCGGCCGACCCGGCGACGATGAAGTACCTGCGGTCGCTGGTGTCCTGACGCCCCCTCAGCCCGACGGGCCGTCAGTCCCGACGTCGGGTCGTCTGCGGGCCGGTGGGGGCTTGTCGCGCAGTTCCCCGCGCCCCCAAAAGCGGGGCTGCGTTCCTGCTTCTCGCCCTTTAGGGGCGCCGGGAACTGCGCGGCCGGGTCCCACCGGCCCGCACCCGCCGCGCTTCTCCGGACCGTCGCGGTCGGTTCCGGTCGGCGGGACCCGGTTCCCGGGACGTAATGCCGACACACCGGACCGGGTGAGGGGATTCGGTGAGGCTTTCGCGGCAACGTGGCACACTTCTCGCCATGTTCGGGGCTCGGGGAGGCGTGGCGTGAGTGAGAGGCGGCCTGCGCCGACCGTGGGACAGGTGGTGCTCGGCAGACGGCTCCAGGAACTGCGCGAGGCGTCCGGCCTGAAGCGGGACGAGGCGGCGCGGATCCTGCGGGTGGCGCCCGCGACCGTCCGGCGGATGGAGATGGCCGAGGTCGCGCTGAAGATCCCGTACGTCCAGGTGCTCCTGTCGACGTACGGGGTGGGCGAGGAGGAGACGGCGGCCTTCGTGCGGCTGGTCGAGGAGGCGAACGAGCCCGGCTGGTGGCAGCGCTTCCACGACGTCCTGCCGGACTGGTTCAGCCTGTACGTGAGCCTGGAGGGCGCCGCCTCGATCATCCGGTCGTACGAGCCGCATTTCGTGCCGGGGCTGCTGCAGACCGAGGACTACGCCCGTGCCGTCCTGGAGGCGGGCACGGTCGGGCAGACGGGGACCGAGGAGATCGAACGCCATGTGTCCCTGCGGATGGCGCGGCAGAAGCTGCTCACGGGGGAACGGCCGCCCCATCTTTGGGTGATCATGGAGGAAACGGTCCTGCAGCGGCCGGTCAGTATCCGCTCCCAGGTGATGGCGGACCAGCTGGACCATCTCCTCGCGGTCGCCGAGAACGACCACATCACGCTGCAGATCGCCGAGTTCTCGGCCGGTCCGCATCCGGGGACGTACGCGCCGTTCGTACTGTTCCGGTTCGCGGAGCCGGAGCTGCCGGACATGGTCTACACGGAGTATCTGACCGGGGCGCTGTACCTGGACTCCCGCAAGGAGGTGGCCGCGCATCTGGAAGTGCTGGACCACATGGCGACGGGGGCGGCTTCCGCCCAGCGGACCAGGGAGATGATTCTGGCGCGCCGGGCGGATTTCTGACAGGGCTCCGCCCAGGGGGCTTGGAGCTTGTTCGTCGGCTGACGGTCGTCCTGGGCTGAGCGCGCAGTTCCCCGCGCCCCTGGGTAGTGGGGGTGAGCGTCGGCGCCCACGGACCTGGGTGGGTGGGCCTTGGTTCTCAGGCCGAGGTGTCCTTCGCGCCGGTGTCTTCGGGGGCGCCGGGTTCGGGGGTGGGGTCCTCGTCCACTATCTCCGCGTCCACCACGCTCTCCTCGTCCGCCGGTCCGGGCTGTTCGGTGCCGGGCTGGTCCTGCGGGGGTGACTGCTGGGCCTGGGCGTACATGGCCTGGCCCATCTTCTGGCTGACGGTGGCGAGTTTCTCGGCGCCGGTGCGCAGGGTGTTCGTGTCGGTGCCGTCCCGGTCGTTCAGGAGCGTCTGCAGCTCGGCGATCGCGGTCTCGACCTCCGCCTTGATGTCGGCCGGGATCCGCTCCTCGTTGTCGCGGATGAACTTCTCTGTCTGGTAGACGAGTTGCTCGGCCTGGTTGCGGGTCTCGGCGGCCTCGCGGCGCTTGCGGTCCTCGTCGGCGTACTGCTCGGCCTCGCGCATCATGCGGTCGATGTCGTCCTTGGCGAGCGCGGAGCCGCCAGTGACGGTCATCTTCTGCTCGCGGCCGGTGGCGAGGTCCTTCGCCGAGACGTGCATGATCCCGTTGGCGTCGATGTCGAAGGCGACCTCGATCTGCGGCAGCCCGCGCGGCGAGGGCGGCAGCCCGGTGAGGTCGAAGACGCCCAGTTTCTTGTTGTAGGCGGCGATGTCGCGTTCGCCCTGGAAGACCTGGATGCCGACGGACGGCTGGTTGTCCGTGGCGGTGGTGAAGATCTCCGAACGCCGGGTGGGAATGGTCGTGTTGCGTTCGATGAGCTTGGTCATGATGCCGCCCTTGGTCTCGATGCCCAGGGACAGCGGGGTGACGTCGAGGAGCAGGACGTCCTTCACGTCGCCGCGGATGACACCCGCCTGGAGCGCCGCGCCGAGTGCCACGACCTCGTCCGGGTTGACGCCCTTGTGCGGGTCCTTGCCGGTGAGTTCCTTGACCACCTCGGTCACCGCGGGCATCCGGGTGGAGCCGCCGACGAGGATGACGTGGTCGACCGCCGAGAGTTTCACCCCGGCGTCCTTGACCGCCTGGTGGAAGGGGGCCTTGCAGCGTTCGAGCAGGTCGGCGGTCAGCTCCTGGAACTGGGCGCGCGTCAGCTTCTCGTCCAGGTGCAGCGGGCCGTCGCCGGTCGCGGTGATGTAGGGCAGGTTGATGGTCGTCTCGGTGGACGAGGACAGCTCGATCTTGGCCTTCTCCGCGCCCTCCCGCAGCCGCTGGAGCGCCATCTTGTCCTGGGCGAGGTCGATGCCGTACTGACCCTTGAAGCGTTTGACGAGGTGCTCGACGACCCGCTGGTCCCAGTCGTCGCCGCCCAGTTGGGTGTCACCGTTGGTGGCCTTGACCTCGATGACACCGTCGCCGATCTCAAGCAGGGAGACGTCGAACGTGCCGCCGCCCAGGTCGAAGACGAGGACGGTCTGCTCCTCACCGCGGTCGAGTCCGTACGCGAGGGCCGCGGCCGTCGGTTCGTTGATGATCCGCAGGACGCTCAGGCCCGCGATCTCACCGGCCTCCTTGGTGGCCTGGCGCTGGGTGTCGTCGAAGTAGGCGGGCACCGTGATCACGGCTTCCGTGACGTCCTCACCGAGATACGCCTCTGCGTCCCGCTTCAGTTTCTGCAGCACGCGCGCGGAGAGTTCCTGCGCGCGGTAGCGGGTGCCGTCGATCGTGCCGCCGTCACTGCCGGGGAAGCGCCAAGTCGGCTCTCCCATATGGCGTTTGACGGAGCGCGCGGTGCGCTCGATGTTCGTCACGGCCTGCCGTTTGGCGACCTCTCCGACCAGCACCTCCCCGTTCTTGGCGAAGGCCACCACCGAGGGGGTCGTGCGCGCGCCCTCGGCGTTGGCCACGACCGTGGGCTCACCCCCTTCCAGTACGGCGACCACCGAGTTCGTGGTTCCGAGGTCGATCCCGACCGCACGTGCCATGTCCGTCCCCTTCCGCCCAGGTCTTGCCGCGTTCCCTCACCACGGTCCGTCACCGCGCACCCTCGCCACGGTCCATCACCGCGTTCCATCAGAAAACTTGAGTGCGATGCTGTCAATGGGGCAAGTACCCCGGACCTGCCCGGACATGACGATGCCGCGCCCTCTTCCGGGGGCGCGGCATTGCCTCAAGGGCGGTGTGCCGGAACGACGGCGCGTCAGGCGAGCTTCGCCGTCAGCGTGATCGTCGTGCCCGTCAGCGCCTGGCTGACCGGGCAGTTCTTCTTGGCGTCCTCGGCGGCGGCGGTGAACGCGGCGTCGTCGAGGCCCGGCACGGTGCCCTCCACCGTGAGGTGGATGCCCGTGATGCCCTCACCCGGCTGGAACGTGACGTCCGCGGAGGTGGTGAGCTTGGTGGACGGGGTGCCGGCGCCGGCGAGGCCGTGCGAGAGCGCCATGGAGAAGCAGCTGGAGTGGGCGGCTGCGATCAGCTCCTCCGGGCTGGTCTTGCCGTTCGCCTGCTCGGAGCGCGACGGCCACGACACCGGCTGCTCGCCGATGCCGGAGGAGTCGAAGGTGACGACGCCGTTGCCCTGAAGCAGGTTGCCTTCCCAGACGGTGTGTGCGGAGCGCGTTGTTGCCACGATGATTCCCTTTCGACGAGGTCCCGGTTCCGGGTCCGTGGCCCCATCCGATCACACTCGGGTCACCGTCGGGCTCAGCGCACGCGAAAGACCGGCCCCCGCGCGGTGAACGGCAGGGACGCGCCCTGCGGAATCAGGTAGGCGTGCTCGCGGCGGACCCGCAGCACATCGCACCAGCCGTCCGTGATGATCAGGACCGGGGCGCCCGGCGGGAAGTCCTTCGCCCGGTGCAGGACGTCGACGCCGGGCTGCAGGACCGTGCCGCCCCGGCCGTGGACGCGTACCCGGCCCGCGATCTCCGTGATCGGGACGAAGCCCGCGTCGTGCGGTGCCGCGTCGCAGAAGACGACCCGCGCCGCCGGTACGTCCCTGGCCTCGGCGTACGAGGCGATCGCGCCCAGCGCCTTGCCGAGCAGGGTGCGGTCCATGGAGCCGGAGGTGTCGAGGACCACGCCGAACGTGCAGCGGGCGATCTCCTCGGGCGGGAAGTACCGTCCGGCGCGCGGGATGTCGGGAGTGGCCGCCTGGCGACGGGACGGGCGGGCGTAGGAGCGCAGCGGCTCGGGGCGCGGGACGAACTCGTCGAACCAGCGCGCCAGTTGCGCGTCCCACGGCAGTGGCGGATGGCTGAGCGCGCGGATGTCCTCGACGAGTCCGCCGGGCAGGTACCCGCGCTCCTGCCGCTGGTGCAGATCGAGACCGTGGGCGAGGCCGCGGCGGTAGAACTCGTCGAGGTCGACGTAGTCACGGGGCGAGCCGAGGGGGCCGCCGAGGATGTCGCCCACACCTTTGCCGCGCAGGGTGGCGAGGCGTCGGTGGCGGCGCAGGTCGGTGGCGAGCCGGTCGTAGACCTCCTCGGCGGACAGGTCCCTCAACTCCTGGTCGTACAGCAGCCCTTCGGGCATCAGGCCGACCTGCATCTCGACGAGCCAGGAGTTGATGACGTAGTCGCAGGCGACGTTGAAGAGGTACGGGTCGCGGACGCCGCAGCGGTCGCCGTGGCGCAGCGCGGCGTGCAGCATCTCGTGGGCGAGGACGAACCGCCACTCCTCGTCGTCGAACTGCCGCAGCGGGTTGATGTAGATCTCGGCGGCCTCCGGGTCGACCGCGGCGACGGAGATGCCGTGCGCGTGGGCGAGTTCGGCGTCCGCGACGATCGTGATGCCGGCCGCGATACCGCCGAGCAGGGGGTACGAGGACACGAACCAGCTCAGTGCCCGCTCCCACGGCCGGCGCGGGGTGATGCCGCCGCGCATCGAGTCGCGCCGGCCGCCCGCCATGTCCATCGCGGCGGACACCGTGCGGGTCAGCGCGTGGGCGAAGGCGAGCTGCCAGTCCGGCGCGGAGCCTCCCCGCCAGGTGTCCCACGGCACCAGCAGCTGGTCCGGCTCGCCACCCGCCGTACCGCAGCGCTCGTACAGCGCGGGGATGCCGGCGCCGTCGCGGCGCCAGCGTGCGGCGAGCTGCTCCTCGTCCCCGTCGGGGTACGACATCGGCAGGTCCGCGGGGGTCAGGCCGATGGGGAAGCCGAGCAGGAAGCGGTTGACGACGACGCAGCGGGCGGCGAGGTCGAAGCGGTCGGGCTGCTCCCGCACGGTCTTGTGCGCCGGGACGTGCCCGAAGCCGAGGTGGAGGGCGGCGTGGGCGACCGCCCAGGCCCATTCGGCGGGCTGGGCCCGGCGCTTGGGATGGACGTGCAGCACACCGTCGGAGTCGACGCGGACGAGCCCGTCGCGGGGCGACTCCTCACAGTCCTCCTTGCGGCAGACGCTGAAGCCGATGGCTGCGAGGGCGCGGTTGCTCCGCACGAGCCGCATCCCCTCGGCGAACGCCTCGGCGGCCGGATCCTTCTTGGGCTGCTGCTGCGCCTGCCTGCCCGTACGGGTCACCGGCGGGCCTCCACCAGCCGGGGCATGTCGCGGGCCGCCTCCACCAGGAACCAGGCGGGCAGCACGGGGTTGCCGTCCTCGTCCGAGGCGATGACGCTCTGCGCGACCTCCACCGAGATCTCGGCGAGCTGCACGAGCAGCGACTTGGCGCGGTACGCGGTCTGCCGGCCGTTCGCCGAGGCGTGCTCCTTGCTGGTGGGCAGCTCCTTGACGAGGCGGCCCCGGAAGGACTCGGCGAGGTAGTACAGCAGGTCGCGGTCCTCGACGCGGTTCGGCCAGCGGGCCTCGCCCTTGAGGATCGCCTCGATGCCGAACCGGCTGCGGACGATCTTCACATAGCCGCAGAAGGCGACCGCGTGCGTGGGCGTCAGCGTGCCGTGCGCGATGACCCTGAGCGTCGGTTCGTCGAGCGTCGGGCCGAAGGAGCGCAGGGCGTCGGAGAGCATGTGCCAGGAGCGGGGCGTGGAGAACGGCTCCTCGGTCTTCGGCGGCTTGGACCACAGGTGGTCGGGGCGGTCGGTGAGGTGGTCGAGCACCCACGGGTGGATGTCGTTGGTCGCCGCCCACACCAGCCAGTCCTTCGCCGAGACCTCCAGATGTACGTGCGTGAGGCGGTTGACCAGCGCGGACGCGATGGGGCGGGCGAGCGCGTTGTCCGTCGAGCGGTTGCCCGCGCCGATCACGATCGAGCCCGCCGGCAGCTCGTAGTTGCCGATGCGGCGGTCGAGGATCAGCGAGTAGAAGGCCTTCTGGACGTCCGGGGTCGCCGCGTTCAGCTCGTCCAGGAAGAGGCAGTACGGCTCGTCGCGGGCGATCGCCTCCGGCGGGCAGAAGACCGAGCGGCCGTCCCTGATCTGCGGTACGCCGATCAGGTCCTCCGGTGCCAGCTGCGTACCCAGCAGGCTCACGCACTCCAGGCCGAGCGACTCGGCGAACTCCCTGACCAGGGAGGACTTTCCGATGCCCGGGGCGCCCCAGAGGAACACGGGTCGCACGGTCGCGAGACCGAGCAGTAGTTCCGGTACACGGGCGGGAGTGACGGTGACGGCTGCCTGCACGCAGGGGCTCCTGGGGGCTGGGGGGGGTGGGTCGCGCCCAGTGTGCGCGGACCCGGGCCGCCCCCGCAGCCCATTTTCCGCCGCGGCCGGTTGTCTGTCTGCGGGCGCATCGTGGCCGGCCGCGCAGTTCCCCGCGCCCCTGGAAAGACGGGGCTGCGCCCCAGTCTTTCCCCCAAGGGCCCCCGGGCCCCGCAAGGGGCGCGGGGAACTGCGCGAGCGACCCCCACCGGCCGGCAGCCGAGGCGGGCGGTTACGCCGGGCGTCGGTCGTCGAGTGCGGCGCCGTCGCCGACCGGCACCTGCGGACCGTCGTCCTCCCGCAGCCACCGGCGCAGTACCCGGTGCACCTGCTCGGCGCCGACCAGCTCCTCCCCCGCCCCCACCGGCGGCGAGAGCGTGAGCGGCGACATCAGGAAGGGCCGCCCCTGCGCCCCGCCCAGCCCCCCGTGCGACCCGATCTGCTCCTCGAACGCGAGGACCTCGCCGTCCTCGGGGTCGTACCAGGAGTTCACCATAATGTCCGCGACGTGCGGGAACGAGTGCGTGCGGCGTACCGCGTCGGCGGCGCCCGGCCCGAAGTCCGCGAGCGGGCCCGGGTCGTCGTCCAGCTCGTCCAGCGGGATCTCCGCGCCGTGCGCGCCGAGCACGAGCCCGCCGTGCTCCTCACTGCGCACGAGCACGAACCCGACCCCGGGATGGTTCGCGAGCGTGGTCAGCAGAGCGGGATGCCGCGCGTCGATCTCCTCGCGGCTCATCCGGTGCGGCACGTCCGGGAAGGACACCAGGCCCAGGTTCCCGGAGGCCAGCACGATGGGCTCCGACGGGGGCCGGGCCGGCAGGAACTGCTCGCCGCCCTCCTCCACGGGCCTGCGCAGCGCGGCCCGCACCGCCGCCCTGGCCTCGGCACCGCTGTGCGTACGCCGGACCTTGCGCGGCACGGGCAGCCCGCAGCCCGCCCGGACCAGTTCGCCGAGCCCGAGGCCGTAACGGGCGTGGAAGGTCTCCCCCGGGCTCTGGCCGTGGTCGGAGAGCAGGACCACGCGGTACGCGCGCGGCGCGTGCTCGGCGACCTGCTCGATCAGGGCCAGCGAGCGGTCCAGGCGCTGCAGGACCTTCTCCGCGTCCCGGCTGCGCGGCCCGGAGTGGTGCGCGACCTCGTCGTACGCGACCAGGTCCGCGTAGACCGAGGCGCGTCCGGCGAACATGTCCCCGATCACCGCCGCGACGACGACGTCCCTCTCGATGACGGTCGCGAAGGCCCGGATGAACGGGTAGAGCCCGCCGCGGCCGACGCGGGGCCGCTGCTTCCGCAGCCGGGCCCGGGTGGACTCACCGATCTCGCGGCCGACGTCGGCGACGAAGGACAGCGCGGTACGGACCGCGTTGGCGGGGTCGGAGAAGTACGCGAAGTAGCCCGCCCGCGAGCGGTTCTCCCTGCCTCGCCTGGCGGCCACGGAGAGCACCAGGGCCAGTTGCTCGGCGCCCCCGCTGAAGAGGTTGCCGCGGCTCGCGCCGTCCACGGTGAGCAGGCCGCCGTCGCCGGTGCGCTCTATGGCCCGGCGCTGCAGTTCCGCGGCGCTGGTGGGCCGGTTGCAGACCACGATCTCCCGGGTGTCCTTCTCGTACCAGCGGAAGGCGGGGACGTCGTGGTTGGAGCCGTGCAGGATGCCGAGCTGGCTGGCGCCGGTCTGGCTGGACCAGTCGGTGCGCCACGGTGCGAGCCGGTGGGTGGTGCGGGCTCCCGGGCCCTCGCCCAGCCAGGCGGCCACGGTGGGCATGAGACCGCGTCCGATCGCGTCCACCAGCACGTCGTGGCCGACTCCGTCGAGCTGGAGGAAGACCGTGCCGGGAGCCGACAGGGCGCCGGGCGGCGGCGCCTGTCTGCGGCGGCGGTCGGACAGCCGGTACAGCCTGCGCCGGTACGCGTCGTCGTCCCGCACGGCCAGCGCGCCACCGGTGGCCGAGGCGACCGCGGACATCACCGCGGCGACCACCACGGCGGTCTCCGGGGCGGCCTCGCTCTGCCCCGAGGGGTCCAGGCGCAGGGCCAGGATCAGGAGCGAGCCGTTCAGGAAGAAGACGAGTACGCCGAGGACGAGGGCGGGGACGAGGAGCAGGGCCCGCACGAGGAGGGGCCACACGACGGAGGAGAGCACACCGAAGGCTCCGGCGCCCAGTGCGGCGGTGACGGCGATGCTGGTGGCGCTGTCACCGTCGGTCGACTGGAGCCTGAAGTCCGGCAGGATCCCGGCGAGCACGAGCATGGTGAGTGTGGAGACCGCCCACACCGCGACACTCCGCCAGACCGCGCTGCCGACCCTCCGCCATCGTTCTTTCCCCACGTCACGCCCGCCTCACATCCGCGCCCGCCCCCTTTGCCGACAGACTCGGGCCCACCTTGCCACACCTGTCGGCGGGCCCCTTCGGCGTCGCCCGGGGGCGCGGGGAACTGCGCGACAAGCCCCCACCGGACCGGCACCCACCCACGAACGGCAGGCCCCCCGCGCCCACCGCGGGTCCGGCCATCACGCGGAGCGCTCAGCGGCCGTCGTACCCGGCCGTCGGCATGGACAGCCGACGATGCACCCGCGCCTTCATCTGCGCGTCGTAGGCGGGCTCCGCGTGCCCGACCGTCTCGACGCGCACGCCACGCCTCGCGCACTCGGCGGTGAACGCGTCGACGGAGGCGAGCGCCCGCTCCAGAACGCGGCGGCTGGGCGCGACGAACAGGTCCACGAGGCCGGCCTCGGCGTCCTCCCAGAGCGCGCAGTGGTCGGGGCGCAGCCCCCGCAGGAGCAGCTCCCTCGTGACCACGTAGCCGCGCTCGGCCGCCCAGTGCGCGCACATGGCGTGCTGGCTGCGCGAGTCCACCAGGAAGGGGTCCGCGTCCAGCTCCTCCAACGGCGTCAGGCTGGCGATCGTCGTCACGCGAAGCATGCCGGAGGTACGGCGTGTGTCTCCCATGGTGTCCCCCTCACCTCCGGGTTTCGTCGCCGACCCTACTCCTGCCCGTACGCTCGGGGGGAGTCGCGCGAAGGAGGCAAAGGAGTGCCGGTGGAGATCACTTGGTGGGGTCACGCCACCTGCACGGTCGAGGACTCGGGAGTGCGCGTGCTCACGGACCCGCTCTTCGCACGCCGGCTCGCGCATCTGCGCAGGCGCCGGGGCGCGCCCCCGTCGGCCGTGGCGGGGGTGGCCGATGTGACGCTCGTCTCGCATCTGCACGCCGACCATCTGCACATCCCGTCGCTGTCCCGGCTCGCCCCGGGCACCCGGTTGCTGGTGCCGCGCGGTGCCCGGCGGGCGGTCCCAGGACTGCGCAGGCTCGACGGACTGGAGCTCACCGAAGTGGCGCCGGGCGACCGGGTCCGGATCGGTGACCTGGTCGTACGGGTCGTCTCCGCTCGGCACGACGGGCGGCGGCTGCCGGTCGGGCCGCATCGCGCGCCCGCCCTCGGCTATGTGATCGAGGGTGAGTCCCGGACATACTTCGCCGGGGACACCGGGCTGTTCGAGTCGATGGCCGAGGAGGTCGGACCGGTCGACGTGGCGCTGCTGCCGGTCGGCGGCTGGGGGCCGCACCTGGGCGAGGGGCACCTGGACGCGGGCCGGGCGGCCGACGCGCTGGCCCTGCTGCGCCCCGGCAGCGCGGTGCCGGTGCACTACGGCACGTTCTGGCCCATCGGGATGGATTCCGTGCGCCCCCATGAATTCCACGCACCGGGCGCCGAGTTCGTGCGCCTGGCCGCCGAGCGCGCGCCCGGCGTGACCGTGCACCAGCTCGACCAGGGCGAAAGTGTGCGACCCGGGATCGTTGGGTACCGGTCCTTCCCTGGGGACGCACCGGCTGGTCGGGGCGACGACGAGCGGGAGGGCGGGACCCGGTGAGACCTGTGCTCGCCGTCGCGGTCACGACCGTGCCGACTGTGGCCACTCAGCAGGCGCTCGGTTATCCGTCGCTGTTTTTGCTGGTGCTGATCGGCGCGCTGGTACCGGTCATTCCCACGGGTGCGCTGGTGAGTTCGGCGGCCGTGGTGGCCGTCCACCAGGCGGCGCCCTTCTCGATGCTGATGGTCTTCGTGGTGTCGGCGCTGGCCGCGTTCCTCGGGGACATGGCGCTGTACTGGCTCGGGCGACGCGGCATGAAGTCGAAGAACGGCTCACGCTGGCTCGCGGCGATCCGCGACCGCGCGCCCGAGGACCGGCTCGCCCAGGCGCAGGGGAAGCTCGCCGACCACGGGGTCGCGGTGCTGGTGCTGTCCCGGCTGGTCCCCGCGGGGCGCATCCCGGTGATGCTCGCCTGTCTGATGGCGAAGTGGCCGATGCGCCGGTTCGCCCACGGCAACGCGCCGGCCTGCCTCGCGTGGGCCGCGACGTACCAGCTCATCGGGGTGCTGGGCGGTTCCCTGTTCAAGGAACCGTGGGAGGGCGTGCTCGCGGCGGTCCTCCTGACCGTGCTCCTCAGCCTGGCCCCGACGCTGTGGCGCCGCGTCCGCAGCGCGGCCGCCCGCTAGGGCGCCCCGCCAGGGGCGCGGGGAACGGCGCGACCAGCCCCCACCGGCCCGCAGCGCACAAACCACCCTGCACAGGACCGTCCTGAACCTGCGGGTCCGTCGTGGCCGGCCGCGCAGTTCCCCGCGCCCCTGACAGGGCCCGGCTGGACGGTCACGGCAGGCGCGTGTGGCCCCCGCCGACAGGGGCCGCGCGCCCTTCAAGGGCGCGGAGAACTGCGCGGCCCGCCCCCACCGGCCCGCAGCGCGCCGACAGCAGCAAGCCACCCTGCGACGCCGTCATGCAGCCGCGGGCACGTCGTGGCTGGCCGCGCAGTTCCCCGCGCCCCTTGCGGGGCCCCGAAGGGACGGTCACGGCAGGATTCGGGAGGCGCCCACCGGGAGGTCCCACAGGTTGTCCCGGGGCAGGCCCGCCCCCTCCCAGGCCGTACGGACGCGCGTGAGCGGTTCCATCACGGGCTCGGCCGACAGGACGAAGGTGGCCCAGTGCATGGGAGCCATCCGACGGGCACCGAGGTCCTGAGCCGCCCGTACCGCGTCCTCCGGATCGCAGTGCACATCGCTCAGCCACCACCGCGGGTCGTACGCGCCGATCGGCAGCAGCGCCAGATCGATGCCGGGATAGCGCGCGCCGATCCGGGCGAACCAGTGCCCGTACCCCGTGTCCCCCGCGAAGTACACCCGTCTGCCGTCGGACGCGGTCAGCACCCAACCGCCCCACAACGTGCGGCACGTGTCGTGGAGGCCGCGCTTGGACCAGTGGTGGGCCGGCACGAAGTCCAGGCGGACACCGCGGAGTTCGGCCGCCTCCCACCAGTCCAGCTCGGTCACCCGCGTGAAGCGGCGGCGCCGGAACCACCGGCCGAGGCCCGCCGGGACGAACACCGGTGTGTCACGCGGAAGCCGGCGCAGGGTCGGCGCGTCCAGATGGTCGTAGTGGTTGTGGGAGATGACGACCGCGTCGATACGCGGCAGCGCGCTCCAGGGCACCCCGACCGGGGTGATCCGGGCGGGCGTTCCGAGGATCCTGCGGGACCAGACCGGGTCGGTGAGCACCGTGAGGCCACCGATCCGGACCACCCAACTGGCGTGCCCCGCCCAGGAGACGGCGACCGTGTCGGAGTCGACCCGCGGCAACGGGCCCGGCTCGTAAGGAAGTCGGGGAATGTCGGTGAGCCCTTCGGGACCCGGTCGCAGCGCCCCCTCGCGGGCGAACCGCGCGAAGCCGCTGAGGCCGGGCAGCGGTGCGGTGAGCCGCCCGGCGAAGGAGCGGGGCCAGACCCGCCGTTCACCGAGCGGCCTCGGCTCGGCGAGCGGCCCTCCGGCATCAGGTGGGGCGGAGGTCGTGGTCGTCGTGGTGGTCGTGGCCGACTCGGGCTGCTGCGTCATCGAGGGGACTCCCGTCGCCGAGCGTCATCGTCGTCGCGGAGATCGTCGAAGGTCGATCCCAGCAGACTCAACTTGCTTCTCACATGGGGCAGTTCCAGGGGTTCCGGTGACAGAAGAGACGCCATGCGCTCGTCGTCGGTTGTGCCGAGGAACGGTCCGGTGCACAGCCGTACGCGCAGGGCGCCGAGGTCGTCCCCGAAGCGGTGTCCGCCGGGCGTCGGCATGCCCAGGCGGACGCTGAGGAAGTCCTCCAGTTCCTGCGCGTCACCGACCCCGAGCGCGCCGAGCGCGGACCGCAGCGGACCGAGGTCGGCGTACAGGTGGCGCCCCGCCCGAGGGGGCCGGACGAGGGCACCCGCCGCGGTGAGCGCCCGGTGCGCGGCGGCGGCCACGCGCGCGTGCAGCGTTACGGACGCGGCGAGGCGGTGCGTGATCTCGTCGGGTTCGCCGAGCGCGTACGCGGCGGCCGAGGCGACCGGCGCGGCGATCCGGGCGTCGAGGGCGGTGAGGACGTCGAGGACGCGGTCGCGCAGCAGCGTGCCGGTGTCGTTGCCGGGGAAGCGGGCGATCGCGGCGGGCCAGCCGGCCGGGAGGAACGGGCCGCAGAGGTCGGTCAGGACCGTGACCCGGTCCGGCAGCATCTCGGCGGGGCCGATCAGCACGGTGTCCTGCGGCTCGTGCAGCGTGTCGCGCCAGGTCTCGTCGCTGACCACGTGCAGACCCTCGCCCGCGGCGGCCTCGACGGTCTCGTGGACCAGCTCGGGCGGCGCGACGGTCGCGGCGGGATCGTCGGCCACGGACAGGACGAGCAGCCGCGGATCGCCGCCCTCGGCACGCACCCGGCGCACGGTCTCCAGGAGGGCGTACGGGTCCGGGACGCCGCCGCACTCGGCGGGCGTGCCCACCGGGAAGACGGACGCGCCCAGCAGACGGGCCTGCGGCGTCCACCAGGCCGCGCAGGGGCGCGGCACCAGCACGTCACCGCCGAGTGCCGCGGTCAGCGCGAGGAGCAGGGCGGGGGCGCCGGGCGCCGCGACGGTCCGGTCGCGGTCGGCGGGCAGTCCGCGCCGGGTCCAGTAGCCGCGGGCCGCGTCCAGGAGGGCGGCGCTCCCGCCGGTCGGTTCGGTGTGCGTGCCGTTCGCCGCGGCGACGAGTCCGGGTGGTGGCGGCAGGCCGTGGCCCGGGAGGGGTGGGCCGTAACGGACAGGTCCGTGCCCTTCCGGCTCGGTCCGCCGCATCTGTGTACCTCCGCGCAGTGCTCCCTGGACCCGCCGGTCCGGATTCCCACGGTGCCGTCGTGCTCCTGGGGCCCGTCGAGGTCTGTGCTTCGGCGGGGTCCGTGCTTCGGCGGGGTCCGTGCTTCTGGGCTCCCCGTACCCGGTGATCCGCTTCGCAACTCAGCCGTTCGGCGACGACTCCCGGTGGCGCAGTTTGTGGACGGCGGCGCCGAGCGCGCCCGCGATGAGGACACCGCCGGACACGAGGGCGGCCGGGGAATCGTTGAAGGTGCCGCCCTCTCCCGCGTGCACGCCGTGCGGGACCCGCGTGCCGTGCGAGCTGTCGTGGGACGCGCCGAGGGACACCGTGAAGGGCGCGCTCCACTCCTTGCCCCGGCCGCCGGGCGCCGCGGGGCAGACGCCCTCGGCCCGCCACTCGGAGGTCCTGCCGTTGCCGCCCGGGCCGCCGCCCGCCTCGAAGTCCGCGGCCGGCGCGATACGGGCGGTGCCGCTGTAGGTGAGGCCGCCCCGCGCCTCCTCCTTGCCCGCGGGGTCGTCCCGGCCTCCCGGCTCGCCGGCGCCCGCGGGCTCCTCGGGGACGGCCGGCGGGCCCACGTCGTCCGGGCCCACCGGGTCCTCGTCACCCATGCCGGCCGGATCCTCGACGCCCGCCGGGTCGTCCATCCCGGTGAGGTCGTCCATGCCGTCGGGGTCGTCCGTTCCGGCGGGGTCGTCCTTGCGTCCGGAGTGTCCGGAGTGCCCGGTCCTGTGCAGTTGCACGGTGTCGTGCTCGAAGGCCTCGGAGGTGGCGTCGACGGTCCCGGGCGGGTGTCCGCCCACCGCTTCGCAGGTGACGGAGACGGTGACGCTGCCGCCGGGGGCCACCGTGCGCGGGCTGACCTCGGCCCCCGGGTTCGCGGACGCGGCCGTCGCGGCGGTGCCGAGTACGAGGGTGGTGAAGGCGGTGGCGGACAGTGCGCGAGCGGTACGGCTCAGCGGCATGGGGCTCGGTCTCCTTCGGCCGTCGGCTGGGGACCCCCACGCCCGGGTACGGCGGCGGAGGCGGGGCACGACCGGCATGCCCCGCAGCCCATCAGAGCCCGGCCCCGCCCGGGGCGCGCGCGGCCGGACACCATTCGTGCCACGCGGACGCCCGAGCGGGTGAAACGGCACGTACCTGTGCCGAAGGCGTCGGAAGAGCGCCTAAGACGTCAGACGTCCTGGCGCACGAGATGCCACACACCTGTCAGAGATGCCACACGACGGTCACGCGACGTCCTGCATGACCTGGTCCCGCAGCCGGTCGCAGCAGCGGCTGATCAGCCGGGAGACATGCATCTGGGAGATGCCGAGCTGTTCGGCGATACGGCTCTGGGTCATGTCGCTGAAGAAGCGCATGTAGAGGATGGCCCGTTCGCGTTCGGACAGGGCCTCCAAACGCGGCTTGACCGACTCGCGGTCGATCACTATGTCGAGGGCCGGGTCGGCGGAGCCGAGCGCATCGCTCAGGGAGTAGCCGTCCTCGCTGCCCGGCAGTTCGGCGTCCAGCGAGAGGGCCGTGAAGCTCTCCAGCGCCTCCAGACCGGTGCGTACGTCGTCCTCGCTCATCTGCGCGTGCTCGGCGATCTCCTCGACCGTGGGCTGCCGGCCGGAGATGGTCTGGGACAGCTCCTGACGCGCGAAGCGGACGCGGTTACGCAGGTCCTGGACCCGGCGCGGCACATGCAGGGTCCACATGTGATCACGGAAGTGACGCTTGATCTCACCGGTGACGGTCGGCACGGCGTAGCTCTCGAAGGCGTTGCCGCGCTCGGGGTCGTACCGGTCGACGGCCTTGACCAGACCGAGCGCCGCGACCTGCCGCAGGTCCTCGAAGTTCTCACCGCGGCTGCGGAACCGGCCGGCCAGCCGCTCCGCCATGGGCAGCCAGGCTTCGATGATCCGGTCGCGGAGGGTGTCGCGCAGATGGCCCGGAGGCAGCGAGGCGAGTGTGCGGAAGTCCTCCGCGGTGTCGGGGGCGTCGTCGTGCGGATGGTGCCTGGCGCTCGCGTGAGTTCGCATGATGACTGCAACTCCCTTGAGGGGTGCTCTGATCGGGCGGGCAACCGTGGGAGCGCACCCTGAGCCGGACGGGCACACCCGTGGGCGGGGAACACACCACTCTCACGGACGTGCCTCCTGTCCGAAGCACTGGGTGTTCGCCTGCCCCGGGTTCCACGGGGCAAACACGCGGGTGCCGGGACCGGTCGGGCCGGGTCGCACCATGACCCGAAGACCTCGTGTCGATGTTCGGGGCTCGGGTACGCGAGGGTCACCCCGAACATCTGGAGGGACACATGGAGCGAGGCAGCAACCGCCTCAGCGCCCACCGGGACGAGGAGATGAAGCACGAACTGCAGGGCCTGCTGAGGTCGGGCCATCCGACCCGGGCGGAGGAGTGGCACGACCCGGAACCGGTCGCCGACGACGATCCGCCGGTTGCCGGCGGCCCGGTACGGCCGGGCGCGGGCAGCACGACCGTGGCGGCCGTGCGCCTCGAACTGGCGCGGAGTCTGGGCCGTACGTCGTTCCCCGCGGGGCCGCGGGAGCTGATCGGTGTCCTGCGCGACCAGTACGCGCCGGACACGCTGGTCGAGCCGCTGGAACGGCTGCCGGAGGACGCGCGTTACGCCAACGCCCAGGAACTGGCCGAGGCCCTCGTGCGTTCCGCCACGCCGGAGACCTGACCGCCAGAGATGCGCCGTTCCCCGCGCCCCTGTCCAGGGGCGCGGGGAACGGCGCATCTTTAGGGGCGCGGGGAACTGCGCGACAAGCCCCCACCGCCCCGCACCCGCAACACAACCGGTCGACCCCGCCCCATCCAGCGAAGCGCAAGCGCAAGCGCTAGCGCGAACGCTCGACCCGGCGTTCGTCCCACACCGGCTCCGCCGTCTCCCGCACCCGCCCGTCGCTCCCGAACACCAGATACCGGTCGAACTCGCGGGCGAACCACCGGTCGTGGGTGACGGCCAGCACCGTGCCCTGATACGCCTCAAGCCCTTCCTGAAGGGCCTCCGCCGACTCCAGGTCGAGGTTGTCCGTCGGCTCGTCGAGGAGCAGGGCCGTGGACCCCTCCAGTTCGAGCAGGAGGATCTGGAAGCGGGCCTGCTGGCCACCGGACAGCCGGTCGAACCGCTGCTCCGCCTGGGCCGTCAGCTCGTACCGCCGCAGCCGGGACATCGCCGCGCCCCTGTCCTGGGAGTGCTCGCTCCACAGGATGTCGAGCAGCGCGCGTCCCTGCAGCTCGGGATGCGCGTGGGTCTGGGCGAAGTGACCGGCCACGACCCGCGCGCCGAGCTTCCACTCCCCCGTGTGCGCCACGTCGCCGCCCGCCAGCAGCCGCAGGAAGTGCGACTTGCCCGAGCCGTTCGAGCCGAGGACGGCGACCCGTTCGCCGTAGAAGACCTCCAGGTCGAAGGGTTTCATCAGCCCGGTCAGTTCGAGCCCCTTGCAGGTCACGGCCCGTATGCCGGTGCGTCCGCCGTGCAGGCGCATCGTGATGTCCTGCTCGCGCGGCGGCTCCGGCGGCGGCCCGGCCTCCTCGAACTTGCGCAGTCTGGTCTGCGCGGCCTGGTAGCGCGAGGCCAGCTCATGGCTGATCGAGGCGGCCTGGCGCAGGTTCAGTACGAGCTTCTTCAGCTGGGCGTGCTTCTCGTCCCAGCGCCGCCGCAGCTCCTCGAAGCGCGCGAAGCGCTCACGGCGGGCCTCGTGGTACGTGGCGAAGCCGCCGCCGTGCACCCAGGCGTCGGCGCCGGCCGGTCCCGGCTCCACGCTGACGATCTTCTGGGCGGAACGGGCGAGCAGTTCCCGGTCGTGGGAGACGAACAGGACCGTCTTACGGGTCTCCCGCAGCTTCTCCTCCAGCCAGCGCTTGCCGGGGACGTCGAGGTAGTTGTCCGGCTCGTCGAGGAGCAGCACCTCGTCGGAGCCGCGCAGCAGCGCCTCAAGGACGAGCCGCTTCTGCTCACCGCCCGACAGGGTCCGTACCTCGCGGAACTGCGCCTTGTCGTACGGGACGCCGAGCGCGGCCGTGGTGCAGATGTCCCAGAGCGTCTCGGCCTCGTACCCCTGGACCTCGGCCCAGTCGGAGAGCGCCTGCGCGTACTGGAGCTGGGCGGCCTCGTCGTCGACCGTCATGATGCCGTGCTCGGCGCGGTCCACGGCCTGGGCGGCCTCGCGGATCCTGGGCTGGGCCACCGACACGAGCAGGTCGCGCACGGTCGTCTCGTCCCGTACGGATCCCACGAACTGGCGCATCACCCCGAGTCCGCCGCTCACCGTGACCGTGCCGCCGTGCGGTTTCAGCTCGCCCGAGATCAGCCGCAGCAGTGTCGTTTTTCCGGCGCCGTTGGGTCCCACGAGCGCCACCACGGCCCCTTCGCCCACCCGGAAGGAGACGTCGCCGAGCAGCGCCCTCCCGTCGGGGAGGTAGTACTCCAGGTGCGCGGCTTCGAGATGTCCCATGGTCGCGCATTGTCCGGGGCGGACGGGCGCCGGGGCAAACCGATATGCGCGCCGGCGGCCCGGTGGGGTAGACGATGGAGCATGACCGCAGAAGTAGACCTCACCGCCACCAGGGCCGGCCATGCCCTGCTGAACCGGCTGATGGCCCTTGACCACCGCCTGTTCGAGGCGGTCGCGACCCGCCACTGGCCGGGCGCCGACCCGCTACTGCCGAAGCTGAGCCGCAGCGCGAACCACGGGGTGCTGTGGTTCGGCGCGGCTGCGGCCCTCGCGGCGACCCGCTCGCCACGGGCGCGCCGTGCGGCCGTGCGCGGGATCGCCTCGCTGGCCCTGGCCTCGGCCACGATCAACACGGTGGGCAAGCGCTCGGTGCGCCGCCCGCGCCCACGGCTCGACGCCGTGCCGGTGATGCGGCAGCTGAAGCGGCAGCCGATCACCACGTCCTTCCCCTCGGGGCACTCGGCGTCGGCGGCGGCCTTCGCGACGGGCGTCGCCCTGGAGTCCCGGACGCTCGGCGCGGTGGTGGCCCCGGTGGCCGCCGCGGTGGCCCTGTCCCGTATCTACACGGGTGCGCACTTCCCGAGCGACGTGCTCGCCGGGGCGGCGTTCGGCGCGGGTGCCGCCTTCGCCGTACGGGGCCTCGTGCCGACGCGTGACCAGTTGCCGCCCCCGGGGCGGCCACGCGCCGACGTGCCCGCGCTGCGGGACGGGGAGGGTCTGGTGCTCGTGGTCAACACCTCCGCGGGCACCGCGGACCGGATGCGCGCCATCGGGGACGCCCTGCCGCTCGCCGAGGTCGTGGAGTGCGCACCGGAGTATTTGCGGGCCGAGTTGGAGAAGGCCGCGGCCCGCGCCGAGGTGCTGGGGGTCTGCGGCGGCGACGGCTCGATCAACGCGGCCGCCACGGTCGCCCTGCGCCACGGCCTGCCGCTCGCCGTGCTGCCGGGCGGCACGCTCAACCACTTCTCGAAGGACCTGGGCGTGGAGGACGTACGCGGCCTGAGCCGCGCCCTGACGGAGGGCGACGCCGTACGGGTGGACGTCGGCCGGTACTCCGCCGGTGACCAGGAGGGCTACTTCCTCAACAACTGCAGCCTGGGCGTCTATCCGGAGCTGGTGCGCGAGCGGGACCACTGGTCGAAGCGGATCGGCGGCTGGCCGGCCGGGGTGGTGGCGACTTTGCGGGTCGTGCGCGCAGGCCGGCACCCGTTGCGGGCCGAGTTCGACGGCAGGGAGCGGCCGTTGTGGCTACTGTTCGCCGGGAACGGCACCTACCACCGGATGGGGCCGATCCCGGCCCGGCGTTACGACCTCGCGGACGGTCTCCTCGATGTGCGGGTCGTGCACGGCGGCCGTTTTCCGGCCGTACGCCTGCTGGCCGCGGCCGTGGCCGGACCGCTGACCCGGTCCCCCGTGCACGCGGCCCTTCGCGTCGGCGGCCTCCGTGTGCAGGGTGTCGAATCGGGCACGCTGCTGGCCTTCGACGGCGAAGTCAGGCCGGTGGAAGGCGATGTGACGATCCAGAAGCTCCCGGAGGCACTGACGGTCTACCGCCCGAGCGGCCTGCGCTGACCAGCCGTCAGTCCGTATCGCAAGACGCGTATCTCATACTTCGACATGGCGGCGTAGCGTGAAGGCACTCCCGTACCGAGTGAACGGATGCCGCCATGTCGAAGGTGCCGAAAGAGACCGCCGTGTACACGCACGGCCACCACGAGTCCGTGCTGCGCTCGCACACCTGGCGCACGGCCGCCAACTCGGCGGCCTACCTCCTCGGCTCGCTCAAGCCCCATATGCGGATCCTGGACATCGGCTGCGGGCCCGGCACCATCACCGCGGACCTGGCAGGGCTGGTCCCGGACGGCCAGGTCACCGGCGTCGACCACGCGCCGGGCATCCTGGACCAGGCGCGCGCCACGGCGGCCGAACGGGGCCTGCGGAACGTCGACTTCGCCGTCGCGGACGTGCACGCGCTGGAGTATCCGGACGACAGCTTCTGCGTCGTCCACGCCCACCAGGTGCTGCAGCACGTGGGTGATCCCGTGCAGGCGCTGCGGGAGATGTACCGGGTCACGAAGCCGGGCGGTCTCGTCGCCGTCCGGGACTCGGACTACGCGGCGATGACCTGGTATCCGCGGTCCCCCGGCCTGGACGACTGGCTCGACCTGTACCAGCGGGTGGCGCGCGCGAACGGGGGTGAGCCGGATGCCGGGCGGCGCCTGAAGTCGTGGGCGCTGGCGGCCGGCTTCCGCGCCGATGACCTCACCGCCTCGGCCGGTACCTGGTGCTACTCGACGGCGGAGGAGCGGGCCTGGTGGAGCGGGCTGTGGGCGGACCGTACGGTGGCGTCCGCGTACGCGGCGCTCGCCGTGGAGGGGGGTCACGCCGAGGTGGGCCGGTTGCAGGGGATTGCCTCCGCATGGCGGGCGTGGGGGTTGGAGGAGGACGGCTGGTTCGCGGTCCTCCACGGCGAACTCCTGTGCCGCAAGCCGGCGGCTTGATGCCTTGAGTTTCACCTGCGGGCCGGTGGGGGCTGGCCGCGCAGTTCCCCGCGCCCCTTAAGGGCGAAAAGCCGGGGCGCAGCCCCGCTTTTCAGGGGCGCGGGGAACTGCGCGAGCAACCCCCACCGGCCCGCAGAATCAGGGGCGCGGGGAACCGCGCGAGCAACCCCCGCCGGGGCGCGGCCGGGGCTACTCCCTGGGGAGCAGGGGGCCCAGGGGGCCGAGGTCGAGGTTCAGGTCCTCGGGGCGGAGGCCGTAGCGGTCACGCAGTTCCGCCATCCGGTCGTCCAGGAGCATCAGCGTCAACCCGATCCGCTCCTCCTGGTCCTCCGACAGATCCCCCGTGTCGAACCGCCGGACGGCCTGCCGTTCCATCAGCTGCCGCAGCAACTCGACCACGGTCAGCACAAGCTTGATCAGGTCCCGCTCCACCGTGTCCGGTTCGAGGTCGAGACGGCTCCGCCCGGCCTTCTTCCCGGTCCCGGCACCGGCCCCGACCCCGGCCCCGGTAGGGGCGCCCGTTCCCAGGACCGCGTCGTCGACGACCCTCTGGAGTGCCTCTCCGCCGCTCACAGCATCTCCTCCCAAGGCGCGGGAACGTTCTCGTTCACCGAGCTGATGAGCGCGTTCAGATCGATCCGTACGAGATCGACGTCCGCGATCCGCAGGGTGAGGTCGCCGGTGATGACGACCCCGCCCGCGAGCAGCCGGTCGAGAAGGTCGACCAGGGCGACCTCCCGGCGTTCCACGACGGTCACGCGTCCTCCCCGCTGAACGAGTAGGCCGCCCACGGACCGGTCAGTTCGACACGCAGTCCCGGCGCGTCGTCCTTCGTGCGGTCCACCAGTTCCACGAACGCCTCGGATTCCGTCCGCGGCACCAGATAGGCGGCGTTCAGGATGTTCCGGCCGGGCGCACGGGAGAGCGCCGAGTTCTGCGGGGCGTGGATCCGGGTGTCCTCCGCGTACCCGGAAAGGGACTCGTGGAGCCGGCGCGAGAACTCCTCGGCCCGCTCCCACTTCTCCTCGCTCTCCTTGCGCTGGTTGCGCCGCTGCCGCAGATAGTCGCGCCCCGACCCGGCCCGGCCGGGAGAGGAGGCCGGCCGGGCACCCGTACCGCCGGAGAGGTCGGGCTCCTCGGACGCCTCCGTGGGCTCCGAGTACACCTTCACCCCCCACTCGACCCGCCCGTCGAGCCGGTCGAGGGTCCGCAGGAAGGTCTCCTCCCGCTCCTCCATCATCGACCGGACGCCGCTGTCGTCCCGGAACACCGTGGCGAGCCGGAGCGGCAGCGGCGAGGTGACGACGGTGAGCGCGTCGATCACGTTCTGGTGGGCCCGCGCGGTCGCGCCGAGCCAGTCCAGGTCCTCCAGATGGGCCCGCAGCGGCCTCTCCGCGAAGTCCTCCTCGGGCACCTGGCCGACGACGGCGACCAGGTCGCCGTGGACCAGCTGCTTGGGCGGCACGCCGGCCACCCCTGTCAGCTGCGCCGGCAGGGGCGTACCGAAGGGGCGGCAGACGGCGTACACATAACGCAGACCACTCATCCTTGTGCTTCCTTCTCCGACTTCTGTGACTTCTGGGAGGGTTCACGCGCGCCTGCGGTCACTTCGCCGCGCGCGCCCTCCAGTTCGGCCACATGTGCGCGCAACTCCGCGTTCTCCCGGGCGAGTTCGTCGCGCCCGGCACGGGAGGACAGTTGCGGATCGGTCTCCCACCAGTCGATGCCCATCTCCTTCGCCTTGTCGACGGAGGCGACGATGAGCCGCAGCTTGATGGTGAGGAGTTCGATGTCGAGCAGGTTGATACGGATGTCACCCGCGATCACGATGCCCTTGTCCAGGACCCGTTCGAGGATGTCCGCGAGGTTGGCGCCACCGCCGCTCCCGTAGGGGTCGGGCAGGCGCTGAGCCGTGGTCATCGACGGCTCCGGCCACCGGCGGGCTCACGCTCGCGCTCGTCCGCCTCCTCTTCCTCCGGGACTTCCTCGTCCTCGTACTCGGCCTCGGGCGCGTCCTCCTCGTAGGCCTCCTCGCCCTCCGGGGCCTCCTCGTCCTCATACTCGGCCTCGGGGGCGTCCTCGTCCTCGTACGCCTCCTCGTCCTCGGGCAGCTCGTCCTCGGCGGACTCCTCGTTCTCCGGAGCCTCCTCCTCGGCCGAGCCTTCCGCGTCCTCGGAGCCGTCCTCGGTGCCGTCCTCGGAGGTCTGCTCGGCTTCCTCCTCCTCCGCGACCGCGTCCTCGTGGCTCGTGACGACCTCGCCGTCGCGGATCTCACCGCGCCAGCCGTCGTCCGCCTCGCCCTTGATGGTGATGAAGCGGGCGAAGTTCTTCAGGTCGAGACGTGCCCTGCGACCCTGGGCGCGCCAGATGTTGCCGGTCTTCTCGAACAGCCCCTTGGGGTAGTACTCGATGACCAGCAGCACCCGGGTGAGGTTCTCGGCGAGCGAGTGGAAGGTGACGACACCCTTCGTGGTGCCCTTGGCACCCTCGGACGTCCAGCTGATCCGCTGATCCGCCACCTGCTCGGTGGTGTGGGCCTTCCAGCTGCGGTTGGACCAGAAGATCTTCATCTGCCAGTCGGACGTCGTGTCGTCGGCGCGGTTCGCGCTCTTGACGCCCTTGGCGAAGGTGCTGAAGTCCTGGTACTGGGTCCACTGGTCGTAGGCCGTGCGCAGCTCCACGCCGACGTCGATGAACTCGATGATGACGGTCGGCTTCTTGCCGGCGCCGCCCTTGCGCCTGCCCTTGCCGCCGGTCAGGTTCTTGAAGGCGCCGACGACGCTGTCCTTGGCCTTGCCCGCGCCCAGCTCCAGCGCGGTACGCATCGGTCCCTTGCCGTCGGCCAGCTTGCGGCCGCCGTCGAGGGCGAGCTTGGCGAAGCCGGGGCTGTCGCCGGAGGCGATGTCGTTGAGCTTGCCCGTCGTCTGGCCGAGCTTGGTCCCGACCCCGACCAGCGCCCGCTGGACCTGGGCGGCCAGGTACGCCTGGGCTTCTTCCTTGAGCCGGTCGACCGCCTCACTCTGGGCGACCGAGGTCAACGGGTTGCTCTTGGCCTGCTTGGTCGCGGACCCG
The DNA here is from genome assembly GCF_044328075.1 of Streptomyces sp. NPDC017991. NCBI lineage: Bacteria > Bacillati > Actinomycetota > Actinomycetes > Kitasatosporales > Streptomycetaceae > Streptomyces > Streptomyces sp. NPDC017991. The sequence continues at coordinate 378,736 of NZ_JBIRGP010000006.1, read as the reverse complement.
AGGGTGTCAGTCATCGTCGCCGCCTCCCCTCGTCGTACGGGCCCGGGTGGTGCGGCGCGTGGCGGTCTTCGCCGCGGCCGTCTTCCTGCCCGGGGCCTTCTTCGCGGCCTTGGCCGCCGTCTTCTTCGCCGGAGCCTCGTTGCCGGGGCTGCGCTTCTCGGCGGCCTTCTTCGCGGGCGCCTTCGCGGTCTTCTTCGCGGGAGCCCGCTTGCGCGCCCGCGGCTTCTCGTCGTCCTCGTCCTCGGCCGCCTCGTCGTCGTCCGCGTCACGGGTGCCGCGGGCGGAGTCGTCCGAGTCGTCGTCCTGCTCGTACTCGTCGTCGTCGTACTCGACGCCGTCGTACTCGTCGTCCGGTTCCTCGTCCCGCTTGCGGCGCTTCTTGCCGCCGACCCCGGGCACGTCCGGGACCGCGTCCGGGACGACGCCCGCGAGCTGGTCCTGCACCTGGCTGGTCCGGCCGTGCAGCCGGTCGGCGAGGCCGGTGATCTGGCGCTCGACGAGTGCTCCGGTGGCGGCCTTGCCCACGCCGCGCAGGTCCCCGCGCAGCTGGTCGCCGATCTCCTTGAACTGCGGGTTGTTCTGCAGCTGTGTGGAGACCAGGTCCGCGAGCGCCCGCGGGCTGAGGTGCATCCGCTTGCCGGCCACCATGGTGCCCACGGCGAAGGCCAGCTTCATCTTCTTCGTACGTCCGAGGACGTATCCGGCCCCTACGGCGAGGCCAAGCCCTAGTCGGTTCATCGTGTAGTCCCGTTGTCGCCTGTTCCGGTGCTCCTGGTCATGGCTATCTCCAGCCTGTCGAGGAGCTCGTCCTCCATGCGGTCGAACTCCGCTTCGTCGATCTCGCCGGCCTCAAGGCGCTCCTCAAGATTGCCGAGCTCGGCGCGGACCGCCGCCGGGTCGTAGTACTGACGCTCGGCCTCGTTCACCACCTGCTTCATGGCCCAGAGGCTGCCGCGCACGGGGGCGAACGGCAGCATCAGGACCTCTCCGATCAGCCCCATGTCATCAACTCCTGGGTTCAGACGCTCAGTTGGTCGCCTGAGCGGGCTCGGAAGGGCCCGGCTCGACGAAGCTGTAGGGGGGCAGCGGCCCGTGGACCCGCAGATCGAGGTGCGGGTGCGCCTTGCGGACCTCTTCGACGGCGGCGATGAACGTCTCGGCCGCGTCGCGGTCCACGAGGAACGAGAGGTTGGCCAGCCAGCCGGTGGACTCGGGGCCCACACTGACGGAGGCGGCGGCCGGCTCCAGCGCCTGCTGGATCTCGGCGGCGTCCTCGACCTCGCGGTTCTTCACCGCGGCGACCACCATCTCGCCGAGCCGCAGCTTGTCGTCGTAATTGCCGCCGCCCGCGCCGCGGTTGGCCTCGGTGAGTGCCCTGACCTCAGGGTTCTCGGACATCACGCGGTGCAGTACGGCCTCTTCGTCGTGCGTGGCCTTGACGTTGTACTCGACCTTGCCCGCGAGCACGTCGAGGCGCTCCTTGAAGTGGTCGGCGCGCTCGGCCAGGACACTGGCCACGGCCGCGTCGTCCGTCGAGACACTGCCGAACCGCATGGGCAGCACAGGACCGCCCGCGCCCGCCTCGGCGAGCACGTTCTGGTGGGCGAGCAGGTCCCTGCGCTTGGGCCGCAGCCCTTCGGGCGCGTCACTGACGAGCGCGGCGAGGTCACCTTCCTTGATGACGCGCACCGGCAGCGCCGGCTCGCCGACACCCTCCGTACCGTCCGGCAGCGAAGGCAGCGAACTGGACGTGATGCCGTAGACGTACGTGCTCACTCCTGCTCCTCCTTGCGGCGCGCGGCGGCGGTCTTACGGGGCCGCGGCCTCGACTCGGACTGGCTCTCCTCGCGGGACTGCTTGAACGCGTCGGAGATGGTCTCGGCGGCGCCGGACAGGGCTCCCTTGGACTTGCCCTTCGCACCGGACTCGGTGATCGAGCCGACCAGGTCGGGAAGTCCGGGGCTGCGCTTGGGTCCGGCTTCGAGGTCGAGGCGGTTGCACGCCTCGGCGAAGCGCAGATAGGTGTCGACGCTCGCTATGACGACACGGATGTCGATCTTGAGGATCTCGATGCCGACGAGGGAGACCCGGATGAAGGCATCGATGACGAGCCCCCGGTCGAGAACGAGTTCAAGGACGTCGTAGAGGCCGCTGGAGCCGCCTCCACCACCGGATTGCTGTGCCGGGACAACGGTCATTCCGACCGGCCCTCCTTGTCTGTTGGGGTGTGTGCTCTGTTGGGTGTGTGCTCTGTTGGGTGCGCGGGCAGATGGGCCGCCTATCGGCCGCCGGGCTTCCGGGTGTCGGCCCTGCCGCGTTCGTAACGGCGGACGCGCCGGTAGCCGGTGAGTTCGCCGCGCGGGTCGAGGGTCACCTCGTAGCTCGCGAGCAGACTCATCGTGTCGGGGACCCGGACGAGTTCCAGGACCTCGATCTCCAACGACCAGCCGTCGTCGGTGCGTTCGAACGACGAGACCGACTCGGCTTCCATGCCGGTCAGTTCGGCGAGCTGGCCGCGCGCCTGGCGCAGCACGTCCATGGGACCCAGCTCGTCGTCGTCCGTCTCGCTCTTCCGCCTGCCCTTGGACGAGTTCGATGAACTCTGTGAACTCTGTGAATCTGATGTGTTGGATGTGTTCGACATGGCCACCTCGAACACCGAGTGACCGGCCGATCGTTGACCAAACCTGCGAGTGTCGGCGCTCAGCCGCGCAGGGCGTTCAGGCGGCGCCTGGCGGGCCCGAGCGCGCGCCCGCTGCGCAGCAGCCCTGACCAGGGATTTGTGCGGGCCTGGTCGACCGCGTCGGCGATCGTCCAGCGGCGCGGGCCGAGTTCCGCGTCTTCGAGCTGGTCCCAGGAGACGGGCACGGCGACCGGGGCGCCCGGCCTGGCGCGGACGGTGAAGGGGGCGACGGTGGTCTGGGCGTAGGCGTTGCGCTGGATGTCCAGATAGAGCCGGTCGCCGCGGTCCTTCTTGCGGGCCTCGGTGGTGAGCCGGTCGGGATGCGCCTCGGTGAGCGTGTCGGCGACGTCCTTGGCGAAGGTGTGCACCTCGTCGAAGTCGTGCCGCCCGTTGAGGGGGACGACGACGTGCAGTCCGCGTGAGCCGGTGGTCATCAGGGCCGACGGCAGTCGCAGTTCGTCGAGGAGTTCCCCGAGGAGCCGGGCGGTGTCGCGTACCGGCTCGAAGTCGTCGGTGGCGGGGTCCAGGTCGAAGACCAGCCGGTCCGGCCGGTCGACCGGGCCGCCGGGCGAGACCCGGGCGAGCCACCGGTGCAGGGTCAGGGCGGCCTGGTCGGCGAGGTAGACGAGGGTCGCGGTGTCCTCGCACACGGGGTGCAGGACCGTGCCGCCCTCCTTGGGCACCTCGACACGGCTGATCCAGTCCGGATAGTGGTCCTGGACGTTCTTCTGCATGAACTTCGGCCCGTCGAGCCCGTCCGGGTACCGCTCCAGCATCAGCGGCCGTCCCCGCAGGTGCGGCAGCATGAACGGGGCGATCTCCCGGTAGTACGCAACGATGTCGGCCTTCGTGTACTCCTTCACGCCTCCCGCGCCGGGGAACATCACCTTGTCCGGCCGGTGCACCTCGACGGTCCGCCGGCCCGCGCGTACGGCGGTCATCGCACCACCGCGTTCTCGACCAGCAGTTTCACCGCGGCGACGATGGACTCGGCGTCGATGCCCGCCGCGCGGAGCTGCTCGGCGGGGGTGGCCGAACCGGGCATGTCGCGGACGGCGAGGCGGACCAGGCGCGGGGTGGGGCGGCCGTCGAGGAAGGCGTCGAGGACCGCGTCCCCGATACCGCCCTCCTGGTGGTGGTCCTCGACGGTGAGCAGGCAGCCGGTCTGCTCGGCGGCCTCGCGCAGGGTCTCGCGGTCGACGGGCTTGACGGAGTACAGGTCGACGACCCGTACGGCGATGCCGTCGGCGGCGAGCGCGTCCGCGGCCTTCAGTGCCTCGTGCACGGTCACGCCGGCGCCGACGACGGTCAGCCGGTCGTCCGTGGAGCGCCTGAGCACCTTGCTGCCGCCGACCGGGAACTCCTCGCCGGGGCCGTACAGGACGGGCATGGCACCGCGTGAGGTCCGCAGATAGCGGATGCCGTCGAGGCCCGCCATGGTGGCGACGAGTGCGGCCGTCTGGGGGGCGTCGCACGGGTAGAGCACGGTCGAGCCGTGCACCGCCCGGAACATGGCCAGGTCCTCGACGCCCATCTGCGAGGGCCCGTCCTCGCCGATCGCGACGCCCGCGTGCGAGCCGACGAGGTTGATGCCCACACCGCTGACCGCCGCCATCCGGACGAAGTCGTGGGCGCGGGTGAGGAACGCGGCGAAGCTGGAGGCGAACGGCACCCAGCCGCGGGTGGCGAGCCCGACGGCCGCCCCGACGAGCTGCTGTTCGGCGATGTAGCACTCGAAGAACCGCTCGGGGTGTTCCTTGGCGAAGAACTCGGCGCGGGTGGAGTCGCTCACCTCGCCGTCGAGGGCGACGACGTCCGCGCGGGAGGAGCCGAGCGCGGCGAGCGCCTGGCCGTAGGCGTCCCGGGTGGCGACCTCGTCCCCCGTCTCCCAGCGCGGCAGGTCCAGGTGACCGGCCCGTACCGCGTGCAGCATCCGGGCGGCTTGCGGCGGCTGGACCTCGACGCGCAGGTCCCGTACCCCGCCCAGCTCCTCGATCGCCTCGTCGGCGTCGGGCAGCGGCTTGCCGTGCAGACCCTCGCGGTCCTGCACGGACTCGACACCCTTGCCCTTGAGGGTGCGGGCCAGGATCACGGTCGGCTGTCCCGCCGTGGACACGGCCTCGCCGTACGCCCGCTCGATGTCCTCCACGTCATGGCCGTCGACCTCGACGGTGTGCCAGCCGAAGGCCCGGAAGCGGCGGGCGTACGCGCCGAGGTCGTGGCCGTGCCGGGTGGGACCGCGCTGGCCGAGCCGGTTGACGTCCACGATCGCGGTGAGGTTGTCGAGCTCCTCGTACGCCGCGTGCTCGGCGGCCTCCCAGACGGAGCCCTCGGCCAGCTCGCTGTCGCCGCACAGCACCCACACGCGGTAGCCCACCCGGTCGAGCCGCTTGCCCGACAGGGCGATGCCCACGCCGACGGGCAGGCCCTGGCCCAGCGATCCGGTGGCGGTCTCCACCCACGGGAGCCGACGCGGTGTCGGATGCCCTTCGAGGCGGCTGTCCAGGGTGCGGAAGGTCAGCAGTTCGCTGTCGTCGATGGCCCCGGCGGCCTTGTACGCGGCGTACAGCAGCGGCGAGGCGTGCCCCTTGGAGAGTACGAACCGGTCGTTGCCCGGATGGGAGGGCCGCTCGAAGTCGTAGCGCAGCTGCCGGGCGAGCAGGACCGCCATCAGGTCGGCGGCGGACATCGAGGAGGTGGGGTGCCCGGAGCCCGCCGCGGCGGCGGCGCGCACGCTGTCGACGCGCAGCTGCTGCCCGAGTTCGATGAGTTCGGGGGTGTTCATGGTGTTCCTTCCACAGGAGGTTTACTCAGGGGGACCGGGCCGGACGCGGTTGCCCGGCATCGCGGCCCGGCGAAACCCGCTCCGACGCTCACGACTCGGGGTCGGCTCATCGGTCCGCTCATGGGTCGCCTCCGGCGGAATCACTCGAACGGGGCTTTCCGCGTCCCCCCGGCCGGGATGCCCAAACGTCGGGCACCCGGGGTTCCGGCCGCCGTGAAGGACGAGCGCGGCTCCTTCGACTTCTACCGACTTCTACCGACTTCTATCGCAGGAAAGCTGCCGCCGCAGCTCCAGAAGTGGACTCCGTGACACGCCGGGGTGGGTACGCGGGCACGACGGACGCGGACAGCGAAGACCGGGGCCACGCCGTTGTGGCCCCGGTCGGTACGGGGGTCCGGGCCGCGCCGCGGCTCACCGGGTCCGGGTGTCCGGCACGGCGTTGCTGGGAGCGACCGGCGGCATCGGGGGCACGGCGGGGGCACCGGCGACGGCGCCTTCGCCGGGCACCTCAGCGGTGCCACGGGGCGTGGGCCGGGACGCCGACGGCCGCGCCGCGTTCCGCAGCACGTACGCCAGCGCGCCGAGCACGGCGGCGGTGATCAGCGCGGCGGCCCAGTCGGGCAGACCGATCGCGAGGGCGAGACCGACCGCGAGCGCGAGGGCCGCGCCCGCGTACAGGGCCACGGCACCGGACGCGGCGTACATCGCGGCCGTCCGGCGCTGCTTGCGGGTCTGTTCCCGCAGCTCCTCGCGTATGGCGTCGCGGGCCACCTGCGCCAACTCGTCGGCCAGGTGCTTGTCCAGATGTTCCATGTGATCGATGCGGTCCATGCGCTCCGGGTACCCGTCGCTCCCGGCGCATAACGCCCGCCCGGCCGGACCGGACGCGCCCCGGCACGGGATCCGTACGAAACGATCTCCTTCCCGGCCGACCGCAACTAGGCTCGTCCGTATGGACATTCTGGGAGCCACGCTGCGCATCTGCGTCGACGACCTGGAGGCTGCGGTCCCCTTCTACGAAAGACTGGCGGGCGGGCCGGCGCAACGCTTCGAGCGCGGCGGGGTCTCCGTCGCCGCCGTCGGCTGCTTCCTGTTGATGAGCGGCCCCGAGACGGAACTCGAAGTGCTCCGCAAGGTCTCGGCGACCATCGCGGTCAAGGACGTCGACGAGGCCCACCGGGTGCTCACCGAGTCGGGCGCGCACGTCGTCGCGGGCCCGGTGGCGACCCCCGCGGGCCGCAACCTGATCGCGATGCACCCGGACGGCTATGTGTACGAGTACGCGGACCGCCGCACGGCACAGTAGCTTCAGCCGACGCCGTCGGTGTCATGGACGTCGTCGGTGCCGTCGGTGTCGTCGGCGCCGGGCGGGCGCATCCGGAAGTCGTAGCGCTCCGGCAGGGGTTCGTCCGAGATCCGGGACCACAGTTCCCCGATCGCCTCGGCCCCCTCGCGCAGGTCCGCCACCTCGAAACCGGCGTCGAAGACGGCACGCGCCGCGCCCCTGTCGCCCTCGGCGAGCAGCAACCGCGCCTCGATCAGCCGGAACCGGCCGCGTTCGCGGATCGCCGGGAGCAGCCGTTCCCACACGGACCGCGCGTCCGCGGTACGCCCTGCCGCGAGCAGCGCGCCGATCGCCTCGCGCCCCAGCGCGGCGGTCGCCGCCGTCCAGGTCTCGCCGTCGTCGCGTCGCTCCTGGCACAGGTCGTCGAAGGCGTCCGCGTACCGGTCGGCGGCCCGTTCCCGGTTGCCCGCCTCCTGGTCGGCGACGGCGAGGCAGCGTAGCAACGGCCATATCGAGGGGGCGAGTTCGAGGCCCCTCTCCCAGCTGCGCACGGCCTGGGCCCGGTCGTCGGCGTGCCACTGGGCGATCCCCAGGTGGTACTCGGCGAGCGGTTCCGCGGGGGCCGTCTCCAGCATGTCCCGCCAGTGCCGGGCGACCAGCGTCTCGCCGGGCGGCCCGACCCGGCGGGGCTCGGGGAAGGAACCGGAGCCGAGCAGCTCCACCCACGGCCGCTGCGCGTCCCCGAGCGTGGACTCGTCGAAGGGCGTACCGGGCAGCTTGTGGCCGGCGCGCAGGACTTCGAGCGCGCCCCAGCCGGAGCCGACAGCCAGCACCTCGGCGGGTTCGGTGTCGGCGGACGCCAGCCAGTGTTCGTACGCCGTCCCGAACTCCCCTCGCGGCAGGGCCCGTTCGAGCCCGGACTCGACCTCGGAGCGGGCGGCGGCCCAGTCGCCGCCGTGCACGAGTCGCGCGTCGGCGTCGACCGGCCCGTACGCCTCCAGCCAGCTCACCTCGCTCTCCGCGTCGAGGCGTACGTGCTCCAGCTGGGTGCGGGCGAGCCCCGCCTGGATCTCGCAGTAGCCCTCGGTGCCGGGTTCGGTGAGCCATTCCTGCCAGCGGCGCCCGCCGGCGCCGGTGCCCCACACGAAGAGTTTGCGTCCGCGCAGCACGTCGGTGGACGTCTGCAGCAGCCCCTGCCCGGCCTCGTCCACGGCGGCGATCCAGCGCCGCTGCCCGTCGGGCACCTCGTAGAAGTAGTCGGCCGGATACGCGCCGCGCCGCGGGTACGTCCGGTCGGCACCCTCGTACAGCGGGACGGGCACCCGGCGCAGCCGCCGCTCGTAGCCGAAGTGCCAGGCCTCCTCCGCCGGTGCGAGCACCCTTCGCGCCTCCGGGACCGCGGTGTTGGACCACCAGTACAGCGGCGCGGCCTTCTCGTGCGGATTGCGCACGCGAACGCCGACGTACAGGAAGTCGGAGCCCTCCGGCAGCCACAGGTCCACCTGGAAGGGCAGGTCGCGCAGCCGCTCCCACTCCCACAGGCGCAGCATCCGGGTGCCGTCGGGCGCGGGGACACGGGCCGCGTGCAGGGGTGCGCAGGCGAGGGTCGAGTGGCCGGTGGCGCCGATGTTCCACTCGATGCCGCCGGAGAACCAGGCGCCGTTGAGTGCGAAGTCGGCGGGCTGCAACACCGGGTTGCGGTAGAGGAGTTCGCGGTCGGACGGCTTGTGGAAGAGGGAGACGACCCGGCCGCCGAAGCCGGGCAGCACGGTCGCGCGGAGCCGGTCGTTCTCCAGGACGATCGTCTCCACCTCGCGGGGCGTACGGCTTCTCCCGTACCCGTCCTTCACGCGCTCGGGCAGGAGGCTGCGCAGCGGCTCGTACGCGATCTGCCGGGCCATGTCGCGGGGCAGGCCCGCGCGTTCCCGCTCGTCCACATGGTGCGTCCGGCCGGGCGGGCGCAGTGGGGGCAGGGGGTTGGCGGGGCCGGGTTCGGCGACCGGAAGCGTCAGTACGTCACGTCGGATGGTCGTCACGTGACCATGGAACAGGCTGGACGGCGTACCGGCCAGAGGCCCTCCCGGTCAGGATCCGGTCAGGATTGCGCAAAGGCCGCGACGACGATGTCGGCCAGGAGGGCGCCGGCGGTTCCGTCGGGGTCCAGGTCGGGGTCGTAGATGGTGACGTTGAAGCCGGCGCAGTGCGGGGAGGTGACCAACGGCCGCAGCAGCGCGGTCAGTTCGTCGGGCAGCAGTCCGCCGGGGTCGGGGCTGTCGACGGCGGGCATCACGGACGGGTCGAGCACGTCGGCGTCGAGGTGCACCCAGAAGCCGTCCAGGTCCGGTACGCCGAAGGCCTCGGCGGTGGCGCGCGCGACGGCGTCGGCGCCCCACTCGCGGATGTCGCCGACGGTCACGGTGGGGATCTTCAGCGCGGCCAGCTCGGCCCGGTCGTCCTCGAACTCGTCCCGGATCCCGAAGAACCGTACGTCCTCGTCCCGCAGATAGGGCTTCAGCCCCTCCAGATCGGTGAGGTCGTCCTGCCCGCGCCCGGTGGCCAGGGCCACCTCCTCACCGCCGGCCGCGCCGATCCGGTCGGAGTTGCCCGGGTGGCGGAAGTCGTGCGAGGCGTCCACCGCCGCGAGGCCGTACCGGCCGATGCGGCGCAGCGCGAGGGAGGCGCCGAGCTGGATGGAGCAGTCGCCGCCGAGGACGACGGGCAGTTCCCCGGCCCGTACGTGCCGCTCGATACGGTCGGCGAGCGTACGGGTGTATCCGGCGAGCGCGGCGGCGTTGAAGACACCGTCGCCCTCCTGCCAGTCGCCCCGGTCATAGCGCGGCGGTACGACCACACCGCCCTCCAGCGCGTTCAGCCGTTGCACGATCCGCTGCTCGCGCAGGGCGCCGGCGAGCTTGTAGCAACCGGGCACCGTGCCGGGGGCGGGCGGGCGGAGCCCGAGGTTCGAAGGCGCGTCCAGGACGACGAGATTCCTCAGGGCACTCATGTTCGAATCATATCGGCGGTGACGGCCCACCGCTCATGGTCACGCCAGGCTCCGTCGATGAACAGGAAGTCCGGCGAGAAGCCCTCCAGGCGGAACCCGCAGCGGCGGGCCAGCGCGATCGAGGCGGCGTTGTCCGGCTGGACGTTGATCTCCAGCCGGTGCAGCCCGAGCGTGTCGAACGCGTGCCGCACGACCAGGTCGAGCCCCTCACTCATCAGCCCGCGTCCGGCCGCGTGCGCGAAGGCCCCGTAACCGAGCGCCCCGCACAGAAAGGCACCCTCGACGATGTTGTTGATATTGATGAACCCGGCGATCTCCCCGCCGTCCTTCTCACAGACGAAGAACCCGGCCCTGGTCGGATCATCGATGAGCCGCCCCGCGTACGAGGTGTACGCGGCGGCGGTACCGGGCGGGAAGAGCCACGGCTGATGCAGAGCCTTGCTCTCCCGCACGCGGGCGGTGAACTCGGGCCCGTCCTCGTGGGTGAAGGGACGTATGCCCACGTGGGGGCCTTCGGCGAGATACGCGGTGCTGCCGACCATCACGCCACGGTACGCCTGCGCTGTGCTTGGGCGTGAACGGGATCCGCGGGCCGGTGGGGATCTGCGGGCGCGTTGTGGCCGGCCGCGCAGTTCCCCGCGCCCCTGAAGGCAGGGGCGCAGCCTTTAAGGGGCGCGGGGAACTGCGCGGCCCGCCCCCACCGACCCGCAGCCAACGAACCAGCCAGCCAGCCAGCCAGCCAGCCAGCGGCACGCTACCCGCGGCGCCGCACGAAGAACGCCCCGCACAGCGCCCCGATCACCGCCGTGGCGAGCAACGCCATCCACAAGGGCATGGTCACCTCGGGAATCAGCAGCCGAATCTTCGTCGCCCGGGTGTTCTCGAAGATGAAGACCAGCCCGAGAACAGCCAGCGCGAGAACCGCCACCCGCCCGGGCGTCAGCAGACTCCCCCCACCGGCCCCCGTGCCACCGCCACCACCGCTCCGCGCACTCTTCCGGCTCATGGAACCAGGATGGGCGCGGAAGCGGCGGCCACGCACGGTGAGCGGTCCCTCCGGGTGAGACGTCAGGCCAGCGCCGGCACGTCCAGCGTCAGAACCCCCGCCCCCGCGTCGAGCTCCGCCCGCACCCCGAACGGAACCGTCAGCGCCCCCTCCCCGTGCCCGAAGCCGAACTCCTCGGCGATCGGCACCCCGAGCCCGCCGAGCCGGTCGAGAACCAGCTCCCGCACCCGCTCGTACGGGCCGCACCGCTCCCAGGACCCGAGCAGGATCCCCGCGACACCGTCGAACCAACCGGCGCGCAGGAGCTGCGTGAGGTACCGGTCCAGGCGGTACACCTCCTCGCCCACGTCCTCCAGACACAGCAGCCCGCCGCCCGCGGAGGGCCGGGCGTGCGGTGTCCCCAGTTCGGAGGCGAGCAGGCTCAGACAGCCACCGAGCAGGACGCCGGCAGCCCGTCCCGGGACCAGGGCCTGCCCGGCCGCCGCCGACCTGATCGTCCGCACGGACTCCGGCGCGAAGAGGGTCGCCCGGAGGTGATCCTGGGCGCGGGCGTTCTTGAGGAAGTCGATGCCGGCGGCCATCGGGCCGTGCAGCGTCACGAGTCCCAGCCGCGCCGCGAACGCCTCGTGGAGAGCCGTGATGTCACTGAAGCCGATCAGCACCTTGGGCCCCGCGGCCCGCAGGGCGTCCCAGTCGAGCAGGTCGGTCATGCGCTGCACGCCGTAACCACCGCGCGCGCAGAACACCGCGTCCACCGACGGGTCGCACCAGGCGGCCTGGAAGTCGGCCGCACGGTCGGCGTCCGTGCCCGCCAGGTAGTCGAACGTCCCGTCTCGGTCCAGGACATGGGGTGCCACGACCGGGTCGAGGTCCCAGCCGCGCAGGATGTCGAGCCCCGCCTGCAGTCGTTCCTCCGGCACGGGCCCGCTCGGCGCGACGACGGCGACCCGGGCCCCGACGACCAGCCGCGGAGGCCTGACGAGGTCCTGCGTCACGAGATCCTTCAACGGTCGGTCACTTGCTGAGCTCCAGTGCGGGAACGCCGGGCGGATTGAGGCCGAACACCTGGGCGTACAGGGAGAGTTCGGCCTCCAGGGCGCGCACCATGGTGTCGGTGCGGCGGAAGCCGTGGCCCTCGCCCTCGAAGGTGATGTAGGCATGCGGCACGGACCGCGCCCGCTCCGCGAGCCGGGCCAGGAACCGCTCGCACTGGGCCGGCGGGCAGATGACGTCGTCGAGGCCCTGGAGGAGCAGGAAGGGCGCGGTGACCTTGTCGGCGTGCTCGGTGGGCGACCGCTCGGCGTACCGCGCGGGCACCTCGGCGCGCGGGCCGATCAGGGTCTCCAGGTACTGGGACTCGAAGTCGTGGGTCTCGCCCACGCCCCAGCCCACGAGGTCGAGGACGGGGTAGAGGATCGTCCCGCACGCGTAGACGTCGGTGCCGACCAGCGAGGCGGCGGCGGTCCAGCCACCCGCGCTGCCGCCCCGGACGGCCAGCCGGTCGCGGTCGGCGGTGCCCTCCTCGGCGAGGGCGAGGGCGACGGCCGCGCAGTCCTCGACGTCCACCACACCCCACTGCTCGCGCAGCCGGTTGCGGTACTCGCGCCCGTACCCGGTGGAGCCGCCGTAGTTGACCTCGGCGACCCCGATGCCGCGCGAGGTGAAGTAGGCGATCTGCAGGTCGAGGACGAGCGGGGCACGGCCGGTGGGCCCGCCGTGCGCCCAGACGACATAGGGCGGGAGGACGTCGCCGGGGGCCACATGGCCGGGGTGGTGGGGCGGATAGATGTGCGCGTGGATCTCCCGCCCGGCGGGCCCGGAGAACGTACGTATCTGCGGTTCCGGGTAGTAGGAGGGGTCCACCGGGTCGTCGTGCCGGGCTCCCACGACACGGGCCCGGCCGGTGCGCGCGTCCAGTTCCACGACCTCGTACGCGCTGCGCGGGCTGGCGGCGACGGTGACGACGCGGCTGCCGTCGACGGCGAGGGTCGGCTCGTACTCGCTCCAGGGTCCGGCCGCGTCGACGACCTCGCCGCTCTCCGGGTCCAGGATGCCGAGCGCGGTGGCGCCCCGGCCGTGCACGACGGCGATCAGGCCGCTGTCCAGCGGCACGAACCAGCGGCGGCCGACCGTCCACAGCGGGCCGCCGAACTCCTGCTCGCGGGTACACAGAAGAAAGGGCGGCTCACCGTCACCGTCGGCGTCATCGGCGTCGACGTGGACCCGGTAGAGGTTCCACCAGCCGGTGCGGTCGCTGGAGTACAGGAGGGAGCCGTCACGGCCCCAGTCGGCCTGGGCGATCGCCTCCTCGGGCCCGCCCGCGACCGCCCGGGGCTCCCCCAGGGACCCGTCCGAGCCGACCTCGGCCACCAGCAGCTCGGTCCCGTCCCACGGCATCCGCGGGTGGTCCCAGGCCAGCCAGGCCGCGCGCCGCCCGTCGGGCGAGATCCGCGGCCCGGTGACGAACCGGTGCCGGTCGTCGGTGAGTTCGCGCACCGCGGCCCGGTCCTCGGCGGCCGAGCCGTCCAGCGGCACGGCGGCGACGAGCCGGCGCACATCGCTGGGCCCGTCGCCGGTGAACTCCTCCAGTACGCACCAGACCTCGCCGTGCTCCAGGCGCATCTGCGGGTCCACCCACCGCAGTCCGCCGCCGACGGGGGACACGGGGGTGAGGGGGCGTGGGCCGCTTCCGGGGTCGGCGGGCTCGTACACGTACAGCCGCTGGTCGGCGAAGTCGACGAACACGACCACTGGCCCGTCCTCGCGGACCGCGCCGGTCCAGGGCTGTCCGCCGTACTCCATGACGCGGCTGCGGACGTTCCACGGGGCGGGCAGCACCGACTCCTCCCTGCCGTCGGCGAGGCGGCGCACCAGGGTGCGGCGCCCGCCCTCGGCGGGCCGGGGCTCGGTCCACCACGCCTCGTCGCCGACGAAGCCGACGTAGTCGGGGTGCCCGTCGTGCGCGGCGGCGAGCGCCGCGTCGATGGGCGAGGGCCAGGAACCGTAGGCCAGCTTCTGCACTGTGTCCCCCATTTTCTTTCCCTTTTTCCCTTTTTCCTGGGCCGTTTCTTCCTAGGCCGTGCGCAGGTTCTTCCTAGGCCGTGCGCAGGAAGCGGTCGAGTACCCGGACTCCGAAATGCAGTGCCTCGACGGGCACCCGTTCGTCGACCCCGTGGAAGAGGGCCTGGTAGTCGAAGCCCGGCGGGAGCTTCAGCGGTGCGAAACCGTAGCCGGTGATGCCCAGGCGGGAGAACTGCTTGGCGTCCGTGCCGCCCGACATGCAGTACGGGACGACGTTCCCCTCGGGCGCGAACTCCTCCACGGCGGCCCGCATCCGGGCGTACGTGGTCGAGTCCAGCGGCGCCTGCAGGGCGACCTCGCGGTGGACGAACTCCCACTCCACGTCCGGCCCGGTGAGCTGGTCGAGGGTGGCCCGGAACTCGTCCTCGGTACCGGCGAGGAAGCGTCCGTCGACGTGTGCGACGGCCTCCCCGGGGATCACGTTGACCTTGTAACCGGCGTCCAGCATGGTCGGGTTGGCGCTGTTGCGGACCGTCGCCTCGACGAGGGAGGCGGCGGAACCGAGCTTCTCCATCAGCGCGTCGACACCGCCGGGGTCGTCGAGGTCGGGCTCGACGCCGTACAGCGCGGCGAGTTCGGTGAGTGCCGCGCGGACCGTCGGGGTGAGCCGTACGGGCCACCGGTGGTCGCCGATCCGCGCGATGGCGGCGGCGAGCCGGGTCACCGCGTTGGACCGGTTCACCTTGGAACCGTGGCCCGCCCGGCCGCGGGCGGTGAGCTTCAGCCAGCCGGTACCGCGCTCCCCCGCCGCGAGGGGGTACAGCTGTCGGCCGCCTCCGTCGTGGAAGGTGAACGCCCCCGACTCGCTGATGCCCTCGGTGCACCCCGCGAAGAGCCCGGCGTGCCGGTCGGCGAGGAAGCCCGAGCCGTCCTCGGCGCTCGCCTCCTCGTCCGCGGTGAACGCGATGACCAGGTCGCGGCGGGGGCGTACGCCTGCGCGCGCCCACTGCCGGACGACCGCGAGAATCATCGCGTCCATGTTCTTCATGTCGACGGCGCCGCGTCCCCAGACGACCCCGTCGCGGACCTCGCCGGAGAACGGATGGACGCTCCAGTCCTCCGCCTGCGCGGGTACGACGTCCAGGTGACCGTGGACGAGGAGCGCGTCGGCGGACGGGTCGGTGCCCTCCAGGCGCGCGACGACGTTCGTACGCCCCTTGGTGCGCTCCAGGAGGGTCGGTTCCAGCCCCGCCTCGGCGAGCAGGGCGGCGGCGTACTCGGCGGCCGGCCGCTCCTGGCAGTCTCCGCCGCCCCGGTTGGTGGTGTCGATACGGATCAGGTCGGAGGTGAACCGGACGACCTCGTCCAGGGCCTGCCCGTCGACGGCCGCCTGCTCCATCACGCTCATGTCAGCCATAGTTCTCCTCCACGGCGGCGGCGACGATCGTGGTGACCGCCTTGAAGGTCCGGATGCCCTCGTACATCGTGGCGCTGGTGTACGCCACCTTGCGTTCCCCGGTCCGTTCGACACCCGGCACGACGGTGGCCGACAGGGCCAGGTGCTCGGCGTCGAACTCCAGGGCCACGGTGAAGGGGCCCGCCCGGTGGGGCTCGTGCCGCACCGCGAGCCGCGCCGCCTCCTTGGCCGCCGAGCGGATGTCCGCCGCCGTACGGGCCGGGGTGCGGCACACGGCCGCGTACCGCGAGACATGGTCCTTGACGGCGACCTTCAGGGCCTCGGGGGCGTAGCCGAGCGCGTCCTCGCAGGCCACGTCGTCGCCGGTGACCAGCACGACGGGGACTCCGTACTCGGCGACGACACGCGCGTTGAGCAGGCCCTCGCTGGCGCGCTCGCCGTCGACCCACACGCCGGTGATCGAGTTGGCGAGGTAGGTGTGGGCGAGGACGCCCTCCATGCCCGCTCCCGCGTGGTAGCCGACGAAGGCGATGCCGTCGACGTCGCCGTGCTGCACGCCCTCGACCATGGAGAGCGACTTGTGCCGCCCGGTGATCATCTCGGCCCGTTCGTCCAGCCGCTCCAGGAGCAGGTTGCGCATGGTCGAGTGGGCCTCGTTGATGAGGACCTCGTCGGCGCCGCCGTCGAAGAAGCCGAGGACCGCGGCGTTCACGTCCGAGGTGAACATCGAACGGCACCGCTCCCACTCCGGTGCGCCCGGCTGCACGTCGGCCGGCCAGGTCACCCCGGTGGCGCCCTCCATGTCGGCACTGATGAGGATCTTTACCATGCTCCAGTTGTATCGCAGTCGCGATGCGCTCCACAGGCCCGGGCGGTCAGCCGGTCGAAGCGACCGAAACCTTCACTCGGCCGCCCACAACCCCCGTACATGCCCGAGATGCCGCGTCATGACGGCGCGTACCGCCTCCTCGTCGCGGGCGACCAGCGCGTCGAGGATCTCCAGGTGCTCCTCGGCGGAGGCCTCCAGACGGCCCGCCTCGACGAGGGCGTGCAGTCCGTACAGCCGGGAGCGCTTGCGGAGGTCGCCGACGACCGCGACGAGGTGCTCGTTGCCGGCGAGGGCGAGCAGGCCGAGATGAAAGCGGACGTCGGCCTCGACGTACGCGATGAGGTCACCGGCCGCCGCGGCCGTGACGATCTCCTGCGCGACGGGCCGCAGCGCCGCCAGGTCGGCGGGGACCGCGGAGGTGGCGAGGCCCACCGTGGTGGGGATCTCGATCAGCGAGCGGATGTGCGTGTACTCGTCCAGCTGCTTGTCGGACACGGCGGTGACCCGGAACCCCTTGTTGGGCACGGTGTCGACCAGACCCTCCTTGGCGAGATCGAGCAGGGCCTCACGTACAGGGGTGGCGGAAACCCCGAACCGAGCGGCGAGGGCGGGCGCGGAGTGCACCTCCCCGGGCCGCAGCTCCCCCGCGACAAGAGCGGCCCGCAAGGCATCCGCGACCCGTTCCCGATAACTGGGCTTCTTACCCCCCAACAGGGGAAGGACAGGCACGTCGACGCGCTGGACAACCATGGAACGATCTCCTAGGACCTCTATCAGGGGCACCGGGAACGGCGCAGTCTTTCGCCTTCAAGGGGCGCGGGGAACGGCGCAATCCTTGAGCCGCACCCCACAACGAGCCGCACCCCACAACCCACCGCGCTACAACACGAACCCCGCCGGAAACGGATCACTCGGATCAAGAAGATACTGAGCGGTCCCGGTAACCCACGCCCGCCCAGTGAAACTGGGCAACACAGCCGGCACCCCACCCACCTCCGTGACCCCGTGCAACCGCCCGGCGAACCGCGTCCCGATGAACGACTCGTTCAAGAACTCGGTCTCCAGCCCCAGTTCCCCCCGCGCGTACAACTGCGCCATCCGCGCACTGGTCCCCGTCCCGCACGGCGACCGGTCGAACCACCCCGGATGGATCGCCATCGCATGCCGGGAGTGCCGGGCCGTCGACCCGGGCGCGACCAGGTGCACATGATGGCAGCCACTGATACTGGGGTCCTCGGGATGAACCGGCTCCCCTTCGGCATTGATCGCGTCCATCAGCGAAAGCCCCGCAGCAAGGATGTCGTCCTTGCGAGCCCGGTCAAAAGGCAGCCCGAACTGATCGAGCGGCAGGATCGCGTAGAAGTTCCCGCCGTACGCGAGGTCGTACGTCACCGTCCGCCCGTCGGCGAGCTCGATCCTGCGGTCGAGGGCGACGGAGAAGGACGGCACGTTCCAGAGCGTGACCGACCGCGCAGCCCCGTCCCGCACCGCGACCTCGGCGACGACGAGCCCGGCCGGCGTGTCGAGCCGGATGGTCGTCACCGGTTCGACGACCTCGACCATGCCGGTCTCCACGAGGACGGTCGCGACCCCGATCGTCCCGTGCCCGCACATCGGGAGGTAGCCCGACACCTCGATGTAGATGACGCCGAAGTCGCAGTCGGGCCGGGTGGACGGCTGCAGGATCGCGCCGCTCATCGCCGAGTGACCGCGCGGCTCGTTCATCAGCAACTGCTTGATGTCGTCGCGGTGTTCACGGAAGTACAGCCGTCGCTCGTTCATCGTCGCGCCGGGAACCGTGCCGATACCACCGGTGATCACCCGGGTCGGCATGCCCTCGGTGTGCGAATCGACGGCATGCAGGACGAGTTTGCTACGCATGAACTGTCTCCCTCTCTCCCCGGACGAGCCGGGCCCGTTCCCGGCCTCTGCCCGGCGCCCGCTCCCGGCCTCTGCCCGGCCTCTGCCCGGCCTCTCCCCCCGCCCGTTCCTCAGACGAGCCCGGCCGCCACGGCCTTCCCCGTCACGGCCCGGACGGCGGCCTCCTGGTCGGCCCGCAACGGCACGCGCGGCGGACGCACCGGCCCGCCGTACCGGCCGACGATGTCCATCGACAGCTTGATCGCCTGGACGAACTCCACCTGGGAGTCCCAGCGCAGCAGCGGGTGCAGTTGACGGTAGAGGGGCAGCGCGGTGTCGAGGTCGCCCCTGACGGCGGCGCGGTACAGCTCGACGGACGCGGCGGGCAGCGCGTTCGGGTAACCGGCGACCCAGCCCTTGGCACCGGCCACCGCCAGCTCAAGCAGGACATCGTCGGCGCCGATCAACAGGTCGAGATCCGGGGCGAGTTCGGCGATGCGATAGGCGCGCCGCACATCGCCGGAGAACTCCTTGACCCCGTGGATGTACCCCTCGCCGTGCAGTTCGGCGAGCAGTTCGGGCACCAGGTCGACCTTGGTGTCGATGGGGTTGTTGTACGCCACGATCGGCAGGCCCGCCTTCGCGACCTCCGCGTAGTGGGCGAGGACCGAGCGCTCGTCGGCCCGGTACGCGTTCGGGGGCAGCAGCATCACGGAGGCGCAGCCCGCGTCGCGCGCCTGCTCGGCCCAGCGGCGGGCCTCGGCGGAGCCGTACGCGGCGACGCCGGGCATGACGCGCGAGCCGCCGATCGCCGCCACGGCCGTCTCCACGACCCTGGCACGCTCCTCGGGGGTCAGCACCTGGTACTCACCGAGCGAGCCGTTCGGTACGACACCGTCGCAGCCGTTCGCGACGAGCCACGCGCAGTGGTCGGCGTACGCGTCGTGGTCGACGGAGAGGTCGTCCCTGAGCGGAAGGGCGGTGGCGACGAGGACGCCACGCCAGGGGCGGTGGGAGGTGCGGTCGCTCTGGTCGGTCCTGTCGGTCATGAGGGTTCCCGTCCGATCCTTGGAGCCATGGGGGCGTGCTTGTCAGAGGGTTCGCGTGCCGGTGCGCACGTCAGGAGGAGTCGGAGAGGTTCACGAGGCTTCGCCCGGGTCGCGCGCCAGCACACCGAGAGGCACCGGCCGCGCGAACGGCCGCCGTGACGGTGTCGGCGGACACCCCGCGAGCCCCGCCACCGCGGGACCGCACATCCGGCCCTGGCACCAGCCCATCCCGGCCCGGGTCAGCAGTTTCACGGTACGTACGTCCCCGGCGCCGAGTTCGTCGACGGCCTCCCGGATCGCGGCGGCGGGCACCTCCTCGCACCGGCAGACGAGGGTGTCGTCGCCGACCCGCTCCGCCCAACGGTCCGGCGGCGTACAGACGTTGTCGACTGCGGCGAAGAACTTCCGGTGCCCGGCGCGCGCCTTGGCGGCCCGCGCGTAGGAACTCGGCACGGGCGCCCGGGAGTCGAGCCGGGCCGCGATCGAGAGCCCCGCGATCCGGCCCTCGGCCAGCGAGAGCGCGGCACCGCCGATCCCGGTGCTCTCACCGGCGGCCCAGACGCCAGGTACGTCGGTGCGCTGTTCGTCGTCCACGGCGATGTTCACCCCGTCGAGGCGGCAGCCGAGCGTCTCGGCGAGGTCGGTGTGCGGAAGCATGCCGTGCCCGACGGCGAGGCTGTCGCAGGGCACGCGCCACCCACTGCCCTCCCTGACCCGTCCGTCGGTGTCGAGCGCGGCCACGGTGACGGCTTCGAGGCGGTCGGTCCCGTGCGCCGCGACGACGGTGTGGCGGACGTGGACCCCGACGCGGTACCGCGCCAACTCGGCTGCGTACAGCGCCCCTTCGGCGAGCTTGTCCGGATGGGCGGCGAGAACCCGCGCATGCCGTAGGAACCCCCGGGGGTCGGCGGATTCCACGAGGGCGGCCACCCTGGCCCCGGCCGCGGCCAGTCCGACGGCCACGGGCATCAGCAGCGGCCCGGTCCCTGCGACCACGGCGGTACGGCCCGGCAGCACGAGTCCGCTCTTCAGCATGGCCTGCGCCCCGCCGGCGGTGACGACTCCGGGGAGGGTCCAGCCGGGGAACGGCAGCACCTTCTCGTACCCGCCGGTGGCGAGGAGCACGGCATCCGCCCGGACCACGACGGACTCCTCCTGCTCGGGCCCGAGGAGAGCGTGCACGGCGAAGGAGGCGGTTTCCCGCTCCACACACCACACATGACGTTCCGTCAGGTGAGTGATCCGCCCTGTCCCGACGTGCGCCGCCAGTCCGTCGCGGAGTCGTTCCCAGGTACGCCACCGGTGGTGCAGGGCCTGGGGCCGCCGGGCACCGAGCCCCGGGGCGGGCTGCCGGTAGAACTGTCCGCCGGCCTCCGGAGCCGCGTCCACGAGGGTCACCGATACACCGCGTGCCGCAGCGGCGAGGGCGGCGGCGAGCCCGGCGGGTCCGGCGCCGATCACCGCGAGGCGGGGTCGTTCACTCATGCCGTCCGGTACCTTCCTGGGTTCGGATCACGTCACCCGGCTCCGCCCGTACCAGGCAAGCCCGTTGGTTGGGCCGCCCGTTGACGGTCAGCAGACAGTCGAAACACACCCCGATCCCGCAGAAGACGCCGCGCGGCTCGCCGCTCCCCCGGGTCGTGCGCCAGGACATGACACCCGCGGACCACAGGACGGCCGCGATCGTCTGACCGGGAAGAACGGTCAGCTCCCGCTCGTCGAACGTGACCGTGAACGGCGGTTCGGGCCGGGCCCGGACCAGCCTCAGGGGAGTACGCGGCGTCACGAGCGGAACTCCTCGGGTACGGGATCGGGGAATCGGTCGGGAAATCGGTCGGGGCGGAACGGCGCGAGATCCAGGTCGGACGTCCGGCCCGCCAGCACCTGAGCGATCAGGTGGCCGGTGCCGGTGGCGAGTCCGATCCCCGCGCCCTCGTGCCCGCACGCGTGGAAGAGACCGGGCACCCGCGCGTCGGGTCCGACGGCGGGCAGGTGGTCCGGCATGTACGGACGGAAGCCGAGGTAGGCGCGCATGGCCCGCACCTGTGCCAGGAAGGGGAACAACCGGGTCGCACCGGCCGCCAGCTCCCGGGTGACGGGCAGCGAGAAGGAGCGGTCGAAGCCGACCCGCTCCCGGCTGGCACCGATCAGTACGGGGCCCGCCGCCGTTCCCTCGACCACCGGGGAGGTCTGCAGCGCCGCCGAGTCACTGGCCACGTCGGCCACGTAGTCCGCCGCGTACACCTTGTGGCGCACCCTGCGCGGCAGGGGTTCGGTGACGAGGACGAAGCCGCGCCGGGGCAGCACGGGCAGGGACACCCCGGCCAGCGCCGCCAGTTCCCCGCCCCAGGTGCCGGCCGCGTTGACGACCGCGGGCGCGTGGATGTCTCCGTGCGAGGTACGGACCCCGCGTACGGCCCCCGACGCCGTGCGCAGCACGTCCGTGACCGTCCGGCCGGTGCGCAGCGAGGCACCCGCCGTGCGGGCCAGCCGGACGAGACGGGCGGCCGCGAGCGTCGGCATCACCTGGGCGTCCTGCGGGTAGAGCACGCCACCCGCGAGGCCGTGCGCCAAGTACGGTTCGAGGTCGTGCAGTTGGTCCGGGCCGACGGACTCGGTCCGGACCCCGGCCGGGCGCTGTGCGGCGGCCAGCTCCTCCAGCGCGGCCAGCCCCTCGGACGCGGAGGCGACGACGAGGCCGCCCTTGGTCTCGTACTCGAAGGACTCGCCCACGCCGGACTCGCCCATGCCGGGCTCGGCGGCGAGGTCGGCCCACAACCGTGCGGAGAGCAGGGCGAGTTCGAGTTCGGGGCCGGGTTCCTTGTCGGAGACGAGCAGGTTGCCCTCGCCGGCGCCGGTGGTGCCGCCCGCGACGGGACCTCGGTCCACCAGGACGGCACTCAGCCCCGCCCGAGCCGCGTACAGGGCGGTCGCCGCCCCTACCATTCCGGCCCCGACGACCACGACATCGCAGGTCAGCGAGTTGCTCACGTCAGTAATATGTCACATACCTCTTTGGATTCACACCCCCCATCGCGGCGCTCCACAGCCCGCGCGCTCAGCCCGACAGCCGTCCGGCGGCGGTCAGCGCCTCCAGCGCGCTCGCCTGGGTGCGCCAGTCCGACACGTTGGGCGCGGCGCCGGACCAGCGCTGACCGAGGCGGTTGAGCGCGTCCCGGTCGGTCGTCCAGAGGGAGTCGGCCTGCTTGGTGACGTACGCCTTGTACGCGGTCGAGTCCGTGGCGTCCGCGAGGTCGGCGAGGTGCCGTACGAAGATGCCCTTGAACTGCTTCTGGTTGTCGTCGCAGGAGGCCGTGCCGAGGTCGCAGGACTCGGTCAGTACGCCGCCGCGGGTCAGCGCCGGTGAGGAGATCGCGGTGTCGGCCAGCCGCTCGGCCGTGTCCAGGTACCGGGCGCTCCCCGTCGACCGCCACAGCTGGGTGAAGGCGCCGATGGCGAGCCCCTGGTTGTAACTCCACACGGTCTGGCCGTTGTTGGCGCAGCCGGAGGTGATCCCGTCGTTGACGAGACCCGAGGAGTTGATCATCCCGCTGGCGAGGTACCAGTCCGCGGCCGTGGTCGCGCGGGCTCCCCACACGGTGTCGCCGCTGATCCGCTGGTGCAACGAGGTGGTGAGCCACAGATAGAGCCCGTTGGTCACGGCGTTCTTGTAGGTGCGCTCCCGGTCCCACCACACACCGCCGCCACAGGTACCCGTGTCCCAGTACTTGTGGACGTAGTCGGTGATGGTGACCGCCTCCGCCAGATAACGCCGGTCGCCTGTGTGGTCGTACGCCGTCAGCCAGGCCACCGCCCACCAGCCCGCGTCGTCGATGGCCCGGCTGATGAAGTGCCCCTCGATCGGGTCCGAGCTGCGCCCGCCGGCCGGGAAGACACCCCGGTTCTGTTCGTAGGTGCGGGCGATCACCCAGTCGTAGTCGTGCCGTCCGCTCTGCTCGGCGAAGTCGACGACCGAGGTGAGCGCGACGGCGGAGTTCCACCAACTGCTGCGCCACCAGCCCTCGTCGGTCCGGTACGAGGCAAGCAGCGCGTCCGCCGCCCCGCGCGCCCGGGTCGGTGCGGGCCTGGCCCAGGCCGTGCAGGCGCCCTCCTGGTGGGCGGCCTCGCGACCGCAGGCGCGGACCGCCCCGCCGTACAGCAGGCCGCGCGGGTCCCGGGTGGCGTACAGGGCGGTCCGGGCGGAGGCGGCCCCGGAGGACACGCTCGTACGGCCGAGCGAGGAGCCCTCGGGATGGCTCGCGCCGCCGTCCCAGGAGCGGTCCAGCCATATCTCGTCGCCCGCGCCGCCTCCTGCGATGACGCCCCAGGCCATACCGCCGCGCTGGTCGACGTGCAGGCTGATGGTGCGTCCGAAGAGCGTGGTGGCGGGGACCGGGGTGTCGTCACTCGCCGCCGTGGCGGGGTCGGCGCCGTCGCAGGACGCGCCGTCGCACACCTTCGGGTACACCCAGTCGGTACAGGTCACCCCGGCGGCGTCGCCGCAGGCGCGGAGCCAGCCGCGCCGGTGCCCGACAGGGTCGGTGACGTTGTACATGAGGGTGCGGGTCCCGGTCCATGAGCCGGGGACGCTCGCCTTGCCGAGCAGGCCCTCCCAGGTGGCGCCCCGGTCCCAGGAGCGGTCCAGCCAGACGGAGTCGCCGGCCGTGCCGTTGTCGATGCTCGCCCAGGCCGTGTTGTCGGGGTCGGAGACGTGCAGCCGCAGGGTTCTGCCGTTGATGGTCCTGTTCGGCACGGGGAAGGTGTCCTGCTGCGCCTTCGAGGGGTCGTGCGTGTCGCACACCAGGGCGCAGACCGGTGTCGCGGCGTGAGAGGGGGTGGGGGGAAGGGCGATCAGACCGGTCAGTGCCAGGAACAGGGCCAGGAGTGCGCCGAGGAGGGGGTGGTGGCGTGCCGCCATGACGTATCGCCTCTCTGGGGAAGCCGTGCACGGAAGGGCAGCGGCGGCCGGCCGGGAAGGGCAGCCGCCGGTTAGATCGTGCCCATGTCAAACGCCGGCTACGACCGGACCTCCCCGGGACTTCGGGCGACGGCAGATCCCTCCTCGGCCGTCAGGCGCCCGGACCCTCGGACCCCGGCCTCATATCCGCTCCACCACCAGCCACAGGGAGGGCAGCTCGATCGGCGAGCCGTCGGCCCGGCACTCCGTGGTGGCGAGCGGCAGCTCCCCGCTCGCCACCACCACGAGACCGGCCGCCCGCAGGTACTCCGGCACGGCGGCGTCGGCCACCTCTCCGGGCGCGATGCCGTGGCGGAGGACGGGCGCGAGTTTCGCGGGCGGCCCCCCGGGGCTCCGGGCGAGATCGCGCAGCATGGCGCCGGCCGCCTCGGCGAGTTCGACGAGGAAGGCGCGGCCCCGGTCACCGACGAGCGTGGCCAGACCGTCGACGAGCGACTGCCGGTCGGCGGGCTCGCACTGGTGCAGGACGCCCCGCATATAGACGTTGGCGTCGCCGATCTCGGCGTGCAGTGTCTCGGCCTCGGTCCTCTCCGCCGCGTCGACCATCCGGTAGCGGGCCTGGCCCGCCGGGTCCGCGAGCCGGGCGTGGTCGAGGGCCGCGGCCGACAGATCGGCGCCGATGACCCGCGGATAGCGGTCGGCGAGGAACCGGGTCTGGGTGCCGTTGCCGCAGCCGAGGTCCACGAGGGGCAGCCCGGGGGCGGTCAGGTGCGGCTCGAAGAGGCGGAGATGGACGCCTGCGGTGAGCGCGGGCTCGGCGTCCCAGAAGACGGCTCCCCGCTCGGTGGGGGCCTCCCGCCAGAAGCCCTCCCAGGCCTCCCTGTACCTAGTGGTCACGCTCATGCCGGCTCCCCAGGATGCGACCGCCTGCCACCGGAAAGTGACGGGCAGTCCGGTTTACCGCGCCCGGGGCACAGCGACAAGGACACGGCGCACACCTTCGCGCCCCCGAAGGGGCGCGGGGAAACTGCGCGCTCGGCCCCCACCGGCCCGCGGAGTCACCCATACTCCGGCGAAGCGCGGCGCTTCGCGCTCAGCGCCGCGGCAGGGTCAGCTCGAACCACACCGTCTTGCCGGAACTGGTCCGACTGGTCCCCCACTCACGCGCCAGCGTGCTCACGACACGCATACCTCGCCCGAACTCGTCGAGCCGCCCCGCGCTGAGCAACGTGGGCAGGGTGTGGTCGTCGTCGTCCACCTCGCACAGCAGGGTGTCGCCCCGGACCAGTCTGAGGTCGATGGGCCGGCTGTGGGAGTGCCGTACGGCGTTGGTGACCAGCTCGCTCACCAGCAGCTCGGCGGTGTCGGCGACGGAGCCGAGGCCCCACACATGGAGCTGTTCACGGACCACCGCGCGCGCCCTGCCGGCCTCCCGGGGGTCGTGCCCGATCCGCCACTCGGCGACGTCCTCGGGTTCGATGCCGTTGAGCCGGGCCATCAGGAGCGCCACGTCGTCCTTGCGTCCGCCGCAGGTGTTGAGGGCGCGGATGATGGTGTCGCAGGCGTCGTCCATGGAGGCGGCCGGGTGGGCCGCGGACTCGCAGAGCGTGGCGAGGCCGACACCGATGTCCTCGCCGCGTACCTCGACCAGGCCGTCGGTGCACATCACGAGCCGGTCGCCGGGTGCCACCCGCACGCGTACGGACTCGAAGGGCACTCCGCCGACTCCGATGGGTGCGCCGGTCGGCAGGTCGAGCAGATCGCTGTGGCCGTTCTCGGCGCGGACCAGCACGGGCGGGATGTGGCCCGCGTTGGCGATCTCCAGCTCGCTCGCGATGGGGTCGTAGATCGCGTACAGACAGGTCGCGAGGTAGTGCTCGCCGAGTCGCTGGGCCAGGTCGTCGAGATTGCGCAGGAGTTGGGACGGTGGCAGGTCCAGGGCCGCCATGGTCTGGACGGCGGTCCTCAACTGACCCATCATCGCCGCCGAGTTGAGCCCGTGGCCCATGACGTCACCGACGACGAGGGCGGTGCGCGAGCCGGGCAGTTTCACGGAGTCGAACCAGTCGCCGCCGACCCGCCCGAGCAGTGTGCCCGGCAGATAGCGGGTCGCGATGTCACAGCCGGACATCCGCGGGGCGATGTGCGGCAGCATGCTGTCCTGGAGGGTCTCGGCGACACTCTCCTGGTACGTGTACATGCGGGCGTTGTCGAGCACGAGCCCGGCGCGCGCGGCGAGTTCGGCGCCGGTGACACGGTCCATGTCGTTGAACTCGACGCGCTCCGGGTGCCGCAGCAGGATCATGAAGCCGAGGACGACGTTGCGGGCCTTGAGGGGCACGACCAGCATGGAGCGGCCGGTGATGAGGGGCCGGATGTCGCGCTTCTCGAACTGCGCGGCGATCATGTGGCCCATCCGCTCGCTGATGCGGGGCACGAGGACGGGTTCGCCGGTGGTCATGCACTGGAAGAACGGGGTGTCCGCCGGGAACGGCATGGCCTCGCCGACCGGCACGACGTCGTCCCAGCGGCCCGGTTCGTCCGTGTGCTCCAGCGCGACCCGGTGCCACATGGTGGTCGTGTCGGGCACGCCGTCGGAGAAGCCCTCACCCGCGACGACCTGTTCGCGCAGATAGGTCCCGGCGACGTCGGTGAAGCGCGGGACGACGGCCCGGCTGACCTCGACGATGGTGCGGGACAGGTCGAGCGAGGTGCCGATGCGTCCGCTGACCTCGTTCAGGAACTCCAACCGCTCGCGTACGGCGACGTGTTCGAGGTCCTCGATCTCGTCCTCGGCGTCCTGCGGCAGGGGTTCGCCCGACAGGGCCGCGGCAGCCGCCCGCTGCCGGCGCGCCTTGCGCTCCGCGCGCCGCGGGACACCCCAGTCGGGGGTGACGGGGACCCGGTCGTTCTGGCTGAACTCCAGTACGGGATAGCCAAGTTCGAGGACCTGGGCGACGATGCGGGCGCTTTCGCCCACGCTCATGCTCGGCAGGATCTCGGGCAGCCTGCGTGCCAGGTCCTCGGCGCCGGGGAAGTCGGTGTGCAGCGCGAACCCGGGTGCGATGCGCTCCACGGCGGCGCCCGCGCCGGACGCGTCGGTGTCCTCGTGACGCAGCGCGTCCGCGTCGGCGGCGAGGACCAGCAGGCGCTCCGCCCCCGGCCCCACCAGTGGGTACGCCCAC
Organism: Streptomyces sp. NPDC017991; assembly: GCF_044328075.1. Classification (NCBI taxonomy): domain Bacteria; kingdom Bacillati; phylum Actinomycetota; class Actinomycetes; order Kitasatosporales; family Streptomycetaceae; genus Streptomyces; species Streptomyces sp. NPDC017991. The sequence continues at coordinate 351,694 of NZ_JBIRGP010000006.1, read as the reverse complement.
CACAGGACGTCGATCCGGTCGCTGTCCGCCGCCGTCAGCCGCGCGCGGCCCGCCGCCGGGTAGAACAGCCGCCCGTCCAGGGAGGATTCGAGGTCGGGACCGAGTCCGTCGTACGCGGCGTACGCCCCGTAGGGCGCGGCCTCGTCGTCCTCGGGCAGCGCGCCGGAGACCGGCAGCAGGTCGACGACCGGACGGCCGACGGCTTCTTCCCTCGCCGTACCGAAGAGGCGCCGGGCGCCCCGGCTCCAGTGCGAGACGAGTCCCTCGCGGTCCACGACCACCACGGCCAGCGGGATCCGCCCCGCCGCGGCGACCCCGTGCGGAGGGTCGTCCCTCTCGGTGCCACGGTCCATGGCTCAGGCCCTCTCTCCCACGGTCCGCAAGATCTGCGCCACCAGACCAACCACGGTACGTCCGCGCCCGACAGCGATGTGTGCCATTCCCCGAATTGCCACCGGCGCACCCCGGCCCCCGCCAGGGGGCGCGGGAAACGACGCGCTCAGCCCCCACCGTCCCGCACCCGACGAACTCCCCTAGCCCCTCACCCACCCAGGGGCGCGGGGAACTGCGCGCTCGACCCCCACCGGCCTCCAGCCGACGAACCACCCCCAGCCCCCTCCAGGGGCGCGGGGAACGGCGCAGTCTTTTACCTGCGGGCCGGTGGGGGCTGATCGCGCAGTTCCCCGCGCCCCTAACGGCAGGGCGCCCTCAGCCGTCCTCGTGGCCCAGTTGGAGGTCCCGCTCGGTCCGTCCACCGCCCGCCACCTGCAGAACCGTGGCCACCGGCGGATACCCGGCCGCGATCACCGTGTACTCCCCCGACGAGAGGTCGATGAACCGAAACGCCCCGTCACCCCCCGTGGTCAACGTGTCCACCACATTCCCCGCCGCGTCGAGCAACGTCACCCGCGCGTCCTCGACCGGCCGCCCCCCACTGGCCCGTACGGTCCCCCGCAGCACCGCCCCGCCCGCCAGCTCGACGTCCTGCCGGGTCTCGCGCGCGGCCTGCACGCTCACCGGCAGCGCGGCGGGCCGAAAGGCCGGAGCGCTCCCGGCCAGCGTGTACTCCCCCGCCACCAGCTCCGTGATGACATAGCCGCCCTCCCGCCCGCTGCGCGTCGCGGCGACCACCTCCCCGTGCACATTGGTGAGCGTGACGGTCGCGTCCCGCACGGGGGTCCCGTCCGCCGTGACAACGGTCCCGGCCAGCCGCCCCGCACCGCCGAGGACCACGTCCAGCTCCACGGGCCGTTCCCCGACGGTGACGCTGACCGCCTGCGGCTGATGCCCGCCGGCCGCGGCGATCAGGACGTACGCCCCCGCGCCGGGCGTCGACAGCGCGTACCGTCCGTCCTCGCCGCTCGCGCCCCGCCCGATCTGCTGCCCCGCGACATCGATGAGGGTGAGCGCCGCGCGCGGCACGACGGTGCCGTCGGGATGCTGCACGGTGCCGCAGACGGGAATCCCGGCGGCGTACGACGAACGGGCCGCGGGCAGCGGGGCGTTGGGAGGCGCGGCGGTCTCGGGGGCGGCGGTGGGGGTGTGGTGGGACACCAGCGGTTTCTCCTTGAGGAAGAAGGCGACGAGCAGGCCCAGGACGAGCACCGGCACGAGGTAGAGGAAGATCCGCGGCATGGCGTCGGTGTACGCCGCGATGTAGCCGTCCCGCAGTCCGGCGGGCAGCGCGTGGACGAGCTGCGGGGTGATGGACTCGGGGTCGGGCACACCGGCCCCGGCGGGCAGCCGGTCGGCGAGGGAGTCGGCGAGCCGGTCGGCGAAGAGCGTGCCGAAGACCGCCGCGCCGACGCTGCCGCCGATCTGCCGGAAGTAGTTGTTGGCACTGGTCGCGGTGCCGAGGTCGTGCGGGCGCACGGAGTTCTGCACGGCGAGGATCAGCACCGGCATGACCAGGCCGATCCCGGCGCCGAGCAGGGCCATCCACACGCTGTAGTGCAGCCGGGGCGTATCGGCCGCGAGCCGCGAGAGCAGCCACATGCCGAGGACGGACAGGGCGCCGCCCAGGATCGGGTAGACCTTGTAGCGGCCGCTGCGGCTGATGAGGTGGCCCGAGACGATCGAGGCGCCGACGATGCCGCCCGTCATGGGGAGCATGAGCAGGCCGGACTCGGTGGCGCTGGCGCCGTCGACCATCTGCAGGTACGTGGGCAGATAGCTGGCCGCGCCGAAGAGGGCGACGCCGACGACGACACCCACGACAGCTGTGACGTTGAAGACGCCGTCGCGGAACAGCCGTAGCGGGATGAGGGGTTCGGCCGCGCGGTGCTCGGCGACGAGGAAGAGCACGGTGGAGGCGGCGGCTCCCGCGGCGAGTCCGAGGACGACACGCGAGTCCCACGCGTACTCCGTGCCGCCCCAACTGGTCAGCAGCACGAGGCAGGTCGAGGCGGCGGCGAGCAGCAGGGCGCCCAGGACGTCCAGGCGCGGCTTGGCGGTGGGCTTCGGCAGTTCGAGGACGACGGCGACGACGACCAGTGTGATCAGGCCGAAGGGCACGTTGACGTAGAAGCACCAGCGCCAGGAGAGATGGTCGGTGAAGTAGCCGCCGAGCAGCGGGCCCGCGACCGAGGCGAGTCCGAACGCGGCGCCGATCATCCCCATGAAGCGGGCCCGCTCCCGGGCCGGCACGACGTCCGCGATGATGGCCTGTACGCCGATCATGAGGCCACCGGCGCCGACCCCCTGAAGGGCGCGGAAGGCGATCAACTGGTCCATGGTGCGCGACCGTCCGGCCAGCGCGGAGCCGATCACGAAGACGACGATCGCGAACTGGAAGACGCCCTTGCGGCCGTACAGATCCCCGAACTTGCCGTAGACGGGCAGTCCCACGGTCGAGGTGAGCAGATACGCGGTGATCGCCCAGGACATCCTGTCCAGGCCGTGCAACTCTCCGACGATCTTCGGGAGCGCGGTGGCGACGATCATCTGCTCCAGGGCCGCGAGCAGCAGCGCGAGCATGAGCGCGAAGAAGACCAGGCGCACGCGGCGCGGGCTCAGTGTCTCCAACTGGGGGTGATCGGGCGGCGCTTGGGGTGTGCCGGGGGCCGGAGAGGAAACGTCTCGTCCGCTCTCCACCAGAGCCGTTCCGCCCACGTGCTGCTCCCCTCGTCGCGCCTGCGGGGCCCATTTCTCGCATTACGCGACATCTGGGAGCAAGCGCGACGAGTCACCCCGAGGTGGGCCTCGGTGGACGTATCCGCCGGTGGGAGCCCTACGGCGGACAACTGACGCTCCACCGAGAACCACTCGAAACGGTGAGCGCGGGAATCACGCCGAGCCCGTGGAGCCACGACAGATCCCGAGGCGGATTCCAGGCGGGCAGTGAGCTACTTCTCCACCTCGGTGGCGAGCTTCGCCAGCACCTCGTCGTAGATGCGGCCGAGACCCTTGGGGGCGAAGGCCCTCTCGAAGAACCCGCCGATGCCGCCGGCGCCGTCCCAGACGGTGGTGACGACGACGCGCGACTTGCCCTCGCCGGCCGGAGTGACCCGCCAGATGGTGACCATCGAGGAGTTGCGGTCCTTCTCGACGAGCTCGCCGTCGGTGGGCTCGCTCACGTCGAGCAGGCAGTCGCGGATCCGCTTGCTGGTGGCCTGGAGCTTCCAGTGGACGAGGGTTCCCTCTCCGTCGCCGCCCTCGCGGACCTCGTACTCGCTGAAGTGCTCGCTCAGGAGCTTCGAACGCGTGCCGTTGTAGTCGGCCAGCGCGTCGAACACGTCGTCCGGCTGACCCGTCACGACTCGCTCGGTGGTGGCCTCGACCTGCGCCATTGCGTTCCTCCAGCACTCGGGATCTCGGGCGTCAGCGCTCAGCCAACCATCACGCGGCCGAGCCGCCCAAATCGGGGTCCGCATCCATGGGGTCGCACGATCAAGGGAACATGTGTTCTATTCTGTGGTCAGTGCTATCGAGGAGGCGTCATGCGGTGGGAGAACCTCGCAGTGGAGTCCGACGGGAATCCGTCGGCCGGCCCCACAAACCCCGCTCTGTTCGGCGCGGAGACGGTGACGACCCGGACGTTCGACACGCCCGAGTTCCGCGGGATCACCTTCCACGAGATCCGGGCCAGGTCGATCGTCAACCGCGTACCGGGGGCCTCGCGGATGCCCTTCGAGTGGACGGTCAACCCCTATCGGGGGTGCACGCACGCGTGTGTCTACTGTTTCGCCCGCAAGACCCACAGCTATCTGGACCTCGACACCGGCCTCGGCTTCGACAGCCAGATCGTCGTGAAGGTGAACGCCCCGGAGCTGCTGCGGCGCCAGCTCGGCTCACGGCGCTGGCTCGGTGACCACATCGCGATGGGCACCAACGTGGACTGCTACCAGCGCGCCGAGGGCCGCTACCGGCTGATGCCCGGCATCATCGCGGCCCTGCGCGACCACGCGAACCCCTTCTCCATCCTCACGAAGGGCACGCTGATCCTGCGCGACCTGGACCTCCTGAAGCAGGCGGCGGCCGTCACCGAGGTCGGGATCTCCGTCTCCGTGGGCTTCACCGACCTCGACCTGTGGCGGACCGTGGAGCCGGGCACACCCGCCCCGGAGCGCCGCCTCGACGTCGTACGCACCCTGAGCGCGCACGGCATCGACTGCGGGGTCCTGATGGCCCCCGTGATCCCCTTCCTCGGCGACGACCCGTCCCAACTGCGGGCGACGGTACGGGCGATCGCCGCGTCCGGCGCGACCTCGGTGACCCCGCTCGTGCTGCATCTGCGGCCCGGGGCCCGCGAGTGGTTCATGAGCTGGCTGGGACACCATCACCCGCATCTGGTGCGCCGGTACGAGCGGCTGTACGCGGAAGGCGCGTACGCCCCGAAGTGGTACCAGCGCCGGATCACCCGGCAGGTGCACGAGCTGGCCGAGGAGTACGGGATAGGCCCCACGCGCGCGGGGATGCCCCGCAGGATTCCGGTGCCCGAACCGGTCGCGCCGGTGCCCACCCAGCTCACCCTTCTGTGACCGGCGCCTCCGCACCCACCGGCACCGGCTCTCCCTCACACACCGGCCGGCCCTCTCCGCCCTGCCTTGACCTGCCTGCCCGGCATCCGGCCGTAAACCGCGGCCCGATGGGGTCAACTCTCGGCGGAGGCGGTCTTCCTGGGTGCCGCCCCGGAACGATACGGCCGAGGCCGTGAGGTGAACGGCCCCCTGTCCGGTACATCGATGTGAGGCGATTCATTGTGAACCGACGCGCAGCCGCTCTGTGCGGTGCCGCCGCCGTGGTTGCCGGAATGATCACCGCGGTCCCGGCCGACGCGAGCCCGGCCTCCGCGACCGCCCGGCGCACCGCCCCGTCCACCCACGCGGCGAAGCCCGCCTGGAAGAAGTGCGGCACCAAGAAGTACCCGACGCTCCAGTGCGCGTCCCTGAAGGTGCCCCTCGACCACGCGAACCCGCACGGCCGGAAGATCACGCTCGCGCTGTCCCGGGTCCCGCACACCTCCGGGAAGGCCTACCAGGGGCCCCTGCTGGTGAACCCGGGCGGTCCCGGCGGCAGCGGTCTGACCCTCGCCGGATTCGTCGCGGCCTCGCTGCCGAAGAAGGTGGCCGCTCAGTACGACGTCATCGGCTTCGACCCGCGCGGGGTGGGCGCGAGCAGACCCGCCCTGAACTGCCGGCCGGGGCACTTCAAGCCGGTGCGCCCCGACTCGCTGCCGACGACCCCCGCTCTCGAAGAGGCGAACCTCGACCGCGTCCAGGCCTTGGCGAAAGCCTGCGCGACCAAGTACGGGGACCTGCTGCCGTACATCGACACGGTGAGCGCGGTCCACGACATGGACGCGATCCGGAGCGCCCTCGGCGCCAGGCGGATCAACTACTTCGGGTACTCGTACGGCACCTACCTGGGCGCCGTCTACGCGAAGCTCCACCCCGAGCGGGTACGGCGCATGGTGCTGGACTCCGTCGTCGATCCCACCGGTGTCTGGTACGACGCCAACATCGCGCAGGACCACGCGTTCAACTCCCGCCACCGGGCCTTCATGGCCTGGGTCGCCAAGAACGACGCGACGTACGGGCTCGGCACCGATCCGGAGAGGATCGAGGCGGCCTGGTACGCGATGCGGGCGGCGCTCGCGAAGAAGCCGGCGGACAAGAGGGTCGGCGCCTCGGAGCTGGAGGACACCTTCTCCCCCGGCGCCTACTTCAACGGCTACTGGCCCTCTCTCGCCACCGCGTTCGCGGCCCATGTGAAGACCAGGAACGACGATCCGCTGGTCGAGGCGTACGAGAACTTCGGCACCGTCGACACCGCGGGCGACAACGGCTACAGCGTCTACACCTCGGTGCAGTGCCGTGACGCGAGCTGGCCGCGCGACTGGGACGAGTGGCGCGACGACAACTGGGCGGCGTACGAGAAGGCGCCCTTCATGACCTGGAGCAACGCCTGGTACAACGCCCCGTGCGCGTTCTGGCCCACGGACCCGGCCGAGCCCGTGGACGTCTCGAACGACTCGGTGCCGCCGGTGCTGCTGTTCCAGGCGACGGACGACGCGGCCACCCCGTACGAGGGCGGTGTCATGGTCCATCACCTGTTGAGCGGGTCCAGCCTGGTGGTCGAGCAGGGCGGCGGCAACCACGGCGTCACGCTGAGCGGGAACACCTGCCTGGACAAGCACCTGGCCGCCTATCTGACCGACGGCCGGGTGCCGCGCGGGCACGGCGAGGCCGACGCGGTGTGCGCGAAGCTGCCCGACCCCAAGCCGCCGACCGCGAAGGCGGGTGCTGGCACGGGCGCGGCGTCGCGCGGCGCGACCCTGCACGGCCTGCTCGGATTCCGGGGCTAGGCGAGGCTGCCCGGGGGCGTTGTCAGTGCCGTGGTGCAGGATTGATCCATGACCGGACCGATCCGCATCACCGCCCCCGACGGGGTCGCTCCCGCCGCCGCGTACGCGCACGTCGTCGTGGGCACGGGCCGCTTCGTGGCGGTCTCGGGCCAGCTGGCGCTCGACGAGGACGGGAAGCCGGTCGGCGAGGGCGACCCGGCGGCGCAGGCCCGTCAGATCTTCGAGAACCTGCGGCGCTGCCTCGCGGCGGCCGGCGCCGGCTTCGACGACGTGGTCAAACTGACCTACTTCGTCACGGACATGGCCCACATGCCGGCCATCCGCGCGGCCCGGGCCGCACACATCCCACCGGACCGCCTGCCGGCCGCCTCCGCCGTACAGGTCGCCGCCCTCGTCCGCCCGGAGTTCCTGATGGAGATCGAGGCGTTCGCGATACTGCCCGAATGAGCCGCTCCGGTGTCCCGCCGCGCATCCGGGAGATGACCCTGTCCGACTGTCCCCGCGTGGCGGAGATCCGTGTACGCGGCTGGCAGAGCGCGTACAAGGGGCTGATGCCCCAGTCGTACCTCGACGACCTCGACGTGTCGGCCGAACTCCCGCGCCGACGGGCCCACTTCGAGCGGGCGGCGGGCACGGACGTGGTGAACCTCGTCGCGGAGTCGGCCGGCGTGGTCGTCGGCTGGGCCTGCCACGGGCCCTACCGCGACGAAGAACCGCGGGCCCAGGACACCAGGGGTGCCGGGGATGCAGGGGACGCCGAGCTGTACGCGATCTACGTCGACCCCGACCGGATCGGGCGCGGTGTGGGTCGTGCCCTGTTGCGGGCGTCGGTCGAGCGGTGCGCCGCCGCGGGGCACGACAGGATGCTGCTCTGGGTCCTCCAGGAGAACGCGGACGCGCGCCGCTTCTACGAGCGGGCCGGTTTCACCGCGGACGGCACCGAGGAGCCCTACGAGGTCGAGGGCGTCCTCGTGCCGGAGGTGCGGTACGCCCGTCGCGGCCTCTCCACGGCGTCGACGCCCCTGTCCGCCAACGGTCGGACAGACGGTACGCACAGCGCATAGGCGCGCGTCGGCCGATGCGGCGGGGATCGCCCCGTAGACACGGACAGGTGCGGTACGCGGAACGTACGGGTCTCCTGCCGGCGCCCCCTGCCACCTGCCGCTGACCGGCCAGTGACCGGCCGCCCCCTGCGCTCCCCTTCAACTCTGTTCCGTGCACAGGGTGTTGGGCCGGACACGGGAGGCATATTCCCTGGTACGGCCGGGACCCGCCGGGGGCCTTCAGCACTACGCTCGAAGACGCTTCGCCACCACCGGCCCGTGCTCGTGGCCGAGGATCAGCGCGCGCCGGCCGACGCCCTGGCCATCGCCATCGGAGCACAGCCGGACCTGGACCGCGGCGAAGCGGTGGGTACGGTCGACGAGGCGTTGCGGGAGGCGACCCGTCGACCCCCCTCCGTGGCACTACTGGACATCCACCCCCCGGACGCGGGGGACGTTCAGGGGCGCGAGGAACTGCGCACCCAGCCCCCACAAACCCGCACCCACAAACCGACGCCCCACCCCACCCCCTCAGGGGCGCGGGGAACTGCGCACCCAGCCCCCACGAACCCGCACCCACAAACCGACGCCCCACCCCACCCCCTCAGGGGCGCGGGGAACTGCGCGACCAGCCCCCACGAACCCGCACCCACAAGCCGGCACACCCCCGCACCACAAAGCGCTAACTCCGCCCCCGCGGAACCCGCTGAGCCGGCAGCCGCCGCAACGCATCGGCCGCCGCCCCCGCCAACTCCGGACGGACAAGCGCCTCGTTCAGCACGGGCCGGGCCCGCTCGTCGCCCAGCACACCCAGCCCCTCCACACAGGCAAGGGCGACCCGCCGATACGGATCGTGCGGCCGGAACCGCCGCGCCAGGGTGGTGATCAGGGCGGGCACGGACTCGGGTGCACGGAGTTCGACCAGGAGCCGCACCGGATGAAGGGCATAGGCGACGCGCAGCTCATTGGTGGCGAGGGCCGCCGCCGCCCTGGCGGTACGCGGGTCCCCGAGCCGGGCCATGGCGTACGCGGCGGAGGCGCACCGCTGCGGATCCCGGTGGTTGAGCAGCAGGACGAGTGCCTCGAAGGCCCGCCGGTCCCCGGCGACACCGAGCCGGAACGCGGCCAGTTCCCGCGCCCAGAGCGGCTGTTCGGGAGCGACGAGTACGCCGGCCAGCTCGTCGAGATCACCGGTCGCGGCCAGTCGTTCGTACGAGAAGGACGCCATCGTGCCCGCCTCCTGCCGTAAGCGCTGGGTGAGCGATCGCAACTCTTCGTCCATGATGCAGAGACTATCGGCGACATAGGTCACATGGACCGGCCAGGAAAGCGGGCTGGCGCGCTCGTTACTCACCGGTTAAGCTCAATCGAGCGAGTTACCCACTCGTGGATCCGCCCGTGGTGGCCTGGTGACGCAGCCGCCGCGGGAACACCCTCACACCCCCGTGGTCGTGAGGGAGCTGGTCGGTTCGGTACTTCAGGTACCTCAGTTCGACATCACGGCACGGCTCCGGGACAGGGCCGGCCGGTTCTCCTCACCGTTCCGCGGGTTCGTGCACCAGACCCGCGACCGGCACCGGGCGTGTGCGCTTCGCAGCCCGGCACCACCCGCAGGCATCACGCGCACGCATCACGCGCTCCCTCCGCACTCCGTGCGCCCGTCGGCGTATCCGCGTGCGTCCCTCAGTCGTCACTCATTCCTGGAGTCCTTCGATGGCCACTCCCCTGTCCGACCCCTCGTTGTCCTCCGTGTCCCTCCTCAGGACCGTCGCCGTCGTCGGCCTCGGCACGATGGGCACCGGTATCGCCGAGATCCTCGCCCGGGCCGGCCGCGAGGTCGTCGGCATCGACATCAGCGAGGCCGCCGCGGCGCAGGCCGTCAGCGCGCTGGAGTCCTCGACCGCCCGTGCCGTGCGGCGTGGGCGCATCACCGAGCAGGAACGCGACGACACCCTCGCCCGCTTCCGCACCTTCACCGATCTGCGGGCCGCGGCCGACGCCGACCTGGTGATCGAGGTGGCCCCGGAGTCGTACGAGGTCAAGCACCAGATCTTCCGGGAGCTGGACGGTGTCGTGCGCCCGGGGACGATCCTGGCGACCGGCACGAACGCCCTGTCGGTCACCCGGCTGGCCGCCGACTCGGCCCATCCCGAACGGGTCCTGGGCCTGCACTTCTTCAACCCCGCGCCCGCGATGAAGCTCGTCGAGGTCGTCTCGTCCGTGCTGACCGCGCCGGGCGCCGTCGCCGCCGTCACCGACCTCGCCCTCGAACTCGGCAAGGAGCCCGTCGCGGTCGGCGACCGCCCCGGCTTCGTCGCCGACGGCCTGCTCTTCGGCTACCTCAACCAGGCCGCCGCGATGTACGAGGCCAAGTACGCCAGCCGCGAGGACATCGACGCCGCGATGCGGCTGGGCTGCGGCCTGCCGATGGGCCCGCTCGCCCTGCTCGACCTGATCGGCGTGGACACCGCGCGTACGGTCCTGGAGGCCATGTACGCGGAGTCGCACGACCGGCTGCACGCGCCGGCGCCGATCCTGAAGCAACTCAGCCAGGCGGGCCTGACCGGCCGCAAGACGGGCCGCGGCTTCTACACGTACGACGCCCCGGGCAGCGCGACCGTCGTCCAGGACGCGCTGACACCGCCCGAAGGGGGACCCGGAACGGCCGGCCGGACCGTCCGCTCGGTCGGCGTCGCGGGATCCGGAACGATGGCGTCCGGCATCGCCGAGGTCTTCGCGAAGGCCGGGTACGACGTCGTCCTCGCCGCCCGCTCCGAGGAGAAGGCCGAGACCGCGAAGGCCCGTGTCGGCAAGTCGCTCTCACGCTCCGTCGACAAGGGCCGCCTGACACCCGAGGCAGCCGCCGCCACCCTGGAACGCATCACCCCGGCGGGTTCGTACGAGGCCTTCGCCGAGGTCGACCTGGCGCTGGAGGCCGTCGCCGAGGACCTGGAGATCAAGCAGCAGCTCTTCGCGGTGTTCGACAAGGTCTGCAAGCCGGGCGCGATCCTGGCCACGACGACGTCCTCGCTGCCGGTCGTCGCGTGTGCCCGGGCCACCTCGCGGCCGCAGGACGTGATCGGCATGCACTTCTTCAACCCGGCGCCCGCGATGAAGCTCGTCGAGGTCGTGCGCACGGTCCTGACGGCGGACGACGTGCACGCCACGGTCCGTGAGCTGTGCGCGAAGGTCCGCAAGCACCCGGTGGACTGCGGTGACCGGGCGGGTTTCATCGTCAACGCGCTTCTTTTCCCCTACCTGAACAACGCGATCAAGATGGTCGAGGAGCACTACGCGACGCTCGACGACATCGACGCCGCGATGAAGCTCGGCGGGGGCTACCCGATGGGGCCGTTCGAACTGCTCGACGTGGTCGGTCTGGATGTCTCGCTGGCCATCGAGAAGGTGCTGCACCGCGAGTTCCGCGACCCGGGGCTGGCCCCGGCGCCTCTCCTGGAGCACCTGGTGGCCGCGGGCTGCCTCGGCCGCAAGACGGGCCGCGGCTTCCGCGAATATGCGCGGCGCTGAGCCGCCGCGCGACGACGGGCCCGGGGACCGGCCCGGCATGGGTGCCTCCGGGTCCGGGGACCGGCCCGGAGGCACGCATGCACCCGGCCCCGCCGCTGCCCCCGATCGGGGCGCCGGCCCCGGCCCGACAGAAGGGCCGGGGGCCGGCCGCGCCCCGGGGGTCCGGAACGCCCCGGACACCCGGCTGGACCGGCCCGGCAGCCACGAACCGGATGCCAGGAGCAGTCAGAACGGCCGCCCCGGCCCGGCCGGCCGGCGCACACCGAAACCGACCGACCCCCACGACCCGGGCACCGGGCCCGACCCGGACCGCAGGTCCCTGCCGGGCCGCTCGGGCGGGTGGGGGGTCGGCGGGGCCCCGGCCCGGGGCGGCGGTGCGTCCGTCACGCGGGCCGACTGGGGCGGGCTGCTCGACCCGGCCGGGGCCCCTGAGCGGGAAAGACCCGGTCGGGAGCGCTCCGGCGCGTCCATGCAGTACGTTCGGGGCATGTCCCAGCCCGCCAAGTCCTCCCGTACACCAGCCACGTCCGACGCGCCGGAGAGCGCCGCGGGCGGTCGCGCCGCGGCCCAGCGGCTCAAGATGCGCCGGGAGCTGGCGGCCGCCGCGATGGAGCTCTTCGCGACGAAGGGGTACGAGGCGACGACGGTCGACGAGATCGCGGCCGCGGCCGGGGTGGCCCGGCGCACCTTCTTCCGGCACTTCCGTTCCAAGGAAGAGGCGATCTTCCCGGACCACGACGACACCCTGATCCGGGCCGAGGCGGTGCTCAACGCCGCGCCGGCGCACGAGCATCCGCTGGACACGGTGTGCCGCGGGATCAAGGAAGTCATGCAGATGTACGCGGCCCGCCCGGAGATCTCGGTCTCGCGCTACAAGCTCACGCGCGAGGTGCCGACCCTGCGGGAGGCGGAGATCGCGTCCGTGGCCCGGTACGAGCGGCTGTTCACCCGCTATCTGCTGGGGCACTTCGACGAGCACGCCCACGACGACGACGCCAACGACGACCCGCTGCTCGCTGAGGTCGCCGCGTCGGCCGTGGTCACCGCGCACAACCACGTGCTGCGCAGGTGGCTGCGGGCGGGCGCCCAGGGCGACGTCGAGGCGCAGTTGGATCACGCCTTCTCGATCGTCAGGAAGACCTTCGGCACGGGGATAGGCGCCGGCCGGGACACCACCTCGCATCAGGCGGCGCTCTCCACCGCGTCGGTGGAGGGCGAGGTCCTGGTGACCGTCGCCCGCGTCGACGCTCCGCTGCACCAGGTGATGCGGACCATCGAGCAGGCTCTCAAAGAACGGTCGTAGACACCCCGGGCTGGAAAGAAGGGCGCTCCCTCCTGGAGGGGGCGCCCTTTTCTGATCGATCATCGCTCATCTGTGACCGGAAGATGACAACTGAGAGAAATTGTTGGCACTCGGTGCCTTGCTAGATGACACGCAGTGTCATACGTTGAAGATGTCCGGGCGGCCGGCGTGCAGAGATCCTTCGTACGTCGGCTGTCCCCGCAAGCCAAGGCCTGCGAGCCCGGACGCCTGCGTCACAGGCAACCTTCCGCGCCACAAAGCGCTGCCGAGCACCACCCTCTGCCGAACCGACGGCACGTCCCACCCAGCAGCTGTCCACCCCGACGTAACCCTCAGCGTTCTCCTCGGACGCTCATCGCCGGAGGCATCACCGTGAAGGAAATCCTGGACGCGATCCAGTCGCGGACGGCCACGTCCGCCGACTTCGCCGCTCTACCGCTCCCCGAGTCCTACCGCGCGATCACCGTGCACAAGGACGAGACCGAGATGTTCGACGGGCTCGCCACCCGCGACAAGGACCCCCGCAAGTCGATCCACCTGGACGACGTGCCGGTGCCGGAGCTCGGCCCCGGCGAGGCCCTGGTGGCCGTGATGGCCTCCTCGGTCAACTACAACTCCGTGTGGACCTCGATCTTCGAGCCCATGTCGACCTTCGGGTTCCTGGAGCGCTACGGCAGGCTCAGCGAGCTGACCAGGCGCCACGACCTGCCGTACCACATCATCGGTTCGGACCTCGCGGGCGTCGTGCTGCGTACCGGGCCGGGTGTGAACGCCTGGCACCCCGGTGACGAGGTCGTCGCGCACTGCCTGTCCGTCGAGCTGGAGTCCAGCGACGGGCACAACGACACCATGCTCGACCCCGAGCAGCGCATCTGGGGCTTCGAGACCAACTTCGGCGGCCTGGCAGAGCTCGCACTTGTCAAGTCCAACCAGCTGATGCCCAAGCCCGACCACCTCAGCTGGGAGGAGGCCGCGGCCCCGGGTCTGGTCAACTCCACCGCGTACCGGCAGCTGGTCTCCCGCAACGGCGCCGGGATGAAGCAGGGCGACAACGTCCTCATCTGGGGCGCGAGCGGCGGCCTCGGCTCGTACGCCACCCAGTTCGCGCTCGCCGGCGGCGCCAACCCCATCTGCGTGGTGAGCAGCCCGCAGAAGGCGGACATCTGCCGGGCGATGGGCGCCGAGGCGATCATCGACCGCAACGCCGAGGACTACAGGTTCTGGAAGGACGAGCACCACCAGGACCCGAAGGAGTGGAAGCGCTTCGGCAAGCGCATCCGTGAACTCACCGGCGGCGAGGACGTCGACATCGTCTTCGAGCATCCGGGCCGCGAGACCTTCGGTGCCTCCGTGTACGTCACCCGCAAGGGCGGCACGATCGTCACCTGCGCCTCCACCTCGGGCTACAACCACGAGTACGACAACCGCTACCTGTGGATGTCCCTGAAGCGGATCATCGGCTCGCACTTCGCCAACTACCGGGAGGCCTGGGAGGCCAACCGGCTCATCGCGAAGGGCAAGATCCACCCGACGCTGTCCAAGGTGTACTCGCTGGAGGAGACCGGGCAGGCCGCGTACGACGTGCACCGCAATCTCCACCAGGGCAAGGTCGGGGTCCTGGCGCTGGCGCCCACCGAGGGTCTCGGTGTGCGTGACGAGGAGAAGCGCGCCCGGCACGTCGACGCCATCAACCGCTTCCGGAACATCTGAGGTCCGAAGATGACAGAGCGCCAGACGCCGCGGGAGCGCAACGAGAAGGACCGGCCGTGGCTCATGCGGACCTACGCCGGTCACTCCACCGCGGAGGCGTCCAACGAGCTGTACCGGCGCAACCTCGCCAAGGGGCAGACGGGTCTGTCGGTCGCGTTCGACCTGCCGACCCAGACCGGGTACGACCCCGACCACATCCTCGCCCGCGGCGAGGTCGGCCGGGTCGGCGTGCCCGTCTCGCACCTCGGTGACATGCGCCGGCTGTTCCAGGACATCCCCCTGGACCAGATGAACACCTCGATGACCATCAACGCCACCGCCATGTGGCTGCTGGCGCTCTACCAGGTCGTCGCCGAGGAGCAGGGCGTCGACATCACCCAGCTCCAGGGGACGACCCAGAACGACATCGTGAAGGAGTACCTGTCGCGGGGCACGCATGTGTTCCCGCCGGTGCCCTCCCTCCGTCTGACGACGGACATGATCTGTTACACGGTCAACAACATCCCCAAGTGGAACCCGATCAACATCTGCAGCTACCACCTCCAGGAGGCGGGAGCCACCCCGGTCCAGGAGATCGCGTACGCGATGTCCACCGCGATCGCCGTGCTCGACGCGGTGTTCGCGTCCGGCCAGATCGCCGAGGAGCAGAAGGGCGACGTGGTCGCGCGCATCTCCTTCTTCGTGAACGCGGGCGTCCGCTTCGTCGAGGAGATGTGCAAGATGCGGGCGTTCGGCCGCATCTGGGACCGCATCACCCGCGAGCGGTACGGCATCGAGAACCCCAAGCACCGCCGCTTCCGGTACGGGGTCCAGGTCAACTCCCTCGGGCTGACCGAGGCCCAGCCGGAGAACAACATCCAGCGGATCGTCCTGGAGATGCTGGCCGTGACCCTCTCGAAGGACGCACGCGCGCGTGCCGTGCAATTGCCGGCCTGGAACGAGGCGCTGGGGCTCCCCCGCCCCTGGGACCAGCAGTGGTCGCTGCGCATGCAGCAGGTGCTCGCCTACGAGAGCGACCTGCTGGAGTACGCGGACATCTTCGACGGCTCGCACGTCGTGGAGGCGAAGGTCGCCCAGCTGGTCGAGGACTCCTTCGCCGAGATCGAGCGGATCGAGGAGATGGGCGGCGCGATGGCGGCCGTCGAGTCGGGCTATCTGAAGTCGCAGCTCGTGTCGTCGCACGCGCAGCGCCGGGCCCGTATCGAGTCCGGTGACGAGAAGATCGTCGGCGTCAACATCTTCGAGTCGACCGAGCCCAACCCCCTCACGGCCGATCTGGACGCCGCGATCCAGACGGTCGACCCCGCCGTCGAGGCCCGGGTGACCGCGGCCCTCCAGGAGTGGCGCGACACCCGCTACCAGCCGCCGTTCAACCACCCGCGCCCCTGCAAGGCGCTGGAGGGGCTGAAGGAGGCCGCGAAGGGCACCGGCAACCTCATGGCGGCCACCCTGGAGTGCGCCCGTGCCGGGGTCACGACCGGCGAGTGGGCCGGTGCCCTGCGTGAGGTGTTCGGCGAGTTCCGCGCGCCCACCGGGGTGTCGTCCGCGCCCGTCGCGGTGACCGCCGAGGAGGGCACCGCGATGGCGGCGGTCCGCCGCAAGGTGGAACTGACCGCGCGGGACATGGGCGTCGGCAAGCTCCGCTTCCTGGTGGGCAAGCCGGGCCTGGACGGGCACTCGAACGGCGCCGAGCAGATCGCCGTACGGGCCCGTGACGCCGGCTTCGAGGTGGTCTACCAGGGCATCCGGCTGACGCCCGAGGAGATCGTGGCCGCGGCCGTCGCCGAGGACGTCCACGGCGTGGGCCTGTCCATCCTGTCGGGCTCGCACGCCCAGCTGGTGCCCGACGTACTGGAGCGGCTGCGCGAGGCGGGCGCCGCCGACATCCCGGTGATCGCCGGCGGGATCATCCCGAACGCCGACGCCGAGCTGCTCAGGGCCGCCGGAGTGGCCGCCGTCTTCACCCCGAAGGACTTCGACATCACGGGAATCATCGGCCGTATCGTCGACGAGATCCGGAAAGCGAACAAGCTCGACCCTCTGGAGGTCCCCGCATGACCAGCCCTGTTCCCCAGGTCAACCGTTTGCGCCCGCGGCGCTCCTGCCTGGCCGTGCCCGGCTCGAACCCCCGCTTCCTGGAGAAGGCCCAGGGCCTGCCCGCCGACCAGGTCTTCCTCGACCTGGAGGACGCGTGCGCCCCGCTGGCCAAGCCGGAGGCGCGGCACACCATCGTCAAGTTCCTCAACGAGGGCGACTGGACGGGCAAGACGCGGGTCGTGCGCGTGAACGACTGGACCACCGAGTGGACGTACCGCGATGTCGTGACGGTCGTCGAGGGCGCGGGGCAGAACCTCGACTGCGTCATGCTGCCGAAGGTCCAGGACGCCCAGCAGGTGGTGGCGCTCGACCTGCTCCTGACGCAGATCGAGAAGACGATGGGCTTCGAGGTCGGCAGGATCGGCATCGAGGCGCAGATCGAGAACGCGCAGGGGCTGAACAACGTCAACGAGATCGCGACGGCCTCCCAGCGCGTCGAGACGATCATCTTCGGACCGGCCGACTTCATGGCGTCGATCAACATGAAGTCGCTGGTCGTGGGCGAGCAGCCGCCCGGCTACCCGGCGGACGCGTACCACTACATCCTGATGAAGATCCTGATGGCCGCCCGCGCCAACAACCTCCAGGCGATCGACGGCCCCTACCTGCAGATCCGCAACGTCGACGGCTACCGCGAGGTCGCCCGGCGCGCCGCGGCCCTCGGTTTCGACGGCAAGTGGGTGCTGCACCCCGGCCAGGTCGAGGCGTCGAACGAGATCTTCTCGCCGTCCCAGGAGGACTTCGACCACGCGGAGCTGATCCTGGACGCGTACGACTACTACACGTCCGAGGCGGGCGGCAAGAAGGGCTCCGCGATGATCGGCGACGAGATGATCGACGAGGCGAGCCGCAAGATGGCCCTGGTCATCTCCGGCAAGGGCCGGGCCGCGGGGATGCAGCGCACGTCCAAGTTCGAGACGCCGGAGGCCTGAGCACATGCAGTTCGGCCGCACCTACGAAGAGTTCACCGTCGGCGACGTCTACAAGCACTGGCCCGGGAAGACCGTCACCGAGTACGACGACCACCTCTTCTGTCTGCTCACGATGAACCATCACCCGCTCCACATGGACGCCAACTACGCGGAGAACACCACCGACTTCAAGAAGAACGTGGTGGTCGGGAACTACATCTACTCCCTGCTGCTGGGCATGTCCGTCCCCGACGTGTCGGGCAAGGCGATCGCGAACCTGGAGGTCGAGTCGCTCAAGCACGTCGCGCCGACCTTCCACGGCGACACGCTCTACGGCGAGACCACGGTCCTCGACAAGACGCCCTCCCGGTCCAGGAACGACCGCGGGATCGTGTACGTCGAGACGAAGGGCTACAAGCAGGACGGCACGCTGGTCTGCGTGTTCCGCCGCAAGGTGATGGTCCCCACCGAGACGTACATCAAGGAGCGCGGCGGCGAACAGCCCGGCCGCCCGGAGCTGAGGGCTCCCGCGGAGAAGAAGGCTCCCGCCGACCAGAAGACGGAGAAGTAGCCATGGCGCGACTCGCCCAGACCGCCGGCCTGACCGACATCCAGCGGGAGATCCTGTCGACCGTACGGGACTTCGTCGACAAGGAGATCCTCCCGGTCGCGACGGAGCTGGAGCACCGCGACGAGTACCCGCAGCAGATCGTCGACGGACTCAAGGAGTTGGGCCTCTTCGGCCTGATGATCCCCGAGGAGTACGGGGGCCTGGGTGAGTCGCTCCTCACCTATGCGCTGTGCGTGGAGGAGATCGCGCGCGGCTGGATGTCGGTGTCCGGCATCATCAACACCCACTTCATCGTGGCCTACATGCTCAAGCAGCACGGCACCCAGGAGCAGCGGGAGTACTTCCTGCCGCGCATGGCGGCGGGCGAGGTGCGCGGCGCGTTCTCCATGTCCGAGCCGGCGCTCGGCTCCGACGTGTCGGCCATCACGTCGAAGGCCGTGAAGGACGGCGACGACTATGTCCTGAACGGGCAGAAGATGTGGCTCACGAACGGCGGTACGTCGACTCTCGTGGCCGTTCTCGTGAAGAGTGATGAAGGCCATAGCCCTTCCGAGGTGGCCGCCGCGCCCCACAGGTCGATGACGACCTTCCTCGTCGAGAAGGAGCCCGGTTTCGGTGAGGTCCGCCCCGGCCTGACCATCCCCGGGAAGATCGACAAGATGGGCTACAAGGGGGTCGACACCACCGAGCTGATCATGGATGGCCTGCGCATTCCGGCCGATCGTGTGCTCGGCGGCACCACCGGCCGAGGTTTTTATCAGATGATGGACGGCGTCGAAGTGGGCCGTGTCAACGTGGCCGCGCGTGGCTGCGGTGTCGCTCAGCGTGCATTTGAGCTGGGCGTTTCCTACGCCCAGCAGCGTCACACGTTCGGCAAGCAGATCGCTCAGCACCAGGCGATCCAGTTCAAACTGGCCGAGATGGCTACCAAGGTCGAGGCCGCCCATGCGATGATGGTCAATGCGGCGCGCAAAAAGGACTCCGGGGAGCGAAACGACCTCGAAGCAGGGATGGCGAAGTACCTCGCCTCCGAGTACTGCAAAGAGGTCGTGGAAGACGCCTTCCGGATCCACGGCGGCTACGGCTTCTCAAAGGAGTACGAGATCGAGCGCCTCTACCGCGAGGCCCCGATGCTGCTCATCGGTGAAGGTACCGCCGAGATCCAGAAAATGATCATCGGACGCAGGCTGCTCGAAGAGTATCGGCTGCAGGGCTAGATATACCGATTCGGGGTGTTTTCATCGAGAAGAAGATCACACCCCGTCAGCACTCTTCGGACACCGACTCGGCTTCCTGGCTTACCCAGTTGTGGCCCGCGACCGGTACGATCCCGGGAAAGCCGCCGTCCCCAGTCACAGCGCGGCATCATCCGCTACGAAGGTCATCCATGCCCCACAGCCAAACCTCTGCACCACGCGACAGCCTGGCCGGCGTACGTCTTGCGCGCGGAGCATCGCCGTGGCTCCTCCCGACCGTCGCCACCGCAGCCCTCAGCCTGGTACGCGCGCGCAAGTCCGGCGCCGCCAAGGCCGTGGCCGTACCCGCCACCGCTCTCGCGGCGGGCATGCTGTGGTTCTTCCGCGACCCCGAGCGCGAGATCACCCAGGGCCGGGTCATCTCGCCCGCCGACGGTGTGGTGCAGAGCATCATGCCGTGGAAGGACGGGCGCACCCGCGTCGCGATCTTCATGAGCCCGCTGAACGTCCACGTCAACCGCGCGCCCCTCTCCGGCACGGTCACGTCGGTCGAGCACATCCCCGGCGGGTTCGTTCCGGCGTTCAACAAGGAGAGCGAGAACAACGAGCGCGTTGTCTGGCACTTCGACACCGAGCTCGGCGACATCGAGATGATCCAGATCGCCGGTGCGGTCGCGCGGCGCATCGTGCCGTACATCCCGCAGGGCACGAAGGTCGAGCAGGGCGAGCGGATCGGACTGATCCGCTTCGGGTCGCGCGTCGACATCTACCTCCCCGAGGGCGTGGAGGTCGACGTGGAGGTCGGTCAGAAGACCGTGGCGGGGGTGACTCGCATTGACCGTGATTGATCCCGAGACGCAGACCGGCTGGGTGCCGGAGGCCGACGAGCTGGACGACGAGGAGGAGATGCCCCTCTCTCTCCGTCTCTCGATAGCGGACACGCTCACGCTCGGTAACGCCACATGTGGCTTCATGGCGGTGTACTTCACCACTACGGGCATCCTGATCCCGCACCTCACGGGCAGCCAGGAGACCGGCATGGCGCGGCACAGCGCCGCCACGGCCGTGATCCTGATGCTGTGCGCGGCGGTCTTCGACCTGTTCGACGGCCTGGTGGCCCGCAAGCTGCGCTCGTCCCCGATGGGCGCGGAGCTGGACAACCTCTCGGACCTGATCAGCTTCGGTCTGGCGCCGGCGTACTTCGTGCTGGTCTACGGCATGGTCGCCGACGACGCGCACCAGCGGGTGGCGGCGGTGGGCGGGATCGTGGTCCTGCTGGCCGTGGTGCTGCGGCTGGCGAGATTCTCGTGCGTCACCGTCAAGGACGGCACGTTCCAGGGCATGCCGTCGCCGTTCGGCGCTCTGACGGTCGTCTCGATCGTGCTGCTTGAGCTGCCGTTCGTCGCCACGCTCATGGCGATCATCGGTACGGCGTGGCTCATGGTGAGCCGGGTCGAGTACCCGAAGCCGCGGGGGCGGCTCGCTGTGGCGATGCTTTCCTGGATCGTGCTCAGCATGGCGCTGCTGGCCGCCTGGGCGTTCGACGCGCCGGGTGGGCAGCTGCTGCTGCAGACGGGGTGTGCGCTGCAGCTCGTCATGGGGGCCGTCATTCCCCTCTTCGCCACGGCTCGGAGGGTCAATAATTTCCGGGGTAACCGGCGGGAGGCTCGGGCGGCGCAGTTGCCCTAGCGGGCGGTGCGGTTGCCCTGGCGGGTGCGTGATGTGACGTGGAAGGGCCCCGAACCTTTTTGGTTCGGGGCCCTTCTCGTGTGCGTCACAGTGCGGGTGCGTGGGGGCTGGTCGCGCAGTTCCCCGCGCCCCTGACGGGGCCCCTCACGGGGCCCCACAGGGTCTTAGGCGCTCGGGGTGTACGCCTCCGCCACCGTGGAGGCCGTGGGCTCCTGGACCACCCTCATGCCGCCCGTCACCGACTTGTCGGGCTGGAGGATGACGCTCTCCTTGGAGGAGGACGCCTTGGGGTCGGTGAAGTTCTGAGGGGTGCCGAATCCCGTGTCCAGGGCGTCGATGGTGAGCAGGGCCTTGTCCACGCCCTCACGGGTCAGGTCCTTGGACGCGCAGGCCTTCTTCAGTGCCTCGCCGAACGCGGAGGCGGCCGTCCAGCCGGCCACCACACCGTTGTCCAGGGAGTCCTTCGGGTACGCCTTCTTGTAGTCGGCGACCAGCTTCTTGGCGCCCGAGGTGTCCGCGCCGATGGGGAGCGAGGGCGAGGCCACCCAGTAGTTCTTCATCAGGGCCGGTCCCGCCTGGGTGGCCAGCAACTGCGGGGCGAAGGCCGAGTTGTTGCCGATGATCGGGACGTTGAAGCCGCCCGCCGCCGCGACGCCGACCAGGGAGGCCGCCTGGCGGGGACCCGCGCTGAGCACGACCGCCTTGACGCCGGCCTTCTTCAAGGCGGCGACCTGCGCGGTCATGTCGTTGTCGGTGGGTTTGATCTTCTGCTCGACGACGGTCAGCCCGGCCTCCTTCGCGATGTGCTTGGAGCCGGTCAGCGCGCTCTCGCCGTAGTCGCCCTCGAAGTAGACGTGCCCGAGCTTGTCGCCCTTCTTGAGGCCCTTCTCCTTCATCAGGAAGTCGACGGCGTTGATCGTCTCGATGTCGTACGTGGACCCGATGACCCGGATGTAGGGGCTGCCGAGCAGGGCGGACGACCAGGCCTGCGGCAGGACCAGGCCCTTGTCCTGTCCGTCGATGCGCTGCTCCACAGCGGCGACGAACGGAGAGCCGATGAACTGGGCGAACCCGAGCACCTTCGGCGCCAGCTCCGTGTAGGCGGAGACGGCCTTCTGCGGGTCGTAGCCGTGGTCGCGGACGGTCAGCTCGACCTTGTAGCCGCACACGCCCCCGTCGGCGTTCAGCTGCTTCACATAGAGCTGCTGCGCCTGGGTGACGCTCTTGCCGAGAGTCGCGTAGACCCCCGTCATGTCGGTGAGGGCGCCCAGTGAGATGGTCTTGCCCGAGATGCCCTCGCCGGTCTTCACCTCTCCCGCGGCCGAGTCGCCCTTCTTGCCGCCTTCGTCATCGTCCTTGGCCTTGGAGCTGCAGCCGGACAGCAGCAGCAGCGCCGCGATCGCCCCGGCGGCCACCCTGGTCGTACGGGTCGTGTTCATCGTGCTCATCGTTCCTCCCCTGGATCGGTCCTGAAGCGTCGTCCGGCGGCCACCCTGACCAGGCCGCCGGGAAGGAAGAGCACCACCACGACAATGGCGGCGCCGTAGAGGTACCGGGATGCCTCCCCCGGTGCGATCCCGCCCGTACCGGGGGCGGAGACCAGGGGCAGCGCATCGCTGTAGCGGGTCAGCAGCTGCGGCAGCACGGAGACAAACACCGCGCCGATCACCGCCCCCGACACCGAGCCGAGCCCGCCGATGACGATCATGGCGAGGTATTCGAGCGACAGCGTGATGCCGAAGTAGTCCGGCACCGTCCGCTGGAAGACCAGGGCGAGCAGTACGCCCGCGAGGCCCGCGTACATCGAGGACAGGACGAAGACGGCGGCCCGGTAGCGGGCCACGGGGACGCCCATGACGCCGGCCGCGATGCGGTGGTCGCGGATCGCGTTCATGGCGCGTCCGGGCCGCCCGCGCAGCACCCCGCGGGCGAAGAGCGCGCCGCCGAGGAGCATCACGAGTGCCGCGTACCAGAGCTTCTCCGCGGAGCCGAACGGGACATTGGCGACCAG
This sequence comes from Streptomyces sp. NPDC017991, assembly GCF_044328075.1. Taxonomy (NCBI): domain Bacteria; kingdom Bacillati; phylum Actinomycetota; class Actinomycetes; order Kitasatosporales; family Streptomycetaceae; genus Streptomyces; species Streptomyces sp. NPDC017991. Next base: position 328,830 of record NZ_JBIRGP010000006.1, on the reverse strand, counting down.
CAGCTCGCTGTCGTCGAAGGTCAGCCCGAACAGGCTCAGGGGCGGTACGTCACGGCCGTTGAAGCCGCCGGTGAGGTCCTTGGCGTTGAACAGCACGTGCTGGCCGATGAAGATCAGCGCGAGCGTGGCGATGCCCAGGTAGGCGCCGCGCAGGCGTCCCGCGATGGGGCTGAAGAGGCCGCCGGCCAGGCCCGCGACCAGGACGGCGAGGACGGCCGCGAGCCAGGTCGGCAGGCCGAGGCCGGTGAGCCCGTCACCGCCGTCCGCGGCGAACACGCAGTAGCCGTACGCGCCGACCGCGAGGAAGAAGGCGTGCCCCATGGAGAGCTGGCCGGTGGAGCCGGTGAGCAGGTTGAGCCCGATCGCGCCGATCGCCGCGGCCATCGCGAACAGGCCCGCCTGGAGCCAGAACCGGTCCAGGTAGAAGGGCAGGACGAGCAGCAGGAGGGCGCCGGCGGCCCACACGTACGTGCGCTTGCGGGTGGGCAACCGCCGGGGGCGGCGGGCGGCGGTCTCGGATGCGGGTGCTTCGGAAACCGGTACTTCGGAGACGGGCGTCTCAGACACGGGCCAGCTCCTTCGTGCCGAACAGCCCGGCGGGCCGGATGAGCAGGATCACGGTCATCACGAGGTAGGGGGCGACATCGCCCAGTCCCCGGCCCAGGAACGACAGTTCGCTCTGGTAGCCGGTCGCGAGGGATTCCGTGACGCCGACGATCAGACCGCCGACGAGTGCTCCGGTGGTGGAGTCGAGGCCGCCCAGGATCGCGGCGGGGAAGGCCTTGAGGGCGGCGAGCGAGGTGGCCCGCTCCAGGCCCGGGGTGGGAAAGACGGTCAGGAACAGGGCGGCCACGGCGGCGAGTCCGCCCGCCACGGCCCAGGCGCCGAGCGACACCCGCCCGAGCCGTACGCCCATCAGCGCGGCCGTCTCCGTGCTCTCGGCGGCGGCTCGCATCGCCACTCCCCAGGAGGTGTACCGGAAGGTGAGCAGGAAGGCCGTGATGAGCAGGCCCGCGGTGACGAAGGCGGCGATGCGCGTGTGCGCCAGCGAGATGGAGCCGATGGTGAGCACGTCGTCGCCCCACGGGTCGCCGAGCGGCAGCACGTCGGTGCCGATCCGGCGGGTCAGCTCGGTGGTGAGCAGGATGTCCACACCGATGGTGACGATCGCGAGAACGCTGTGGTCGGAGCCCCGGTAGCGGCGCATCACGAGGAACTCGACGGCCGCCCCGACCAGCGCTGCCCCGGCGATCCCCGCCAGCAGGGCGGGCCAGAAGCCGATGTCGTCGTGGAGGACCGCGGTGATGTACCCGCCGGCCAGCAGCAGGGACGCGTGGGCGAAGTTGACGACCTCGGTGGCACGGAAGATGACCACGAAGCCGAGGGCGATGAGGGCGTAGACCGACCCCATCGAGAGCCCGTTGAGGAGGAGTTCGGCGAAGGTGCTCACGACGTGGTCTCCTCTTTCCCGGAGCGCCCGGCCTCTTCGGGTTCCTCGGAGCGCTCCCCCAGATAGGCGCGTACGACCGCCGGATCGTTCTGTACGTCCGCGGGGGCGCCGTCCGCGATGCGGCGCCCGAAGTCGAGTACGGTCACCGCGTCGGCGAGCCGCATCACCACCCCCATGTCGTGTTCCACCAAGACGATCGAGATGCCGAGGCTGTCGCGGACCCCCGCGATCACGGCGGAGGTGCGGATCCGCTCGTCGGCGGTCATGCCCGCGACCGGCTCGTCCAGGAGCAGCAGCCGGGGCTCCATGCACAGGGCGCGGGCGAGTTCGGCGAGCTTCTGCTGGCCGTACGGCAGCGAGCCCGCCGGACGGCCGAGACAGGACGAGATGCCGACGAACTCGGCGATCTCACGGACGCGTTCACGGTGACGGCGCTCCTCACGGGCCGCTGCGGGCAGCTTCAGTCCCGCGGAGAGGAAGCCGGTGCGGGTCAGCCGGTGGCGGCCCAGCAGGAGGCTGTCCTCGACCGTGGCGAGCGGTGGCAGGGCGAGGTTCTGGAAGATGCGGGCGACGCCCAGATCGGCGATGCGGTGCGGAGGCATGCCGGTCAGTTCGTGCTCGCCGAAGCGGACGCTGCCGGCGGTGGCTCTGTAGACGCCGGACAGCACGTTGAAGCAGGTGGACTTGCCGGCTCCGTTGGGGCCGATGAGGGCGTGGACGGTGCCGGGGCGCACGGTGAAGTTCACGGCGTCCAGTGCGGTCAGACCGGCGAAGCGCACGGTCAGGTCCTGCACCCGCAGCGGTGGTACGTCCGTGTCGGCCTTGGGGCCTGGGCCGGGGGAAGTGGGCTGTGGCGGCGCGGCGTTCGTCATGGTGATGTGCTCACCCCTTCCATCGGGTCAGCGCCGGGTGCGAGGCGCGGGCCTGCTCGGCGTCGGCTGCCGCGTCCTCGTCGACCACGCCCAGGTAGCGGCGGCGCACCTCGTCGGAGGCGGCCAGTTCGTCGGCGGGCCCCGACAGGGTGACCTCGCCGACCTCCAGGACGTACGCGCGGGTGGCCAGACGCAGGGCCAGGGCGGCGTTCTGCTCCACGAGCAGGATCGAGGTGCCCTGGGTGTTGATCTCCCGCACCGTCTCGGCGATCCGTGCCGCCATCAACGGGGCGAGTCCCAGGGACGGTTCGTCCAGGAGCAGCATCCTCGGGGCGGCCATCAGGGCGCGGCCGACCGCGAGCATCTGCTGTTCTCCGCCGGACAGCAGACCGGCGTGCTGCTGGGCGCGGTCGGCGAGGACGGGGAACAGCTCGTGGACGCGGCGCAGCGCGGCGGCCCGCTCCGCGCGGCCTCCGCTGGCACCGAGTGCCCCGGCGCGCAGGTTGTCGGCGACGGTCATCCGGGCGAACACCCGGCGCCCTTCCGGGATCTGGGAGATCCCGGCGGCCACCACCCGGTCCGGCGGAAGGCCGCCGAGAGGGCGTCCGTCGAACTCGACCGTGCCTCCGGTCACCGCGCCGCCGTGGAAGGACAGGGTCCGGCAGATGGCCCGCAGGAGGGTCGTCTTGCCCGCGCCGTTGCCGCCGAGGACCGTGACCACGGCTCCCTCCGGCACCTCCAGGGACACCTGGCGCAGTGCTCGTACCGGACCGTATCCGACCGACAGGTCCCGTACGGCCAGCCCCGGACCACCCATGGCATTCCCCCTGTCATCGCGCTCTCGCTCGTCTCGCACCCCGGCGTGTTCACGTCCGGTGTGGCGCTCACCACAGCACCGGCGGAGGCGTCCGTCCACCGGGCGCGGGCGAATCGCTGCGGGTGACCAGCGGGTACGGGCAGGCGTTGTGCGCGCGCACAACACCGCGTGTCAGGGGCCTGTGCGGGGCGGCACACAGGTGGCATCCTCCGGCCATGGGAGCCCGCAGAAGGCGTACCGGTCATGACTGGAAGCTGCTCGCCGAATCCTGCACGGCGCTGTTGGAGCGGCTGCCGGAGCTGGTCGACGAGCACATGCGGCAACTGGCCGAACACTCCCCCGTCTACGGGGAGTTCCTGCCGTACGACCAGCAGTGGCGGGAGGCCCAGGACGCGATGCGGATCGGGATCGAGACGATCTCCGCGCCCCGGGACTCGCCCCGCCGCGACCTGGAGTACGCGGAGGACGCGGGCCGGCGCCGGGCCCAGCAGGGCCTGCCGCTGGAGTTGCTGGTGCACGCGTACCGCTCCGCGGGCTATCTGGTGTGGGACGCGCTGCTGGAGGCGGCGACCGGCAGGGAGCCGGAGCGTCTCGGTGTGCTGATGCGGTCGGCGACCATGGTGTGGTCCGCCGTGGACGCGCAGGCCGCGGCGGCGACCGAGGCGTACCGGGCGACCGAGATGGAGCTTCGGCGCCGTACCGACGAACGGCTCCAGGCGCTGCTGGACGCGCTGCTTGAGGGCCAGGAGGCGCCCGGCCTCGCGGCGCGCGCCGCCGCGGGCCTCGACCTTCCCGAGCGGGGTCCGTACGCCGTGGTCGTGCTGCGCTCGGAGCGGCGGGAGCCGTTGCGGCGGCCCGTGGAGGGGGCGGGGCTGCGGTTCGTCTGGCGTATGCGGGCCGACTGCGAGGTGGGGGTGGTGGCCCTCGGGCCCGGGCAGGGCCTCGACGGGGTCGCCCGGGCGCTCGACGGGCGCTGTTCCGGTCCCGGCGGGATCAGTCCCGTCGTCGCCGGGCTCGCCGAGCTGGGGCGGGCGCGGCGGCTCGCCGAACTGGCCCTGCGTACGTGTCCGCCGGACGCGAGTGCCGTCGTGCGGCTCGATCAGCGGATGCCTACGGCGCTCGTCGTCAGCCAGCCGGAGCTGGCGTCGCGGCTGGTGGCGGACGTCTTCGGTTCTCTGCTGGAGCTCGAACCGCCTGATCGGGCCGTGCTGTTGGAGACGCTTGACGCGTGGCTGAGTTGTGAGGGGTCCGCCGGGCGGGCGGCGGGGCGGCTGTACTGCCACCGGAACACTGTGTTCAACCGTCTGCGGCGGTTGGAGCAGCTGACTTCGCGGTCGTTGGCGCGACCGCGGGATCTGATCGAGATGACGTTGGCGTTGGACGCGTATCGGTTGGCGGGGCCCACGGGGGTGGGGTAGGGCGTTTCCTCGCCCCCGCCGCCCCTCCCCTTCCCGTCACTGCATGAGGGCTGCGCCCCCTCGCCCCCGTTGTCCTCAAACGCCGGACGGGCTGGTAGTTAGCCCCTCCGGCGTTTGAGGAGCGGGGGTTCGGGGGCAGCGCCCCCGAGTAAGTGACGGGAAGGGTAGGGGCGGCGGGGGCGAAGGAGGGCTGTCAGGTCAGGAAGTCGTGGGCTATGCGTTCCGCGAGTTCCTCCAGGATGGGGCCCGCTTCCGCGATGCACCGGCCCACGTCGGGCTCGACATCCGTCAGCGGATACACCCGCCGGATCCCGGCCCGCCCCAACGCCTCGGGCGCGAGAGCCAGCCGCCCGCACACGGCGATGACCTCCTTGCCGGCAGCCCGCGCCGCCGCCGCGACCCCGGCGGGAGCCTTCCCGTGGAGGGTCTGCTCGTCCAGCGACCCCTCCCCCGTGATGACGAGCGTCGCCCGTTCCAGCGCGGGGCCGAACCCCAGCACGTCGAGCATGACGTCGATGCCGGGACGGAAACTCGCGCCGAGACCCACCAGGGCCCCGTACCCGATGCCGCCCGCGGCCCCCGCACCGGGCGCGACGGCATACTCCGCGGCCTTGCTCCCGATCGACTTCTCCAGGATCGCGGCGAAGTGGGAGAGCCCCGCGTCGAGCACCGCCACATCGTCCGGGGAGGCGCCCTTCTGGGGCCCGTACACCGCCGCCGCGCCCTTCGGCCCGGTCAGCGGATTGTCCACGTCGCTCGCGAGGACCACGTCGACCGTGGCGAGCCGGGGGTCGAGAGCGGTCAGGTCCGCCGTGGCGAGTTCCCCGAGGGAACCGCCCCCGGGCGGCACGGGCCCACCGGCCTCGTCTACGAACCGGGCCCCGAGCGCGGCCAGCATCCCGGCCCCGCCGTCGGTGGTCGCGCTGCCGCCGACGCCGAAGACGATCGTCCGTGCCCCGGCGTCGAGCGCCGCCCTCAGCAGTTCCCCGGACCCGTACGTGGAGGCCGTGAGCGGCGCGAAGGTCCCGGCGGGCAGCCGCTGCAGCCCACTGGCCTCGGCCATCTCCACGACCGCTGTCCCGTCCCGCAGGGCGAACGCGGCGGTGACCTCGTCACCGAGCGGCCCGGCGACCCGGACCTCGTGCCGCTCGAACCCCGCGGCGACCGCCGCGGCGACGGTGCCGTCGCCGCCGTCGGCCACCGGGAGCGACTCGACCTCGACCTGGGGCGCGATCCGGTGCAGCCCCGCGGTGACCCGCTCGGCCACCTGCACGGCCGTGAGCGAGCCCTTGAACTTGTCCGCGGCGATGAGTACACGCTGGATCTGGCTACCGGTCCGGTTCACTGCGGCGTCCGCCACCTTGGTTCCCCTTGCTCCTCGGGCCTTGCACATGTCAAGGCAGTCGCGCCGCTGTGACCCTAACCGCAGGAGGGGGCCGCTGCCCAGGGCGGTTCTCAGGACCCGGACAGCGGTCGGACAGGCTCGGACGGGCTTCGCGGAACGGCGGCGGGTCAGCCGGCGTCGGTTCCGCGCGAGTCGTAGAGCTGGTGCGTCAGGGTTCCCTTGTGCCCGAACGGGATGCTGATGTGCTCCAGCACATCCTCCAGCAGATCGAGGTCCCCGGTCCGCACACCGACGTCCCCGGTGGTGACCAGAGGCTCGGCGGGAGCGGCCTGGGCGACGGCGGCACCGGTGCCGGACAGGACGGCGGCGACCGCGACGGCACCGGCCGCGAGGACCGTCGTACGACTCAACGAATTCATGGGACTCCAGACGCGCAATACGAATAAAACCTGACGACCTTCTCATGTGGTGCGGTGCCGTACGTATGCAGAACGGGTGAGACCGAGCGGAATTCGACAGACCGGGTGTAAGCCCCTTGCGGGTTGACGATCTTGCGGGGTCCGCGGCCGATCTCGCTACGCTGGCCCGATGACCACCCCTGACTACGCCACGTACATCGCGGGCCTGCCCCGCGTGCTCGTCGGCGCCGCCGCTCTCTTCCGTGATGCCGAGGGCCGTGTGCTGCTCGTCGAGCCCAACTACCGCGAGGGCTGGGCGTTGCCGGGCGGGACGGTCGAGTCGGATGCCGGGGAGACCCCGAGGCAGGGGGCCCACCGGGAGACCCTGGAGGAGATCGGCCTGGACCTGGAGATCGGCAGGCTGCTCGCGGTGGACTGGGTGCCCGGTACGGAGCGGCCCCCGATCGTGGCGTACCTGTACGACGGTGGAGTCCTGACGGAGGAGCAGTTCAAGTCGATCCGCCTCCAGGAGTCGGAGCTGCTGTCCTGGCGGCTGGTCCCGCGCGAGGAGCTCACCGAGCACATGTCGGGCTCCCTGGGCCGCCGTGTGATCGCCGCACTCGACGTACTCACGGAGGGAGCGGGAACGGCGGAGCTGGAGAACGGCGACCGGGTCGGCTGACGCGCCCCGGCCTCCGCACACCCGGTATCCGTATATCCGGTCGCCCCGTACGGTCGGCCGCCCTACGCTCGCCCCATGAGCAAGCCTCTTGTCGCCGTCCTCACCGGTGCGGGCGTGTCCACCGATTCCGGAATCCCCGACTACCGCGGTCCGAACGGCCTCTGGCACAAGGATCCCGAGGCCGAGAAGCTCGTGACGTACGAGTACTACATGGGCGACCCGGAGATCCGTCGGCGGTCGTGGCGGATGCGGCGGGAAAGCGGCGCGCTGGGGGCGGAGCCGAACGCCGCGCACCGGGCGGTGGCCGAGCTGGAGCGGGCCGGGGTGCCGGTCCGGGTGATCACGCAGAACGTCGACGGACTGCACCAGCTCGCCGGGATGCCCGCACGCAAGGTCCTCGAACTGCACGGCAGCGCACACGCGGTCGCCTGTACGAAGTGTCACGCGCGCGGGCCGATGGAGGACGCCCTCGCCCGGGTCGAGGCCGGGGAGGCGGATCCGCCGTGCCTGGAGTGCGGCGGAATACTCAAGTCGGCGACCGTCATGTTCGGCGAGCGGCTCGACCCCGTGGTGCTCGGTGAAGCGGTCGCGATCACCAAGGCGTGCCAGGTGTTCGTCGCCGCCGGCAGCAGTCTGCAGGTCCAGCCGGCGGCGGGGCTCGCCGGAGTCGCCGCCGACCACGGGGCCCGCCTCGTCATCGTCAACGCCGAGCCGACCCCGTACGACGACCGGGCCGACGAGGTGATCCGCGAGCCGATCGGCACGAGCCTGCCCGCGCTGCTGCGGACTCTGGGCGGCTGAGCGGCTGAGCGGCTGAGCGGCTGAGCGGCGCGGGATCCGCCGTAGCGGCTCAGAAGAGTGCCGCGGCCCGCTCTCGTCGTTCACCCCGCTCGAAGTCCAGCAGTCGCCGCTTGCGTTCCAGGCCGCCGCCGTAGCCCGTGAGGCTGCCGTCCGCGCCCACCACGCGATGGCAGGGCACGATGATCCCCAGCGGATTCCTGCCGTTGGCGAGGCCCACCGACCGCGACGCGTTCGGGTTGCCGAGGGCGTCCGCAAGTTGACCGTACGTACGGGTCTCGCCGTACGGGATCCTGCGGAGCTCGGACCAGACGGAACGCTGGAACGGGGTTCCGTGGAGGTGCAGTGGGACGGAGAAGTCCTTCAACTCGCCCGCGAAATAGGCCCGTAGCTCCTCGGCCGCCTCGGCGAAGGGTGTGTCGTCCGGGTCGCCGAAGCTCTCCTCGGGCGGGCGGTGGCGCTGGTCGGTCATGTAGAGCCCGCAGAGGACGCCGTCGGTGGCGACCAGCGTCAGCGGGCCGTAAGGGCTGTCGATGACGGTGTGCTGCTTCATGTCCTGCTCCACCTGTTGCTTCACTGCGCGTCCTTTTGTGTGTGAACTGCCTGTTCAGGGAGGAAGTTGATCGGGTGCGTGCCCGTCGCCCACAGGTACTGGACGGCGTACGCGCGCCAGGGCCGCCAGTCCGCGGCCCGTGCCGTCAGAGCGGCGGGGGTGGACGGCAGGCCCAAGTCCCGTGCGGCGTAACGGATTCCGAGGTCGGTCACCGGGAAGGCGTCGGGGTCGCCGAGGGCGCGCATGGCGATGACCTCCACGGTCCAGGGCCCGAACCCGGGCAGGGCGAGCAGACGGGCCCTGGTCTCCGTCCAGTCGCCCTCGACGCCCAGGTTGAGGGTGCCGTCGGCGAGTTGGCCGACGAGCGTGGTGAGGGTCGTCCGGCGGGTGGCCGGCATGGCGAGGGCCTCGGGGTCGAGTGCCGCCAGGGCCTCGACGGACGGGAAGAGGTGAGTGAGGCCGCCCTCGGGATCGTCGACCGTTTCACCGTGGGCCACGACCAGGCGTCCCGCGTGCGTGCGGGCGGCGGCCGTGGACACCTGCTGCCCCAGCACGGCCCGTACGGCGAACTCGGCCTCGTCGACCGTACGGGGCACACGGCGGCCCGGCGCCTTGTCGACGAGCGGCGCCAGCACCGGATCCGTACGCAACTGGTCGTCGACCGCGACCGGGTCGGCGTCCAGGTCGAGCATGCGGCGGCAGCGGCTGATGGCGACGGTCAGGTCGCGCAGGTCGCTGAGGGTGAGCCGGCAGCCGATGTGGTCGGGCTTCGGAGTGAGCGCGACGACACCGCGGCCGTACGGCAGACGCAGGGTGCGCCGGTACGCGCCGTCGCGCCACTCCTCCACGCCGGGTACGGCGGTGGCGGCGAGGTGGCCGAAGAGGTTGTCGGGGTTGAGCGGGGCCCGGAAGGGGAGCCGGAGCGCCAACACCCCTGGTGTACCGGTCGAGTTGGCGCGGTCGGTGCGGTTCTTGGGCGCCCTGGTGCGCAGCTCGCTCGGGGCGAGGGCGAAGACCTCACGGACCGTGTCGTTGAAGGTGCGGACGGAGGAGAAGCCCGCCGCGAAGGCGATCTCGGCCATCGGGAGCGGTGTCGTCTCGATGAGCAGGCGGGCGGTCTGGGCACGCTGGGCGCGGGCCAGGGCGAGCGGGCCCGCGCCCAGTTCGGCGAGGAGCTGGCGTTCGATCTGCCGGGTGCTGTATCCGAGGCGGGTGGCGAGCCCCGGCACGCCCTCGCGGTCCACGATCCCGTCGCCGATCAGCCGCATCGCTCGGGCCACGAGGTCCGCGCGCTCGTTCCACTCGGGCGAGCCGGGGCTCGTGTCGGGGCGGCAGCGCTTGCATGCCCGGAATCCGGCCTGCTGGCAGGCTGCGGCGCTCGGGTAGAACGTCATGTTCTCCGCCTTCGGAGGCACGACGGGGCAGCTGGGTCGGCAGTAGATCCGCGTGGTCAGGACGGCGGTGAAGAACCAGCCGTCGAAGCGGGCGTCCTTCGACTGGACGGCGCGCACACAGCGCTCGGTCTCGGCGTGCATCCCGTTCTGCATGCCCCCAGCATCGCCCTCGGTCAGGGCGATGGCTGGCGGGAATGCGACATCTGCCTCAGCCCGGCCCCCTCCCCCGGGACCCCGGGCTCACTCGTGCGCCGTGGGCCGCCGGGAGGCCTCCGTCGCCCTGTCGACGTCGGTCAGCGGGCGCAGCCGGTAGGTGTAGGAGTAGTCCCGGTCGGCGAACAGCTTGTACTCGTCGTGGGTGTGCGCGCCCCAGCTGTTGTCGCCGCCCACACCCATCTGCCGGTGGTTGACACGCAGGACGACCTCGTCCCGAGGGGTCAGCTGGTAGTCGTGGCGCGTGCCCACCGACAGGTCCTCGGGGGTGAGGTGCGAGGCGTTGACCTCGATGAGCGGTTCCCCCGAGACGAGCAGCCCGGTGCCGTCGCGGCCGGTGAGGGCCGCCCAGCGGACGTCGGTCCTGTTCCCGTTCTCCTGCGGGCGGATGTAGGGCGTCCACTGCCCGGAGACGGTCCCGGAGTACAGCCCCACGTCGGTGCCGTCGTTGCGGTCCCAGTGGTTCTCCTCGGGGCCGCGGCCGTAGTAATGCAGGTGCTCCAGGCGGCCCGGGAGGAACAGCAGGGTGCCGACCTCCGGGATGTAGGGCAGGCCGGCCGCGCCCGGGTGGAGGGTGTTGTCGACCTTGATCTCACCGTTGCCGAAGACCGTGTAGGTGGCGGTGTACGTCGACACGGTGGTGGTGGGCAGGGTCCCGCTGACCTTGATCCGGACGGCCCGGTCGCGCAGGGAGTCCACGCTCACGTCCGTCACCTTCCGCAGGGTCCCGGCGTCGCGCCAGGTCTGGTTGCGGACGTGCTGGCCGTTGCCCCGGTCGTTGTCGGTCGGTGCCCGCCAGAAGTTCGGCACGGGCCCGGAGGTGAGGAGCCGGGCGCCACGGGCCTCGTACGAGGTGATGACTCCGGTCCTCTTGTCGACGGTCACGGAGAAGCCGTCGCCCCGGACCGTGACGGACCGCGGACCGTCCTGGTGGCGCAGCGCGGGCACCCGGGTCAGTGGCACGGGCCGCACGGCGGGGCTGTCGGCGTCGATCGGCAGTTGCTGCGCGGCCACCTCGAAGCCGGCCCCGGCCCACTTGGTGCGCTCCTTGGTGGTGAAGGACAGCCGCAGGAAGTACTCCGTGCCGGGCGCCGGGTCCGCCGGCAGCCTGACGGGCACCGTGACGTCCTTGCTGCTGAGCGGGGGCACGTCCAGCTGGGCACGGCTCAGCTTGCCGCGCCGCACGGTCCGGCCGTCGGCGACGAGCACCCAACTGCCGTCCAGGTCACGGAGGTTGGTGAACAGGTACTCGTTGGTGAGAGTGACGGCGACCCCGGCTCCGGCGGCTCCCGGGATGAGGGCCTTCCCGGCCGACGCCGGTGCGGCGTCGATCGCCTGGTAGATCCGCTTGACCTCCGCGGCCTTGCCGGTGTGTCCGCGGTCGGCGGTGACGATGCCGTCCGCGACGAAGGCCCCGTCGTTCGGGTGGTCGTCCCAGTCGCCGCCGTACGCGAAGAAGCTGCGGTGCTCAGGGCGGCTCCCGGGTCGTTTCTCCGTCACCTTCACGGTGGCCGCGTCGAACCAGAACCGCACTCCTTCGTCGCCGGGGCCGCGTCCGTCCGAGGCGAGTTCGGCCGCGGACAGCGCGCGGGCGTAGACGCGCGCCCGCCGGATCGTGCCGCTGAACTCGCGGGTGGGGTTGTCGACGTCCGTGGCGAGCGAGAGCGGCGCGGTGTTGACGGCGGGTCGCCGGGTGGTGGTCCGGGTGGCCCTGACCGCGCCGTCGACGTGCAGGGTCAGGGTGCCCGCCGCCGCGTCGAAGACGCCCGCAATGTGGTGTTCCCTGCCGGTCCAGTCGTCCGGGAGGGCCCAGGTGGCGGCGATCCACTGGCCGTCGCCGAAGAGGAAGAACTCCAGGTTCTCGCTCGTCTGCTTGAGGGCGTACTGGGTGTCGCCCTTGGCGATGAGCGGCTGGTGGTAGCCGGTCACGTGCGGGGTGACCCATGCCTCCAGCGTCAGGGAGCCGGTGATGTCGAGTCCGGGGTCGCGGGCGAAGACGGTGCTGCCGGACAGGCCCCTGGTCCGGTCGAAGGCCGCGCCGGCGGCCTGGATCTCGCCGCGCACCGCGCCCGGCCCGGTTTCCGTCAGGAGTGTGCGCGTGGGGACCGGCGTGGTCAGGGACTGGTCGACGAAGTCCCAGATCCAGCCGCCCTGCAGCACGTCGTGGCGGCGGACGATGTCCCAGTACTTCTTGAGGTTGCCGGTCGAGTTCCCCATCGAGTGCGCGTACTCGATCATGACGTACGGGCGGGTGTCGGAGGTGTCCTTCGCCCGGGCCTCGACGCGCGCGGGGCTGTCGTACATCTCCGAGCGGATGTCACTGATCGCGGGCCGGTCGTCGCCCTCGTACTGGATGACGCGGGTCGGGTCGTACGAGCGGATCCAGTCGTGCATGGCGACGAAGGTGCTGCCGCCGCCGGCCTCGTTGCCGAGCGACCAGATGACGACGGAGGCGTGGTTCTTGTCGCGGTGGACCATGTTCCGCGCGCGGGCCACACACGCCCTGCTCCAGTCGGGGTGGTCGCCCGGGTACTCGTCGCGGATGCCGTGGGTCTCCAGGTTGGTCTCGTCCACCAGGTACAGGCCGTACTCGTCGGCCAGCTCGTACCAGTGCGTGTTGTTGGGGTAGTGCGAGGTGCGGACGGTGTTGATGTTGGTCCGCTTGATGATCTCGATGTCCCGGACCATGTCCGCGCGGGTCAGCGCGGTGCCGCGGTCGGGGTGCATCTCGTGCCGGTTGGTGCCCCGCAGGGAGACGGGCCGGCCGTTGACGCGCATCAGCCCGTCCTTCAGCGCGAACTCGCGCAGACCGACCCGGTGCGAGAGCGTCTCGACGACCTTGCCCGCCGGATCGCGCAGCCGCAGCACGGCCGTGTAGAGGTACGGGTCCTCGGCCGACCACAGCTTCGGCGCGGGCACGGCTCTGGCGGCCTGTACGGTCACGTCCTCGCCGGCCGGGGCGGAGCCGAGGTCCACCGCCTGCTGCAGCGGGCGCTGCCAGACGGCGTGGCCGCGCGCGTCGTGAAGCTGGGTCTCGACGGAGTACGAGCCCGCGCCGGCCTCGCTTCCCGCACGGTCTCCGTAGTCGCGCACGCTCGCGGTCACCGACAGCTCGGCGGCCCGGTGGCCGTCGCTCAGCGGGGTGTCCAGCTTGAAGTCGCGCAGGTGCACGGCCGGGGTGGAGTAGAGGTGGACCGAGCGGAAGATGCCGCTCAGCCGGATCATGTCCTGGTCCTCCAGCCAGTCGCCGTCGGAGTAGCGGTACACCTCCACCGCGATCTGGTTGGTGCCGGGCTTCAGGTGCGGGGTGATGTCGTACTCGGCGGGGGTGTAGGAGTCCTCGTGGTAGCCGACCAGTTCTCCGTTGATCCACACGTAGTGGGCGGACTTGACGCCTTCGAAGTGCAGGAACGTCCGCCGCCCCGACCATCCCCCGGGGACGGTGAAGGTACGTCTGTACTGGCCCACGGGGTTGTAGCGGGTGGGGGCGGCCGGCGGCTGCGGCTCCTCGCCCAGACCGTTGGGTCCCCAGTAGGGATACGTGATGTTGATGTAGATCGGGAAGTCGTAGCCGTGCACCTGCCAGACGGAGGGGACGGGGATCGTGTCCCAGGAACCGTCGTCGACGTCGGTGCGGTGGAAGTCGGGGTCCCGGTCGTCGGGACGGTCGGCGTAGGCGAACTTCCATTTCCCGTCGAGGCTCATCCGGTACGGCGAGCGGGTGCGGTCGCCGTCCAGCGCCTGTGCCACGTCCGCGTACGGGGTGAGGGTGGTGTGCGGCGGCTCGGTCCCGACCTGGAAGACGTCGATGGCGCCGTTCCACTCCGGGGTACCGTCCGCCGCCGCGGCGGGCAGGCCGGCCGCGTGGACCGTGGAGACGGACGAGGGCAGGGCGAGCGCGCCGAGGACGACGGCCCCTCCCTCAAGAAGTCGACGGCGGCTGACGGGAGTCGTGTGCGGAGGCAGGTGCGGGCGCGGGTGCGGCATGGCTGGGCCTTCCTCGGTACGACAGTGGGGTGCGCGAACTGAGGGGCGTGATGCGACCACCGGGCACAAAGGCACTGGGTGAGCCACAGAAACCCTAGAACCCGAACACAACACCGGCAATGACCCTGTCGAACTCTGTGTGTTCCTGAGGACTGTGCCGCAGGGCGCCCGGGACGAGGAGTGGCCGCCCTCGGTGGGTGGCCGCCTTGAGAGGTGCCCGGCGGGGCTCCCGCGGCCCGGTCAGCCGACCCGCGCCGCGAACGCCTCGTACGCAGGCTCGTCGAAGAGGACGAATCTGACCTCGGTCACCGACGTCTCCGTGTCCCGCACGGTCCCGACGGCGAGGCGGGCGGCGTCCGCCATCGGCCAGCCGTAGATGCCCGCGGAGATGGCTGGGAACGCGACGGTCCGCGCGCCCAGCTCGTCGGCGACCCGCAGGGATTCCCGGTAGCAGGAGACCAGCAGCTCGGACCGGTCCTCGCTGCGGCTGAAGACCGGCCCGACGGTGTGGATCACCCACCGCGCGTCCAGCCGGCCGGCGGTGGTGGCGACGGCCTGCCCCGTGCGCAGACCCTTGCCGTAGTGCGAGGCGCGCAGCTTGCGGCACTCGGCGAGGATCTCGGGGCCACCGCGCCGGTGGATGGCGCCGTCCACGCCTCCGCCGCCCAGCAGGGAGGAGTTCGCCGCGTTCACGATGGCGTCCACGCTCTGCCGGGTGATGTCGCCCCGGACGAGTTCGATGGTGGTCCTGGTGGTCATGTCCGGCGCAGCCTCTTCCATACGGCCTTCGCCGCGTTGTGCCCCGACATGCCGTGCACGCCGGGACCCGGCGGGGTCGCCGAGGAGCAGATGAACACCGCCGGGTGCGGGGTGCTGTACGGGTACGCCGACAGCCTGGGGCGGAGCAGCAGCTGCAGGCCGGATGCCGCGCCGCAGCCGATGTCGCCGCCCACGTAGTTGGCGTTGCGGGCGGCGAGTTCGGGCGGTCCCGCCGTCGCACGGGCGAGGACCCGGTCGCGGAAACCGGGCGCGAACCGCTCCAGCTGGCGCTCGATCGTATCGGTGAGGTCTCCGGTCCAGCCGCTCGGAACATGCGCGTAGGCCCAGAACACGTGCTTGCCGGCCGGTGCCCGGGACGGATCGACGACACTCGGCTGCACGGTGATCAGGAACGGCGCGTCGGGGGCGCGCCCCTCCCGGGAGGCCGCGCGCAGGGCGGTCCCGATCTCCTTGCGGTCCGCGCCGACCTGCACCGTGCCGGCCGTGCGGGCCTCCTTCGCCGTCCACGGCACCGGTCCGTCGAGCGCGTAGTCGACCTTGAAGACGCCCGCCCCGTACCGGTACCGCTCGTAGTAGCGCCCGAAGCCCGCGATCCGGCTCAGCGCGGTGGGCGAGGTGTCGAAGACGTACGCGCGCGCCGGCGGCAGGTCGTCGAGGCGCTTCACCTCGTAGTCGGTGTGGACGGCGCCGCCCAGGTCCTTGAGATACGCCGTGAGCGCGTCGGAGATCGACTGGGAGCCGCCACGGGCGACGGGCCAGCCCCTGGCGTGCGCGGCCAGTGCGAAGACGAGGCCGACGGCGCCGGTGGCGGGACCGCCCAGCGGTGACATGACATGGGCGACGAGCCCCGCGAACAGCGCCTTGGCCCGCTCGTCGCGGAACCTGCGCATCAGCCAGGTCGAGGGCGGCAGTCCGACCAGGCCGAAGCGGGCGAGGGTGACCGGGTCCCGGGGCAGCGCGCTGAGCGGCAGGGACATGAAGTCCTGTACGAGCGTGTCCCATCGGTGGGTGAAGGGCTCCACGAGCCTGCGGTACGTGCCCGCGTCCCGCGGTCCGAACGAGGCGGCCGTCTCGGCCACCGACCGCGACAGCACGGCCGCCGTGCCGTCCAGGAAGGGGTGCGCCATGGGCAGTCCGGGCTGCAGCCACTCCAGCCCGTACCGCCCGAGGGGCATCGCGCGGAAAGCGGGTGAGTTGACACCGAGGGGGTGCGCGGCCGAGCACGGGTCGTGCCGGAATCCGGGCAGGGTCAGCTCCTCGGTGCGGGCGCCTCCCCCGACGGTGTCGCGCGCCTCGAAGACGGCCACGGAGAAGCCGCGGCGGGCCAGCTCCACGGCAGCCGTCAGTCCGTTCGGCCCCGCACCCACCACGACGGCATCGAGCATCGACGGCACCTTCGGACTCCTTTGTCAGCCGATGGCCACTGACGGTCAGGATATGCCGGGCCTCCGACAGCACCCGTCCCAGCCCCTCGCCGGCTCCTCACCCGGCCCTGACAGGCCCCGTCCGGCCCTGCTCAGGCACCGCCCGACAGCAGGTCAAGCACCCGGTGGGCCGTGGCCGCGTCCCGCGCCGCGGTGAACGGAAGCGTGTTGCCGCCGGTGATGCGGAACGGCTCCCCCGCGAGGGTCAGATGCGCGCCGCCCGCCTCCTCGACGAGCAGTAGGCCCGCCGCGTGGTCCCAGGCGGCCTCCCAGCTGAACGCGACGGCGTCCAACTCGCCGCGGGCGACGGCCAGGTACTCCAGGCCGGCGGAGCCGCAGGGGCGCGGGCTCACCCCCTGCGTGCGCAGGCCGAGCAGCGCCCGCTTCTGGTCGTCCGTCGTGTAGTCCGGGTGGGACGTGGCGACTTCGAGCTCACGGCCGGGGTCCGGCGCGCCCGCCAGGAGGCGTTCGCCGTCGAGCAGGGCGCCCCGGCCCCGTACGGCCACGGCGAGTTGGTCGCGGACCGGGGCGTACGTCCAGGACGCCAGCACGACGCCGCGCCGGGCGAGCGCGACCAGCGTGCAGAAGCCGGGGTCGCCGTGGACGAACTGGCGGGTGCCGTCGACCGGGTCGACGATCCAGACGGGCGCCTCGCCCTGCAGCGCCTCGTACGTCGCCGGATTGGCGTGGACCGCTTCCTCACCGACCACGACCGAGCCGGGCAGCAGCTTGCCGAGCACCCCGGTGAGGTACTCCTCGGCCTTGCGGTCGGCGTCCGTGACCAGGTCGTGCGGGCCGCTCTTCTCGTCTATCTCGTGTGCCGCGAGCTGCCGGAAGCGCGGCATGATCTCGGTGGCGGCCGCCTCGCGGACGGCCCGTTCGACGTCGGCGGTGCGGTGTGCGAGAAACTCGTCGATGGTTTCCATGTGTTCGATCATGCCTCCATGAGAGCACGCGCCACTGACAATCCCCACCCGGTGGGTGTATCACGGGTGGAATCGGCATGAACAACGAGGGCTCCGAGGTCAGCACGGGCCTCATCCGAGGTCAGCACGGGCCTCAGCGGCCGACCGCGTATCCCTGCATCCCTCGCGGGTTCGCCGCGGCCGACAGGATCCCGGTCCGCGGATCCCTGGCGACCGCGCACAGCCGCCCCTCGGACCAGGCGTCGCCGACCTGGACGTCGTGGCCCCGGCGGCGCAGGCCGGCGACGACCTCGGGGTCCGTGCGGGACTCGACCGTCACGCTGCCCGGCCGCATGCCGCGCGGGTAAAAGGAGCCGGGGAAGCTGTCGTTGTGCCAGTTGGGGGCGTCGATCGCGCCCTGGAGGTCCGGGCCGCCGCGTACCTCCGCCCGCAGGGCGACGGCCAGGAAGAAGTGCAGTTGCCACTGGTCCTGCTGGTCGCCGCCGGGTGTACCGAAGGCCAGGACGGGGATCCCGTCCCGCAGCGCGAGCGACGGGGTGAGTGTCGTGCGCGGGCGGCGGCCCGGGGTCAGGGAGTTGGGCAGCCCCTCGTCCAGCCAGGCCATCTGGAGCCGGGTGCCGAGCGGGAAGCCCAGCTCCGGCACGACCGGGTTGGACTGCAGCCAGCCGCCGCTGGGTGTGGCCGCGACCATGTTGCCCCAGCGGTCGACGATGTCGAGGTGGCAGGTGTCGCCCCGGGTGCCACCGTCCGCCGAGACGTCCGGCTCGCCGGGCACGGGAGACGTCGGCGGCTTGGCCACGGTCGGCTCGCCCGCCCCTTCAGCCTCTCGCGCCACGGTCGGCTCGCCCGCACCCGGAGCAGCGAGCGCGTCGAAGCCGTCCTCTCCCGAGGCTCCCGAGGCTCCCGAGGCCACCGCGCGCGCGTGCCCGCTGAGCAGCGGAGCCCGGCCGCCGGGGCTCCCCGGCCGCAGCTCGTACGAGGCCTTCTCCCCGACCAGCGCCCGCCGCCCGGCGTTGTACCGGGGCGACAACAGCTCCGACAGCAGCTCCGCCGCGGGCACCTCGCCCGCGTCTCCGTACCAGGCCTCCCGGTCGGCCATCGCGAGCTTGCAGCCCTCGATCAGCAGGTGCGTGTACTCGGCGGAGCCGTACCGGGGCAGCTCGGGCGGCAGCAGGGCCAGCTGCTGGAGGAGTACCGGGCCCTGGCTCCAGGGCCCCGCCTTGCACAGGGTCCAGCCCCGCCAGTCGTAGGTGGCCGGAGCTTCGTAGGACGCGGACCAGGAGGCCAGGTCGGCCGCGGTGAGCGTGCCGGAGTGACGCTCGCCGCTGGTGTCCCGCGTGGGCCGGCCGGCCTGTCGTACGAGCGCCTCGGCGATGAAGCCCTCGCGCCAGATCCGCCGCGCGGCCTCGATCTGCGCGACCCGGCGGTCGCCCTCCCCGGCCCCCTTGTTCCGGGCCTCGCCCGCTGCGGCGGACTCCGTGACGAGCCGTGTCCAGGTCGCGGCCAGCGCGGGGTTGCGGAACAACTCGCCGGGACGCGGGGGTTCGCCGCCCGGCAGGTACACCTCGGCGGACGACGTCCACTCGGTCTCGAAGAGCTCCCGTACGGTCTCCACGGTCTGGCCGACGCGCTCCACGGGCGCGTGCCCGTCCCGCGCGTACCCGATGGCGTACTTCAGGACGTCCGCCAGGGACTTCGTGCCGTGGTCGCGCAGCAGCAGCATCCACGCGTCGAAGGCGCCGGGCACGGCGGCCGCGAGGGGTCCGGTGCCGGGGACGAGATCCAGACCGAGTCCCCGGTAGTGGGCGATGGTGGCCCCGGCCGGTGCCACGCCCTGGCCGCACAGGACCCGTACCTCGCCGCCCGCCGGGGCGAGGATGATCGGCACCTCACCGGCGGGCCCGTTGAGATGCGGCTCCACGACGTGCAGCATGAAACCCGCGGCGACGGCGGCGTCGTACGCGTTGCCGCCGTCCTCCAGCACGGCCATCGCCGACTGCGAGGCGAGCCAGTGCGTGGAGGACACCATTCCGAAGGTGCCCTGGAGCGTGGGCCGGGTCGTGAACACGGGGAACTCCTCACTGCGGGACGGACGTGCGGACTGCGGGACGGACATGCACTGCAGGACAGGTTCCGGACTGCGGGCCGGGCGTCCGGCGATGGTACGCAGGGTGCCGCTAGCGGCGTTCCGAGGGCTGCCAGGCCGTCGTCCCGAGGACGTTCTCCGGACCGATGTCGAGCGGGTACGGCGGCCGTACGGTCACGGTGTCGTCGCCCTCCTTCGGGGCGACGCGCAGGTACACGCCGCTCGTGTTGTTCATCCGCCAGTACAGGGCCGCGTGTGCGGACTCGCCGGGGGCGAGCGTCAGCGGCCGGGGGCCGGGGTCCTCCGGAGCCATGGACACCTGGTCCGTGCCCTCGACGGTCCGCACGCCCGGGAACGGTTCACCTGATCCGTCCAGGACGGTGACGGCCGGATAGCCGTTCAACTTGCGTGGGCTGTCACCGCAGTTGGTGACGTCGAGGCCCATCGCGCGCAGCCCCATCGCCGCGTCGCCCTGATCGGCCGCGAAGCGCAGGCCGGACGTGGGGCAGCCCTCCGCCTGCTGACCGGGGACGGCCGGGGAGGGCTCGGGGGCCACGGGCGTGGGCGTGGGCGGCACCACCGCCAGGGACGGCGACGGCGTGGGTGTGCGTTCGGGGTTTTTCTCCCGGTCCAGTTCGGCGGAGAGCCCGCACCCGCTCGCCCCGAGCACCGGCGTCAGTACCAACAGACAGACGAGGGCGGCTCTGCGGAACGGCCTCGGACGTATCGCGATCACCCGCCGATCATCACACGAGCCCCCGACGGAAGCCCTCACTCCGCCCGTCCACGCGCCCTCCCGTGCCCTCCTCGTGTCGTCACTCCGCCCGTCCGCGTGCCGTGACCAGCCCCGACTCGTACGCGAACACCACCAGTTGGGCGCGGTCCCGGGCGCCGAGCTTGGTCATCGCGCGGCTGATGTGGGTCTTGGCGGTGAAGGGGCTGATGACCATGTGGGCGGCGATCTCCTCGTTGGTGAGGCCGCGGGCGGCGAGCCCGGTGACCTCGCGCTCCCGGCGGGTCAGGCACTCCAGACCGGGTGCCTTCGCCCGGTCCGGCGGCCGGGACACGAACTCCCCGATCAGCGTGCGGGTGACGGACGGCGACAGCAGCGCCTCGCCGCGCGTGACGACCTCGATGGCCTGGAGCAAGTCCGCGGGCTCGGTGTCCTTGAGCAGGAATCCGCTGGCCCCGGCCCGCAGAGCCTCGAAGACGTACTCGTCGAGGCCGTAGTTGGTCAGCATCACCACGCGGACGCCGGACAGCATCGGGTCGGCGGCGATGCGGCGGGTCGCCTCGATGCCCGTCATCACCGGCATCTGCACGTCGACGAGGGCGATGTCCGGCACCTGCGCACGCACCAGCGCCACACCCTGCTCGCCGTCGGGGGCCTCGCCGACCACCTCGATGCCCTCCTCGGCGTCCAGGAGGGCCCGGAACCCGGCCCGCATCAGGGCCTGGTCGTCGATGAGCGCGACCCGGATCACGCGTGCTCCAGAGGCAGACCGGCCCGTACCGAGAAGCCGCCTTCTTCGCGCGGGGCGGCGCGCAGGGTGCCGCCGAGCGCCGTGACCCGTTCGCGCATACCGGTGAGCCCGATGCCCTCGGCGGGCGGGCAGGACTGTTTGGCGGTTCCGTCGTCCTCGACGCGTATCGTCAACTCCCCTTCTCCGTAGTCGAGTCGGACGGCGACCCTGGCCTGGCCTGCGTGTCGGGCGGCGTTGGTGAGGGCTTCCTGGACGATGCGGTACGCGGCACGGTCCACGGTCGCCGCCAGCGGGCGCTCGCGGCCCGTCACGGTCAGGTCGACGGCGAGGCCCGCCGCGCGAGCCCGCTCCACGAGCAGCGCCGGCGTGCCGGTCGGCTCATCGGTGCGCAGGACGTCCAGCGTGGCGCGCAGTTCGCGCATGGCCTCCCCGCCGGCCTCCTGGATGGCGAGCAGGGCCGGGGGTATCTCCTCGCCACGCTTGCGTGCGAGATGGACGGCGACACCCGCCTGGAGCTTGACGATGGAGATGCTGTGGGTCAGGGAGTCGTGCAACTCCCTCGCTATCCGCAGGCGTTCCTCCCCGGCGCGGCGCAGGGCCGCCTCCTCGCGGGTGCGCTCGGCCTCCAGTGCGCGCTGTTCGGTCTGGCGCAGATACGCCTGCCAGTTGCGGCCCGCGAGGCCGCTGACCACGGCGCAGAGGAACCAGCCCGCGAGGAGGGCGGTTCGTTCGACGGTGCTCTGCGACACCGGACCCGCCGCGAGATACGCGCCGAGGAACACAGCGCCCGCGACCGCGCCCACGGCCCGGTGTCCCGCCTGCGCCGCGGTGTGCACGGCGGCCACCACGGGCAGGGCGGCGACCGGCCCCGGCTGGGCGTGCAGCGCGTGGGCGCTCAGGGCGGCCGTGGTGACGCCGAGCACCACCTGGGGTGCCTTCCGGTACGCGACCAGCGCGAGCGAGCCGGCCACGATCAGCGCGTGGTCGAGCACGGTGGTGTCCTGGTCGAGGGCCGCCGCGAACATGGTGATCGCGCCGATCACGACGGCGAGTGCCACGTCGGCGAGCCGCTTGAGGATGACCTGGTCCGCGCTCATGTCCGTACCGTAGACCGCCGGACGGACAGTGGCGTCAGCCCTGTGGACAACTCCCGCGCTACTCCCCGCGCAGTAGTGGGAGGTGCCGGGCGGTCGGGTCGGCGCACCGCCAACTGCCTCCGGCCGTACGACGCGTGGGGGCATCCCGGCGAGCCAGGGTTCTCCCCATGACCACAGCCTTCCTGACCGCGCCGTTCACGACCGCGCCCTTCCGCCACACCGAGCCCCTGCCGCCCAGGTCCGCCACCGGCCGCACCGCGCAGGTGTACCGGCAGCTCGCGGAGGACTTCGGCATCGAGAACGCCTCCACCTTCGTCGTCCTGTCCTCCTCGCCCGAACTGATGGCCGCCGCCTGGGCGCTGATGCGGGAGTCGCTGCTCGCGGGCGAGGGCAGCCGCACCGGCAAGGAACTGGCCGCCTTCGGGGTGTCCCGGGCCAACAAGTGCCCGTTCTGCGTGGACGCGCACACCCTCCTGCTGCACGCCACCGGTGACCACGCCCTGGCGGAGCGCCTGGCCCGCGGCAGGGCCCCGGAGAAGGAGGTCCAGGCCCGTATGGTCGCCTGGGGCGAGGCGACCCGCGTCCCGGGCAGCCCGGAACTCACCCCGCTGCCCTTCTTCGTCCGGCACACCGCCGCGTACGTGGGAACCGCCCTGTCCTTCCACTTCGTCAACCGGATCGTCTCGGCCCTGCTGACCGAGAACCTGCTGCCGGGCAACGTGCAGCGGTTCAGGGCGGTCCGCAGCCTCGTCGGCCGTTCCGTGGCGAAGACCGTGCGCCGGCGCCTCGTACCGGGCACGAGCCTCGCCCTCCTCGACGGCGACGCGGGCCCCGGCCCGGCCTGGGCGGCCGGAACGACGGTCGGCCCGGCGTACGCGGCACTGCGGGTCGCGGCCATGGCGGGCTCCGCGCTGCTGACCGAGGCCGACCAGAACCTCGTACGGGACACGGTCGCGCTCTGGGACGGCACGCATCAGCCGGTGGTCTGGGACGCTCTGCCCGGCCGCGCGGACCGGCCCGGGGCGCGGCTGGCGCTGCTGGCCGCACTCGCTCCGTACCGGATCACCGACGAGGACGTGGCCGCCTGGAAGAAGCCGCCGTACACGGACCACTGCCTGGTCGAGCTGATCGCGTACGGGGCGTTCACCGCCGTGGACCGTATCGAGCGCGCGCTGCCCCTCGACGCCACGGTAAGTACTGTCACCGCGCGGGCACGGTCGGGCACGGAGCGAGTTCGCACTTCCGCCCCACAGCCCCGCGTGTGAGACTGGCGTCCCGTCCGCCGTGCGGACCCCTCCGCACCGTCCCCCACGAAATGTGCGCCGTGCGATCTCTTCCTCTCGCTCTCACCGCGCGTCTGGCGCCGGTCGTCGTGCTCGCCACGGCGGGCTGGGCACTGTCGTCCGGGCCACTCGCCGCGACTCCGGCGACGGAGAAGAAGGCTGCCCCCGACGGCGAGAGATCTCCGTCGGCGCCCGCGACCGCCGCGGCCACCCGCACCTACCGCGACTCTCCCGCGCCCTGCGAGGGCGTCACGAAGAAGACGGTGACCGCGCTGGTGCCCGGCGCCAAGACGGCCGGCAAGGAGATCCCCTCGACCGACGAGTCGCTGCGCCGCACCTGTTCCTGGAACGCGCTCAAGTCGTTCGACTACCGCTGGCTGGACATCTCGTACGAGATCAAGAAATCGGACGAGACCGCCCTCGCCGCGTACAAGCAGCGCACCACGGAGAAGAGCGGCGGCGGTGAGGTCCCCGGGGTCGGCGACGAGGCCTACTCGGTGGTGAACCTCACCACCGACAAGAAGCAGCAGACCCGTGAGGGCATGGTGATCGTCCGCGCGTCCAACGCCCTGGTGGTCGTCACGTACAACGGCAGTGACTTCGAGACCAAGAAGGCACCCGGTACGGACGAGATCAACAAGGGCGCCATCAAGGCCGCCAAGGAGGGGATGGCCGCGCTGGAGGCCGCACAGTAGCGGCGGCTCCCGGCGCGGCCAGCCCGCCGTCAGGCGACTTCGCGTGCGGACTCCCGTTCGGCCCGTGCCACGGGTGCCATCAGGATCACGTACAGGATGAGCGACGAGGCGACGCCGACCGCCCATCCGTAGTCCGCGAGCGGCTTGAGGAGCGGGATGAGTCCGTCGACGGGGAACGGGCCGAGCTTCGCGCCCTCGGCGTCGACGTTAGAGTACGAACCGCCGACGGCCAGGACTCCCCCGACCACGAAGGCCAGCACCGCCCGCCAGTTCCAGCCGTTCGTGTACCAGTAGCGTCCGCCGGGCGTGTAGAGGTCCGCGAGGTGCAGGACCGTACGGCGGACGATCCAGTAGTCGGCGATCAGGATGCCGGCGACCGTGCCGAGCAGCCCGCCGACCACACCGAGCCAGGTGAAGATGTAGAACTCCGGGGTGGAGATCAGTTTCCAGGGGAAGATCAGGATGCCGACGACACCCGTGATCAGCGCTCCCGTACGGAAGTTGATGAACTTGGGCGCCAGGTTGGACAGGTCGTACGCCGGTGAGACCACGTTCGCCGCGATGTTCACGGAGATCGTCGCGATCAGCACGATGAAGAGCGCGAAGAGCAGACCGAAGGCGCTGTCCGTCTTGGCAGCCAGGGCCACCGGGTCCCAGATGGCCTCTCCGTAGACGGCCTCCGAGCCGGAGGTGACCAGCACGGCGAGGATCGCGAAGAGTGTCATCGTCGTCGGCAGCCCCAGACTCTGCCCCCAGGTCTGCGCCTTCTGGCTGGCGCCGAAACGGGTGAAGTCGGGGATGTTGAGGGACAGCGTCGCCCAGAACCCGATCATGCCCATGAGGGCCGGGAAGAAGACCGTCCAGAAGTCGGGGCCCCAGCCGAGCTTCGAGGGCTGGTCGAGCAGCGCGCCGAAGCCGTCGGCCTTGACGGCGATCCAGATCAACAGCACGAACGCGCCGACGATCACGACGGGCGCGGCCCAGTTCTCGAAGCGCCGCAGGAAGTCCATACCGCGGTAGATGATCGCGATCTGCACGGCCCAGAAGAGCAGGAAGCACAGCCACAGCGGCCAGGGGTTGCCCGCGATCTGCCCCGCCTTCTCCCACTCGCCGCCGGTCAGCTTGGAGCCGAGGGCGAAGATGCCGCTGCCGCCGATCCAGGTCTGGATGCCGAACCAGCCGCAGGCCACGGCCGCCCGGATCAGCGCCGGGATGTTGGCCCCGCGCAGCCCGAAGGAGGCCCGGGCCAGCACGGGGAAGGGGATGCCGTACTTGGGTCCGGCGTGCCCGGTGGCCAGCATCGGCAGCAGCACGATGACGTTGGCCAGCGCGATCGTGAGGACGGCCTGCTTCCAGTCCATCCCGAGGGCGACCAGACCGGAGGCCAGGGTCCAACTGGGAATGCAGTGCGCCATGGAGATCCACAGCGCCGCGAAGTTGTACGTCGTCCACTTGCGCTCGGCGACCGGGACGGGACGCAGGTCCTCGTTGGCGAAGGGGCTGTCGGCGGGAAAGGCCCCGGGGCTGAGTTCGATCCGCCCCTCGGTGTCGGCGGACTGGGATATCGGTGGCCCCGTGGGGACGGTTTCGGTCATGAGCAGGCCAATCAATGAGGTGGGACGGGAAAGGCCGTGCGGGGGGAAAGTGGTGGGGCACCCGTCAACCGTTGACGGCGGGAGAGTCGTCGACCGTCGACGGCGGGAGGGGGATCAATCGTTGACGGTGGGGGTTGACCGTCAACGGTTGACCGCGGGGATGACCGTCGATCCGTACGCTTCGATGACCTCCTCCTGCGCGTCGTGCATGTCGTACAGGGCGAACTGGTCGACGCCCAGCTCCCGCAGGGCGTTCAGCTTCTCGATGTGCTGTCCGGCCGTACCGATCAGACAGAACCGGTCGACGATCTCGTCCGGCACGAACCGGGTGTCGGGGTTTCCGCTGCGCCCGTGGTGGGAGTAGTCGTAGCCCTCGCGGGACTTGATGTAGTCGGTGAGTTCGTCGGGCACGGCGCCGGAGTGCTCGCCGTACTTGGAGACGAGGTCGGCGACATGGTTGCCGACCATGCCGCCGAACCAGCGGCACTGCTCCCGCGCGTGGGCGAGCGCCTCGGGCGAGTCGTCCTCGGTGACATAGGCGGGGGCCGCCACACAGATCTTGACGTCGGCCGGGTCACGTCCGGCCTCGGCCGCCGCGGTCTTCACCGCCTTGATCATGTACTCGGCGAGATACAGGTCGGCGAGCTGGAGGATGAAACCGTCCGCCTCCTCGCCGGTCATCTTCAGGGCCTTGGGCCCGTACGCGGCCATCCAGACCGGGAGTTCGGCGCCCGGTTCGACCCACGGGAACTTGATCACCGTGCCGCCGAGATCGGCCTCGTCGCCGCGGCCCAGCGCCCGGATGACCTTCATGGCCTCGCTGATCCGCGCGAGGGTGTTGGGTTTGCGGCCGGCCACCCGCATCGCCGAGTCACCGCGGCCGATGCCGCAGACCGTGCGGTTGCCGAACATGTCGTTGAGCGTGGCGAAGGTCGAGGCGGTGACCTCCCAGGTGCGGGTGCCCGGGTTCGTCACCATCGGGCCGACCTTGAGCTTCGTGGTGTGGGACAGGATCTGGCTGTAGATCACGAACGGCTCCTGCCAGAGCACGGCGGAGTCGAAGGTCCAGCCGTACGTGAAGCCGTTGCGCTCGGCCCGCTTCATCAGGCTGATGACGCGGGAGGCAGGTGGGTCGGTCTGCAGGACGAGTCCGAAGTCCATGGCGCCACTCCTGGTCGCTCGGAGAAGGATCAGAGAAGGTACTGACAGGTGGAGCGGGGGGTGTACATGCCGTGCCCGGCGCGGCCGGTGAACTCCCGCTCGGTGATGACCGTTTCGCCGCGCGACAGGACCGTCTCGACCCGGCCGGTGGTGCGCCTGCCCTCGTACGCCGAGTAGTCGACGTTCATGTGGTGGGTCTCGGCGGACATGATCTGCTCGGCGTGCGGGTCGTAGACGACGACGTCCGCGTCGGCGCCCGGCGCGATCGTCCCCTTCTTCGGGTACAGGCCGAACATCCGGGCCGGGGTCGCGCAGGCGATCTCGATCCAGCGACGCCGGGAGATGTGTCCGTCGACCACGGCCTGGTGCAGCAGGTCCATCCGGTTCTCGACGCCCGGCAGACCGTTGGGGATCTTCGAGAAGTCGCCCCGGCCCAGCTCCTTCTGGCCCACGAAGCAGAAGGGGCAGTGGTCGGTGGAGACGACCTGGAGATCATTGGTGCGCAGGCCACGCCACAGGGCGGCCTGGTGCTCCCTGGGCCGCAGCGGGGTCGAGCAGACGTACTTCGCGCCCTCGAAGTCGGGCTCCGCGAGGTTGTCGGTCGACAGGAACAGGTACTGCGGGCAGGTCTCGCCGAAGACGTTCAGGCCCTCGTCGCGGGCCCGGGCCAGTTCGGCGACCGCCTCCGTCGCCGAGACGTGCACGACGTACAGCGGTGCCCCCGCCACCTGGGCGAGCTTGATGGCGCGGTGGGTGGCCTCGGCCTCCAGGAGGGCCTTGCGGACCTCACCGTGATAGCGGGGGTCGGTCTCGCCCCGGGCGAGCGCCTGCTCCACCAGCACGTCGATCGCGATGCCGTTCTCGGCGTGCATCATGATGAGGCCGCCGTTCTCGGCGGAGCGCTGCATGGCGCGCAGGATCTGGCCGTCGTCGCTGTAGAAGACGCCGGGGTAGGCCATGAACTGCTTGAAGGAGGTGACGCCCTCCTCGACCAGCAGGTCCATCTCCTTGAGGGTGTCCTGGTTGACGTCGGAGACGATCATGTGGAAGCCGTAGTCGATGGCGCACCTGCCGTCGGCCTTGGCGTTCCAGGCGTCCAGGCCCTCGCGCAGGGAGCGGCCGACGCTCTGGACCGCGAAGTCGATGATCGTGGTCGTGCCGCCCCAGGCGGCGGCACGGGTGCCGGTCTCGAAGGTGTCGGAGGCGAAGGTGCCGCCGAAGGGCAGCTCCATGTGGGTGTGGGCGTCGACTCCGCCCGGGATCACGTACTTGCCGGTGGCGTCGATGGTCCGCTCGGCGGTCCATGCCTCGGCGGCGGGGGTGCCGGTCGCTGCGATCGCGGCGATCCGGGTGTCCTCGATGAGGACGTCCGCGTGCAGTTCGTCCGATGCGGTGATCACCAGACCACCGCGGATGACGGTACGCGTGCTCATGTGTTCCTCTCCTGTCATAGACACCCCGGACGAGGGCAGTGGTCACGTGCGGGTGCGTCGTGGCTGGTCGCGCAGTTCCCCGCGCCCCTTCGGGCCCGTCAGGGAGCCGTCAGCGGGCCGTACGCGTCCGGGCGGCGGTCCCGGTAGAACTGCCAGCGGTCCCGGACCGTGCGGAGTTTTTCCATGTCGAGGTCGCGGACGACGAGTTCGGGCTCCTTGTCGCTCGCCACCTCGCCGACGAACTGGGCTTCCGGGTCGACGAAGTACGAGGTGCCGTAGAAGTCGTTGGAGCCGAGTTCCTCCACGCCCACGCGGTTGATGGCGCCCACGAAGTACTCGTTGGCGACGGCCGCGGCCGGCTGCTCCAACTGCCAGAGGTAGGCGGAAAGGCCGCGTGAGGTGGCCGACGGGTTGAAGACGATCTCGGCCCCGGCCAGTCCGAGGGCACGCCAGCCCTCCGGGAAGTGCCGGTCGTAGCAGATGTAGACGCCGACCTTGCCGACGGCGGTGTCGAAGACCGGCCAACCGCTGTTGCCGGGACGGAAGTAGAACTTCTCCCAGAAACCCTCCACCTGCGGGATGTGGTGCTTGCGGTACTTGCCGAGATACGAGCCGTCGGCGTCGATCACGGCCGAGGTGTTGTAGAGGACGCCGGGCTGCTCCTCCTCGTACATCGGCAGGACGAGGACGATGCCCGACTCCGCGGCCAGGGACTGGAATCGGCGGACGATGGGGCCTTCGGGGATCTGCTCGGCGTACTCGTAGAACGCCTTGTCCTGGACCTGGCAGAAGTACGGCCCGTAGAACAGCTCCTGGAAGCACAGGACTTGGGCGCCCTGCGCGGCGGCGTCGCGGACCGCCTGCTCGTGGACCTGGATCATCGATTCCTTGTCGCCCGTCCATGCGGTCTGGAAGACGGCGGCGCGGATCACTCTGCTCATCGGGACCTCCGGTCGCTGGGTGTGCTGGGGCGGGCGTCGGAAGTGCCGCCGTCCGCCCCAGGAGCCTAGGAAGCCGTGGGGATGACGTTGAGGTGCAGCGTGTCACGTCTGCGGGCGTGTGGCGTTCCACGGTGTCACCCTTGCCAAGGCCCATGTTTCACCACCGTTTTCCCAGGTCGTTCCATGTTTCAGCGTTGTTGCGCGTCGTGCGCGAGGAGGGCGATGTGGATGGAGGCGGCTTGTTCGAAGTCGTCGAGGTCGACCCCCAGCCGCGCCTCTATGGACTCCAGCCGGCGGTACAGCGCGGGCCGCGAGACATGGTGGAGCTGTGCGGTACGCGACTTGTTGCGGCCGGTGGCCAGGTACGTCCGCAGCACCGGCAGCAGCTCCGCCTCCGTGTCGGCGCCGCACAGCAGCCCGTCCAACTCCCGTTCCGCGAAGGACTGGACGTGCGGGTCGTCACGCAGCAGCCGGACCAGTCCGCGCAGGTGTACGTCCCTCAGCCGCACCACGAGCGGCAGGTCCAGGTCGGCCGGGCTCTCGGCCACCGAGTCGGCCACGTGCCGGGCCTCGCGCAGCCCCGCGGGCACATCGTCCCAGCCGGTCCGCGCGTCCGCGGCGGCGACGACGGCCGCGGACTCCTGTTCCCGCGGAAGGTCACCACCCGGTTCCGTACGCAGCCGGGCGGCGAAGTGTGCGGCGAGGGCTTCGGCGTCCTGGTCCCTGGCGAGGCTCAGCAGGACGGCGGTGACCCCGTCCGCCAGCTCGGCGACGAGTCCGGGAAGTCCCAACAGCCGCAGTACGCGCGTCAGTTGTGCGGCACCCACGCCTCGTACGGCCAGGGGTACGAACGTCCGGCGGTTGACCGGCAGGCCGGCCGCGCGGGCCCGGGGCAGCAGTTGCCGGGCCGGTACCGCTCCGGAGACGAGGTCGGTGAGCAGGCTCTGCGCGGACTGCTCCTCCCAGGAGTGCGCGGCGCCGCCGAGCATGCGGTGCAGGACGAGCGCCTCGGCGGCGCGGTCGGCGAGGAGCCGGCCGGTGGCGGTGTCGCCGCGGTAGCCGCAGAGCACGATGCGTCCCCAGCGCTCGCCGCGTCCGCCCAGTTCGGCGCGGACCCAGCCGTCGCCCTCGCTGCCGCCCGCCTGTCGCGCAATGCGCTCCCAGTCGCGCAGCACGTCGTCGACCGCGGACCGCTCCCCCGCCGTGGCGAGGACCCGGTGGGCGAGGTTGGTGACGACCACCGGGCAGGCGCTGTGGCCCGCGATCTCGTCGAGCATCCGTTGCAGCGGGGCGCCCGTCGTGATGAGTCCGGTCAGCGCGGTGCGTACGGCCTCCGAGAGGCTGACGGCCGCGAACTTCCGCCGTACGAGCCTGGACTGAACCTCTTCGGTGAGTTCGGCGAAGGGGAACGGGCGGTGCAGGACCACCATCGGCAGCCCGCACCGCTCGGCGGCCCTGCGCATCACCTCGGGCGGCGCGGGAAAGGCCCGGCCGAGTCCGAGGACGACGGCCGAGGCCTCCGCGCGGTGCAGGGAGCGGATGTACTCGGCCTGCGCCTCCCGGTCGCCCGCGAGCAGCACGCCGGTGGTGAGGATCATCTCGCCGCCGCTGAGCATGACACCGACGTCGGCGGCCTCGGCGACATGCACCCAGCGCACGGGCCGGTCCAGCTGGCCCGCGCCCGCCACCACCTCGGGCTCCCCGGCGAGCACCCGCTCCAGGGCGAGGATCTGCCGGACCGACAGGGCGGGTTCCGAGGCGGTCGTCATCAGGGCGAACCTTCAATCTCGCGGTGCCGAACACTCCTCGGAGCGGACGCCGACCTAGGCCGGCCGACGCTGGTCTGGGCCGGTCGCGGCTGACAGCGGCTCAGAGCCGGCCGGCCCGCAGGGCGCGCTCCAGCATCGCGGCGCCCTCCTCGGCCTCCGCGACGGTGAGGGACAGGGGCGGGGCGATCCGCAGGACGCTGGTGCTGTGACCACCGCCCTTGCCGATCAGCAGGCCTTCCTCACGGGCCGCTTCGAGCACGGCGGCGGCCGCGTCCGGATCGGCCTCGTCGGTGCCGGGCTTCACCAGCTCGACGCCGATCATGAGCCCGCGGCCCCGGACCTCCCGTACGCCCGGGAGCTGCTCGGCGACGGCCCGCAGCCGCTCGATGAGCAGTCCGCCGACCCGGCGGGCGTTGCCCTGGAGGTCGTGCTCCAGGAGGTAGGTGAGGTTGGCGAGGCCCGCGGCCATGGTGACCTGGGTGCCGCCGAAGGTCGAGATGGAGTTGGAGTCGAGGCAGTTCATGATCTCGGCGCGGGCGACGACTCCGCCGATGGACATGCCGTTGCCGATGCCCTTGGCGAAGGTGAGGATGTCGGGCGGGCCGTGCTGCCCGTGGGCCTGCCAGCCCCAGAAGTTGTCGCCGGTCCGGCCCCAGCCGGTCTGCACCTCGTCGGCGATCCAAAGGATGCCGCGTTCGGCGAGGATCTCGCGGAACGCGGCATACAGGCCGTCCGGCGGTGAGGTGAAGCCGCCGACGCCCTGGACGGGTTCGGCGATGAGGGCCGCGGGGGCGCGTACGTGGCCGAGCAGGTCCTCCAGGTCGGCGACGCAGGCCGCGATGAAGGCCGCGTCGTCGAGATCGGCGTACGGGCCGCGGGTGCGGACGCCGCCGTGCACGTACAGCGTCTGGAGGGGTGACAGGCTGGTCGGTGACCAGCCCTTGTTGCCGGTGATGCCGACCGCGCTGAACGAACGTCCGTGGTAGCTGTTGCGCATCGCCAGGATCTGGTTGCTGCGGCGGTAGGCGGTGGCCAGGAGCAGCGCGGTGTCGTTGGCCTCGGTGCCCGAGGTCGTGAAGAAGACGCGCGCGTCCGGGATGCCGGACAGGTCGGCGATCCGCTCGGCCAGGTCGACCATCGGCCGGTTGAGGTAGAGCGTGGAGGAGTGGTTGATCCGCCCGGCCTGCTCACTGACGGCCTTCGTGACCTCGGGCAGGGCGTGCGCGGTCATCGTGGTGAGGATGCCGCCGAAGAAGTCGAGGTACTTGGTGCCCTCGGCGTCCCAGACGTGGCGGCCCTCGCCGTGGGTGAGCTCCAGCGGGTTCTGGTAGTAGAGGGCGAGCCAGTCCGGCGACACGGCCCGGTGACGGCCCAGCAGGTCCTCGGTCACGGCTGCACCAGTCCTTCGTACGCGTCGGGGCGGCGGTCCCGGTAGAACGCCCACTGCTGCCGGACCTCCTCGATCAGGTCGAGGTCGAGGTCGCGGACGACGAGTTCCTCGCTCTTGTCGCTCGCGGGCTCGCCGACGAACTGCCCGCGCGGGTCGACGAAGTACGAGGTCCCGTAGAAGTCGTTGTCCCCGTACTCCTCCTCGCCGACCCGGTTGATCGCGGCGATGAAGTACTCGTTGGCGACGGCGGCGGCCGGCTGCTCCAGCTGCCACAGGTGGGCGGACAGGCCCCGGGAGGTCGCCGACGGGTTGTAGACGAGCTGGGCGCCGTTCAGGCCTAGCTGACGCCAGCCCTCCGGGAAGTGGCGGTCGTAGCAGATGTAGACGCCGACCTTGCCGACCGCGGTGTCGAAGACGGGCCAGCCGAGGTTGCCCGGTTTGAAGTAGTACTTCTCCCAGAAGCCCTTGACCTGGGGAATGTGGTGCTTGCGGTACTTGCCGAGGTACGTGCCGTCGGCGTCGACGACCGCGGCGGTGTTGAAGTAGAAGCCGGACTGTTCGACCTCGAAGACCGGCACCACGACGACCATGCCGGTCTCGCGGGCGAGTTCCCGCATCCGGGTGACGGTCGGGCCGTCCGGTACGGGCTCCGCCCAGCGGTAGTGCTCGGGCTCCTGCACCTGGCAGAAGTAGGGGGCGTTGAAGACTTCCTGGAATCCGATGATCTTCGCACCCTGACGGGCCGCCTCACGGGCGTGCTCCTCGTGCTTGGCGACCATGGATGCGGTGTCGCCGGTCCAGGTGGCCTGGACCAGAGCGGCGCGTACGACGTTGGCCATGAGCTGCTCCTTCGACGTGACGTCAGAGAGCCTCTACGCCCGTAGACACCGGGCGTAGAGCCCTGAAAGTAAGCCTCGGCGCTGCCCTGGGCAAGACCATCGTCGTTAACCGGCGGAGTCGATCATGTTTCACACCCCTGTGGGTGAGCGGGACGGGGTCTCGCGCCTCAGGCCGTGTAGCCGGCCACGCGCAGGGCGTGGATCAGATCCCAGTAGCGCTGTTCCGAGACGTCGCGGGCCGCCTCCAGGAGAAGCGGGGCGAGGAACTGCGGGTCGGCGTCGATGCTGCGGGCGGCCTCCTCCGGGGTGCGGACGCGGACGTACGCGTCCAGCAGGGCGCGGACCTCGCGGTGCCGCCCCTCCCCGACGAGACCCAGGACCGCCTCGCCCACCTCCGGGGCGGGCCGCGCGACACCCTGCCGCAGCATCTGCCGGCCGTCCGCGGTGCGTCCGGCCGCCACCAGCGCGTCGGCCGCGGCGACCAGCCGGTCGGCGGGCAGCGAGACCGCCTCCCAGAGGAGGGAGGCCCAGTCGGCGTCGAGTCCGGCACGGTGCAGTTCGGCGGCGAGGAGCGGGAAACGGGCCGCGGGCCAGTGCGCGGCCTCGACCAGTACGGCGTGCGCCTCGCCGGTACGGCCTTCGCCCCGCAACCGGACGAGCGTCGCGACCGTCTCGACGGTGGTCCGCCGCGCCTCGTCGTCCAGGGGCTCGCGCCGCGGCGCCCCGTGCCCACCGCCCTCCTCCGTGCCTCCCGCGAACCGGGCACCCCGGGGGGCCTGGTCCGCGGGCTGCGGCACCGGGGTTACGGGGCTGCTCGCGCCGCGTTCCCGGCCCGTGCCTGAACCCGTACCCGTACCTGTACCAGCGCCTGTGCCTGTGTCCGCGTCCGTGTTCGCGTCGGTCACGCCGGCGAAGCGGGCGCCGCCCCGGGCGCCTCCTCTGATGCGCCGCTTGGAACGTTGCTTGGGCGCGGGGGATTCGGGAGAGACGGGGTGCTCGGCGGCTCCGACCATTTCTCCGGCTTCACGCGCTTCATGCGCTTCATGTGCTGCATACGCTTCGGTGGCTTCGGTGGCTTCGGGATGTGCCGCCCGGGCTCCCGGGGCGGAACCGGTGTGGGAGTCCTGGGCCGCCGCGTCCTGCCGTGCGGCCCGGTCCGCGGAGGCGTCGCGCCAGAGGTCGGGCCAGTCGTCCTCGTCCGGCGCCGAACGCTGCACGCCCAAGCGCGGGGCAGCTGTCTGGTCGGCCGTTCGGACGGGGGCGCGGCCGTCGTTCCCGCTCCGGGCGTGTCCGTCCGCCGTCCGCCGGTCCAGGTCGTCGACGCGGGCGCGGATCTCGGCGCAACGGGCGGTCGCGCGGTCGTGGTCGTCGCGGGCCCAGGCGAGATCGAGGCGCAGGGAGTCGCTCTCCTCCTGGGTGGTGGCCGCGGGCAGCGACCGCCCCAGCTCCGAGAGCCGTTCGGCGGCGTAACGCTGTTCGCGCAGCATCACGTCGAGCCGGTCGCCGAGAGCGTCACGACCGCCGGGCCGCGCGTCGTACGCGGCGAGGGAGGCGGCGTGCAGGGCTTTGGCCCGCCCGGTCTCCTGAGCCGCGACCCGGTCGCCGTACTCGGCGCCCAGATCCTGGAGGACGGCCTCCACGACGTCCCAGGGCGGCACTTCCCACCCGTCCAGGCAGGCCCGCATCCCTTCGGGGTCGCGCTGCCAGAACACACCGCACCAGCCGCCGCCCTGATCGAGCCGGGACAGCAGGCCGTTGAGGTACTGCGCGAACTCCCGTACTTGGTCCGGGAGTTGTTCCACTGTCATTGCGTTCACCCCACGCCGGACCGGAGTACTCCAATATGGCAGAAAACACCATTCGTGTTACGCAATCACTACGACGAGTTTTCGGCCTGGACGCAGAGTGCGGTCACCACCCCGGAACGTGAGGGGAGAACGCGGCGCGTCTCGGTCGCAGGTCCCTCATCGACGCGCCGCTCCATGCCCCTACCGCGCCGGCCGCACCACCATCGCCGAGCCGCCGCCCCTGCGTACGGTCTCCGCGGCTGCCAGCCACTTGCCGTTCGGGAGGCGTTGGACGCCCGTCGCCGCGCCGATCTCCGGGTTCTGCCGGAAGCCGTGGCCGATGCCCTCCAGCTGAGTCCTCAACGGGCTGTTCCACAGGCCCGGTTCGAGCTCGGTGGTCGTCTGGTTGCGCTGGCTGGCACGCGGGGCGGCGATCGCGTCGACGAGCGGCAGGCCCCGGTCGAGGAAGCCCGTCAGCGTCTGCAGCACGGTCGTGACGATGGTCGCGCCCCCGGGTGAGCCCAGCGCCACCACCGGCTCGCCGTGGCGGTCGAGCACGATCGTCGGCGAGATCGACGAGCGCGGACGCTTGCCGGGCCCGGGCAGGTTCGGGTCGTGCACGGCCGGGCTCGCCGGGGCGAAGGAGAAGTCGGTCAGCTCGTTGTTGAGGATGAACCCACGGTCCGGGACGGTGATCCCGCTGCCGCCGGTCTGCTCGATGGTGAGCGTGTAGGCGACGACGTTGCCCCACTTGTCGGCGGCCGTCAGATGGGTCGTGTTCTCACCCTCGTACGTCGTGGGCGCGGCCGTGCCCCCGGCCGCGCACGCCGCCGGGTCACGCGGGTCGCCCGGTGCCAGCGGACTGGTGAGCACCGCGTCGTCCTTGATCAGGCACTCGCGCGAGTCGGCGAACCTCTGCGACAGCAGCTCCTTCGTCGGTACGTCCTCGAAGGCCGGGTCGCCCACCCAGCGGCCCCGGTCCGCGAAGGCGATCCGGCTCGCCTCGATGTACCGGTGCAGGTACTGGATGTCGGAGGCCTTCGAAAGGTCGGTGTTCTCCAGGATGTTGAGGGCCTCGCCGACCGTGGTGCCACCGGAGGAGGAGGGCGCGATGGAGTAGACGCCCAGACCGCGGTACGAGGTCTTCGTGGGCGCCTGCCGCTTCGCCCGGTACTTGGCCAGGTCCCGCAACGACAGGTCTCCCGGGCGGGCGTTGTACCCCGAAGCCGGGTCCACCGGCGGCTCGTTGACCGTGTCGACGATGTCCTCGGCGAGCCTGCCGCGGTACAGGGCGCTGACGCCCTTGCGGCCCAACTCCTCGTACGTACGGGCCAGATCGGGGTTCTTGAACGTCGAGCCGACCACCGGCAGCGAGCCGTTCGGCAGGAACAGGTCGGCCGTGTCGGGGAAGTTCCTGAACCGCGCCTCGTTGGACTCGGTCTGCGAGCGGAACGTGGCGTCGACGGTGAACCCGTCCCGCGCCAGGCGCTCCGCGGGCTTCAGCAGCGGCCCGAGCCGCTTGCTGCCCCAACTGTCCAGCGCCGTCTGCCAGGTGGCCGGCGTACCGGGCGTGCCCACACCCAGGCCGCTGGTCACCGCGTCGGCGAACGGGATCGGCCGGCCGTCCTCCAGGAAGAGCCCCGAGTCGGCCGTCAGGGGTGCCGTCTCCCGCCCGTCGATCGTGTGCACCGTACGGGACCTGGCGTCGTAGTAGACGAAGTAGCCGCCTCCGCCGATGCCCGACGAGTACGGCTCCGTGACGCCGAGGGCCGCCGCCGTGGCGACGGCCGCGTCCACCGCGTTGCCGCCCTTGCGGAGGATCTCGACACCCGCGGCCGAGGCGTCCGCGTCGACGCTCGCGACGGCTCCGCCGTAGCCGACGGCGACCGGCACCTTCCCGGCCGGGCCGGAACCGTTCCCGGCCTTTCCCGAGGAGGGCGGCGCCGCCCCCACCGACACCACAGCGGCCGACACCGCCAGCACAGCAAGTCTCCGCGCGACCGAGCGCCCCATCCGTACCTCCAGTCAGCGATTCCCTGCGCAGCGTAACTTCCCCGGCACGGCCGCGTCAGGCGCCTCTCGAACACGGATGCGCTCGCCCGCTAACATGCGCGCCCATGAATGACGACGTGCGCAACATCGTCCTCGGCGTGATCGCGGCGGGCCTCAGCGCCTCGCTGGGCTGGCTCGCCCGGACCTACCTGTGGAAGCGCAGGCTCCGCCGCAAGCAGGCCTTCTTCGGGCTGCCCGACCACTCCGAGTCGCTGCTCGTGGTCAACCGCGACGCCGGCAGCCCCGATCTGGCCGTACACCGCTACGACGTGTTCGCGCTCCTGGAGCTGTCCGCGCTGATCAAGGACTGCAACGCGCACGCCGACGTGATCACCCAGGACGCGGCCCGGCAGGGCTTCGGCGAGCGCACGGAGTTCTGTGTCGGCGGTCCGGGGTCCAACCGCCGCATGGCCGCCCATATGCAGGCCATGCTGCCGGGTGTGCGCGTGAACGTGGATCCGGAACCGGGTCCGGACCGCCTGGCGTTCCAGATAGGCACCGATCGCCACCGTATGCAGCCCGGGGTGGCCGAGTACGTCCTGCTCGCGCGGCTCACCGCGGGGCAGCCGGGCCCCAGCAGGCCCGTGTTCCTCTTCTGCGGGCAGCGCGCGATCACCAACCAGGCGGCGACCCGCTATCTGGCCCGCAACCACGAGCGGCTGTACCGCAAGCACGGCGACAGTTCCTTCGCCCTCCTCCTGAAGGTCGTGAACTCCCAGGCGTACGGGCCGGATGTCGTCGAGCTGGTCGCCGACGTCACCCGCGCCGCGCAGACCCCCCTGCCCGAGGGGGCCACCCGGACCACCCATCGTGCCGGGCAGTAGGGCGGTGCCGAGGGGAGCACAACCCGACCGGCGCAGCTGACCTTCTTCTCACCAGCGGCCGACCCGCGTACGTGTCGGTCCCGCTGCGTGAGCAGTGATCCCCGGCTGCGGCCGGACGGGCCATTGCCCCTCGCTACCGCGTGCCCGGCAGCAGCGTCCCTGGGTCGGCCGAGGCGCCTTCGACAGCCTCTGTCACCGCGGGGATGAACGACAAAGCGTAGTCGAGACCGGGCGCGGCCCGTCCCCCGGCATGGCGGAAGCCCTCACCGGCACCGGCATCGGCACCGGGGCGCGGAAGCGACGCCGGTTCAGGACGTGCACGTGCCGCACGTGCCGTACGGGTCATGATCACGTCCCCCGCTCAGTGTGTGAGGATCTTGGAGAGAAAATCCTTGGCGCGATCGCTGCGTGGGTCGGTGAAGAACTCCTCGGGGGTGCGGTCCTCGACGATGCGGCCGTCGGCCATGAAGACGACCCGGTCGGCCGCCGAACGCGCGAAGCCCATCTCGTGGGTGACGACGACCATCGTCATACCGTCGCGCGCGAGCTGCTGCATGACCTCCAGAACCTCGTTGATCATCTCCGGGTCGAGCGCCGAGGTCGGCTCGTCGAACAGGAGCGCCTTGGGATCCATCGCGAGGGCGCGGGCGATGGCCACGCGTTGCTGCTGGCCGCCGGAGAGCTGCGCCGGGTACTTCGGCGCCTGCGAGGCGAGTCCCACCCGGTCGAGGAGCTCCAGCGAGCGCCGGTCGGCCTCGGCCTTCTTGCGGCCACGCACCTTCAGCTGCCCCAGGGAGACGTTCTGCAGGACCGTCTTGTGCGCGAAGAGGTTGAAGGACTGGAAAACCATCCCGATCTCGGCGCGGAGTCTCGCGAGTTCCCTGCCCTCCTCGGCCAGCGGCTGTCCGTCCAGCCTGATCTCACCCGACCCGATGGGCTCCAGCCGGTTGATCGCCCTGCAGAGGGTCGACTTGCCCGACCCCGACGGGCCGATGACCACGACCACCTCCCCCTTGCCGACGGTGAGATCGATGTCCTGCAGGACATGCAGCTCCCCGAAGTACTTGTTGACGTGTCGCAGCTCGATCAACGGATCGACGGCCATGCTCAGCCCTACCCACTCTCAGCAGTGTCGCGATTGCGGCAAACTATCCAGACAAGACTGGAGTTAATACACGACACGCACTTTTCGGGCATTAGCCGTATTTACGTCGCCGGTGCGGGCCAGGGCTTCACGCCTCCGCGACCTCGGCGTACAGCTGCGAGAGTTCGGGGACTCCACTGGACGCCCATTCATGACCTGATACGACCACGTCGATCTCCCGGCCCGACATCAGCCGCACCACCGGCTGACCGTTGGGCCACACCTCCCAGAGCGCGCCGGGCACCGTACGGACGATGACCGTGCCGAGGTAGAGGCCGGCGTCGTTGCCGAGCCAGGGCAGGCTCTCCTCGTCGTCGCGCCAGCGTGGCAGCAGCTGGTCGAGTGCCTCCAACGAGGCGACGGTGTCGTCCAGTTCGATCCCCGCCTGATGGGCCTGGGAGCGAAGCAGTTCACATTCGGAGAGTAGTTCGGCCACCCCCTCGTGGTCGCTCTCGCTGTCCGAGAAGACCGCTACCCCATGGGCGGGGCCCCGCTTCTTGCGCCAGTTGCCCAGGAAAGGGATGTTCATACACCCAGCCTTTCATCCGTATCGCCACCTGACCACAGGGCGCGCGGAACGCCTGTTCCCAGGGAGTTCGCACGCAGTTCGCCCCTGCCTCATTGACGGGACCCTGCCGTCTCCTTAGCTTCACGGGGCACCCCCGAACGGGAGGAGTCGGTGTGCGCCGACGAGTGTGGAGTACCGCCGTCGCTCTGACTCTGCTGTCAGCGCTCACGGCCACGGTTCCGGCGACGGCCGCGGTCCCTCCGGCGGACGCGGTTGCCGCGACGGCCGCGCCCCCGGCCGGGGAACGGCCGCTGTCCCTGGAGCGGCTCTTCGACAACACGGCCGTGAGCGACGACGCGCGCCCCGCCGGGGCGGACTTCGACGGCTCGGGCCGTTCCCTGTCGGCGCAGGACCTGACCGCCGCCGGCTGGACACCGGGACGCGCACCGACGGTCCAGGGCGCCCGGCTGACCTGGCCACGCCGGACACCGGGCGGGCCCGACAACGTACGCGCCGACGGCCAGTCCGTACGGGTACGCGGCCACGGTGACGCTCTCGCCTTCCTGGCGGCGGGCACGGGCGGCGGCGAGGAGAGCGGCACGGGCGTGGTGCGGTACCTCGACGGGTCCAGCTCCTCGTACCGGCTGAGCGCGCCGGACTGGCGCGGCGGCCCGCTCGCCACCAAGGCCGTGGCCCTCCCCCACATCAACACCCCCGGCGGACAACTCGCCGAGAAGGCACGGCTGTACGTGGTGACCGTGCCGCTCGCCCGAGGACGCGCGGTGGACTCCGTGGAACTGCCGGACAACGACGACCTGCATGTGTTCGCCCTGTCGGTACGCTCCGACAGCCCTGGCTGGACGGGCAGTTGGGCCGCGTCGACCTCCGGCCACCCGGCCGTCGGGCCGTGGACGGACCGGACACTGCGTCTGGTGGTGCACACCTCGGTGGGCGGGCCACGGGTACGGATCCGGCTCGACAACACGTTCGCGGGGGCGCCCGTACGGGTCGGGAGCGCGACGGTCGCGGTGCAGGCGTCCGGGGCGAGCCCGCGCGGCGCTCCCGTGCCGCTGTCCTTCGGGGGTTCCGGGGGCACCGGGATCCCCGCGGGGGCACAGGCGTTCAGCGATCCGCTGGGCTTCGACGTGCCCGCGGACAGCAATCTCCTGGTGAGCTTCCACCTGCCGGGAACGGTGGCGGCGGCGCCCGTGCACAGCCTGGCCGTCCAGCAGTCGTACGTCAGCGAGCCCGGCGACCACGCCGGCGACACCGCCCCGGACGCGTACACCTCGACGATCCTCAACTGGCCGCTGCTGACCGGTGTCGACGTGGGTGACGGGCCGGGCGGCGGGAAGAGCGGTGCGTCAGGCGGTGGGCCGGGTTCCGTCGTGGTGCTCGGGGACTCGATCACCGACGGCGAGAAGTCGACGCGGGACGCGAACCGGCGCTGGCCCGATCTGCTGGCCGACCGGCTCCGGGAACAGGGTGTGGTACCGCACTACGGGGTGCTCAACCAGGGGATCTCGGCGAATCGTGTGGTCACGGACCGGTATGCCGGTGACGGGGTCTCCACCGACACGGGTGGGGTGAGCGCGCTGCACCGTCTCGACCGGGATGTTCTCGCGCAGACGTCGGCGCGTACGGTCGTCGTCTTCCAGGGCATCAACGACGTCCGCTGGGGGGCGAGCGCCGAGCAGGTCGTGGACGGGCTGCGGGAGATCGCCGAGCGGGCGCACGGGCGGGGGCTGCGGGTGCTGGCCGCGACGATCGTGCCCTGCGCGGGGGAGGCGCGGTGCACCGCCGCTGTCGACGCCCAGCGGAGCGCGGTGAACCGGTGGATCCGGTCCGGCTCGTCCGACTCCGGGTTCGACGGTGTGCTCGACTTCGATGCGGTGTTGCGGGATCCGGGGGATCCCACGCGGATGTTGTCCGTCTACGACAGTGGGGATCATCTGCATCCTGGGGATGCGGGGCTTGCCGCGCTGGCCGAGTCCGTGGATCTGGGGTTGTTGTAGGCGGGGGTCCTTTGGGCCGGGGAGGTTGGGGGGCGCGGAGGTTGTGGGTCGGGTGCGGGCCGGACGTGGTTGGCCGCGCAGTTCCCCGCGCCCCTGAAGGGTGGGGGTGACCGGGGCGTTCCGTGCGGGTGGGTTGAGGCTGGACGGGCTATACGTCCAGGTCCACTACCACCGGGGCGTGGTCCGAGGCGCCCTTGCCCTTGCGTTCCTCTCGGTCCACGTACGAGTCGGTCACCGCCTTCGCGAAGGGGGCGTTGCCGTAGACCAGGTCGATGCGCATGCCCCGGTTCTTGGGGAAGCCGAGCTGGCGGTAGTCCCAGTACGTGAACGGGTGGTCGTACTTGAGGGGGCGCGGAACCACGTCGGAGAGCCCGGTCTCGCGCAGGGCGGTGAGCGCGGCGCGCTCGGGCTCCGTGACGTGGGTGGAGCCCTCGAAGACGGCCCGGTCGAAGACGTCGTCGTCCGTCGGAGCCACGTTGTAGTCGCCCATCACCGCGAACGGGCGGCTGCCGGCCGCGTCGCCCGCGACGGCCGCCTTCAGGGCCTCGAACCACTGCAGCTTGTACGCGTAGTGCGGGTGGTCCACCTCGCGGCCGTTCGGCACGTACACCGACCAGACGCGGACCGGGCCGCAGGTCGCGGAGACCGCGCGGGGCTCCTCGACACCCTCGTACCCGGGGTCGCCCGGCAGGCCCCGCACGACGTCCTCAAGGCCCACCCGGGACACCACCGCCACGCCGTTCCACCGTCCGGTCGCGTTCACCGCCGACTCGTAGCCCAGCTCGCGGAGCTCCTCGGTGGGGAACTGCTCGGCGGTGGTCTTCGTCTCCTGGACGCACAGCACGTCCGTGCCGCTGCTCTCCAGCCAGGCCAGCAGCCTGGGGAGACGGGCGGTGATCGAGTTCACGTTCCAGGTGGCGATACGCATGCCTCACAACCTACCGGGCGCCTCTGACAGTCGGAGGTCGGGCAGTCAGGGACCGGGCACTCAGAGGTCGGCGGTCTCGCCCGGGGCCAGCCGCAGGTGCTCGGAGCCGCCCAGGCTGCCGATCTGGCGGTCGTAGGCGGGGCGCGCGAGGTCCGTGAGCAGGGCGTCGTGGATGTCGTACGCGCGCTGCGGCTTGACCTCGCGGACGTAGTCGATGACCTCGGAGATCTTGCTCCAGGGTGCCTGGACGGGGAGCAGCAGCGTCTCGACCGGGTGGTCGGGGAGCGTGAGCGCGTCGCCCGGGTGGAAGATGCGCCCGCCGTCGACGAGGTAGCCGACGTTCGTGATGCGCGGGATGTCCGGGTGGATCACGGCGTGCAGCTCGCCGTGGACCTGTACGTCGAAGCCCGCGGCGGTGAACGTGTCGCCGTGGCCGACGGTGTGCACCCGGCCCGGGAACGCGGCCGAGAGCTGGTCGGCGACCGACTTCAGGGTCCAGATCTCCGCCTGGGGGTTGGCCTCAAGACCGGCCCGCAGGTGCCCTTCGCTGAAGTGGTCGGGGTGCTCGTGCGTGACGAGGATGGCGTCCGCGCCGACCGCGGCGTCCTCCTCGCTGAAGACACCGGGATCGATGACGAGCGCGCGGCCGTCCTTCTCCAGGCGGACGCAGGCGTGCGACTTCTTTGTGAACTTCATGCTCGTGGTGAACGTCATGCTTTCCATCCTGCCTCCGCCCGTCGGCACGGGCTCACCCGAGGGTGCCTCTTCCCCACTGCTCACTCCTGCGGTGTGGTCTCCTCGCGGATGACCTGCTGGGCCACCTTGAAGGCGCTGTTCGCGGCCGGTACGCCGCAGTAGACGGCCGCCTGGAGGAGTACTTCCTTGATCTCGACGGGGGTGAGCCCGTTGCGGAGGGCGGCCCGGGTGTGGAAGGCCAGCTCTTCGAGGTGGCCGCCGGCGACCAGGGCGGTGAGTGTGACACAGCTGCGCGAGCGCCGGTCGAGGCCCGGCCGGTCCCAGATCTCGCCCCACGCGTAGCGGGTGACGAACTCCTGGAAGTCCCCGGAGAACTCGTCGGCCTGGGCCAGCGCCCGGTCCACATGGGCGTCCCCGAGCACCTCACGGCGGACCTTGATGCCCGCGTCGTACGGATCGGACCTGCCCATCAGCGCCTCGGGCTGGGGGGCCGGGGCGATCTCGGCGACGGGTGACGCCTGCTGCGGCACGGAGAGGACGGGGCTCGCCTGCGGGACCACGACCGACATCTGCCCGGTGGACGAGTCGTAGGCGGGCTGCTGCCAGGCCGTGGAGAAGTGCCGCACGAGGAGGTCCGTGACCGCGGCGGGCTGCTCGACGGGGACCAGGTGGGAGGCGCCGGGCACGACCGCGAGGCGGGCGTCCGGTATTCCGGCGACCAGGGTGCGGGCCTCGGCGGGGCCGGTCACCTGGTCGTCCGAACCGACCAGGACGAGAGTGGGCACGCCGATGCGGCCGAGGTCCGCGCGGATGTCGAACGCGGCGAGCGCCTCGCAGGCGGCGATGTAGCAGCCCGGGTCGGTGGTACGCACCATCTGTACGGCCCACTCGGTGATCGCGGGCTGTGCCGCCGCGAACCCGGTCGTGAACCAGCGCTCGGGGGACGACCGCGCGATGGGGTCCAGGCCGTTCGACCGGACGATCACACCGCGCTGCCGGAACTCGTCGGCCGTGCCGAAGCGCGGGGAGGCCGCGATCAGCGTGAGCGAGGCGACGCGCTCCGGGCGGCGCAGGGCCAGCTCGGCCCCCACGGCTCCGCCGAGCGCGCAGCCCGCGTAGCCGAACCGCTGGACGCCGAGCCCGTCGAGGGTGGCGAGCAGCCGTTCGGCGAGCTCGGTGACCGAACCGGTCGGGTGCGCGGGCGCGCCGCCATGGCCGGGCAGGTCGAAGCGGAAGACCCGCCACTGCTTGGCCAGCTCCGGGACCTGCCGGTCCCACATGTGCCAGGTGGTACCGAGGGATGGTCCCAGGATCAGGACTGGGGCGTCCTCTGGCCCGTCAAAGCGGTATTGCAGCGTATTGATCATGGCTTCGGTCACGGGTTCACACCTTCATCTGTCACGATCTGTCACACACCCCCCGCGAGACCTCCCCATGCCTCCGCTGCTGGAAGCAGGTCCGCCACGTCTGGCTTCACGTACCACTTCTTGGTCGTCTTCACATTGGTGCGCCCGGCCCACAGCGCGCGTAGGTGATCCGGCACCCCCGTTGTTCGCCAAGTAGGTCAAGCACGACGCCCGAGCATCGTACAGACGAACCCTGCGAAGGCCGTTTTCGTCCATAATCCTGTAGACCCGCACCCGCCTTCACACCGCGTACACGCCCTTACTTGAGCGCCCCCATGGGCTGGTCCTTGGTGGTGAACGTGTGGCAGTCCCCTCGGCGGTCTGAGACGACGTTCACCCGCCCGACGGGGTGCCACCCGACCGGATGGTGTGCGGTGCACACATGCCCCGCTCGCACGACACCTGGCCACCTCTTCGGTATGACGGGGGTGACCGGGCTCCCGGCGGGGGCGGAACACATCACAACGGTCCACGGTATGTACGCGGAAAACACGCCTGAGATACCTTCTCTCCGCACGCCCTGTTTGAATCGTTTCAGTTCGATCTAGAGGGACAAGGTGTCATGTCGCCGAGCCGTAACATCCCCCAGCCGCAGAACGATCCCACCCGCAGAACCGTCGTCGCGGCGGGAGCCGGCCTGGCGGCACTGACCGCCGCGGGACTCCCCCTGGCCGCGTCGTCCCCGGCCGCGGCCGCCCCCGCCGCACA
The DNA here is from genome assembly GCF_044328075.1 of Streptomyces sp. NPDC017991. Classification (NCBI taxonomy): domain Bacteria; kingdom Bacillati; phylum Actinomycetota; class Actinomycetes; order Kitasatosporales; family Streptomycetaceae; genus Streptomyces; species Streptomyces sp. NPDC017991. The sequence continues at coordinate 283,932 of NZ_JBIRGP010000006.1, read as the reverse complement.
GGCGCCGGGCAAGGTGCCCCATGACGCGAAGTCCTGGCACCGCTACGTTCAGGGCCCGTCCGGCCGCACGGTCCGCCCGGTCCGCGTCATCGCGTCCACCGGAGACGTACGCTGCCCGGAGGCCCTGCTCAAGCGCGGCGGAACCGTCACCGTCCTGGACCGTCCCGAGCCCGTCGCGCCGCCGCGCTGGCCCGAGGGCACCACCGCAACCGCCTCCTCCTCTCACGCGGGCAACGAGGGCAACGACGGCAAGCCGCGCACCTACGACGCGGGCAACGCCATCGACGGCAGCCTCGACACCTTCTGGAACGACGACTCCCTGGGTGTCTTCCCCGACACGCTCACCATCACGGTCCCTTCCGCCCAGCAGTTGTCGGGCATCACCGTGATATCCAACAGCGACGGTGTCCCCACGGAGTTCACCGTGGAGACCTCGCAGGGCGACACCTGGCAGACCGTCGCCACGGTGTCCGGCAACACCGCCGTCCAGCGGGCCGTCACCTTCTCCCAGCCCGTCTCCACGACCCGGGTCCGCATCACGGTCACCGGTGTGCAGGACACCCCGCGCGGAGCCTTCACCCGGATCAACGAGGTGTGGCCCGCCGCCGTGGAGACGGCCGCCGTGCCCAGCGTCACGGTCGACTTCGGCAAAGTCGTCGTGGGCTACCCCCGCATCCGTTTCGCCTCCGCGTCGGCCAACTCCCCCGGCGTGCGCCTCGCGTTCTCCGAGACCAAGGAGTTCCTGACCGACCGTTCCGACTTCACCCGCTCCGACCAGGCCGGCGGCACCGGTCAGGGCACCGACCAGTTCGCCGTTCCCGCGGGCGGCACCACCTGGACGGACCACAAGGGCTTCCTACGGGACGGCAAGGTCTACGCCGACGGACTGCACGGATTCCGCTACCTCAAGATCACCCTCGACGCCCTGGCGGTTGACGCCCCCGTCGCCCAACCCTGGGGCACCGTCCGGATCGACTCCGTCGACCTGGACTTCACCGGCTACGTCGGGACACCCAGCACCTACCGCGGCTGGTTCCTGTGCTCCGACGACGACCTCAACCGGTACTGGTACGGCGCCTCCTACACCAACGAACTCGTCACCGACACCTTCCGCCAGGACGACGTCGACCCCCGCAACGCGTGGACGTCCTCCCTGGAAGGCAAGCTGGTCCTGCACGACGGCGCCAAACGCGACCGCGACCCCTATGTCGGCGACTTGGCCGTCTCCGCCCGCACGCTCTACCTCACCCACGACGACACCGCCGCAGCCGCACGCAACGTCCTGGCCGACCTGGCCGACCACCAGCGCGCCGACGGCTGGATCCCCCCGGCCTCGATCTCCGCATACGACCTGCCCCTGTTCGACTACCCCCTGTGGTGGGTGACGTGCAGCTGGGACTACGTCCTCTACACCGGAGACCGCTCCTACGCGACCCGCTACTACCCACACCTGGCGAAGGTGCTGGACACCTGGTACCCGAGCGTCACCGACGACGCGGGACTGCTGAGCAAGGGCCTCAACGACACCGGCCGCTACGGCGACTACGCCTTCCTCGACCGCACCGGCCGTATCACCTACTACAACGTGCTGTACGTGCAGGCCCTCAACGACAGCGCCGCACTCGCCCGTTGGCTCGGCCACACCGCGGACGCCGCACGGTGGACCGACCGCGCCAAGACGGTCGCCGCCGCCGTCAACGCCCACCTGTGGGACGACTCCGCCGGCGCCTACCTCGACTCCTCCACCGGAGCCGTACGGCACGCCCAGGACGGCAACTCGCTGGCCATCACCGCCGGTGTCGCCGGGACCCAGCGGGCGGCCTCGGCGCTCGCCCACCTCGACGCCACCACACACCTGCCGTACGGCAACGCCTTCATGGACAACGACACCCTCTTCGACGGCGCCTCCCAGCGCGTGTACGCCTTCACCTCCTACCCCGAGATCGTGGCGCGCTTCGAGAGCGGACGGGAGTCCTCGGCGCTTGACCAGATCCGGCGCACCTACGGCTGGATGGACAGCCACGACCCCGGCATCACCAACTGGGAGGGCATCGGCCCCGACGGGTCCCTGTACGAAGGGGCTTACACGAGCATGGCGCACGGCTGGTCGACGGGCGTCCTGCCGGCCCTGACCCACCAACTCCTGGGCGCCCGCCCGACGTCACCCGGATACAAGGGCTGGGAGGTGAAACCCCACCCCGGCGACGTGGCCTGGGCACAGGGCGAACTCCCCACGCCCACGGGCTCGTTGGCGGTCGACTGGAGCAACACGGCGAAGTCGTTCACTCTCACGTTGCGGGTCCCCCACGGCACCCGCGGCGCGGTCTCCCTGCCGGTCAGCGACGCGCGCGCGGTGGTACGCCAGGAAGGGCGCGTCGTCTGGGACGGCCGCCGTGCACGGACCTCTCAGGTGACGAAGGACGGTGACCGGGTCACCGTCTCCGGCCTGGGAGCGGGTCGCCACCGCTTCACCGTCACCCGCTAGAGGGCGTCCGCGGATATCGCGAGCAGGTGGCGCTTGATGCCGTTGACCTGCTTGTCCCTGCCGATGCCTCTCCGCACCTTCGGCGTGGGTGGGCGGACCACGGTCGACGCCCCGGCGTGCGAAGGACCCATATATCAACCTTGTTGAGGCTTGCGGGAACGGTGGCCGCATGCAACGACTTGGGGCCGCGCATATCAACTTGGTTGATTTATGGGTCCGGTGCTGACACACTCCGAACAGTGGCGCAGCCCTTCTCGCGGGGTCCTGATCACACGTCGGTGCACGAGCCGGCAGCCCACTCCTACGCCCTGCATGTCAGCGCAATTCACCCTGGAGGAAGCCATGACTGTCGCGGTAACCGGTGCCGGCGGACAGTTGGGGGGCCTCGTCGTCGAGGCGCTTCTGCGCAAGAAGACGCCGGTAGTAGCCATCGTTCGCAACCGCGCCAGTGCCGCCGGGCCGGCGGAACAGGGCGCGGACCTCCGGCAAGCGACGTACGACGACCCAGGACTGCTCGATGAGGCGCTCGCGGGCGTCCGAAGGCTCCTGCTCATCTCGGGCGGCGAGTTGAGGGTCCGGGTTGATCAGCACGTCAATGTGATTCGCGCCGCCGAGCGCGCGGGTGTGGAGCTTCTCGCCTACACCAGCATCCCGAACGCGCATCGCAACCCGATGATCATGGCGCAGGATCACAAGGCGACCGAGGCGGCACTCCTCGAAGCCGACGTGCCGCACACCTTCCTGCGCAACGGCTGGTACTGGGAGAACTACGTACCCGGCCTGGCGCGTGCCGTGGAGACCGGTGTCATGTACGGCGCCGCCCGCGACGGTCGAGTCTCCGGCGCCGCCCGCGCCGACCTCGCGGAGGCGGCTGCCACCGTGCTCACGTCAGAGGGTCACGCCGGACGTGTCTACGAGCTCGGAGGCGATGCCGTCACGTATGCGGACTTGGCGGCAGCCATGTCGGAGGCAGCCGGCAAGCCGGTGCGCTACCAGGATCTCCCACCGGAGGACTTCACCGCCGGCCTGGTGCGGGCCGGCGTGCCGACCGGATTCGCGCGGGTGCTGACCGACGCCGAACTGCGCATCGCCGAGGACGCCCTGTTCACCGACAGTGGCGACCTGGCCGAGCTCACAGGCCACCCGGCGACTTCCCCAGTCGAGGTTTTCCGCGCGGCTCTCGATCGAGAGTGACTCGGTGTCGGACCGTAACGCCCGATTGTTCGAGCCGACCAGGGGCCTCTGCCGCGATCCGCCCGGTGACCGGCCGCCAAGGACCGGCCCTCAGGCCGGACACGTCGGTCAGGTGACCACAGCAGGAGGCATCACTTTCCATCCACGCACATGGGTGGGACCACCTGCGGCTCACTTCCATTGAGCAGGCGTACAGAACGCCTCGCCCACCAAGACCTGGCCGAAGCCACCGCACATGTACGGAAACTCGACAGCGAACTCAGGATATGGAGGCACCACGTGAAGAAGAATCGCTTCATCGCCATGATCATGACCGCGGGAATCCTCACCGGAACGGCTGCCCTCACGCAGCCGGCCGCTGCGTCGACGGCGGACTGCTCGGGGTATGAGTACGTCCAGACCCGCCCAGTGGCCGCCGGAGAGACGTCGCTGCCCTGGCAGTACGTCATATCTCTGCAGCCCGGCACCATCGATGTCTGCCTCGACGGCCCAGACGGTACCGACTACGGTCTGAAGCTGGTACGCCTCGTGCCCAGCGGTCAGGAAACCGTCGCCACCGCGCCGACTGGCAGCGCCGACAAGACGCTCTCCTACGTGGGACCGGTCAGCGGCTGGCAGATACAGGTCTCTGCCGACAGGGCCGGTTCGTACACCGTGGGCGTCAACCTCCCCTAGAAGCCCTCCGGAAGGCCGTCCGGCCATGTACCGATCGTCGCCGGACAGTGCGCCGGGGCTCGTCGTCGTGATCACGGCGTCGAGCCCCGCTTTCATGTGGTCGCCCTGCTCACACGAGCGGCGCCACCACCTGTCACGGTCTTGCAAGACCCGGCTTACACAACAGGTCAGCGAGCAGGTGTGAGCCCTGTCGGTCGTCGGCGAGACGCTGGTCGAACGGGAGCCCCAGTTGCGCGTCCAGTGCGACTCGATGCGTTTCCCTGCTGATCCTGGACCACTCAAGAGCTTCTTCAACCGGGCCCGTGAGGGTGACGGCGTCGCTCAGGCCGACCCGGGGTCCCGGCGGCCGAGGACCGCTGGGTCGGGTCGCGGTACCCGAGCTGAAGAGGTAATTGCACGGCCCACGGGATGGTGATCGCGCAGACGCCCAGCGACAACGAGGCTCAGGCGAAGGCGAAGGCCCGTGTCGCGGGGCCATCCCTTTCAGGGCGATCCGGTAGCTGTGTAGGCGGCCCCGATCAGGTGGGAGTGTGCACGTGCGGTGAACACTGTGCCGGCGATGATTCCGTGTACCGGGCGGCAAGGCCGATCAGCTCATCGAGGCGGTCGCGTGCCCGGGTCAGATCGTGCAGTCGGACCTGGATGCGGTCCCGTTCCCCCGTGAGCCGCTGCGTCATCTCCGGTGTCGCTACGAGCGTGTCCAGGAACGGCAGGATGTGCAGGATCGCCTTGCTGGGCAGCCCGGCCGCGTAGAGGAGCTGGATGAACTTCACTCGCTCGACGTCCGAATCGGAGTAGTCCCGCTGGTCCCCGGCGCCGCGGGCGGCGACGACGAGTCCCTGCTCCTCGTAGTAGCGCAGCGCGCGGACGCTGACCCCTGCCCGTTCGGCGACCTTTCCGATACGCATCGTCCCTCCTGGCTGTTTCCGACTTGCACCTCACGTCGACGTGAGGTTCTAGCGTACGGGCATGAACATCAACGGAGCGACCGCGCTCGTCACCGGAGCCAACCGCGGCATCGGCCGCCACCTCGCAGCCCAGCTCGCCGAGCGGGGAGCGAAGGTCTACGCGACTGCCCGCCGGCCCGAGTCCGGCGTGGAGGTCCTCGCCCTCGACATCACCGATCCCGATTCCGTCGCAGCCGTCGCCCACGAGGCTCGTGACGTTGACCTGCTGGTCAACAATGCCGGCATCGGGGGTGGAACCCTGCTCGGCGATCTCGACAGCGTCCGCGCCACGATGGACGTGAACTTCTGGGGCACCTTGTCCATGATCCGGTCCTTCGCGCCGGTCCTGGCTGACAACGGTGGAGGCGCGATCCTCAACATCGCCTCGTCCGCGTCGTGGTTCGTCTTTCCCGGGGCCAGCGCGTACGCAGTCTCCAAGGCCGCCGTGTGGAGCATGGGCAACGCGCTGCGCCAGGAACTGGCCGGACAGGGAACCCGTCTCACCTCGGTGCACCTCGGGGCTGCCGACACCGACCTGACCAAGGGCCTCGACGTACCGAAGATGAGCGCGGCGGACGTCGCGCGAGCCGCTCTCGACGGGGTCGAGGCCGAGGTGTTCGAGGTCGTTGTCGATGAGTTCACCGAAATGGTCAAGGCTTCACTGAGCAAGGACCCGCGGGAGTTCGCCGGCCAGTTCCAGCAGTTCCTCACCTCCTGACCTTGTGATTTGTCCGGTGCGACGTGGTTCGGTGCCGGGTTCGACAAGGTGATCGAAGGGAGTGGCATCGCTCCGCACTCCCCGGCAGCGGTGCGCGACGGCCGCTGAGCGGCTGACCGAAGCCAGGGCCCGCAAGCTCGTCCCCGCCCCGGTCGGCCACGACTGATCCGGCTCGCCCCCGTCGTCGTCCTCGTCCAGCTCCGGCGCCGGGGTCGCGCAGTGGGCGCACGGCGCCGGCGGCCGGGGGCGAGGCGGTGAAGCAGTAGCGGCCGAGCAGGTTCAGGTTGCGGTGCTTGAGCGGGGAGAGCCTGGCGATGCCCTCCTCACGGATCTCGCGGCCCTCGCCCTTCTGCTGGGCAACGGCGTCGTCGACGTACTTCGTTGTCCAGAGCAGGAATGTCCGAGGGCCTCCTGGTTCGTGAGCAAGTCCAGCCCGTTTACGTAGAGTTGAGACGCGCAGAATGCCGCAGGACGTGCGGTGCCAACCTGTCCGTCCAGTCGGCAGATGAGCCGGGACCGCGTTGTCGAGCCCGTTGCGCAGAGCGTCGCCGTCACGCCCCGAGTTCGCATCGCATTCTTGATCGACCGATCCAGATAGGTTACGGTGGACAACATGGCAAGGACGCGGGAGTTCGACATCGAAGCGGCGACCAGCCGCGCGATGGAGCTGTTTTGGACGCGCGGATATGAGGCAACCTCAGTACGCGACTTGACCCAGCACCTCGGAATCGGGCAGGGATCCCTGTACGCCGCGTTCGGCGACAAGGACGGCCTCTATCGAGCCGCACTGGAGCACTACCGCGTCACCTTCGCCGCGGCAGCCCTGCGCAGCCTCGAAGAGGGGACGGACGCCCGATCGGCAATCCGTGCGCTATTGGTCGAGCGGATCCGGATCGCAGTCAAACACGGCGGCCGGGGGTGCCTGGTGGTCAATGCCGCCACCGAGCGTCTACCGGAAGACCAGCCGACCCGGCGCACCGTGCGGGACGTGCTGAGCGCCAACCAGGACGCGCTCACCGACCTGCTGCGCGCGGCGGCGGAGCGCGACGAGATCTCGGCGCGGCACGACCCGCACACCCTCGCCGCCTTCCTCGCCACCTTCCTCAACGGCCTCCTCGTGTCCTCCAAGATCACGCCGGACCCCTCCGCCCTCGAACCCCTGGTGGAGGTCGCACTGACCGCACTCGACTGACTTCTCGCGCGCTTGGAAGCTGAAGCGCTTACGCATGCCCAATATCTGTATCGCTCGATCCAGATAAGGCATGGAAGACACACCTGAGGCGGGCGTCATGACCGCCCGTGAACTCTCAACCGGCGCCGACCCGCCGGCATGAGATCACCCCCTCGCCACCGGCACGCGCTGCAACCCCGGCCGGGCGAGTCCAGACACCACAGAAAGTCGATGTACGAGATGATCTTCGACCACCACGGCACACCTGCTCGCACAGGCCGTGCCACCGTCAACGGAACGAGTCTGCACTACCGGACAAGCGGGTCCGGCCCGGCGGTGGTACTCCTGCACGGCGTGCCGAAGACCAGCTACCACTGGCGGCACCTCCTCCCGAAGCTGACGCCCCACCACACCGTGGTCGCGCCCGACCTCCGTGGCCTCGGCGACTCCGCGCGCCCTGCGGGCGGCTACGACTCCGCGACGATGAGCGACGACATCGCCGCACTGATGGGCCACCTCGGGCACAGCACCTACACCGTGATCGGCGAGGACTGGGGTGCCGTGATCGGCTACCAGCTCGCGGCAAGGCACCGCGATCACGTCAACGCCCTGGTCTTCGCCGAGGCGCTGTTCCCCGGGTTCGGCTTCGAGGACCACAACGCGCTCACGCCCGAAATGATCTCAAGCGGCATGCACATGTGGCACTTGGGCTTCTACTTCCAGCCGGACGTGCCCGAGATGCTGATCACCGGCCACGAACGCGAGCTGATCACCTACATGATCAAATCCGAGCGCAGCAACCCGGACACCGCCACCCCTGACGCGATCGAGGAGTACGTACGCTGCTACTCCATGCCCGGCGCCATACGCGCGATGCTCTCGATCTACCGGGCGATACACATCGACGGCGAGCAGAACCGGCAAGCAGCACAGAAGAAGTTGGACATCCCGGTACTGGCCCTCGGCGGCTCGGCGTTCATCGGCGACCGCAACGAGTCCCAGATGCGGCTGTTCGCCCACGACGTCACCGGTCACGTCTTCGATGCCGGGCACGACCTCGCCGAGGAAGTACCCGGCGAGATGGCCGAAGTCGTGCTGCCCTTCCTGGCCAAGCAGATGTAACCGCAAGGCAATGGCGCGACCCGACACTCAAGCGTCGAACCTGCACACCGCAGCCAGCACAGAATGCGGGAGCCCGGGCCCACGCGCGGGCCCGGGCGATCAGCACAGGGCCAGAGGGATCGACCGAGACCACCAGCACGCTCATCAAGTGCGTTGGCAGACAAGCTAATTCAACAAGGCACAGCCAGATCCCGCCCGGTACGCGGACCGGCCGACCCTCGCCCCTAGATGATCTGCAGCTACGAAAACCTTGCCAGAGCCACATTCACGTGTACACCGACACGGATCCTGGCGTGGGATCGATTGACGGGCTGGTGTCCTGCCGTTCTACCGGCCGAGGGCGCGCGTGGAGCTCATCCGACGCGGCCCTCGTCGAAATTCTCGACCGGTTCTCCGCCGGGCGGCTCCTGCGGGAATTCCTTTCGCGGAACGATGTATCCGTTTTCCGCGCCGCCCTGTACCGTCACGCCCCAGGCGGTTTTCGTTTCGCTGATCTCGGCCATCTGGTAGCCGTATTGCCCATAGAGGGAAACCTTCGATCCTTCGTTCAGCGTGACAGGCCGGTTCACGTCCCTGGCCGTGTAGGTGACGTAGAACGTGACCTGAGGCATGTCCTTGGAGATCTGCCTGATAACCGATCGGCAGGAGTGGCACGGCCCTTGCGAACATCCGAGGTAGACATCGCCCGTAAAACCGTTGGCGATGTTCTTCCAGGCGGCCATGTCCTGTGTGTTCGCGGCCGGCCACGCCTTCACGATCTCGTTCGCGAGCGCGTTCACCGCCTTGAGTTCGGCGTCGTGGTCGTGCAGCCGCTCACCGTCGCGTGGGCTGTTCTTGGGTTCCGGCTTCCCCTCGTACCACCGGGAGGGGCGTACCTGGGGCTTCTCGCTGGTGTACCACGCCTGCGGCTGCGAGATCGAGCGGTTCGCCGCGTCCCGGATCTTGTACGAAAGCCAACACTGCGACCTGGGGTAGGGATTCGTCGATGTGGACATCATCGCATTCCGATCGTCTCGCTCATGGCTCGATAATTGCGCCGGACCATAGATCCGATCGCACTGATCAGACTTCGCGTGAGCGGCGGGGCGGTGGAATCAGGAAATCCGCACCCCGGCATCCGCAACTCGGCCCGTGACAGCGGTCGAGAGAATGACGAAACGGAGGACGGGCCGCTATGTACGGCCGCCTTCGACTTCTCCCGACACGCTCGTGCTGCCACGTCCAACACTTTTCAGCCCAATAGTCGTCGCGCCGGACAGCACTGTCAACGGCTCTGCGGCGCCGGAAAGCAGACCGTCTGCGTCCGCTTTACCGAACGGCATTTAATGGCACCGAACACCGATCCGATATGTAGACGCGAGGTGAAAACTGTCACGGTCGGAGTGTGCCGGCACACCTGTACATGTAGAGCCCCCTTTTCACTCCGCGTTGCAAACGCGCTCGGGCGGGGCGTGGGTCACACGGCCTGGACCGGGTGACGGACGACCGCGTCGAAGAGATAGCCCTGAGTGTTGTGGACGGTGGTCTCCGGCTGGGTGCGGCCCGTCGTGTCGGTCGCACGGGCCAGGAGCGTGTACGTCCCCGGGGCCGTCGGACGCCAGTCGGCCGACCAGCGGACCCAGTCGGCGCGGCGCGGGGCGTCGTACAGGCGGGCACGCCGCCAGCTCGCCCCGCCGTCGGTGCTCACGTCGACGCGCGCCACCCCGCCCGCGCCCGACCACGAGCGGCCGGTGAGACGGTGCTCGGCGGCGGCCTCCAGGCTTGCGTTCCAGGGGAGTTCGAAGGCGGACTTGAGTGTCTGCCGGCTGAGCGGGGCGCTGCCTCCCGCCGGGTACGCGTCGCCGAACAGCCGGTAGAAGTCGGTGTTCCACGGGGAGTACAGCGGCTGCGCGGAGACCTCGATGTCACCGACCCACTTGATCGACGCGATCCCGATCCAGGACGGCACGAGGACCCGTACGGGACCGCCGTGGTCCGGCGGCAGCGGCTCGCCGTTCATCTCGTACGCGAGCAGCACGTCGTCCAGGGCCTTCGACAGGGGTAGCGGACGGCGGACCCGGCCCAGGTTCGTGCCGTCCGCCGTGACGTAGTCGGCGTCCAGGCCGCGGGGCAGGACGTCCACGGCTCCGCGGCTCAGCCCGGCCCGGCGCAGCACCTCGCCGAGCCGTACACCGCGCCAGCGGGCCACGCCGATCGCGCCCAGCGTCCACGCCGTGCCGGACACGGTCTGGCTTTGCTGTGTCGTGAAGAAGCTGCGGCCGTTGCCCGCGCACTCCACGAACGCGCTGCGGGTGGTGGCGGGCAGTCGCTTCAGGTCGTCGAGCGTGAACTCCGCGGCCCCGCCGCCCGCGAGGCCGTCTCCCCAGACGGTGACACTCCAGGCGTTCGCGTCCAGGACGGGGGTGGCGGTGTGGTTGCGGACGAAGAAACGGTCCGTGGGGGTGTGGTGGCCGGTGCCCGCCAGTGCCTCGAACCTGGTCTCGGCGTTCGTACCGCGCGAGGTGAACCAGGCGTCGGGAAGGGGCTTGACTATCCCGGGGACCGCGGCGACCGACGCGCTGCCGGTGGTTCCGGCGACGGCTCCGGTGGCGACTCCGGTGGCGGCTCCGGAAGCGGCCAGGGCCGGTGCGGCGAAACCGGTGGTGGCCGCGGTGGCCGCGGTGGCCGCGGTGGCCAGTCCGGCGGCGGCCAGCAGACGAAGCATGTCGCGCCGCTCGATGCCGTCGGCCCGGGCTTCACCCGCGAGCCATTGACGGAGTCTGCGACGGTCGTAGACGGACTCTTCATCGCGCGTGCCGGTACGGGTTTCAGTACCGGAGTCGGTACGGGAGTCGGTACGGGAGTCGGTACGGGACATGGGTGGGCTCCTGCCTGTCGGAGGTGCACGGGCACGGGTGGGGAGGCGGTGGGGTGGCCGCGGGTCCGCGGGTACGGCAGAGCTCGCCGGGCCTTCGGGCCTGGGAGTGGGGGTGGGCCGCGGGAAGAGGAGTGCGGCCGGGAGCGCGGTTACGGGCTCGGTGAAAATCAACAACAGCCGTGCGGCGTACGCACGATGAACCGCGGGGCAGGGCGGCAACGGCTGAGGATCATGGACACCATGGTACGAGGCCGCGCGCCGGCTCGCCGGTGAATCGCGGGAGTTGGGCCCCTCAGACGTCGGTCGGCGAGCCGAGGCCGGTGAGGGCGCCGACCGGATCCAGGTCGGGGGTGCCGCGGGGCCACCAGTCGTCATGGCCCGGTTCCGACTCGTACGCGTACCAGAGGCCGTCGTGGCCCAGGCGGAGCTGTATGTGGCCGTGGGGGTGGGTGAGGTGGTTGTGCCAGGGCCGGAAGGCGGGGAAGTCGGCCGCGAGGAGGAGTGGGCGGGCCCGGTCGAAACGGCCCGCCGGAGGGTCCCAGGCCTCTTCGAGGACGGCGAGCCCTTCGAGACCGCCCTGACGCCACGCGGCGACCGCGCGGGCCAGGTCACCCGGGGTGCGACGCGCGGCGGTGGCCAGGTCCGCGTAGAGGGCGCGGGTGGTGGCGGTGAGGCCGGAACCCGGGCGGGTGGCGGCGAGCCGGACGGCGTCCTGCCAGAGGGTCAGCTCGGCGAGGGGGTCGCGGCCGGTGGTGAGCAGGGCGTGCGCGCGGGCGGCCGCGTCGGTGGCCAACTGGTCCAGTGCGAACGGGTCGGGGCCGCCGGGCGAGGCCGGGTAGGCCGGGGGCTGTTGCGGATGCGCGGGCGGCGGGAGCGGGGCCGGCAGGGGCGCCCGTACGCGGCGCTCGACCGCCTCGCTGGCCGGGACTCCGGGCAGCGCCGGTTCCTCGGCGGCGCGGGCCGAACGGGCGGCCAGGGTGGCGTTGCGCCGGGACAGTTCGTCCAGCAGTTCGCGCTCGCCCCGGCCGCGCAGCAGGAGGAGGACGAACGGGTCTTCGTCCAGCAGCCGCGCGGTCTGATAGCAGAGGGCGGCCGCGTGCTTGCAGGGGTGACCGGAGTCGGGGCAACTGCAGCGCGGGACGAGGTCGCCGGGGCCGGGGAGCAGTTCGACACCGCTGTCGGCGAGTGCCTGGGGCAGCTCCTTGTCGAGCAACGCGGCGATGTGGGCCGGGCGTTCGGCGGCGGCGTCGAGGAAGCGTTCCCAGTCGTCGTCCGAGAGCGTACGCATCCGGATCTGTACGCGGTACGGCCGCGGGCGGCTCCCGTGCACATAGGCGAGCACGAGCCCCGGTGTGACCGTGACGGCGTCGACGTGCCCCTCCCCCGCGTACGCCTTCCCGCGTCCGAGCCGTGCCGCGTCGAGCGCCATCTCCTCCAGCGCGACGACCCACGCGTTGCCCCACCACGTCTCGGCGAACCCGGCGCCCTCGGGCCGCGCCCGCGCCGGTGGCGGCGGGAACGTACGCCGCAACTCGCCGTCCCGGGCGGGGGCGGCCATGGAGCGACCGACCGCCGGGGCACTGCGCTGTGCGGCGTGGCCGCCGGCGACGGGCTCGGCAGGGGGATGGGCATGGAGACGGGGATGGGGATGAGGATGGGGATGGGGATCAGCCTGGGCATGGGCGGTTTCGAGCCCGACGGGTTCGGCGTCGGCACCGGCACCCGCACCCGCACCCGCACCATCGACGCCGGCTTCCGCATCTGTGTCGGCGCTCGTGCCCGTGCTCGTGCTCGTGCTCGTGACCGGAGTCGTGCTCGTGAGCGGAGTCGTCGCCGGACGCGTGGTGTCCGGCCCGGTGACGGACTCGTCCGCCCGCTCTTCCCTCTCCAGCCGGGACGACAGGTCGAGACTGTTGCCCAGCATCTCGGCCAGTTCCCTGACCTGGGCCGCCGCCTCGTGGCTCGGCCTGGTGGGACGGATGGGGCGAGAGCCGGGTGAGGTGACCGCGGCACCGCCGCGCCGCTTCCGGGACGCCCCGACTCCCTTGTCCTGCGCGGCGGTTCGCTCCCGCTCCGCCTGGATGCGCGCGGCACGCAGCGCCTCCCGGGCCACGTCGCCGGGGCGCGAGGTTTCGGAGGAAGCGTCGGGTCGGTCGGCCGCGGGCGGCCCGGAGTCCTCGTCGGGTCGACCGATCACCGAGGGCCCGGAGACCGCACCGGGCCGGGCCGACACTCTCGTGTCGGTGCCCCTCTCGGGCGGCGCACCCGTCACCGTCGAGTCGGAGCTCCTTCCGGGTTCCGCCGTCACTGTTGCAGCGGCGCCCCCGTTGGGCGGTTCCGTCGCCGACGCGTCCGGGACTCCGGCGGGTGGCCCCGACACCGTCGCGCCGGAGACCCCATCGGGTAGCCCTGTCGCCGTCACGTCAGAGCCCGTACCGGGTGCCCCCGTCAGCGTCTCGCCGGAGCTACTCCCAGGAGCCCTCGTCACCGCCGTATCGGCGGCGGCCGGTCGTGCGCCCCGCCCATCCGGCCGCTCGGCGCCTACGGAGCCCGGGGCCCCTTCCGCGCCCTCGGTCCCCGCGGCAGTGTCACCGCCGGTACGGCCCACCGCTCGCCGAAGTGCCTCGCGCGCGGCATCTCCCGGGCGGGGCCCTGATGCCGCGGCCCCCTCGACGGCTCGGCGTCTCGGATCCGCAGCCGCTGGGTGCGCCTTCGACCCCGGAGTCGTACCCGGGGCCTGGGCGGCCGAGAAGGACTCGCCCGGGTTCGCTTCGGCTCGGCGGGCTTCCCGCAGGGCTCGTCGGGCCGCGTCGGCAGGTCGCGTCCCACCGGCCGCCGCGGGAGAGTTGTGCACCGAGGCCACCGCGTCGGCGTCGGCGTGGGCGTCGGCTTGAGGGGTCCCGTCGTCCGCGGCCCGGGCTTCCCCAGTGGACGCGCCCGGCGGGCGCTCGTCCGTGCCGTCGCCGCCCGTACCCGGCTGATCCGTCGGCGACATCACGTGGACCTCCGGAGCGACACCAGGTCGGACAGGTCGCGGTCGGTCAGTTCCGTCAGGGACGCCTCGCCGGAGCCGAGGATCGCGTCCGCCAGGGCCCGCTTGGAGGCGAGCATGTCGGCGATGCGGTCCTCGACGGTGCCCTCGGTGATGAGGCGGTGCACCTGGACGGGCTGGGTCTGGCCGATGCGGTAGGCGCGGTCGGTGGCCTGTTCCTCGACGGCCGGGTTCCACCAGCGGTCGAAGTGGATGACGTGGCCCGCGCGCGTGAGGTTGAGGCCGGTGCCGGCCGCCTTCAGCGACAGGATCAGGATCGGCGTCGCCCCGCTCTGGAACCGGTCCACCATGTTCTCGCGCTCCGGCACCGGCGTGCCCCCGTGGAGCAGTTCGACGGGGACCGCGCGCGCCGTGAGGTGGTTGGTGATCAGCCGGGCCATCCCCACGTACTGGGTGAAGACGAGGGCCGAGCCGTCCTCGGCGAGCAGCGTGTCCAGCAGCTCGTCGAGCAGGGCCAGCTTGCCGGAACGGGCGGCCTGGCGAGCCGTTCCCGAGCCGCTGGGGAGTCCGTCCGGCTCCTCCTTCAGGTAGAGCGCCGGGTGGTCGCAGATCTGTTTGAGCGCGGTGAGGAGCTTGAGGACGAGGCCCCGCCTGGCGATGCCCTGCGTGGTCTCGATGGCGAGCATCGACTCGCGGACCACGGCCTCGTACAGGGAGGCCTGTTCGCGGCTGAGGGGGACGGGGTGGTCCGTCTCCGTCTTGGGAGGGAGTTCGGGGACGATGCCCGGGTCGGACTTCTTGCGCCGGAGGAGGAAGGGCCGGATCAGCCGGGCGAGGCGGGCCACGGCCTCCTCGTCCTCGCCGTTCTCCACGGCGCGCGCGTGCCGGGCGCGGAAGGACTTCAGCGGGCCGAGGAGCCCCGGGGTCGTCCAGTCGAGCAGGGCCCACAGCTCGGAGAGGTTGTTCTCCACCGGTGTACCGCTCAGGGCGACCCTGGCCGGTGCGGAGATGGTCCGCAGGGCCTTGGCCGTCGCCGAGTACGGGTTCTTGACGTGCTGGGCCTCGTCCGCGACGACCATGCCCCAGGTCTGCTCGGCGAGCCGCGGTGCCGTCGAGCGCATCGTCCCGTAGGTGGTCAGGACGAAGCCTCCGGCCATGTCCGCCAGAGAGCGGTCCGGTCCGTGGAAGCGGCGCACGGGCACGCCGGGGGCGAACCTCTCGATCTCGCGCTGCCAGTTGCCGAGCAGCGAGGCGGGGCAGATCACGAGGGTCGGCTCGGTGCGCGCCCGCTTCAGATGGAGGGCGATGACGGTGATGGTCTTGCCGAGTCCCATGTCGTCGGCGAGGCAGCCGCCCAGGCCGAGCGAGGTCATGAGGTCGAGCCAGGCCAGCCCGCGCAGCTGGTAGTCGCGGAGGGTCGCCTTCAGACCGGGCGGCGGGTCGGCGGGCCGCAGTCCGGCCGTCAGGCGGTCGCGCAGCGCGGCGAGCGCTCCGACGGGCACCGCCTCGACGCTCTCCCCGTCGACCTCCACACTGCCGCTCAGCGCCGCGGAGAGGGCGTCCACCGGGTCGAGCAGGCCCAGTTCGCGCTTGCGGGCCTTGCGGACCAGGGCCGGGTCGACGAGCACCCACTGGTCCCGCAGCCGGACGACCGGGCGGTGCGCCTCGGCGAGGGCATCCATCTCGGCCTCGCTGAGCGGGTCGCCGCCCAGGGCCAGCTGCCAGCGGAACTGGAGCAGTTCCTCGCTCTCGAAGAAACCCGTCCCGTCCGTGGCCGAGCCCGGCGCGGGGCGGACGACCGCGGCCGCGCTCAGATCCTGGGCGAGGTCGCGCGGCCAGTGCACGGCGACCCCGGCCGCGCCGAGTCGGGTCGCCGCCACACCGAGCAGGTCCGTCAGCTCGTCCTCGGACAGGGCAAGTACGTCCGGCACGTCCTGCGCGGACAGCCGGTCCAGGGGCGGCCAGACGCGGGCCGCGCGGCGCACGGCCAGGGCCGCGTCGACGCGGGCGCGCGGGCCGAACGTGGCGTCCGCGGTGCCCGCCCACAGGGCCGCCGCGTCGACGACGAGGGTGGGGTCGGCGAGGCTGTGCACCTGGACGACGGCCGCGCCCGCCCGCCGCGCGCCCTCGCTGTCGTCGAAGAGCTCGTACGCGGACAGGTCGAGACGCAGTGAGATCCGGACCCCGGCATCCATGCCGGCGGCGACCTCCGCCGCCCAGTCCTGGGCGCCCGGCAGCCGCTGGGCCCCGCTCGCCGCGAAGGGCCTCCCCGCTGCGTAAGGGGCGGCCGGGGTGCGGGGCAGGGCGTCGGTGACCGCGTCCAGGAAGGCTCGTGTCAGCGCTTCCGGCTCGGGCAGCCGGAGCGCGCCACCGCCGGGCAGGGGGACGGCGTGTCCCTCGTACGGGAGGGCCGCGGCGATCGCCCTGAGGTGGGCGATGTCCTCCGGGTCCAGGGGGCCCGCACGCCACGCGTCGAACCCGTCGGGTGTCAGACCGGGCAGCAGCCGGCCGCGCGCGACGAGCCGCAGCGCGTGCAGGGCGGCGGCTCCCCAGCAGGCCGTGGCGGGATGGGCGGCGGGGTCACGCCTGGCCCGTACCAGCAGCGGCAGGGCCTCCGTGACGGGCATGGTCAGCGCGGGCACCGACACCCGCCGTGCACCCGTCCCGTGCCGCCGTACGACCGTGAGCTCGGTGTCCGGCACGGGGACCGGGATCTCGCCGTCGGGGTCCCAGAAGGCCATCCGTCCGCCGCGGGGCAGCGGGGCGGGAAGGAAGACGGCGGCCAGCCGGACGGACACCTCGGCCGGGGGCCCGGCGCCGGGCTCGGCACGCGTCTGCCCCGTGCTCGTCCCCTCACCCGTACCCGTACGCGTCCCCGCACTCATGCTCCCGGCCACCTCCCTCGCCTGCTCCCGCCCCGGTCGGATCGATCGTCTTCGACTCTACGGGCCGGGTCTGACAACGCGGTGCGTCGGCCGGAGGGGGCGGGTGGCCAGGACGTGGTCGGCGCGTGGTCAGGGCGTCGTTCTGGAGACCACGTAGACCATGGGATGGCCGGGCTTCGCCCAGTCCACGACGATGTGGTGCGTGGGCGTGGGGTTCTTCCGCTCGTGGTTCAGGCCCGACCAGGGGCCGGGGCCGGTGAACTCCCAGCCGACGACCCGCCGGTCGCGGGCGCTGATGACGATGTCGTCCTTCTCCAGGGCGTCGAGGCTGGTGCCGATGGTCTTGAGGAACTTCTCCAGTCCCTCGTCGCTGGTGAGGAACTGGACGTAGAGGCGGCTGGTCTTCCAGTTGTTCGTCTCGTAGTACGCGACCTCGGCCGAGTAGCCCGGAATGGGCACCTGGTACAGGCGGCGCTGGACCCGGGAGGGCCAGCCGGGGGTGAGCCCGGTCGCCGAGTACTTCGCCTCCTTGTCCTTGCCGCTGTCACGGCTCTGGTTGGCGGAGATCACCAGATAGCCGGCCGGGACACCGATGAGCAGCACGATGATCAGCAGGGTCAGCGCCCGGCGGCGGATGCGGTGGCCCCGGTCCTCGGGCGGGCGGGGCGGCTCGTCCGGGGGTGAGGCCTGGCGCGGCAGGGAGGCCGTCACAGCGTCTCCTGTGCCTCGCGGCGCGACTCGGCGTACCGCTCGTAGCGCTCGTACCGCTCGACGCGGCGCCGGTTGGCGCGCCGGAAGCGGCGGGCCACCAGCCGGGCCAGGTCCGCGGCGCCGACCATGCCGGCCTCCGGGCCGAGCTGGGCGCGGGCGATCCGGGCCTCGGGGCGGTAGCCGCGGCCGGTCAGGTGGCGTCGGAAGGCGTCGCGCGCGGGGCCGATCAGGAGGTCGTCGGCCGCGCTGACACCGCCGCCGATGACGAAGCAGGAGGGGTCGAGGGCGGCCGCGAGGTTCGCGATGCCGACGCCCAGCCACTGGCCGATGTCCTGGAGCAGCTCGATGCACATCGCGTCGCCCTCACGGGCCAGCTCGGTGATCATCGGGCCGGTGATCTCGGCGATGTTGCCCTTGACGTGCTCGATGATGCCGTAGGCCACCGGAGAGTCGGCGGCGGCGAGTTCGCGGGCCTCGCGGACCAGGGCGTTGCCGGAGCTGTACTGCTCCCAGCAGCCGCGGTTGCCGCACGGGCAGCGGTGGCCGCCGGGCACGACCTGCATATGGCCGAACTCGCCCGCCACACCGAACTTGCCGCGCTTGACCTGCCCGTCCTCCAGGATGGCGCCGCCGATGCCGGTACCGAGGGTGATCATGACGAGGTGGTCCTCGCCGCGGCCCGCGCCGAAGCGCCACTCCGCCCAGGCGGCGGCGTTCGCGTCGTTGTCCACCAGGACGGGGACGGCGAGGCGGCCCGCGAGACGGTCCCGCAGGGGTTCGTTGCGCCACGAGAGGTGGGGGGCGAACAGGACCCGGTTGCGCTCCGCGTCGACCCAGCCGGCCGCGCCGATGCCGACCGCGTGCACGTCGTGGCGGTCGGAGAGGTCCAGGACCAGTTCGAGGATGGTGTCCTCGACGACCCTGGGGCTCTTGGACTTGTCGGGGGTCTCGGTGCGGACCTTCTCCAGGATGTTGCCGTCCGCGTCGACGACGCCCGCCATCACCTTCGTACCGCCGATGTCGATGCCGACGGTGGGGACGCGCGGCGCCGTCAGGTGGGAACGGCGCTCGCGCGTGCCCACGGTGCGCAGGGCGGTGGCACGGCGGGAGCCGATGGGGGCGCCCGCGGCTCTGGCGGAGCCGAGCGCCCTGGGCAGGGCGAGGTCGCGGTAGGTGCTCATCGCGCCGATTCTGCCGCACGTGGTGGTTTGGCCGCACGGCGGCGTCCCCCGCTGTGCTGGGGGCGCCCCGGGCAGCCGTCGTCCGTCCGTCGGCCGCAGGCGCGTCGTGGCTGGTCGCGCCCACGCGGCGGAGCCGCAGACCAACACAGCCCCGCGCCCCTGAAAGACGTCGTGGCCGGCCACGCCCACACGGCGGAGCCGTAGATCAACGCAGCCCGTTGCCCTGGAGCGCCGGGCTCTCCAGTTCGTGGCGGAGGTCGTCCAGTTCGTTGCCGCCCGCCATTTGGCGGGTCAGTTCGTCCAGGGTGATCTCTTCTCGGGTGTGGTTGCCGACCATGGTGCCGCGCTTGAGGAGGACGAAGCGGTTGCCTACGAGGTACGCGTGGTGGGGGTTGTGGGTGATCAGAACAACACCCAGGCCCGCGTCACGTGCGGCGGCCACATACTTGAGGACCACTCCGGACTGTTTGACGCCCAGCGCCGCGGTGGGCTCGTCGAGGACGAGGACCTTGGCGCCGAAGTGGACGGCACGGGCGATCGCCACGCACTGGCGCTCACCGCCCGAGAGGGTGCCGATGGGCTGGTCGACGTCCCGCAGGTCGATGCCCATGCGCAGGAGTTCCGCGTGGGTCGTGCGGCGCATGAGGTCGACGTCCAGGCGCTTGAAGGGTCCGTATCCCTTGCGGGGTTCGGACCCGAGGAAGAAGTTCCGCCAGACCGGCATCAGGGGGACCACGGCGAGGTCCTGGTAGACCGTGGCGATACCCCGGTCCAGCGCCTCCCGCGGGGACGCCGGGCGGGCGTCCTCACCCTCGATGCGGAAGGTGCCCGCGTCGTGCTGGTGGAGCCCCGCGATGATCTTGATCAGGGTCGACTTGCCGGCGCCGTTGTCACCCAGGACGCAGGTGATCTCCCCCGCGTGGACCGACAGCGAGACGCCCTCCAGGGCGCGGATGTTGCCGTAGTACTTACTGACGTCGTCGAGCTCCACCAGGGGCGTGCGCCCGGCGGACGTCGTCGTGGCGGGCTGCGTCATGCCGTGGCCTCCGCGCGCTTGCGGACCCAGGCGTTCAGCAGGGTCGCGAGGAGCAGCATCGCTCCCAGGAAGAACTTGAACCAGTCGGGATTCCACTCGGCGAACACGATGCCCTTGTCGGTCATGCCGAAGATCAGCGCGCCGACCGCCGAGCCGACCGCGGAACCGTAGCCGCCGGTGATCAGACAGCCGCCGATGACGGCCGCGATGATGTACGTCAGCTCCTTGCCGACGCCCTCTCCCGACTGGACCGCGTCGAAGGAGAAGAGCAGGTGCTGTCCGGCGATCCAGGCGGCGAAGGACACCCCCATGTAGAGGCCGATTTTGGTCGCGGTGACGGGCACGCCCACCGCGCGGGCCGCTTCCTTTCCGCCACCGACCGCGAAGATCCAGTTGCCGACGCGGGTGCGCAGCAGGATCCAGGAGGCGAGGGCCACCAGGCCCAGCCACCACAAAATGGTGACCTTGAAGTCGACGCCGCCGACGGTGAGCACGGACGCGAAGAGCGCCTTGGCGGAGGCGAAGCCCTCCATGTCGGCGATCGACTTCGTGGAGACGGTGCCGCTGATCAGCTTGGTGAAGCCGAGGTTCATCCCGGTCAGCATGAGGAAGGTGCCGAGCGTGATGATGAAGCTGGGCAGCTTGGTGCGGGTCAACATGAACCCGTTGAAGAAGCCGATCGCGAGGGTGACCAGCAGCGACACTCCCACGCCCACCCAGACGTTCGCGGTCAGCTGGTAGCTGAACATCGACGAGATCAGCGCGGACGACGTCACCATGACGCCCGCGGACAGGTCGAACTCGCCGCCGATCATCAGCAGGGCGACGGGCACCGCCATGATGCCGATCGTGGAGGCCGCGTACAGCACGGTGGTGAGCCCCGCGGCCCGTACGAAACCGTCCGCGACCAGCGCGAAGAAGAGGAAGACGGCGAGCGCGCCGACCACCGAGCCGAGTTCGGGGCGGCCGAGCAGCCTGCGCAGTGGCGAGGTCCTGATGAGCCGTTCGTCCGCCGTGGGAGCCGTCGCCGTCATCGGGTGCCCCGCTCCGCGTACTGCTTCAGCTCGGCGGCCTGGTCCTTGGTGATGATCTGCGGCCCGGTGAGGACGGGCCGTCCGCCGCCGAGCGTGTCGGCGTTGTACCGGTACAGCCAGAGCAGGTCCACGGCCTCGTACCCCTGGAGGTACGGCTGCTGGTCGACGGCGAAGCCGAGGGTGCCGTCCTTGAGCGAGGCGGCGACCTTGGCGTTCAGGTCGAAGGTGTCGATCTCGGCCTTGCTGCCCGCGTCCTCCTTGGCCTTGACCGCGGTGTCCGCGTAGGGCGCGCCGAGGGTGACGACGGCGTCGACCGACGGGTCGGCCTGGAGCTTGGCGCCGATGGAGGACTGGACGGCCGACATGTCGGTGCCCTCGACATAGATGTTCCGCACGGTGCCGTCGAAGGTCTTCTTCACGCCCGCGCAGCGCTGCTCGTGGCCGACATTGCCCTGTTCGTGGAGGACGCAGAGGGCCGTTTCCCGGCCACGCCTGTTCAGCTCGTCGCCGACGGCCTCGCCGGCGATCGTCTCGTCCTGGCCGACATGGGTGAGCGCGCCGAACTCCTTGGACTTCTCGGACCCCGAGTTCACGGTGATCACGGGGATGCCTGCCTTCACGGCCCGCGCGACCGCGCTCTTCATGGCGTCGGGCTTGGCGAGCGTGACGACGATGCCGTCGACGCCCTTGTCCACGGCGGCGTCCACGAGCTGCGCCTGCTGCTGTCCCTCGTCGTCGTGGGAGTACAGGAACTTGATGTTGTCCTTGTCGGCGGCTTGCTGGGCGCCGCTCTGGACGATGTCCCAGAAGGTGTCGCCGTCACCCGAGTGGGTGATCATCGCGACGGTCCAGCGTGGCGTGCTCACCGCGCCCCCGCCCTGGGCCGACGCCGCTTTGCGGGCGTCCTCGGCGCGCTTGCCGCCGGTGCTGCTGCACCCGGCCAGGGATGCGCCCAGCGCCCCTGCCACCGCGATGCTGACCCAGGTCCGAAACCGTGCCACGAGGCCGTGCCCTTCTTGATATCCGATACATGGAACAACCAAGTATCGGATACGGAGTGAAGGATTCCGGACAGCGGGGCCGTCGGCACCGTCGCGTGAGCACGTGCGGGAGGCATGCGGGAGGCATGCGGGGAGCCGTCCGGAGGCGGCGCCGGGGCTCGTGGAGTCGTACCTGCTCAGGGGCGTACGAGCAGCTGGAACTCGAAGGAGTAGCGCGAGGCGCGGTAGGTGTGGGAGCCGAATTCGACGGAGCGGCCCGTGTCGTCGAAGGTGGTGCGCTGCATGGTGAGCAAGGGGGCGCCCGCGGACTCGTCGAGGCGCTCGGCCTCCACGGCGGTGGCGGCCCGGGCGCCGACGGACTGGCGGGCGCTGTGCAGCGTGATGCCCGCGACGCGCATCAGCCGGTACAGACCGGTGGCCTCCAGCTGCGCGCTGTCGAGGTCGAGCAGGCCGGGCGGCAGGTGGTTGCAGAGGTACGCCATCGGGTCGCCGTGGGCCAGCCGCAGCCGCTCCACCCGGTGCACCTCACTGCCCTCCGCCACCGACAGGGCCGCCGCCACCTCGGCCGTCGCCGGGACGACGGTGTTGACGAGGACGCGGGTCGCCGGACGCTGGCCGGCCGCCTCCAGGTCGTCATAGAGGCTGCTGAGTTCCAGGGGGCGCTTGACCTGGCTGTGGACGACCTGGGTGCCGACACCCCGGCGGCGTACGAGGAGGCCCTTGTCCACCAGTGACTGGATGGCCTGTCGCACCGTGGGCCGGGACAGACCGAGACGTCCGGCGAGCTCGATCTCGTTGCCCAGCAGGCTGCCCGGGGTCAGGGCACCGCGCTCGATCGCCGCTTCGAGCTGCTGGGCCAGCTGGAAGTACAGCGGGACCGGGCTGTTCCGGTCGACGCTGAGCTGGAGCGGCGCGGTCGGATCCACATCTGGTTTGGGCACGGGCCCGAGCGTAGCTCCGGTGCATGTTGACGGGAAGTTGTGAGGTTCGATTGTCCGGACAAAGAGTTGACAGGGTGTAGGATCCGCCCTCAACTTTGTCCCATGCGCATCGGACTCATCGGGACGGGTCGTATCGGTACATTTCATGCGACCGCCCTCAGCCGCCACCGCGAGGTGGGCGGCTCCCTCATCGTCACGGACGCGGATCCCGCACGAGCACGCCGGCTCGCGGACCGCTTAGGTGCCACCGCGGCACCCGGCGTGGACGAGATCTTCACCTGGGGTGTGGACGCCGTGGTCATCACCGCGGCCACCTCGGCACACGGCGAACTGATCGGTCGGGCAGCCCGCGCCGGACTGCCCGTGTTCTGCGAGAAGCCCATCGCCCTCGACCTGACAGGTACTCTCACGGCCATCGCGGAGGTCGAGGCCGCCGGAACGATCCTGCAGATGGGCTTCCAGCGGCGCTTCGACTCCGGTTACGCGGCGGCGCGGGAGGTGGTGCGGTCGGGGCAGCTCGGCCGTCTGCACACCGTGCGCGCGATGACCTCGGACCAGTCGCCGCCGCCGGCCGCGCATCTGCCGCTCTCCGGCGGGCTGTACCGGGACACGCTCGTGCACGACTTCGACATGCTGCGGTGGGTCACCGGGCGTGAGATCACCGAGGTCTACGCGATGGGGTCGGACGCCGGGCCGGCGATGTTCCGCGAGGCGGGCGACATCGACACGGCGGCGGCCGTCCTCACACTGGACGACGGCACGCTCGCGACGGCTACGGCGACGCGGCTGAACGGTGCCGGTTACGACGTACGCATGGAGCTGGCCGGGGAGCTGGACCAGATCGGGGTCGGGCTCGACGACCGTACGCCGATCGCCTCCACCGAACCGGCGGGGCCGCCTGCCGCGACCAAGCCGTGGACGGGGTTCCTGGAGCGGTTCGGGCCCGCGTACGAGGCGGAGCTGCACGCGTTCGTCGAGGTGGTGCGGGGGGAGCGGGCGAATCCGTGCGACGGGCGTGAGGCATTGCACGCGTTGCGGGTCGCGGAGGCGTGTGAGTTGTCGCGGCGCGGGCGCCGGTCGGTTCGGCTGTCGGAGATCCCGGGCGGACGGGACTGACCGGCCGTCGGCGGAGGGTGGGGTGCGTGGCCGGCTGCGGGTGGGTGCGTGGTCGGCTGCGGCACCGTCGTGGCCGGCCGCGCAGTTCCCCGCGCCCCTGAAGAACGGGGCTGCGCCCCAGTCCTCCGCCCTGAAGGGGCGCGGGGAACCGCGCGGCCGACCCCCACCGGGCCGCACCCGGCGAACATGCCGTCAGCAGGCGCCGCCTTCGTGTTTCAGGGGCGCGGGGAACTGCGCTGTCAGCGGTCGTCGGTCTCCAAGAGACCCGCGTCGTAGGTCAGCAGGGCGATCTGGACGCGGTTGTTGAGGTCGAGTTTCGCCAGGATTCGGGAGACGTGCGTCTTGACCGTGGCCACGCTCATGAACAGGCCGGCCGCGATCTCCGCGTTCGAGCCGCCCCGCCCGACCGCCACGGCGACCTCGCGTTCGCGGTCGTTCAGCGCGGCGACGCGCGTACGCGCACTCGCACGCCGCGTGTCGGGCGCCCCGCCCGCGGCGTGTTCCATCAACTGCCGGGTCACGGCAGGCGACAGCACGGGATCGCCCGCCGCGACCCGGCGCACCGCGTGCAGGATGTCCGCGGGCGGGGTGTCCTTGAGGACGAAGCCGGCCGCGCCCGCGCGCAGCGCCCGCAGCACCTGTTCGTCGGCGTGGAAGGTGGTGAGGACGATGACCTGGGGAGCCTCCTTGCGCCCCCTGAGCCGTTCCGTGGCGACCAGCCCGTCCACCGTCGGCATCCTGATGTCCATCAGGACGACGTCGGGGCGCGTGCGGTCGACGAGGGCCTCGACCTCGCTGCCGTCGGCGGCCTCCCCCACGATCTCCAGGTCTTCGGCGCCGCCCAGCATGAAGGAGAGGCCGGCTCTGACCAGCGGGTCGTCGTCGACGAGAAGGAGACGGATCGGATTCATGGGCCCACCGTAGTGACCGTCATCGCCAGGGCAGCCACGCGTGCACCAGGAAGCCGCCGTCCCCTTCGGGGCCGTGTTCCAGGTGCCCGCCCGCGAGTACGGCCCGCTCGGTGAGGCCGATGAGCCCCTGACGGGAGCCCGGGACATGAGGGACGTCGCCGGGCGGCGGCGGGTTGCGTACGGAGATGGTGAGACCCGCGCCCGGGGCCCCGGCCACGGTGACCGTGACCTCCGCGCCGGGGGCGTGCTTCCGGGCGTTGGTCAGGCACTCCTGGGCGATGCGGTACGTGGTGCGGCCCACCGAGGCGGGGACGGTCGCCGCGTCGACGACCCGGTTGTCGAGCGTGACCTTCATGTCGGCGTCACGGCTCTCGGAGACCAGCCCCTCCAGGGCGCCGAACGTCGGCTGCGGCCGCCCGGACTCGTCGGCGTCGTCCCCGGCCGCCCGGAGGACCCCGATGATCTCGCGCAGGTCCTGAAGGGCCTCGTGCGCGCTCTCACGGATCACCCCGGCGGCCCGCGCGACCTCGGCCCAGGGGGCGTCCGGGCGGATCTCCAGCGCCCCGGCGTGCACGCTGAGCAGGGTCAGCCGGTGGGCGAGGACGTCGTGCATCTCGCGCGCGATCGCCTCCCGGGCCAGCCGCTGGGCCTGCTCGGCGCGCAGCGCCGCCTCGGTCTCGGCACGCCGCGCCCGGTCGCGCAGGCTCAGCATGAGCTGCCGCTTGGAGCGCGCGAGCATGCCCCAGCCGACCACCGCACCGGTCAGCAGCACACCGAGACCGACGACTGCCAGGTACGGGAGGTCGGAGTCGGGGCGCCACCAGGAGAAGAAGGGGAGCAGCGCGAGCTGCGCGCCACCCGTCCAGGCGACGTACTTGAAGGGGCGGTGCACGGCGAGTGTGAACAGGGCGACCAGCCCCGCGCCGCCCGCGGTGTTGGAGACGAAGCAGACCGGCACCATCGCGACGGCGAGGCCGACCGGCCAGCGCCGCCGGAGCCAGACGGCCGCGCAGGCGACCGCGCCGAGCACCTGGTCGACGACCTCCACCGCGTACGGGATGTTCGGGTCGCCGTCCGTCTGGTCCGCGCCGAGCAGGCCCACCCCGACGGCGATCAGGAAACAGGCGAAGTCGACGGCCCAGTCCCGCGCGGTGCGCCGGGGGCGTCCCTTGCGGCCGGTGTTCTCCGGGTCCAGCTCCGAGGTGACGGCCGACGGCAGAAACCACCGGCGCACCGGGGGGTTCGGGGGTTTCGGCAGCGGCGCGATATCACTCACAGTCGGCAATCTACGCATCGATGCCCGCCGGTGCCGCCCCCGTCGCCCGGTCCGCTACCAAAGTCGGGGACACCTCAGACTTTCGGCGCGATCCCGGGTGTCGTTCCACCACTTCCGCCGTGCGCGGCGCGACCCGCGGCCGATGAATCCGCCGTGGCCGCGGGGCGAGCATCCTCGTATGAAGCAGGTTCTTGAGTTTCTCGGTGTGATCGCCCTCCTGCAGGGCGGGGTCGGCCTGGTGCACGAGTTCACCGGCTGGCTGCGTGGCTGGGGCCTCGTACAGAGGCTCGACCTCCTCGACGGCCGCGAGATCTACGGGAGTGTCGCGTTGCTCGTGCTGTCGTTCGCGCTGTTCGCGGCGGCCGAGAGCCAGAAGTCCGGCTGAGGGGCCCTGGTCCGAGCGGTGACGGGGGTGACAGGGGGTGCGCCGGTGAGTTCCGTGTCCGTTCGCCGCCAGCGTTCAGGGAGCGTGGCCGCTGGGATGGACCCATGACTTCAGAGACGACTGATCAGACCTCGGAGACGACCACTCGGACCGGCGGGAGTTCCCGGCCGACCGCCCGGCCGACGCTCGGCGGGACCGTGGCCCTCGTGACCGGCGGCAGCCGCGGGATCGGCGCGGCGACCGCCGTGCGGCTCGCCGCGGAGGGTGCCGATGTGGCGTTCACGTATGTGCGCGACAAGGACGCGGCGGACGTGGTCGCGGGCCGCATCCGGGCGCTGGGGCGGCGGGCGCTCGCGCTGCGCGCGGATTCCGGCGACGCGGGAGAGGCGGCGGGGGCCGTACACCGTGCCGCGGAGGAGTTCGGCGGCCTCGACGTCCTGGTGAACAACGCGGGCGTCGGGTTGCTCGGGCCGCTGGAGAGCCTCTCCCTCGCCGACATCGACCGGGTGCTCGCCGTGAACGTACGCGGTGTCCTCCTCGCCTCCCAGGCGGCGGCGGGGCGGATGGGGCGTGGCGGGCGGATCATCACCATCGGGTCGTGCATGACGCAGCGGGTGCCGGGGGGTGGGGGCACGTTGTACGCCACCGGGAAGTCCGCGCTCATCGGGCTGACCAGGGCGCTCGCCCGGGAGTTGGGTGGGCGGGGGATCACGGCGAACATCGTTCACCCGGGGCCGGTGGACACCGATATGAATCCGGCGGACGGGGCCCATGCGGCGGGGCAGGCTGCGATGACCGCGGTGGGGCGGTTCGGGACGGCCGCCGAGGTGGCTTCCGCGGTGGCCTATCTGGCGGGGGGTGAGGCCGGGTATGTGACGGGGGCGGAGTTCTCGGTGGACGGGGGGCATGCCGCCTGATGCGGCCGGGAGTTGTTCGCCCCCGCCGCCCTTACCCGTTCCCGTCCCTGCCCTGGGGGCTCCGCCCCCAGACCCCCTGACGCGCTGACGCGCTCGTCCTCAAACGCCGGACGGGCTGAAGGGGAACGGCGCCACCAGCCCGTCCGCCGCCTGCGGGCCGCGGGTTCGGGGGCCGCCCCCGAGGGACTGCCGCCTACCCGCCCAGCTCCCGGTGTCGGGCCGTCAAAGCCGCCGCCCCCTCCTCCGTCAGCGCCCCGAACAGCCGCAGGCGCGATATCCCGCCGTCCGGATAGATGTCCACGCGCGCGTGCGTGCCGACGACCGGGGCGGCGAGGACGAAACGGTGGTTCGTGTCGGGCTGGAGGCGGGTCCGGGGCAGGGCCTCCCGCCAGTCGCCGTCCGAGCCGTCGCGGACGGAGACCGATGCCCAGCCCGCCGAGTTGCCCTTCAGATACGCCGTGTCGATCTCGATCGCGCGGATCTCGGACCGTGCGACGAGCTGGTAGCGGATCCAGTCGTTGCCCCGGTCGCGCCGCCGCCGCGTCTCCCAGCCGTCGTCCATCTTGTGGGAACGACCCGGCTGGATGGTGTTGGTGGGGGACGAGTAGAAGCGGTTGGAGGCGTCCTCGACGTGGCCGCCGTTCTCCAGGGCGACCACGTCGAAGGTGCCGAGGACGGACAGCCATCGCGGATCCGGGACGACCTCGCCGTATACGCGGAGGCGCGCGATGCCGCCGTCCGGGTGCTGCTTGACGCGGAGGTGGGTGATGCGCTGCTCCACCCCGACGGCGAACCCGTTGGCAGCGTGGCCGCCGACCTCCGTACGGGGTACGAGGGTTGTCCACTTGACGTCGTCCGCGAGGAGGTCCTCGGGGGACGGGGAGCCGGGTACCGAGGTCCCTTCGACGGAGACGGCCTGCGGGTAGTTGCCGCGGAAGTGGGCGGTGTCGACGACGATCCCGTGTACGACTCCGGGGGCGCCGAGGCGTACGAGCGCCCAGTCGTGGTCGTCGGCGGTGGGCCACGGGTGGTCGGCGGAGGCACCGCGTCGGCGGCGGGTCTCCCAGCCGTCCATGACCTTGCCCTTGTGCCCGAAGCGCTCGGGGTCGAACTCGGCCGGCTCGGGCAGCAGCAGGTTCTCGCGGTGGGCGAAGAACTCGTCGTTGGCGGCCACGACCGCGGCGCCGAGCTGCCGGTCCGCGAGGTTGGCGTACCGGGTGAAGGGGAAGTCGGCGGTGCGGTGGTCCGCGTACGGGTCACCGCCTCCATAGGGGTTCGCGTCGCCGGTGAAACGAGCCGAAGAGGGCTGCTGCTCGGTCACGTGATCAGGTCTTCCTTCCGGGGTCGGCCGCCGCTCGGTGCGGGGCGGTTCGTGGGCGTCGGTGTGTGATTACCTCCGGCGGGACAGGAGTTGACCGGCCGGGCCGGTGAACTCGCCCTCGGACATCACGCGTCGGCCGCGCAGCCAGGTGGAGCGGACCACGCCGTACAGGGTCCGGCCCGCGTACGCGGTGACACGGTTACGGTGCTGGAGCGCCGCCGGATCGACGGTGAACGTCTCGTCGGGCGCGAGGACCGCGAAGTCGGCGTCGCGGCCCGCCTCGATGGCGCCCTTGCGGTCGTCGAGGCCGACAAGTTCCGCCGTGCTCGAAGACATCCAGCGGACCACGTCCTCCAGGCCGTGCCCGCGTGTGCGGGCCTCCGTCCAGACGGCCGACAGGCTGAGCTGGAGCCCGGAGATGCCGCCCCACGCGGTCGCGAAGTCGTCGGTCTTCAGGTCGGCCGTCGACGGCGAGTGGTCGGTGACCACGCAGTCGATCGTCCCGTCGGCCAGCGCCTGCCACAGGAGGTCCTGGTTCGCGGCCTCGCGGATGGGCGGGCAGCACTTGAACTCGCTTGCCCCGTCCGGGACTTCCTCGGCGGTGAGCGTCAGATAGTGCGGACAGGTCTCCGCCGTGACCCGTACGCCCTCGCGTTTGGCGGCGGCGATCAGCGGGAGCGCGTCGCTGGACGACAGGTGCAGTACGTGGACGCGGGCGTCGAGGCGCCCGGCCTGGGCGATGACGTTCGCGATGGCGGTGTCCTCCGCGTCGCGCGGTCGCGAGGCCAGGAAGTCGGCGTACCTGCGGCCGCTCCGCTGCGGGGCCGCCGCCAGGTGGTGCGGGTCCTCGGCGTGGACGATCAGCAGTCCGCCGAAGCCTGCGATCTCCGCGAGGGACTGGGCGAGTCGGTCCTGGTCCAGCTCGGGGAACTCGTCCACCCCGGAGGGCGACAGGAACGCCTTGAAGCCGAAGACGCCCGCGTCGTGCAGCGGCCGCAGGTCCTTCACGTTGTCGGGCAGGGCGCCGCCCCAGAACCCGATGTCGATGTGCGCCTTGGCACGGGCCACGTCCCGCTTGGTACGGAGGTGGTCGACCGTCGTGGTGGGCGGCAGGGAGTTGAGGGGCATGTCGACCAGGGTCGTGATGCCGCCCGCCGCGGCGGCACGCGTGGCGGTCCAGAAGCCCTCCCACTCCGTGCGGCCGGGATCGTTGACGTGGACGTGGGTGTCGACGAGCCCGGGCAGCAGGACGTCGTCACCGAAGTCCTCCAGCCGGGCCCCGGCGGGCACCTCGGCGTCGTGCGCGAGCACGGCCGTGATCCTTCCCGAGGAGACAGCGACCGAGGCCGCGCGCGTCCCTTCGGGAGTGATGACGCGCGTCGAGCGCAGAACCAGTTCGACCAAGCCGTCCTCGGACACCGGGACCCCTTTCATG
This sequence comes from Streptomyces sp. NPDC017991, assembly GCF_044328075.1. Lineage (NCBI taxonomy): Bacteria > Bacillati > Actinomycetota > Actinomycetes > Kitasatosporales > Streptomycetaceae > Streptomyces > Streptomyces sp. NPDC017991. Next base: position 253,621 of record NZ_JBIRGP010000006.1, on the reverse strand, counting down.
CCGGACGTCTCCTTCCCGGCGTCTCCCGCCGCCGTTAACTTCCACGTAACGGAATTCAACGTTCTGTTGAAGGAGTCTTCACTCCGTACCCGATGCCGTCAAGGGTCGGCCTCGACCCTCGCCCCACGACTGCGGCTACACGCGACGCCCTCTAGACGTTTCCGCCATACGGAAATATACTTCCGTGCAGCAGAATCTAGCCACGGGCAGCCCCGCAGTCAACCAACTGCCGGGTAGGCTTCCCACCTGCCTGCCCGTCTGAAAGGACCGCGCCCGTGCCGACGTCCAGCGCCAGCGACGCCTCCGCCGAGGTCGCCACCAAGCCGGCCGCCGCCGGCGGTGGCGTCCAGTCCCTAGAGCGCGCCTTCGACCTGCTGGAGCGGATGGCGGACGCGGGCGGCGAGGTCGGACTGAGCGAGCTCTCCGCGAGCAGCGGGCTGCCGCTGCCCACCATCCACCGCCTCATGCGCACGCTCGTGGTCTGCGGTTATGTACGTCAGCAGACCAATCGGCGCTACGCGCTCGGCCCCCGCCTGATCCGTCTCGGCGAGTCGGCGTCCCGGCTGCTCGGCACCTGGGCCCGCCCCTATCTGGCCCGCCTGGTCGAGGAGACCGGCGAGACGGCGAACATGGCCCTGCTCGACGGCGACGAGATCGTGTACGTGGCACAGGTGCCGTCGAAGCACTCCATGCGGATGTTCACCGAGGTGGGCCGCCGGGTGCTGCCGCACTCCACCGGCGTCGGCAAGGCCCTGCTGGCCCACGTCCCGGCCGACGAGGTACGCGCCCTGCTGTCCCGTACGGGCATGCCCGCCGCGACGGACAAGACCATCACTACACCGGACGGCTTCCTCGGCGCGCTCGAAGAGGTGCGCCGCGCCGGTTACGCGGTGGACGACAACGAGCAGGAGATCGGGGTCCGCTGTCTCGCGGTCTCCGTGCCCAACTCCCCCACCGCCGCGGCGATTTCGATCTCCGGGCCGGCCGGCCGCGTCACGGAGACGGCCACCGAGCGGATCGTGCCCGTACTGCAGCAGGTCGCGGTGGAACTCTCGGAGGCACTGGCCAGCTCGGGCCCGGCGGCCTGAGCGGCCCCCGCCCGACCACACGGTCCCCGCTCCACGACCCGGCCCCCGCCCACCACGCGAGGCCCAACCAGCCTGCCCCGCGCGGGAATTACCGGCGCGGCGGCTCTCCGAAGAGTTCGACCGCGCTGCGTACCGCGGCGAGCCCGGTGGCCAGCGCGCTGACCGAGCCGATGGAACCGGCGACCAGCAGGAGCGAGCGACGCAGGCACGGGATCTCCGGGATCCCGCCGACGGCCATCGCGGCGAGCGCGGCGAGTTCGTCCTCCGCGATGCCGCGATCGGGGAACTCGGCCGGGAGCGCGGCGAGTTCGCGGCGCAGCCTGGACACAGCGGTCCGTAACTCCGCCACTCTCGGATCCTCGTCCCTGCCGGTCACCGACCTCTGTCCCGAGCTCCGCAACACAGCTCTCCCCCTGGCCCGCCGCCCGCCTTCCGGCGCACGGCCCCGTCTCTCCCGCCCGATCGCCCCGAGGCGCCGGTCGGGCGCCGGGGACGCGGGCAAGTAAACGCCACCCGGTGCGGTGGACGCCACCGCACGGACCGAAATTCAGACCCCGGACATCCCGATCCCGCCCGCGGGTCAGGTATGCAGGAGGAATGACGGACAACGACGGCCAGGTGGCCGGACTGCTGCTCGCCGCGGGCGGCGGCCGACGCCTCGGCGGACGGCCCAAGGCGCTGCTCGAACACCGCGGACGCCCGCTGGTGGAGTACGCGGCCGGGGTGCTGCGCGAGGCCGGCTGCACCCGCGTCCATGTGGTGCTGGGGGCGGAGGCCGACGCCGTACGGGAGCGGGCCGACCTCCCCGGATGCGTGCTGGTGGACAACCCGGACTGGGAGGAGGGCATGGGGTCCTCCCTGCGGGCCGGGCTGGAGTCCCTGCGGGGCACGGGGGCCCGGGCCGCCCTGGTGTCGCTGGTCGACCAGCCGGGCATCGGACCGGAGGCCACGGCCCGGCTGCTGGCCGCCCACCGCTCACCCGCGACGCTCGCCTCGGCCTCGTACGGGGGGAAGCGCGGCCACCCCGTCCTGCTCGGCGCCGACCACTGGGCGGGCATCGCCGCGACTGCGACCGGCGACCAGGGGGCACGCGCCTATCTGAGGACGCACGCGGACGCGATCACTCTCGTCGAGTGCGCGGACGTGGCGCGGCCCTACGACATCGACACGGTGGCGGACCTCGCCCGGTACCTACAGTGAGCGAGGTGGCACTGAGCGCCGCCTTGTCTCGATCCGGAGAGTCTCGACGTCAACAAAACATTGAACTTCCACCATGAGGAAACTAGTATCCACTGATCAGAAGCGCCCGGCCCCTCGACGGGCGTTCACCGCCGTAACCGGTCGACTGGCACCCGGTGCCACGTTCGCTGAAGGAAGTGACAGCTCATGTCCGCACCAGCGCCGTCCCCGCTGGCCATCGTCGACGCCGAGCCCCTGCCCCGGCAGGAGGAGGTCCTGACCGACGAGGCCCTCGCCTTCGTCGCCGAGTTGCACCGGCGGTTCACCCCCAGGCGTGACGAGCTCCTCGCCCGCCGCGGTGAGCGCCGCGCCGAGATCGCCCGTACCTCCACGCTCGACTTCCTCCCGGAGACGGCCGCCGTCCGCGCGGACGACTCCTGGCGGGTGGCTCCGTCGCCCGAGGCCCTGAACGACCGCCGGGTGGAGATCACCGGTCCCACCGACCGCAAGATGACCATCAACGCGCTGAACTCGGGCGCCAGGGTGTGGCTCGCGGACTTCGAGGACGCCTCCGCGCCGACCTGGGAGAACGTGATCCTGGGCCAGGTCAACCTGATCGACGCCTACACCCGTTCGATCGACTTCACGGACGAGCGCACCGGCAAGTCGTACGCGCTCGGGGCACCCGAGAAGCTGGCGACGGTCGTGACGCGCCCGCGCGGCTGGCACCTGGACGAGCGCCATCTCGTCGACGCCGACGGCACCCCGGTCCCGGGCGCGCTCGTCGACTTCGGCCTGTACTTCTTCCACAACGCGCAGCGGCTCATCGACCTCGGCAAGGGCCCGTACTTCTACCTCCCGAAGACGGAGTCGTACCTGGAGGCCCGCCTCTGGAACGAGGTGTTCGTCTTCGCGCAGGACCACGTGGGCATCCCGCAGGGCACCGTCCGCGCGACCGTCCTGATCGAGACGATCACGGCGGCGTACGAGATGGAGGAGATCCTCTACGAACTGCGCGACCATGCCTCGGGGTTGAACGCGGGCCGCTGGGACTACCTCTTCTCCATCGTCAAGAACTTCCGTGACGGCGGACGGAAGTTCGTCCTGCCGGACCGCAACGCGGTGACGATGACGGCCCCGTTCATGCGCGCGTACACTGAACTGCTCGTCCGCACCTGCCACAAGCGCGGGGCTCACGCGATCGGCGGCATGGCCGCGTTTATCCCCTCGCGGCGCGACGAGGAGGTCAACAAGGTCGCCTTCGAGAAGGTCAAGGCCGACAAGGACCGCGAGGCGGGCGACGGCTTCGACGGGTCGTGGGTGGCCCACCCGGACCTCGTGCCGATCGCGATGGCGTCCTTCGACGCCGTGCTCGGCGACCGGCCGAACCAGAAGGACCGGCTGCGCGAGGAGGTCGACGTGAAGGCCGCCGACCTGATCGCCGTCGACTCGCTCGACGCCAGTCCCACGTACGACGGGCTGGTCAACGCCGTTCAGGTCGGCATCCGGTACATCGAGGCCTGGCTGCGCGGGCTCGGTGCCGTCGCCATCTTCAACCTGATGGAGGACGCGGCCACGGCGGAGATCTCGCGCTCGCAGATCTGGCAGTGGATCAACGCGGGGGTGGAGTTCGAGCACGCCGGGCAGTCCGTGAAGGCGACGCCCGAACTGGCCCGCGAGATCGCGGCGCGGGAGCTGGCGGACATCCGCGCCGAGATCGGCGAGGAGGCCTTCGCGGCCGGGCGCTGGCAGCAGGCCCACGACCTGCTGCTGACGGTCGCGCTCGACGAGGACTACGCGGACTTCCTGACGCTGCCCGCGTACGAGCAGCTGACCGGCTGAGCGCCGGCCGGCACAGGCACTACCTCTCCGAGTGGCCCAGGGATCTCTCCGGGGCCACTCGGTCGCGTACCAGGCGCTTCACGGCCGTCGGCTCGGGGAAACCCTGCTCGCGGCGGTCCCAGACCACCTCGTCGTCGACGCGTACGACGAAGACGCCACCGGTGCCGGGCTTGAGCGCCAGCTCGGTCAGCTCCTGCTCGAAGGTGGTGAGGAGTTCCTGGGCGAGCCAGGAGGCGCGGGGCAGCCAGCGGCACTGGGTGCAGTACTCGATCTGCACGCGGTGCGACTGCCCGGCCGGAGTCGGGGTCGTGGCGGCCGGGGTCGCGGGGGCCGGGGTCGCGGGCCGTGTGTTGTCCGTGGTCATCCGAGGTGTACCGACCAATCCTGTTGCGCCGTCGGTTCGCCGTGCAGGTCGGGGACCCGCTTGAGCCAGTTCGGCCGGCCCTGCTGGGTCTTCGCGGCCCGGCGGGCGTCCTCGTCCGCGAGCTGCTCCCGGGTGGGGAAGTCCGTGGGAAGCCAGGCCGCGGAGGCCGCGACCCGGGCGAGGAGATAGCCGACGTAGGCCTCGCGGACCTCGTCGGGCGTCGCGAAACCCGGCTCGTCGGCGAGCCAGGCGTCGGGCACCTCGGCCGTGATCGCGCGCAGCAGTTCCTCCGTCACCCGGGGCGCGAGTTCGGCGTCCGCCGCGCGGGTGTCGGGGGTGTGGCCGCCGAGCGCGTGCTGCCGGAAGTCGTACGCCTTCTCCGGGGACGACGCGTCCCAGCGGTGGTGGAAGACCAGCGCGGCCCCATGGTCGATCAGCCACAGCTTCGGGGGCGCGACGCCGAGCGTGGGCCAGATCATCAGGTTCGAGCTGTGCCTCGTGCGGTCCACGTTCACCGTGAGGGCGTCCAGCCAGACGATCCGGCCCGCCTCCAGGGGGTCGACGTCGAACGCCTGCGCGACCTCGGGCGTGAAGTCCTCCGCGCCCGACAGATAGTCCATGCCGAGGTTGAGCCCGGCACTGGCCCGCAGCAGGTCCTGGACCTCCTGGTGCGGTTCGTGCGCGGCGACAGCCGGATCGAAGTGCACCAGCACCAGCTCGGGGAACCGCAGCCCCAGAGCGCGCGCCAGTTCGCCCACGATCACCTCGGCGACCAGCGCCTTCAGGCCCTGCGCCGAGCCGGTGAACTTCACGACGTACGTCCCCAGGTCGTCGGCCTCGACGACGCCGGGCACGGAGCCGCCCGCCCGCAGCGGGGTCACGTATCGGTCGGCGGTCACTTGGCGCAGCACACCCGCCACTCTAATTCAGCCGCCCGCGGTGAGGATCAGGCGTCCGGCGCGCGCAGGGGGTTCGGGACCGGCCGGTAGCGTGCGGCGGCGCCGTCCGCCCCGGTCCAGCGCAGCAGCAGGTTCGTCTTGCCGGGCAGGGTCGGGGACCGCAGGAGGTCCGCCAGCTCGGGCAGCTCCGGGGCGTACCGCGCGAGCTCCCGGCGCGCGGGCTCCCACGGGTCCAGCCGCGGATACCGCTCGCGCAGGGCGTCCGCGACCTCCAGCAGGTTGTTCACGACCAGGCAGTACACCAGCCGCTCCCACCCCGCCGCCCGCGCCACGTCCGCCAGCAGTTTCACACCCTCGGCGTCCCGGAACAGCGCCTGCACCGGCGTGCCTTCGCCGTCCACGGCCACCACCGTGTTCTGCAGATGCGCTTCGAGTACGACCCCGTGCCGGGCGAACAACTCCAGCGCCGGCGGCACGACTTGGCGCAGATACGCGGTCCACCACGCAGCCGGATCGGCGAGGGTGTCCAGAGGGTTGCACGGGCTGCCCGTGCCCTCCGTCAGCGCGGCCGCCAGCAGCGGATTCGAACCGGGGGTCACATGCCCGCCCAGACCGTCACGCACGAGAACGGCCAGTTCCTCGAAGGCGAAGTCCGCCGTGCGGTAGCCCCGGTCGCTCAGCCAGGCCGCGCCGCCGGGGAGGGTGCGGCAGGCTTCCGTGACAGCGGCGTCCGTACGCCGCAGGGCCAGGAGGTCGTGCCGCCACAGGCGGCGGATGTCGTTGGTGATGCGGACATCGAGGCTGAACTTCACGAAGAGGTCGGCGTCCGGCACGTACAGGGTGCGGATGGCCGCCGTGGGCCAGGCGGACCACGGCGTGGACCCGAGGTGTACGAGGCGGCCGTCGGCGAACGCCTCGCGGATCTCCGGGCTGCCGCCGACGAGGTCGAGCTGCCAGGGGTGGGCGGGGAGGAGCCGGTAGCCGTCGGGGGCCTCGCCGAGGGCGTCCAGGGCGCTCGTGTCGCCGTCCTCCGCACAGGCGTCCTCGCGCAGGCCCAGCAGCGTGAGCGGGAAGTCGGCGTACGCCTCGGGGGCGTACGGGAGCCAGGTGGTGGCCGGGCCGCCGCCGCGCGCCTTGGGGGCGGGGTGGTGGGGATGCCCGGTGATGAGGGACTGCTCGGAGCGCCGGTACGGGTCGGCGGGCTGGGTCACGCCCTCCCTGGCCGCCAGGATCGCCGCCACCGCGTCCCGGCTGTCGGTCATCTCGGCGGGCAGTTCGGAGTTGGACAGGCCGGTGTGCAGACGCAGTTCCTCGGCGGCGAGCTTGACCAGTTCGGCGTGGCCGAGCCGCTGCCAGGTGCCGTCGGCGAACAGCTCCGGGTCGCGGGGCCGGCGCCCGTCGCGCACACGCAGGAGCCGCTCCCCGGCGGGCAGCCGGTACACCCGCCGGGCGTCGGGCGCCCGCTCCGGGCCCGGCTCGGGCTCGGGTTCGGGCTCGCCGATCTCTCGCAGCAGGCAGTTGAGCAGGGGCGCCGACGCGATCGCGTCGGCCGCTTCCGCGACGCCGTCGGTGCCCTGCGCGGAGGACCTGGAAGCCGGCGAGGGGCTGGGGGACATGGGCTGCATGGGGGGCACGGGGGGCATGTGATCCACGCGATCCGTTCGTTGCATACGGTGCACTTGCGCTGAGTATGTCCGGATGTCCGGCGTCGTACCCGGCCGGACGGCGTCCCCTCACCCTAGGAGCCCCTGTGCATCCTCCCCGCACCCCGGCCGGGACCGAGACCGCTCTCGCCGCCGAGCTGCGCACGGTACGCCCCGACCTGCTCTCCCCGTACGCGGCCGAACTCCCCGGCGCCCGCTCGGCCGTACTGACCCGGCTGTGGCGCGGGCTCGCCCTTGAGCCGCTGCCGTGGGTCACGCGCCGCGAGGCCGGGTACGACGCTCTGACGCTCCGGACGGCCGACGGCCGCCGCCTGCACGGGCCGCGCCCGGACGCGTACGCGACGGCCCCGACCGTCACGGAGGTCGAACTGGACGGGACCGCGTACGACCATCCGGCCGCGCTGATGGCGGCGCTCGGGCTCCCGCACGGCCGACCCTTCGCGGTCGAACTCGCCGACAGTGTCGCCTCGTTGGCCTTGTCGCGCGCCAACCAGGTCGCGTCGACCGGTCCGTCGGGCGGTTCGGCGGGCGGTTCGGCGGGGACGCCCAGAACGCTCTGGGAGTGGGAGCAGCGGGTCGTCGACGGGCATCCCTTCCATCCCAACTGCCGTTCGCGGCCCGGGTTCTCGGTGGCCGAGCAGTTGGCGTACGCCCCCGAGCACCGGCCGGTGGTCCGGCTGGGCCTGGTCGCCGTACGGGAGGACGACTGCCGGTCGACGGGCGTGTGGCCGTACCGGGAGGCGGGGCGGCTGCTGATCCCCGTGCATCCATGGCAGGCCCGGCATGTGCTGAAGGGCGAGAAGCCCGTCGGGGACGGGATGGCCGCGCATCCCCTGATGTCGCTGCGCACCCTGGCCGTGCCGGGCGGGCCGCACGTCAAGACCGCGCTCAGCGCCCGGCTGACCTCCTCCGTACGGGACATCTCGGTGTACTCGATCACGTCGGCGGCGACGGTGTCGGCGTTCATGGAGTCGATGGCCGGACGTCTGGACGGGCTGCTGCACATCACCCGGACCCTGGGCGCGGTCACCGCCGACTCCGCTGATCTGGCGGCCGTTTCACGGGAGTCCCCCGAGCTGTACGCGGGCACGGGCGAGCGGGTCGTGCCGCTCGCCGCCCTCGCCGCGAGCGTCCTGCCCCAGTCCCCCCGCTGGCTGGCGCAGTTCAGCCGGCTCGCGCTCACCGTGGGACTGCGGCTGCTCGACCTCGGCGTCGCCCTGGAGGCGCACGGCCAGAACCTCCTCGTGGTGCTCTCCCCCGCCGGTGACCCGGTGCGGCTCGTCTACCGCGATCTGGCGGACATCCGGATCAGCCCGGCCCGGCTGGCCCGCCACGGCATCCCGGTCCCCGAACTGACGGGCCGTATCGTCACGGACGACGAGTCCGTCCTGCGCAGCAAACTCTTCGGCTCACTCGTCGCGGGCACACTGGCGGCGACGGCGGGTTCGACACCGGCGCTGCGCGAGGCACTGTCCACGGCGGTACGGGAGCTGCCGCGCACACCGGATCTCGCGGCGCTGCTCGAAGAGGCGCTGCCCGCGAAGGCGTTGACGCTGATGAGGCTGTCGCCGGAGCGGCCCGGCGACATCTGGGCCCGTCTGCCCAGCCCCTTCGCCGACCCGGACGACAGGTCGGCCTGACGGCGTGACGGCCCGACGGCGGTCACTCGTTTTGAAGCGCGGTGCCTTTGATCAATAGGATCCGTCGATGATCACAAGACAACGGCTGGCGGCGGGCGCCTGCGCCCTGCTCGCCGCCCTGGCGGCCGGGATCGCGCTCCCGCCCGACGCCGTCGCCGACGAGCCCTCGGGGACCGCCGCGCCCAAGGTGAACCTGCTTCTCGACGTCAGCGGTTCCATGCGGGCGCGGGACATCGACGGCCAGACCCGGATGGCGGCAGCGAAGCAGGCCTTCAACGAGGTGCTCGACGCGACCCCCGAAGAGGTCCAGCTGGGCATACGGACACTGGGCGCCAACTACCGCGGCGACGACCGCAAGACAGGCTGCAAGGACACCGAACAGCTCTACCCCGTGGGGCCGTTGGACCGTACCGAGGCGAAGACGGCGGTCGCGACCCTGTCGCCCACCGGCTGGACCCCGATCGGCCCCGCGCTCCTCAAGGCCGCCGACGACCTCGAAGGCGGCGAGGGCTCCCGCCGTATCGTCCTCATCAGCGACGGCGAGGACACCTGCGCCCCGCTGGACCCGTGCGAGGTGGCACGCGAGATCGCCGCCAAGGGGATCGGCCTCACCATCGACACGCTGGGTCTGGTGCCGAACACCAAGCTGCGGCAGCAGCTGAGCTGCATCGCGGAGGCGACCGGTGGTACGTACACCTCGGTCGAGCACACCGACGAACTCACCGACAAGGTCAACCAGTTGGTGGACCGTGCGGCTGACCCGGTGGTGACGCCGGTCGCCGTCGAAGGCGCCGACGCGTGCGCGAAGGCACCCGCGGTCAAGTCGGGGCTGTACACCGACCGCGAGGAGTTCGGGCAGCACCGCTGGTACCGCGTGGACCTCCCGGCCGGCTCCGAACTGCGCGCCTCGGTGAGCGTCGCGGCCGACCGCCAGGTCGACCGGGACTACGGGGTGTCGCTGCGGGCGGTCACCACGAACGGCCGTGAGATCGTGCGCGGCGAGACGACCGGCACCGGGCGGACCGACGTCATGTCGGCCGGTCTGCGCTATCCCAAGGCCGAGAGCGACGACTCCGACGACGACTCCGGGTCCGCGACGGAGGTCGTGTGTCTCCAGGTCGCCAACTCCTTCTCGGCGGCCTCCGGGGTGAAGACCACCCCCGGTCTGCCGCTCGAACTGACCATCGACGTCGTGGACGGGCCCGACGCGTCGAGCGACGTGGCCTCCTTCGGCCTCGGCCGCGGCTGGTGGCTGCTCGGCGCACTGGTGCTCACCGGCTTCCTCGCGGGTGTGCTGTGGGGTTGGGTCTCGCGTTGGCGGGTCGCGGTCTGGAGGACCAACTGATGCGTACGAGACTGATGTTGAGAGCGGCGAGTGCGGGGCTGCTGCTGCTAGGGGTCGCGGCGGTTCCGGCCGCGGCCGACTCCTCCCCCTCCGCGAGCCCGTCGGACGACTCCGGCGCGCCCACCTCGGCGGGTACGTCCTTCCGTACGGCGGCCGAGGTCGACCAGGGACAGCGGGCGACCGCCGGCGCGTCCACGGGCGACTATCTGTACTGGTCGTTCCCCGCCGACGCGGGGCAGCGGCCGACCGTGCGGGCGAAGGTGAAGCTGCCGGACTCGCACGCCTCCGCGACCTGGCAGATCGATGTGTACGACGGGCTGCGGCGCCGTCAGGCGTGCCAGTACGGGGCGCAGACGCGGACTGCCGCGCAGGACGTGGGCTCGGTGGAGCTGTCCTGCACGTTGCGTACGGTGCGGGCCTGGTCCGAGCCGTGGGCCGATGATCCGCTGCCGGGTACGTACTACATCCGGCTGACCACGGTCGGTCTGACGGCGGCCGATCTCGGGCTGCCGGTGACTACCGAGGTGCGGGTCGACTCCAAGGAGATCGGCGGGGCGGCGGCGGTTGACGGCTCGTTGTCCGAGCCGTTGGTTCCGGGGGTCGCGGTGGCGGCCGACGCCGGTGACGGTGACGGTGACGAGGAGTCCGACTCGCCCGCGGCCGTGCTGTCCAGCATCGAGCCGGATGACGGGTGGTCCTCCGGGTGGTGGTCCGACCGGTGGGTCTGGACGGGCATCGGGGGTGTGCTTGCCGCACTCGCGGGGATCGGAGGATACGCGCTGACGCGCGGAGCGGGGCGGCCCCGGCCGTAGCTTTTCGGATGCGTCGTCGAGTGCGGGTGCGCTGTGGCCGGTCGCGCAGTTCCCCGCGCCCCTGACGGGCGCACCCGTACGTCTTCGCCTGCGGGTGCGTCGTGGCTGGTCGCGCAGTTCCTCGCGCCCCTGAAAGGCGCGCCCGTGCGTCGTCGAGTGCGGGTGCGCCGTGGCTGATCGCGCAGTTCCTCGCGCCCCTGACGGGCGCGCCCGTGCGTCGTCCGGTGCGGGTGCGTCGTGGCCCGTCGCGCAGTTCCCCGCGCCCCTTCCGGGGCGCGCCCTTGCGTCGTGCTTTTCGTGCCCCCGAGGGGGCCCGGCAGGGCCGTCTTGAGGGGCGCGGGGAACTGCGCGGCCAGCCACAGCGGGTCCGCAGGCGAACACGGGCCCGGGGTCCGCCGGGGCCCGGCGGTCAGGGCTCGCGCAGGGCCTTCGCCAGCGGGCCCTCTCCCGACACCGCCACCCGGTGGGTGCGTACCGCGTCCAGGAGCGTCAGGTCACCCCGCCCCAGCAACGCGCACGTCTCCGTGTCGAGGGAGAGCCGGGCGTCGGGCACCTCGGGCGAGGGCCCCTCCCCGTACACCGGCGCGTCCCCGGCGCCGACGTGGACATGGAACTCGCCCTCGTCCAGCCGAACTTGCACGACCCCCTCACCGAACCCCTCCAACGCCCGCAACAACGGCAGCGCGAACCAGTGCGCACGCACCGCGTCCGTGGGCCGCCGTTCCGCAAGCAGGGGCGCCCCCCACTCCCCGAGCGCCTGCAGCACGGACAGCAACTGCCGCCCGCGGCCAGTGAGTTCGTACACATACACCGCTCCCGGCGGCGGCATCCGCCGACGCGTCGTCAGACCGTCCCGCTCCATGTCCTTGAGCCGGGAGGCGAGCACATCCGTGCTCACGCCGGGCAGGTCGGCGTGCAGGTCGGTGTAGCGGCGCGGACCGGCCAGCAGCTCGCGGACGATCAGGAGGGTCCAGCGGTCACCGACGGCGTCGAGCGCGCGGGCAGCGGAACAGTACTGGTCGTAGCTTCGGCGAGGTGACATGCGACGCAGTCTAGACAACTTGTTGGACTTTCCAAGCGAGAACTTGGTAAAACCAAGCAACACCACAACCTGGAGGTGCGCACCGCATGGAGTTCCGGCAGTCGAGCAAGCTCAGCGAGGTCTGTTACGAGATCCGGGGCCCGGTCATCGAGCACGCGAACGCCCTGGAGGAGGCAGGCCACAGCGTGCTGCGCCTCAACACGGGCAACCCCGCGGCCTTCGGCTTCGAGGCCCCGGCGGAGATTCTCCAGGACATGATCCGGATGCTCCCGCAGGCCCACGGCTACACGGACTCGCGCGGCATCCTCTCGGCCCGCCGCGCCGTGGCGCAGCGCTACCAGGAGCGGGGTCTCGAAGTCGGCGTGGACGACGTCTTCCTGGGCAACGGCGTCTCCGAACTCGTCTCGATGGCCGTCCAGGCCCTCCTGGAGAACGGCGACGAAGTCCTCATCCCCGCCCCGGACTTCCCGCTCTGGACGGCGGTGACGACCCTCGCGGGCGGCAAGGCCGTGCACTACCTGTGTGACGAACAGGCCGACTGGTATCCGGACCTGGACGACATGGCGTCGAAGATCACGGACCGCACGAAGGCCGTCGTCATCATCAACCCGAACAACCCGACCGGCGCGGTCTACCCCAAGGAGATCATCGAGGGCATCCTCGACCTGGCGCGCCGGCACGGCCTGATGGTCTTCGCGGACGAGATCTACGACCAGATCCTGTACGACGACGCCGTGCACCACACGGCCGCCGCGCTCGCCCCCGACCTGGTGGTCCTCACCTTCTGCGGCCTGTCGAAGACGTACCGTGTGGCGGGCTTCCGGTCCGGCTGGCTGGTCGTGACCGGGCCGCGCCAGCACGCGAAGAGCTATCTGGAGGGCCTCACCATGCTGGCCTCCATGCGGCTGTGCGCCAACGCCCCCGCGCAGTATGCCATCCAGGCCGCGCTCGGCGGCCGGCAGTCCATCCACGAACTCACCGCGCCCGGCGGCCGGTTGCGCGAGCAGCGTGACATCGCGTGGGAGAAGCTGAACGAGATCCCGGGCGTCTCCTGCGTGAAACCGAAGGGCGCGCTGTACGCGTTCGCGCGTCTCGACCCCTCGGTCCACAAGATCCACGACGACGAGAAGTTCGTGCTCGACCTGCTGCTGCGCGAGAAGATCCAGGTGGTCCAGGGCACCGGTTTCAACTGGCCGCGCCCCGACCACTTCCGCATCCTCACCCTCCCGTACGCCGACGACCTCGACGCGGCGATCAGCAGGATCGGCCGATTCCTGAGCGGCTATCGGCAGTAGACGCGGTGACGTCGGCGGTGACCTCGGCGGGATGTCGGGGGGGGGAGGTCATGTCGTCGGGGATGTCAGACCCGGGTCGTAGCCTTTGTCTTCGAAGGGGTCCGCCGGTCCGGTCGACCGGGAAGGGCCGCGGCCCCGTCGTGACAGCCGTGACCGCCGTGACCACAGGGGAAGGAGCACCCCGTGACCCGACCGCCGACCGCCGCTCAGCGGCGCGTCATCGACGCCGCCGATCCCGTGACCGGGCGCCTCAGGGGTGCGGAGGGCCGGCTCGCGGCGCTGGTGAGACAAGGGCTCGCCTTCCGGCACCCCCGCCCGCCGCACGACCACTTCCTCACGCCGGCCGGGCACCGGATACGCGAGGGGACGGCCGCCGCGGTGGCGGAACCGGCCGGGATCTCCGCACCCGCCCGCTCGGCCTCATCAGGCGTGTTCACCGCGCGGGTGGGCGGCGAGGAGGCCGTCGACGCCGGCCCCGCACGCACACGGGAGGTGCGCAGCGCCTGGCAGGGGCTGCTGGAGATGCGACGGATGACCAACACGGGCGGCGTCATGGACCGGCCGTGCGCGTGGGAGCGTACGCATCTGGTGCAGGCCGCCGCCCTGGCGCTGGAGGCGGCGGGACTCCGCCCGGCGGGGACGGGTCCCGGTACCGCCGTCGGCGCCCGGGAATCGGGATACCGGGTGCGGGCGACGCCTCAGCCGGAGGCCGTCGCCGTGCGCGAGCCGGACGCGGCGGCGCTGAGGGAGTGCGCGGTGACACTGGAGAAGGCCGGCTGGCAGGTCGGCGAACACTCGGAGCCACGCACGGGGGCACGCTATCTGCTGGCCTCGCCCCGCCGGTCGTGACGACCTCGACCGGGTCACTCCGGCTGGTGGCGGGCGTCGTACGCGGCGCGTGACTCGGCGATCGTGACGCGGTGCCGTTCCGCCCAGTCGGTCAGCCCCAGCAGCGAGGCGTGCAACTCATGGGCCACCGGCGTGAGTTCGTACTCGACCTTCGGCGGGACCGTCGGGTGGACGGTGCGCGTGAGGAGCCCGTCGCGCTCCAGATGGCGCAGGGTCAGCGTGAGCATGCGGCGGCTGATGCCCTCGATGCTGCGCTCCAGCTCGGTGAAACGGATCGGCCCGTGCGCGGCGGCCACGAGGATCAGAACGCTCCATTTTCCGGCGACCCTGTCAAGAACCTCGCGCACGGGACACGCGTGCGCGTTCACGACCTGCGAGGTAACACGGGTGTTCCCCTGGGACATCCAGGTGCCTCCTTACGACCGGCCTTCAGGGTCACTCACGATGTCCTCCGTTACAAGTCGTGCACCTATGGAACGTCCAGCACTTGTTCCCGCACTCATACGGAGGCCGTGGCCATGTCGTCCCGGATCGGAGCTCCCGCGGAGGGGCTCCCCCAAGACTCGGACCCCGCAGGACCCGCAGCACCCGCAGACCCTGCGCAGCACTCGCGAACGTACTCCCGTCGGGCGTCCCTCGTCGTGCTGTGCGGGGGCGCGCTGATGACGATCCTCGACGGCAACGTCGTGACCGTCGCGATGCCCGCGATCCAGAGCGACCTCGGCTTCTCGCCCTCGGCGCTCGCCTGGATCGTGAACGCGTATCTGATCCCCTTCGGCGGTCTGTTGCTGCTCGTGGGGCGGCTCGGCGATCTGGTCGGACGCCGGCGGATGTTCGCCTCGGGGCTCGCCCTGTTCACCGTGGCGTCCGTGCTGTGCGGGGTCGCCACCAGCCAGGGCATGCTGATCGCGGCGCGGGCGCTGCAAGGTGTCGGCGGGGCGATGACCTCGGCGGTCGTACTGGGGATGCTGATCGCGCTCTTTCCCGAACCGCGTGAACAGGCCGGGGCCATCGCGGTGTTCAGCGCGGTCGGGGCGGCGGGCGGCGCGCTGGGCACGTTCCTCGGCGGGGCGCTCACCCAGGCGCTCAGTTGGCACTGGATCTTCCTGATCAACCTGCCGATCGGGATCGCGGCCTGGATCGCCGCCCTGCGCGTCCTTGCCCCCGACCGTGGCGCCGGGCTCGACAGGGGCGCGGACTATCCCGGGGCCGCGCTGGTCACGGGCGCGCTGATGCTCATTGTCTACGCGATCGTCGGCACCGGGGAGCGGCCGGTCGGCGGCACGCTGATCCTGGCGGCCGTCTCGCTCGCCCTGTTCGCGGCCTTCACCCTGCGGCAGGCACGGGCCGAGCGTCCGCTGCTGCGGCTGAGGCTGTTCCGCTCACGGCTGCTCACCGGGGCCAACGGTGTGCAGATCCTGATGATCGCGACGATGTTCGGGTTCCAGTACGTCGGGGCGCTCTACATCCAACGGGTGCTGGGGTACGGCGAGTTGCGGACGGGGATGGCGTTCCTGCCCGCGCCCGTGCTGATCGGGGTGCTGATGCTGGGCCTGTCGGCGCGGACGATCGGCCGCTTCGGGCCGTACCGGGTGCTGCTCGCCGGGCTCGTGCTCATCGTCGCCGGAATGGCCCTGCTGAGCCGGATACCGGTCTCCGGGTCGTACGTCGTCGACGTGCTGCCTCCGATGCTGTTGCTCGCGACGGGGTTCGCTGCCGCGATGCCCGCGGTGACGGGGCTCGCCATGTCGGGGGTGGCGGAGGAGGACGCCGGGCTCGCGTCCGGACTCTTCAACACCACACAGGTGGTGGGGGGTTCGCTGGGACTCGCGGTCCTCACGACCCTCGCGGCGAGTCGCACGGATCAGCTCCTGGAGAGTGGGGAGCCGTTCACCGCGGCAACCGCGGACGGGTACCGATTGGCGTTCACTGTTGCGACGGGGGTCGCGGGGGCGGGGTTGGCGGTCGCGGCGGCGGTCTTGCGGCCGGCCCGGACTTCTTCGCGTCACTGACTCGGGGGCCAAGAACCTCTTGACGGGTATACGTCACTCTCATTCTCTGGTAGGAAACTTTCCTAACAGTACGGAAGAGTGACTCCCACCCCCACCGGAGGTCCCGTGCACACCCCCCACACCCCCCTGCGCTCCTCACGCCGCGCCCTCCTCGCGATGATCGGAGCATCCCTGGTGGCAGGCCCAGCCATCGCCGGCACTCCCGCGAGCGCCGCGGCCCCCGGTCTCGACGACCCGGCGAAGAAGGAGATCGCCATGAAGCTGGTCTCCAGCGCGGAGAACTCCTCGCTGGACTGGAAGGCGCAGTACCAGTACATCGAGGACATCGGCGACGGCCGTGGCTACACCGCGGGCATCATCGGGTTCTGCTCGGGCACGCACGACATGCTCGACCTCGTCGAGCTGTACACGCAGCGCGAGCCGGGCAACCCGCTGGCCGGCTACCTGCCCGCACTGCGCCGCGTCGACGGCTCCGACTCGCACGAGGGCCTGGACCCCGGTTACCCGGACGCCTGGCGCCGGGCGGCCCAGGACCAGGTCTTCGAGCAGGCCCAGAACGACGAGCGGGACCGCGTCTACTTCAACCCGGCGGTCCAGCGCGGCACGGCGGACGGCATCGGCACGCTCGGCCAGTTCACGTACTACGACGCCATCGTCATGCACGGCAACGGCGGCGACAGCACGAGCTTCGGCAGCATCCGCGACCGGGCGCTGGGCCGCGCCAGGCCCCCGGCCCAGGGCGGCGACGAGGTGACGTACCTCAACGCCTTCCTCGACGCCCGCGTGTGGGCGATGAAGCAGGAGGAGGCCCACTCGGACACCAGCCGCGTGGACACCGCCCAGCGGGTCTTCGTCAGGAACCGGAACCTGAACCCGCCGCTGGACTGGCAGGTCTACGGGGACAGCTTCCACATCGGCTGAGGCCGCGGCGGTGGCCGCCGCGGGGTCCCGGCGGCATCGCGGCCCCGAAGAACCGAGGAACCGGGCCGGTGGCCGTGCGCTCGTCGCCCGTCAGCGAGCGGCCACCGGCTCCGGCCCCGGACTCGGCCCCACACCCGGGCCGGGCTCCATCGGGGCCGTCACCTCGTCGCACTCACGGCTCCCGCCCAGGTGGTTGAAGACCAGGTTCAGGGCCACGGCCGCCACGCAGCCGGTCGAGATCCCCGAGTCCAGGATGATCTTCGCCGTCTCCGGGAACGCGTGGTAGAACTCCGGCGCGGTGATCGGGATGATGCCGACGGCCAGCGAGACCGCCACGATCAACACGTTGTTGTCCTTCTCCAGGCCCGCCTTGACGAGGGTCTGGATGCCGCTCGCGGCCACCGAGCCGAACAGCACCACGCCCGCCCCGCCGAGCACGGGACGCGGCACCACGGCGATCAGCGACGCGGCCATGGGGCACAGGCCCATCAGGACGAGGAAGCCACCGCCCGTGGCCACCACGTACCGGCTGCGGATCCGGGTCATCGCGACCAGGCCGATGTTCTGGGCGAAGGCACTGCACATGAAGCCGTTGAAGAGCGGGCTGACCGCCGAGCCGAGGGTGTCGGCGCGCAGGCCCGCCGCGATGGTCCTCTCATCGGCCGGCCGTCCGACGATCTCCCCCAGCGCCAGCATGTCCGCGGTCGATTCGGTCATCGAGACGACCATCACCACGCACAGCGAGACGATCGCGGCGAGCTGGAACTGCGGGGCTCCGAAGTGGAACGGCGTGGGGAAGCCGACGACCGCCGCGTCGGCCACCGGCGCGAAGTCGGTGACACCGAACGGGATCGCGACGAGCGTGCCGGCGACCAGGCCGAGCAGTACGGCGATCTGTTTGACGAAGCCCCGGGTGAAGCGGCGCAGCAGCAGGACGATGAGAAGGGTCGCGCCCGCCAGGCCCAGGTTGGTGGTCGAGCCGTAGTCGTGCGCCGCCGGGTCGGGTCCCTGGGCCCAGCCGAAGGCGACCGGCATCAGGGATATGCCGATGAGGGTGATGACCGTGCCGGTGACCACGGGCGGGAAGAAGCGGACCGCCTTGCTGAAGAAGGGGGCGGCGAGGAAGCCCAGTACACCCGCCACGATGACGGCGCCGAAGATGACCGGCAGGGCGTCGCGCTTGTCGTCGGTGGAGTTGACGACCGCGATCATCGGGGCGACTCCGGCGAAGGTGACGCCGTTGACGAAGGGCAGGCGGGCGCCGATCTTCCAGATGCCGAGGGTCTGCAGGAAGGTGGCGAGTCCCGCGGTGAACAGACAGGCGCCGGTGAGGAAGGTCAGTTCGGTCGCGGTCAGGCCCACGGCCGCGCCGACGATCAGGGGTGGGGCGACCACTCCCGCGTACATGGCGGCCACGTGCTGCAGACCGCTGGTCGCCATCTTCAGGGCGGGGAGTTTCTGGTCAACCGGGTTTTTTTCAGGGCCGGTTGCGCTTACGTCCGTACTGCTGGGCATGTGCTGGGCAGCCACGGCGGCTCCTCCGGTCGGGTACACGTCGGCGTTGACGTGGGTGTCAGGGAGGTCTTTTTTTCTGGCGGGACGGTGTCCGTCACGGAGGGGGCGTGGCGGGGGCATGCGGGGGTGCACGGGTGCAGCAGGGTGTGACGGAAGTGGACCGTTCCGGGGCGCGGCCAGTTCGTGCGCGCGCCCCGGAGACGGTCACCGCGGACCCCGTTCGGGTCCACGGCCACCGGCCGAGGGCCGTCCCCCTCGGCCGGAGGTCTTGGGCGGGGCGAGGTCAGGCCCGCGCGGCGATCCTCGCGAGGCGCTGGGCCTCGTCCCGCGTGGAGCGGGCGATCGCGTCCTCGTCGACGTGCAGCAGCCGGCCGTTCTCGACGATCTGCTCACCGCCCACGAAGGAGGCGGTGACCGGCGCCGCCGCGCCGAGGACGAGTGCGATGACCGGGTCGGCGATCGACGCGTGGGCCAAGGTGTCCATTTTCCACAGCACCAGGTCGGCGAGCTTGCCCGGTTCCAGGGAGCCGATCTCCGCTGCGCGGCCCAGGACCTGGGCCCCGCCGTAGGTACCGAGGCGCAGCGCCTGACGGGCGTTCAGGGCGGCTTCGCGGTGGGCGCCGAGGCGGTTGACGAGCAGCGCGTTGCGCAGTTCGGTGTGCAGTTCGCCGGACTCGTTGGACGCCGTGCCGTCGACGCCGAGGCCGACGGGGACGCCGGCCGCGAGCATGTCGGGCACCCGCGCGATCCCTGCCGCCAGACGGGCGTTGGACGACGGGCAGTGGGCCACCCCGGTCCTCGTACGGGCGAAGGCGGCGATGTCGGAGTCGTTCATGTGGACGCAGTGGGCCATCCACACGTCCTCGCCGAGCCAGCCGGTCGACTCGAAGTAGTCGGTCGGGCCCATGCCGAACAGCTCCTTGCAGAACTGCTCCTCCTCGACCGTCTCCGATCCGTGCGTGTGCAGCCGTACCCCCTTGCGGCGGGCCAACTCGGCGCCCTGTCGCATGAGTTCGGTGGACACGGAGAAGGGCGAGCAGGGCGCGACCGCCACCTGGGTCATGGCACCGAAGGAGGCGTCGTGGTGTTCGTCGACGGTCGCCTCGGTGGCGGCGAGGGCGCCTTCGAGTGTTTCGACGGCGAAGTCCGGCGGCAGTCCGCCGTCCTTCTCGCTGCGGTCCATGGAGCCCCGGGCCAGGGTGAAGCGGACGCCCGTCTCACGTGCGGCACGGATGATCGAACCGGACAGGTCGCCCGAGCCCTTGGGGAACACGTAGTGATGGTCCATGGCGGTGGTGACTCCGCCGCGGGCCATCATGCCGAGGGAGCCCTGGGCCGCCGCGTACGTCATGCGCTCGTCGATGCGCGCCCAGGTCGGGTACAGGGCGACGAGCCAGTCGAAGAGGTTGTGGTCCGTGGCGAGGCCGCGGGTGATCCACTGGTAGAAGTGGTGATGGGTGTTGACCAGGCCCGGGGTGACGAGGTGGCCGGTCGCGTCGATCCGGCGTACGACGTTCGCCAGCCCCTCGGGGGCCCTGCCCGCGCCCAGCGACTCGATGCGGTCGCCCGCCAGGACCAGGTGGCCCGACGTGTACTCGGTGTCGTCGGCGTCCACGGTCGCGATCGAACAGTTCTCGATGACGATCCGTCGGTCTGCTGCCATGGTTCGTCCTTCTGCCGTGCCGAAAAGGGTTGCTGGTAGGGGGAGTTGCTCACCGAGGCAGGTGTGTCAGAGGTTGCTGAGGTCCACCGGGATGAGCGCCTCGCAGCCGTCCCGCAGGATCGTCGCCTCGATCAGGCCGTACGGCCGGTCGGCGGCGAAGTACACCTCGTTGTCGTTCTTGAGGCCGAACGGCTCCAGGTCGACGAGGAAGTGGTGCTTGTTCGGCAGTGAGAAGCGGACCTCGTCGATCTCGTCGCGGTGCTCGATGATCCGCGCGCCCATCTGGTAGAGGGTCTGCTGCAGCGAGAGCGAGTAGGTCTGCGCGAAGGCCTGGAGCATGTGCCCGCGCACCTGTGCGTAGGACTCCTCCCAGTCGGGCATCGGCTGCTCGTCGTCGGTCCAGTTGAACCGCCAGCGCGCGGAGACCTCGGTGGCGAGGATGCGGTCGTACGCCTCTTTCAGCGTCGTGTACTTGTCCTTGACGTAGCCCCAGAATTCGGAGTTCGTCGAGTTCAGTACGACCAGGTCCTTGAGGCCGGAGACGACCTCCCACGAGGAGCCGTCGTACGTGATCTGCGTGACGCGTGTCTCCTGACCCTTGCGGGCGAAGGAGTGTCCGCCCTCTGCCGCGCCGGCGGACGCCGGGTCCGCCTCGGAGGTCCCGGTCTCCGAGGTCCCTATCCGCTCCCAGGAGTACTCCTCCACGCGGATCCGCGCGGTCCTGATGGGTTCCTGCGAGGTCACGAAGTGCCGGGCGAGGTGGATGCCGAACTGCTCGGCGGACTCGATGCCGTGCTCCTTGGCGAAGGCGTACACCGTGTTCTTGGTGGTGTCCGTCGGCAGGACGTTCGCGTTGGAACCCGAGTAGTGGACCTCCTCCATGTCACCGCTGAGGGCGACGGAGACGTTCAGGTCCTTGATGTGGTGGGTGGCGCCGTCCCGGGTGATCCTGACGACGCGGTTCTCGGCCTTGCCGTACTGGTTCTGGGCCAGGACCGCCGGACGGGCAGAACGGGGATGGGTGGTCATGTCTGCTAGCTCCCTCGGTAAACGGAGTAGCCGAACGGGTTGAGCAGCAGCGGTACGTGATAGTGCTCCCCCGGGCTGACGGCGAACGTGATCGCCACCTCGGGGAAGAACACCTGTGCGGCACCGCTGTCCCGGTTCGCGGGGGCGTCCTGCTGCGCCTCGGCCTGTTCTTTCACGGGCTTCTTCTCGAAGTACGCCTCGACGGCGAAGTCGAGCCGTACGTGTGTGGTGCCCTCCGGCAGGGCCGGCAGGTCCTTGCACCGGCCGTCCGCGTCGGTCGCGGAGCCGCCGAGCGCCTGCCACTCCGCGCCACGGCCGTCACGGGCCGCGAGCAGGACGGCGACTCCCGCGGCGGGGCGGCCGACGCTGGTGTCCAGGATGTGCGTGGACACGGACGCGGCAGGAGTGACGGCGACGGTGGTCTCGGTGGTCATGCGGGTGCGTCCTCTTCGACGAGTGGGGCGAGCCGGATGCGGTTGATCCTGCCCAGTTCGGTGCGCACGATCTCGCGCTCCTGTGCGGGCGTGTTGCCGATGCGCTCCTTGAGCGCGTCACGCATCTGTTCGCCGGTGCGGCCGGTCGCGCAGATCAGGAAGACATGGCCGAACCTCTCCTGGTACGCCAGGTTCAGTTCCAGCATCTCCGCCCTGAGTGCGTCGGAGGCGCCGGCCATTCCGCGCTGTTCGCGGGAGGAGGTCGGGTCGCCCGGCTCGGGGCGTCCGATCGGCGGGTGGCCGGCCATCGCCTCCGCCAGGTCGGCGTCGGTCAGGTCGGCCGTGGCGGCGTCGCTCCGCGCGAAGAGGTCGTCCCCGGTGGCGTACGGGCGGCCGGTGAGCAGTTTGTGCGCCCAGGTCGCCGAGGCGCACAGCTCGTGGAGGGCGGCGCGGGCCGCGGGTTCCTCCAGGGTGTTGAACCGGGCGAGGCCGCCGGGTGTCGTCGTACTCGAAGTCACGGGAAGCCTCCGTGGCCTTGTGCTGGACGGGCTGCGGTCAGCTAACGCCCTCGGAAACACCACGTCAACACTTTGTTGAAAAATCCAGGTAACGAAGGCGCTCTCCGCCCGGCCGCCGCGATCCCGACCCAGGCGCCTTCTCCCAGCTCAGTCACCCTTCTCCCAGCTCAGGCGTCCTTCTCGCGGTTGAGGTAGTTGTAAACGGTGAACCGTGAGACGCCCAGCGCTCCCGCCACGGTCTCCACGCCGTGCCGTACGGAGAAGGCCCCGCGCGCCTCAAGTATCCGTACGACCTCCTGCTTGGCCTTGCGGTCCAGCTCCGCGAGGGGCTTGCCGCGCTTGCGCTCCAGGGCGGCCAGGATGTGGTCCAGCGAGTCGGCGAGCTGCGGCAGGCGGACGGCCACGACGTCCACGCCCTCCCAGGAGAGCACCACGTCGTCGGGTCCGGCCTGGTCGGCGGGGAGCATCTCGGCGCCCATGGCGTCGACCAGCGGCTTGACGGCCGACACGAAGGGGCCGTCCGCGGACCGGGTCACCGGCCCTCCTCCCCGATCACGTTGAGCTGCAACGAGACCCGGGTGGCGCCCGCGTCCAGGGCCTTGCGCAACAGCGCGTCGACCGCGGTGAGCACCGAATCCGCCCCGCCCTCGGCGGTGTTGCCGAACGGGCCGACGTCGACCGAGTCCAGTTCGGCCGCCTCGATGACCTCGCGGGCGACCAGCGCGTGCGGCGGCGCCTCGTCGAGGTCGAAGGGTTCGGTGGTGAACTCCACTCGCAAGCGCACTGTGCCCCCATGGCATCGCGTCGGTCCGTGTCTGCGACGGCCCAGGCCCGGCCGACCAGAAGGCGACCCTAGCCCACCCGGGATCCGCCTCCCGGCCGCCGAACGGGACCCGGACCTCGGCCCGGACACCCGCGCTTTTCCCGCCGGCCCCCCTTGACAAGGTTCCGCCACGAAGGCAGCCTTTCCATCAAGCAGAAATAAACTTCCGCAATACGGAACTTGTACTGCAGGCCCAGCCACCCGGCCCCACTCGCCACGGAAGGGAGCGCCGACCCATATGCCCGGTTTCTCGATGGATGCAGCCGCAGAGCAGCGCTTCAACGTCAACCTGTCGATCCTCTTCACCGAGCTGCCGCTCCTGGAGCGCCCCGCGGCCGCCGCCGCGGCGGGCTTCACCGCGGTCGAGCTCTGGTGGCCGTGGACCGACACCCCCACCCCCGGTCGGGCGGAGCTCGACGCCCTGAAGAAGGCGATCGAGGACGCGGGCATACAGCTCACGGGCCTCAACTTCTACGCCGGGCAGCTGCCGGGCCCGGACCGGGGCGCGCTGTCGGTTCCGGGCCGGGAGTCCGAGCGGTTCCGCGCGAACATCGACGTGGCCGCGGACTTCGCACGGTCACTGGGCTGCACGGCCCTCAACGCCCTGTACGGCAACCGCGTCGAGGGCGTCGACCCGGCCGAGCAGGACGAACTGGCCCTGGAGAACCTCGTACTGGCGGCCCGCGCGGCGGACCGCGTCGGTGCGGTCCTGCTGATCGAGACGCTCAACAAGCCGGAGTCGCCGCTCTATCCGCTGGTGAGCGCCGAGGCCGGGATCGCCGTCGTCGACAGGGTGAACGAGGCGACGGGACTGGGCAACGCCAGGTTCCTGATGGACCTCTACCACCTGTCCATGAACGGCGAGGACCTGCCGTCGGTGATCGAGCGGTACGCCGCCAGGACCGGCCATGTCCAGATCGCCGACAACCCGGGCCGTGGCGCGCCCGGCACCGGCACGCTCCCGCTGGCGGAGCTGCTCGGCCTGCTGCGCAAGCAGGGGTACGAGGGCTGGGTCGGTCTGGAGTACAAGCCGGGTGACCGGCCGAGCGCCGACTCCTTCGACTGGCTCCCCCGCGGGGCCCGCGCCGCCCGCGTCACCCGATGAGCGGCAACTCCCTTACACAGCCGAGCAGTTGACGTAGCACAGCGTGCAGAGAGGCACCCTCACCATGAGCAACCTTGCCGACAGTTCCCACGCGTCCCGGCCGACGATCGCCTGGATCGGCCTCGGCATCATGGGCTCCCCCATGTCGGAGAACCTGATCAAGGCCGGGTACGACGTCACCGGGTTCACCCTGGAGCAGGACAAGCTGGACCGGCTGACCGCCGCGGGCGGCACCGCGGCCGGCTCGATAGCCGAGGCCGTACGGGACGCCGACGTCGTGATCACGATGGTGCCCGCCTCCCCGCAGGTCGAGGCCATCGCGTACGGGCCCGACGGCATCCTGGAGAACGCGCGGTCCGGCGCCCTCCTGATCGACATGTCCTCCATCACCCCGCAGACCTCCGTGGACCTGGCCGAGGCGGCGAAGGACAAGGGCATCCGGGTCCTGGACGCCCCGGTGTCCGGCGGCGAGGCGGGCGCGGTCGAGGCCGTGCTGTCCATCATGGTCGGCGGCGAGCAGGCCGACTTCAACCAGGCCGAGCCGATCTTCGAAGCGCTCGGCAGGACCGTCGTGCTGTGCGGTCCGCACGGCGCCGGCCAGACCGTGAAGGCCGCGAACCAGCTGATCGTCGCCGTGAACATCCAGGCGTGCGCCGAGGCCGTGGTCTTCCTGGAGAAGTCGGGCGTCGACCTGAAGGCGGCCCTGGACGTGCTGAACGGCGGCCTCGCCGGTTCGACCGTACTGACCCGCAAGAAGGACAACTTCCTGAACCGCGACTTCAAGCCGGGCTTCCGGATCGACCTGCACCACAAGGACATGGGCATCGTCACGGACGCCGCCCGCAACGTCGGTGCCGCGCTGCCCGTCGGCGCCGTGGTCGCCCAGCTCGTCGCCTCCCTGCGCACACAGGGCGACGGCGGCCTGGACCACTCCGCGCTGCTGCGCGCGGTGGAGCGCCTCTCCGGCGCGCGGGTCTGACCGCCCGCCCCCACAGACCCGGGCGGCGCCGGCGCTGACACCTGTCCTGTCGCGCCCAAGCGGCGGCGCCGCCCGGCACCAACAACTCCTGAGCTGCGCCTGGAGTCTGACGGGAGGTCATGCCCCGGGCGCATCGCCCGCGAGGACCGTGGACCCGGATGAGGGGTAGTCCACGGAACGAGCGGGCAGGGCGAGGGCCGCGGCGGTGTGCACGCCAGTGCGGTGGTGAAGGTCCCGGTGCCTCCCTCTCGACATGAGGGAAGGGAAGCCCCGGTACCGTCACACCGCCGCGGTCCCGGCCGAGAACCGGATTCCGGCCGAGAGCCGAAGCCCGACTACGAGCCGAAGCCCGGCTGCGAGCCGAGGCCCACGAGCGTCGAGGCCGAAGAGCGAGCGCCGAGTACGGACGGTCCCGTACTCGGCGCTCTTCGGCGTCCGCACATATGCCCGCGGCAGTACGTCTGTGGGCGTACGGCGGCTACGGCACCCTCAAATCAACCTCTGAACATGGCCCTTGAGGCTTCAACTCACCGTGCTGTTGGGCACATTCTCAGCACATGGGGCCCGCCGGCACGGGGGCGGCGGGCCCCCCTGGGAAGTACACCGCGGGCTGGTCCTGAAACGGGGGTGGGACGCATGGGCAGTCGGTTGAGGTGTCGGCACGAGCCGTACGCGGCGCAGTCGCGGGGCGGGCCACCTGCCGCGATGACGTCCGCCCCACCCGACGCGCCACTCGGGGGGTACGGGGGGGGGAAGTGCGGGGCGGAGTACGGGGGAAAGCACGGGGGCGCCGGGTTCGGCTCGGGTCGCGGCGGGGGCGGCCGGTACTGAGCACGGCGCGAGGCCCCGTCCTGATGACTCAGGACGGGGCCTCGGCTTGTCGGGGTCGGTCAGACCTTGAGGGTCCTGATGGAGGTCGGCGCGTGGCCCGGCTCGGTCGCGATCTCCTCGAACTCCACGACATTGCCGATGTCGTTGGTCGTGGACATCGAGATGTTGGTGACGCGCTCCAGGATCGCCTCGACGACCACCGGGACCTGGAACTCGGCGGCCAGCTTCTTCGCCTGCTCGAAGGCGGCGCCCAGCTCGCTCGGGTCGGTCACCCGGATCGCCTTGCAGCCGAGCCCCTCGACGACCTTGACGTGGTCGACCCCGTACACACCCAGCTCGGGCGAGTTGATGTTCTCGAACTCCAGATTGACCTGGAAGTCGATGTCGAACCCCCGCTGGGCCTGCCGGATGAGGCCCAGGTAGGCGTTGTTGACGAGCACATGGACGTACGGGATCCGGTGCTGTGCCCCGACGGCCAGTTCCTCGATCATGAACTGGAAGTCGTAGTCGCCGGAGAGCGCGACCACCTGTGCCCCGGGATCGGCCTTGGCGACGCCGAGCGCGGCCGGAACGGTCCAGCCGAGGGGGCCCGCCTGGCCGCAGTTGATCCAGTGCCGGGGTCGGTAGACATGCAGCATCTGCGCGCCGGCGATCTGGGAGAGGCCGATGGTGGTGACGTACCGCGTCTCCGGGCCGAAGGCCTTGTTCATCTCCTCGTAGACCCGCTGCGGCTTGATGGGGATGTCGTCGAAGTGCGTACGCCGCTGAAGGGACGCCTTCTTCTCCTGGGCGGCCTGGGCCCACGCGGACCGGTCCGGCAGCCGGCCCTCGGCCTTCAACTCCCCCGCCACCGCCACGAACAGCTCCAGCGCGGCCTTCGCGTCGGACGCGATGCCGAAGTCCGGGGCGAAGATCTTGCCGATCTGGGTGGGCTCGATGTCGACGTGCACGAACGTGCGTCCGGCCGTGTAGACGTCCAGTTTTCCGGTGTGGCGGTTGGCCCAGCGGTTGCCGATGCCGAGGACGAAGTCGGACTCCAGGAAGGTCGCGTTGCCGTAGCGGTGCGAGGTCTGCAGGCCCACCATGCCGGCGTTCAGCTCATGGTCGTCGGGGAGGGTGCCCCAGCCCATGAGGGTGGGGACCACCGGAACGCCGGTCAACTCGGCGAATTCCACGAGGAGTTCGGAGGCGTCGGCGTTGATGACGCCGCCGCCCGCGACGATCAGCGGCCGCTCGGACTCGTTCAGCAGCGCGATCGCCTTCTCGACCTGGGCGCGGGTCGCGGCGGGCTTGTAGACCGGCAGCGGCTCGTACGTCTCCGGGTCGAACTCGATCTCCGTGAGCTGGACGTCGATGGGCAGGTCGATGAGGACCGGGCCCGGCCGGGCCGAGCGCATCAGATGGAACGCCTGCTGGAAGACGCCCGGGACCTGGGCGGCCTCCAGCACGGTGACCGCCATCTTGGCGACCGGCCTGGCGATCGACGCGATGTCCACGGCCTGGAAGTCCTCCTTGTGGATCACGGCGGTCGGGGCCTGTCCCGTGACGCACAGGATCGGGATGGAGTCGCCGGTCGCGGAGTACAGACCGGTGATCATGTCGGTGCCGGCGGGTCCTGACGTCCCGATGCACACGCCGATGTTGCCGGGCGCGGTGCGGGTGTACCCCTCCGCCATGTGGGAGGCGCCCTCGACATGGCGGGCCAGGGTGTGGCCGATACCGCCGGATGCCTTGAGCGCCGCGTAGAAGGGGTTGATCGCCGCGCCCGGGACACCGAACGCGTTGGTGACGCCCTCGCGCTTGAGGATTTCGACTGCCGCGCGGGCAGCGGTCATACGGGCCATTGCGTACTCCTGCTTCGGCTGCCGGATTCGGGCTCCCGTCGCGCCCCGCGGAGAGCTTCAAATTCCGTATTACGGAAACTAACTTCTACTATCTGGAAACAATGTAGGTGGGAGCCCGGAGGGCGTCAAGAGCGGGAGGCAGGGCCGCGGGCGCGCCGAATCGCGGGGCGTCCGATCGATTCCCTGCCGGAGGACGGCGTTCCGGAGGACGATGGAGGAGCAGCCCCCCTGCGGTTCGGTGTCACATGTTCTGGGGAGAGTCATGGCCGAGAGCGTGCCGGTGACGTGTCCGGCCTGTCGGCGCGAGCATGTCTATGCGGCGCCGACGTATCCGTGCGCGTGCGGTGCGCCGGTCACTCCCGCGCTGGACTCGCGGGCGGTCCCCGAGTCCGTCACCCACCACACCTGGGACGAGGGCTGGGTGACGATCCCCTGTGCGACCTGCGGGCGCGCGGACCAGTGGCCGCGACCGGAACTCGGCTGCCCGTGCGGGACGGTGCTGCGGGTACCGGTGGCCGGGCCCGGGGCCGGGCCCGGGGCCGGGGCCGCCCACCACGGTCCCGCTACGCCCGACCGGACCGGGACCGGCCCCGCCGCCACGGGCCTCGGTACGCCCGGCCCCGGTACGCCCGGTCCCACCGAGGCCGGACGTGGCGGGACAGGGCCCGGCGGAACCGGCGCGTGTCCGTGCGTCGACGCCGAAGCACACGCCTGCGGCACCGACGACGATGACGGCCCGGACGGCTCGCACGGCCCGCTCGGCCCGGATGGCCCGGACGGCCCGCTCGGCCTGGTCGGCCATGACGGCCCGGATGGCTTAGTCGGTCCGGGCCGCTCGGATGGCTTGGTCGCTCCGGCCGGCTCGGGCGGCCCGGATGGCTCGGGCGGCCCGGATGGCTCGGACAGCCTTGTCGGTCCGGGCGGACCGGACGGCTCGGTCGGTCCAGCCAGCTGGGGCAGTTCGGATGGCCCAGACACCCCTGTCGGCCCGGGCGGTTCGGACGGCTTGGACGGTCCGGGCAGCTCGGGCCGCACTGTCGGCCCGGGCGGCTCAGGTCGTTCGGGCGGGTCGGGCCGCTCGGACGGCGGTGGCGTTGAGGGGTCCGACAGCGCCTCGCCGCCGACAGCCGGCCCCGAAGGGGCGGGGCGCCGTCCGGCGAAGCCTCGGGCACGGCGTCTCCCCGCCGCCGTCTCGCTCCCCCTCCCCCGTACCGAACCGGCGCCCCGCCCCGCGTTCCAGCCGGTGACCATCCGTACCGCCCGGGACGCCGTGACCGCCGCCGCGCTGTATCTGCGCTGGCTCGGCTACCGGGACATCCGGCGGGCCGACCAGCGGCCACCCTCCGGCATAGGGCTCGCGGCCCGCGGAATGGTCGCCCAGGTGGACCCGACCGTGCGCCCGGCCTCCCTCCGGGACGTGGAGTGCCTGTGGCTGACGGCGATGACGGAGTCGTCCGGCTGCGTCTACTTCTCGCTGGCCGGTTACGAGAAGGACGCCCGCGCCCGCGCCGACTCACTGGGCGTCCCCCTGTTCGTACTGGATCTCACCGGCACCCCGCAGCCGGCGAACAGCCTCGCCGACGATCTCGTCGCGACCGGCGCGTGATCGCCTCAACTCGGCAAAGCAGTCGCATACTTGACCCCATGACCGTCAGAGCGGCCACTTCCGCCGACCTCCCGCTGCTCCAGGACATCGAACGTGCCGCGGGCGAACCCTTCCGTATCTTCGGCATGCCGGAGATCGCCGACGACGAACCGCCCGCGCTCGACGTCCTGGAACGCTTCCGCAAGGCGGGCCACGCCTGGGTCGCCGAGGACGCCAGGGGGCGGCTCGTCGCCTACCTGATCGGTGAGCCCCTGGACGGCGCCTTCCACATCGAGCAGGTCTCCGTCCACCCGGACGCCGCGCACCAGGGGGTGGGCCGGACCCTGATCGCGTACGCCGCCGAGCGCGCGCTGGAGCAGGGGCTGACCGGACTCACGCTGACCACGTTCTCCGAGGTCCCGTGGAACGCGCCCTACTACGAGCGGCTCGGCTTCCGTGTCCTGCCGGAGGCCGACCTCACCCCGGGCCTGCGGAGAGTCCGCGCCGGGGAGGCCGAGCAGGGCCTCGACCGCCGGCCCCGGGTGTGCATGTATCTGCCGATGGAGCAGCCCGGGCGGCACGTCTAGGGCGTGCGGTGGTGGATGTCGGAGCCCTCGTCCATCTCCGGGGCGTCCGGCGTCTCCGGGGCGTCCGGCGTCTCCGGGACACCGCTGGGTCCTGGTGGCCGGGCCGCCACCACGTCCGCCGGCGGCCCGGTGGCGAGCTGCGCCTGGAGCCTCAGGTGGCGGAACTCGAATCCCGCCCCCGACTGGCGCAGCACGCCCCGCTGGTGTGCCTCGTCCAGGAACGCCATCAGCCGCCACGGCAGCTGCCCGGTCACCGCCAGCCAGCCGCGCGCGACCAGGAAGCGGCCCCAGGCGCTCAACGCCAGGGCCGCCGTACCCAGCGGCAGCCACAGCTGCGTCCCCAGGTGCACCAGGCCGCCCCAGTCACCGGGCGTCGCCACGACGGGCACACAGACACAGGCCACGAGCAGGGCCACCATCCCGCCCCGGGTCAGGGACGCGGTCCGGTCGGTGCGCAGCGAGAGGCCGGGACTCGCCGCGCGCATCAGGTCGGACGGCACGCTCAGCGCCCGGTAGACCCCGCACACACAGCCGCCCACCACTCCGATGAGCAGCCCCGCGACCAGGACCGGCGGCAGATCGCGGGCCAGTACGCCCGCCGCCGGCCCCTGGGTCAGCCAGTCCCGGCCCTCCTCCGGCAGGACCGACCGCAGGTTCGTCGGGTGGACCGCTGTCGTGGACGGCCCGGCGCCCGGGGTGATGCGCGCGACCACGTCGCCGCCCCGCGACTCGAAGACCGTCCGCCGTGACACGAAGTCCACGCACCGGCGCCGAGGCAGCAGCGGCATCGTGCAGTTCGGCGGCCGGGCCGTCCCGGCGAAGGCCACCGGGCGCGCGCCGTCCCCGGGCAGCAGCAGACCGCCCCGCAGGGTCCGTTCCGTGACGGCGCTGCGCACTCCCGCCCGCTCGGAGAAGTACCAGCCGTCGATCTCCCGGTCCGTCAGGTCCGCCGCCGTACGGGACTTGAGCGCGGTCACGCCCACCGCCGCGAATCCTCCCGCCGTGCAGGAGGCCATCCCGATCAGCATCGCCGCGGCGGTTCCCCTGACCGTGCCCGGCACGAACCGGCGCGCGATCCGCCCGGCACGCGGGGTGTGCGCCCCGTCCTGGCCGCCCCGGTGCGTGCCGCTCGCCGTCAGGGCCGTGCCCGCCGCCGCGCAGGTGGTGCCGAGCAGCACGGTCCACGGGTTGCCCTCCCGGCCCAGCAGGGCCACGCCCGCCGTGACCGTCCCGCCCACCGCCAGCGCGGCCCCGCCCAGCCGGGCCGCCGTCCGGCTCATGACCCCGCTCCAGGGCAGTCCGAGCGGGGTCGGGCGGCGGGTGAGTCCCGCGATGCCGAGGAACAGGGTGAACAACTGCGAGAACAGGAATCCGCCGAACAGATCCGGCATCCAGCCGTCGGTGACCCCGCCGAAGCGGAACCCGAAGCGCAGATCGTCGAAGTACGCGAACCCGGCCCACATCAAGGCGCTCACCCCGGTGGTGACGAGCGCCTGGTGCCGCCGGAAGCGCCGGTGCGTGCGGCGCCGCTCCGGACCTCGCCAGTCCGGGCCCGGCCGGTCCGGACCGCGCCGGTCTCTGCCGTGCCACCCGGCCGGCAGCAGGTAGCGGACGCCGAACGCGAACCCCAGGGTCTGGCCGATGAGCAGGGCGACCAGGGACAGCACGTCCTCAAGTCTTGCCAGATCGCCGACCGCACGGACGAGGGTCACCGGCAGCAGCAGTATGGACAGCACGGCGAGAGCCAGCAGGCCCGGCGCGTACAGCGCGAGGGTCCGCGGCACCAGCGACTCCAGCTCCCACCAGGCCAGCCGGCCCGTGCCACGGCGGTGCAGGCCCCGGGCCAGCACGGTCAGCCGGCGCGTGGCGTCGGCGGCGGCCCTCGGTCCGGCGTCCGCGAACGCCGCCGGTACGAACGCCTCCAGGAGGTGCCCCTCCACCGCCGCCACCGTGGGAAAGCGCCGTGCGTCGAGCAGCGGCGCGGGGTCGCGGGAGGTGTCCCCGTGGACCGTGCGGGCCAGGGCGACCATCAGCGGTGTGGTGAGCGCCTTCGTCAGCGGCAGGTCGGGGCACTCCGCCAGTTTCCGCAGCACCGGTGTCCACACGGTGTGCGGAACGCCGTCCGCCGTCGCGCCCAACGGCCGCGCCGAGCGTTCCAGATACGCCCCGGCCCGTACGAGGTCCAGGGGCCGCAGCTCCACCACCTCGGCCCCGGTGAGTACGTCGCCCTCGTCCACCGCGGCGGCCCAGGCGTCACCCCTGCTGGTCAGCATCAGCGGTGCGCCCGGGTCGAGTTCGGCGTTGATCCGGCGTACGGCCATCGCGCGGGCGGGGCGGGGCAGTTCGTCGAAACCGTCGAGGACCGGTGCCACCAGGCCCGTGTCGACCAGGACGCGTGCCAGGGTGCGCCGGTCGTCCGCCTGCGCGGCCAGCGGCCGGTAGTCGGCGGCGAGCCGGGCCGCGAGCCAGTCGCGCAGCGGTGAGCGCAGGGGGTCCCACGAGGCGAGCGGGAAGATCACCGGGACCGGTCCGCCCTCCTGGCGGGCCGCGAGGCGGTCGAGGACGTACCGCATCGCCAGCACGCTCTTGCCCGATCCGGGCTCGCCCAGGACCACGACGCGCCGGTCCGGCGGCGCGGCGGCCGGATCAGGGGCGGCCGGATCCGCGGTGACCGGCTCTGCCGTGACCGGATCCGCGGTGCCGGTGTCGCCGCCCGCACGCGGGTGCGGCAGCACGGTGCCGGGCGGGATGTTGTACGGATGGTCGGCCAGGCGGCGGTCCGCGAGGGTCCAGTCCACCTCCAGCGGCGCCGGGTCCTGGAGGCGCCGCAGCCGCGCCTCGGCCGCCCACTGTTCCCGTACGGCCTCGGCGAGCGCCTCGACGGCCCGGCGCCGGTGTGCCCCGTCGCCGTCCGGGCGCGGGGTGGTGTCGCCGCGCAGTACGTCGGCCATCAGCGCCGCGACCGACATGAAGGCGCCGAGCGCCGTCAGCAGGACGCCGGCGGTGGCGGAGTCCTGCCACCAGAAGCGCAGGATCGCGGCCAGTGCCGCGAGTGCCACCGCGCACACGGCGAACCACAGGCGTCTGCGCGCCTGCGCGCTGTGCCATCCGACTCGCATCCCACCACTCCCCCGCCGAACCTGCGGTCGCGCGACCGCCGAAGTGACCCGTTGTAGTCCTCATCGCGTCGACAAACCGGCTGTTCGAGACACGTGTGAGTGAGCGCGTGGGGGTGTTCGGGGGGCGGGTGGAAGCGCGAGGCACCCTCCGGTGCAGGGGTCACGGGCATAGGCGGGGGGCATGGGCCCGCGTGTGGCTGAGCGTGATGGTCGGCCTGGGCCGTTTCCTCATTGCTCGACAGCGCGGCCGATGAGTTTGCCGCTCCCGGCCGGTCCAAGCTTGTGACACCCGAGGAAAGGACAGCGCCATGTCGGAGCTTCTCGTCGACTTCATCACCTCCCTCGACGGCTGTGCGTCGGGACAGGGGTGGCCCGGGTTCTGGGGTCTGGAGGGCCCGGAGTACCTCGCGTGGCTCGGCGAACAGCCCGAGGTCACCTACCTGATGGGAGCGAACACCTACCGCCTGATGTCGGGCTTCGCCGCGGGCGAGGTCCCGACCGGCCAGGACGAGTTCAGGCCCGAGGAGGAGGCATCCGTCGACGAGCTCACGCAAGCGCCCAAGGTGGTGTTCTCCTCCTCGCTCAAGGAGCCACTGGCGTGGGCCAACTCCACGCTCGTCCGCGACGACGCCGTCGAGGCGGTCCGCGCCCTGAAGTCGAACGGCTCGGGGCTCCTCAGCACGATCGGCAGCCTCAGCCTGTGCCGGTCCCTGCTGCGAGCCGGACTCGTCGACCGCTTCCGGGTCGTGATGTTCCCGGTGATCACCGGGGCCACGGGCGAGGAACGCATCTACGACAGCTATCCGGACGTTGCCCTGGAGATGACCGAGCACCGCACCTTCGACGGCCGCATCCAGCTGGTCGAGTACAAGCCCCACGTACTCGCGCACCCACCGCTCGGCGCCCCTGCGTGAGGTCGCCCCACCCGCCGGTCCGGACGGCCACCGGGCCGGCGCCGACGGGCACGGAGCAAGACCTTGGTAGGGGGTGAACGGCCGACGTCAGGACGCCCGGCCCACCCGGCCCCGAACCGTCGCGGGTCAGCCCCCGTACACGCTCCCAGGGAGTGCGGGTTCGCCGCGGCCGAGCGCGCAGTTCCCCGCGCCCCTTCGGGGGCCCTAGCTCGGTCGGCCGTACTGCTCGCGGAGTTCGATCTTGCGTACCTTTCCCGAGACCGTCATCGGGAAGGACTCCATGACGCGCAGGTGGCTGGGTGCCTTGTAATGGGCCAGTCGGTTCTCGCAGAAGGAGCGCAGTTCCGCCAGTGTCGGCGGGTCGTCGGGGTCGCGGGGGATGACGCAGGCGAGCACCTCCTCGCCGTACCGCTCGTGGGCCACGCCGACCACCTGTACGTCGGCGATCTTCGGGTGCGCGTACAGGAACTCCTCGATCTCGCGCGGGTAGATGTTCTCGCCGCCCCGGATGATCATGTCCTTGATCCGGCCGACGATCCGCACGTATCCGTCGTCGAGCATCGACGCGAGGTCGCCGGTGTGCATCCACCGCCCGGCGTCGACGGCCTCGGCGGTCTTCCCGGGCTCGTCCCAGTAGCCCAGCATCACGCTGTACCCCCGGGTGCACAGCTCGCCCGAGGAGCCGC
Source organism: Streptomyces sp. NPDC017991 (assembly GCF_044328075.1). Taxonomy (NCBI): domain Bacteria; kingdom Bacillati; phylum Actinomycetota; class Actinomycetes; order Kitasatosporales; family Streptomycetaceae; genus Streptomyces; species Streptomyces sp. NPDC017991. The sequence continues at coordinate 219,037 of NZ_JBIRGP010000006.1, read as the reverse complement.
GCGGCAGCGTCACCCCGGTCGCCGGGTCGACCACCTTGACCTCGATGTGCGGCAGGACGCGCCCGACCGTCCCGGTGCGGTGCTCCAGGTCGTCGTCGCGGCGCGTCTGGAGGGACACGGGCGAGGTCTCGGTCATGCCGTAACAGATGGACACCTCCGCCATGTGCATCTCGGCGACCACCCGTTTCATCACCTCGACCGGGCAGGGCGAGCCCGCCATGATGCCGGTCCGCAGGGAGGAGAGGTCGTACTCCGCGAAGTCCGGGAGGTTCAGCTCCGCGATGAACATCGTCGGTACGCCGTACAGCGAGGTGCAGTGCTCCTCCTGCACCGCCCGGAGCGTCGACGCGGGTTCGAAGGAGGGCGCGGGGATGACGATGCAGGCACCGTGCGAAGTGGCGGCGATGTTGCCCATCACCATGCCGAAGCAGTGGTAGAACGGCACCGGTACGCAGATGCGGTCCCGCTCGGTGTAGGCGATCGACTCGCCCACGAAATAGCCGTTGTTGAGGATGTTGTGGTGGGAGAGGGTCGCACCCTTGGGGAACCCGGTCGTACCCGACGTGTACTGGATGTTGATCGGGTCGTCGCAGGACAACTCGCCTGCGACCACCGCGAGTTGGGCGTGCAGTTCCGGCGTGGCGCGGTCCAGCAGCGCGTCCCAGGTCGCGTCGCCGACGTACACCGTCTCCCGCAAATCCGGGCATCCGCCGCGTACTTGGCCGACCATCGCCCGGTAGTCGCTCGCCTTGTGACCGAGGGAGGCGAAGAGCAGTGAGATGCCTGCCTGCTTGAGGACGTACTCGACCTCGTGGGTGCGGTACGCCGGGTTGATGTTCACCATGACCGCGCCGATGCGGGCGGTGGCGTACTGGACGAGCACCCACTCGGGGCAGTTGACCGCCCAGATGCCCACCCGGTCCCCCCTGGCGACGCCGCTCGCGAGGAGCGCGCACGCCAGCCGATCGACGTCCGCGGCGAAGCGGGCGTACGTCCAGCGCCGCCCCGAGGGCAGGTCGACGAGCACCTCTCGGTCCGGCCAACGGCCCACCGCCCGTTCGAGGTTGGCCCCGATCGTGTCCCCCAGCAGGCCGGTGCCGCTCACCCCGTGCGCGTACGACAGCTCGGTGCGCGTCCGATCGGTCACCGATTCGGTCACCGATTCTGCCATCGGATCGGTCATCGGATCGGTCATCGGAAGTCCTCCTCTCGGTACTCGGCCTCTGAACCCGCCGCCGTGGCCTCGCGCAGCTCGATGCGCCGGATCTTCCCGGACACGGTCTTGGGCAGCTCGCCGAACTCCAGCCTGCGGATGCGCTTGTACGGGGCGAGGACCGTGCGCGAGTGCTCGAAGAGCACCTTCGCGGTGTCGGGTCCCGGCTCCCAGCCCTCCGCCGGCACGATGTACGCCATCGGGACCGCGAGCCGCAGTTCGTCCGGCGCCGGCACGACGGCGGCCTCCGCGACCGCCTCGTGCTCCAGGAGCGCGCTCTCCAGCTCGAAGGGGCTGATCTTGTAGTCGCTGGCCTTGAAGACGTCGTCGCTCCGGCCCACGTAGGTGACGTACCCCTCGGCGTCGCGCGAGCCGATGTCACCGGTGCGGTAGTAGCCGTCCGCCATCGCCTCGGCCGTGCGGTCCGGGTCGCCGTGGTAGCCGGTCATCACGCCCACGGGCCGCACGGACAGGTCGAGCGCGATCTCGCCCTCCGTCGCGCCCGGGGCGCCCGTCACCGGATCGAGCAGTTCGACGCGGTAGCCGGGGCTCGGCCGTCCCATCGACCCCGTCTTCAGCGGCTGACCGGGGCTGTTGGACACCTGGACGGCCGTCTCGGTCTGCCCGAAGCCGTCCCTGATCGTGACCCCCCAGGCCCTGCGCACCTGCTCGATGACCTCGGGATTGAGTGGTTCACCGGCGGCGACGACCTCGCGCGGGGGCGTACGCAGCCGGCTCAGGTCGGCCTGGATGAGCATGCGCCACACGGTGGGCGGCGCGCAGAACGTCGTCACCCCGACCCGGTCGATCTCCGCCATCAGCCGGCCCGCGTCGAAGCGCGTGTAGTGGTGGATGAAGACGGTCGCCTCCGCGTTCCAGGGGGCGAAGAGGTTCGACCAGGCATGCTTGGCCCAGCCGGGCGAGGCGATGTTCAGATGCACGTCACCGGGCTTGAGGCCGATCCAGTACATGGTCGCCAGGTGGCCGACGGGGTACGAGACATGGGTGTGCTCGACGAGTTTGGGGCGGGCGGTGGTGCCCGAGGTGAAGTAGAGCATCAGCGGGTCGTCGGCCCGGGTGGGGCCGTCCGGCGTGAAGGGCTCGAAGTCCCGGTCCCGGACGTCCTCGTAGGTGTGCCAGCCCGCGCGTTCACCCCCGCCGGCTGCCGCCGCCCCGGCCGTCCCCACCGCGATACGTGTGTAGCCGCCGGGCACCTCGTCGAACTTGGCCGTGTCCTCGGCGCGCACGACGACGTGCCCAACCCGCCCCCGTTCGACGCGGTCGCGCAGGTCGGCCGGGCCCAGCAGGGGTGTGGCGGGGATGACCACGGCGCGCAGTTTCATCGCGGCCAGCGCGGTCTCCCACAGCTCGGCCTGGTTGCCGAGCATGACCAGGATGCGGTCACCGGCGCGGACGCCCTTCTCGCGCAGCCATCCCGCGGCCCGGTCGGAGCGGCGGGACAGCTCGGCGAAGGACAGCTTCGTCTCCCGGCCGTCCTCCTCGACGATGTGCAGGGCGGTCCGGTCGTTGCCGGCCGCGATGACGTCGAACCAGTCGAGTGCCCAGTTGAAGTACTCCGGACGGGGCCAGGAGAAGCCCTCGTAGGCCGTGGTGTAGTCCCCGCGGTGCGCCAGCAGGAAGTCCCGCGCCGCGCGGAAGCTCTCCGTGGGCGTGGGGTGGGCCGGCGTCGTCGGCGGCGTCGTCATCTGTCCTCCTCGGTCCCGGACCATTGCCGGGCGGCTCTCCCCCATCGTGTAATCCGTGATGCGGGTCTCACTACCCCCGGACGGGGGGTGCGTGACGGCGAAGGGACGAGCACGTGGCAACTGGCGGCGCCGAGGCGGTGGAGATGCGCGGCGCGCTGATGCGGCTGCGGCGGGAGACGGGGCTGGCCGTCGCCTTCGGCGGGCTGGTCGAACCGGGCCGCGCGCAGGTCCGTATCAGCGAGCTGAACGGCACGACGACGGCCGCCCTGAGCGCGCTCGCGGTGTCCTCGGGCAATGGTCTGGGCGGCAAGGCGGTGGCTCTCGTCCGGCCGTGCGCCGTGACGGACTACTCGTCGTCCCGGCGGATCAGCCACGAGTACGACGTCGCGGTCGCCGCGGAGGGGCTGCGCTCCGTCCTCGCGGTGCCCGTCGTCGTACGCCGCCGGGTGCGCGGGGTCCTGTACGGCGCCCTGCGCTCGGCCCATCCCCTGGGCGACCGCACGCTGTCCGCGGCGGTGGAGGCGGCCCGGGACGTGGAGCAGTCACTGGCCGTACGGGACGAGGCGTACGGTCTGCTGGCGGCGGCGCGGGGGCCGGGGGCGCCCGGGGGGTCGGAGAGGCACCCAGGGGCGCACGGGGCGGAAGGTGCGGTCTGGGAGCGGCTCCGGGAGGCGCACGGTGCGCTGCGTGCGCTGGCTCCGCGCGTCATGGACCCGGCGCTGCGGGCCGAACTCCTCTCGGTCTGCGAGACGCTGGCGGCCTCGCCGGGACCGGCGCGGTCGGCCGGGCCGGCACAGCCGCCGGGATCGGTCCAGCCGCCGGGATCGTTCCAGTCGGCGAGATCGTTCCATGCGGCGGGGCAGGTCCGGCTCACCCCGCGTGAGCTGGACGTTCTCAGTTGTGTGGCCGTCGGCAGGACCAACGCGGGGGCCGGGGAGCGGCTCGGGCTGCGCGCGGAGACGGTGAAGGCGTACCTGCGGTCGGCGATGCGCAAGCTGGGGGCCCATACGCGGCTGGAGGCCGTGGTGGCGGCGCGGCGGGCGGGGCTGCTGCCGTGAAGGTCCGTACCTCTCCGCGTGTTTCCTACATGTGCGGGCGCCATGAAATCCCGTATACCGAATCTCTGTTATTTCCCTCACGGTCGAACCCCCCGAAATTCAAGGGCTCTTTGCATAATATTGTTCCGGACACGACTTGAGGGGAGCGGTGCGCGTGCGACGGGATTTCGAAGAGCCTGTCAGACCCCGTTCCGACCAGGTCATCGGTCGGGAGGAGCTGCTCGGACGAGCGCGCGGCCAGCTCTCCCGAGGGGGCAGCCTCCTCTTGCACGGTCCGCCCGGAATAGGAAAGTCGACCGTCCTGCGGGCAATCACTGCGGAATACGCCGAATCAGCCCGGACTGTGTTGCGTTGCTCCGCCACCGAGTCCGAATCGCATCTCCCGTTCCTGGCCCTGGTCGATCTGCTCGGTCTGGTCGCCGACGAGGTCGCGGACGCGCTGCCCGCCCCGCAGCAGGCCGCGCTCGAAGCGGCCCTCACCGGGCGCGCGGAATCGTCCCTGCACCAGGACGGCCTGGCGCTGCGGCTCGCCGTCCTCTCGGTGCTGCGCGCCCTGGCGGCCAAGGGGCCCGTCCTCCTCGTCGCCGACGATCTGCAGTGGCTGGACGCGCCCAGCGCCGAACTGCTCGCGTTCGCCGCCCGGCGCCTCGGCGGTATGCCGGTGCGGATGCTCGGCGCGGTGCGTACCGGCACGGAACCCAAAGAGCAGGAGCATGACCCGTATCTACGCGCGTATCCGCCGGAGGCCCTGGCCCTGCGACTCCCCCCGCTGTCCCGGCCGCAGGTCTCCGAGCTGCTGACAACCCGCGGATACGGCGGTCTGCGCCGTTCGACCCTGCGGGACATCCACCACACCAGCGGCGGCAACCCCCTGTTCGCGCTGGAGCTGGGCCGCGCGCTGGCCGAGAGCCCGACACCGCCGCGGCCCGGTGAGCCGCTGCCCGTGCCGACCTCGCTGCGCGCCCTCGTACTCAGCCGTCTGGAGCTGCTGTCCGCGGAGGCCCGGCAGACGCTCCTGGTGGCGAGCGCGGGAGCCCGCCCCACCCAGTCGCTGCTGGAGTCCGCGGGCCGTCCGGACGCGGAGGCGGAGATCGCTCTGGCCGCCTCCCTCGGACTGGTGGCGGCCCCGGGTCCGGACGGTCACGGCCCGGACGGCCAGGAGGGGGCCGTGCGGTTCGCGCACCCCCTCGTCTCGGCCGCGCTGTACGCCCAGGCGACGCCCCAGGACCGACGGGCCGCCCATGCCGCGCTGTCGACGGCCGCCTCCGAGCCGATCGAGCGGGCCCGGCATCTGGCGCTGGCCACCACCGGCACCGACGAGCAGGTCGCCGAACGGCTCTCCGAGGCGGCGGCCCTGGCCCGGGACCGCGGCGCGCCCTCGGTGGCGGCCCAGCTCGGGCTGCTCGCCGCCCGGCACACCCCGGCCGACAGCCGGGTCGGCGCGGACGAGCGGCGGCTGCGGTCCGCCGAGGACGCGCTGACCTCCGGCGAGATCGACCTGGCCCGCGAGGTGGCCCGCGACGTCCTGGAACGGGCGGCGGACCCGGCCGTCCGGGTACGCGCCTGGATGGTCGTGATCGACTCGGCCGGGCAGGCGATGGCCGATGTCGAGTCGGTGTTCCCGCAGGCCCTCGCGGACGCGGGCGAGGATCCGCGGCTGCTGGCGCTGGTCCGCTACCAACTGGCGTGGCGGGCCCTCCTTGTGGAGGGCGCGATGGAGAAGGGCCGCGAGGAGGCCGCCCGCGCGGCGCTGCTCGCCGCCACCGCGGGCGACCGGAGCACCGAGCTGATGGCCCTGTCCTTCCAGGCCCAGATGGAGACCCTGATGGGGCACCCCGCGGCCCCGGTGACCCTGGAGAAGGCCCTCGCGGAACCGCAGGACCTGCGGGTGGCGTGCGACCACAACGGCGCGGGCGCCACCCGCTTCCGCTGGCTGATGATGAGCGACCAGCTCACCGACGCCCAGGTCACGATCACCCGGCTGCTCGGCGAGGTGCGCCGGCGCGGCATCGTCGAGAGCGAGGTGCACTTCCTGCGCGGGCTCGCGGAGACCGAACTGCGGTCCGGGCACTGCGGCCGGGCGCTCGACCTCGCCCACGAGAGTCTGCGGCTCGGCCGGGACACCGGGATCGGCGAGGCCGCGGGCAACATGTTCACCTCGCTCGCCGAGGCCGCGGGCGGCGATGTGCACCGGGCGCTGGTACTGGCCGGGGACGCGGTACGGCGGGCCGAGGACGACGGCGACCTCATCTACCTCTCGCGAGCCCTGGGCGCGCTCGGGCACGCCCAGCTGGTGGCCGGGGACGCGGCCGGCACGGTCCGCTCGCTGCGCCGGGCACGGGAGTCGGAGCAGCGGCTCGGCATCTCCGACCCGGCGCGGGGCCGCTGGCACGGCGACCTCGCCGAGGCGCTGGTCCTCGTGGGCGAGCCGGTGGAGGCGCAGGACGTCATCACCGCCACGCGCGAGCACGCGGTACGGCTGCGACGGGCGAGTGTGCTGGCCGTACTGGACCGGGCCGAGGCCCTGGTGAAGGCCGCGACCGGGCAACACGAGGCGGCGGCCCAGCAGTTGACGTCGGCGCAGGACCGGCTGGCGCAGCTCGGCCATGGGCTCGAAGAGGCCCGGGCCGCCTTCGCGCTGGCCCGGCTGCGCGCGGAGCAGTCGGGGCGGGGCTCGTACGACGAGGCGGCGCGGCTGTTCCGGCGCTGCCGGGCGATGCCGTGGCTGCGCCAGCTGGACGCGGTCGCCGCGGCCGACGCCGCCCTCGTCTCTCCGGGCGCCTCTGCCGGCGCCTCCTCCGGCATCTCCGCTCCGACGGCTCCCGAATCGGTGCTGCCGCATCTCGACCGGCTGGCCTCGACGGAACGTCAGGTCGCGGCGCTGGTCCTGGAGGGTGCCACGAACCGGGAGATCGCCGCGCGCCTGTTCATCAGCGTGAAGACGGTCGAGGCCACGCTCACCCGCGTCTACCGAAAACTCGGGATCCGCTCCCGGGTGGACATCGTGCGCTTGGCGGCGGGCCAGCACCGGGCGGAGTAAAGATTGCGCCGTTCCCCGCGCCCCTTTTCAGGGGCGCGGGGAACGGCGCAATCTTTTAGGGGCGCGGGGAACTGCGCGACCAGCCCCCACCGGCCCGCAGCCGACACGCATCGTCCGGCAGGGCCCCGCAGCGCCCGGCAGGGCCAACGTGACCGAGGGTTATCCCTCGGTAACCACCCGAGGGAGTTCCCTCATTGGGCACACCCCCACCCCCCTCCTAGCGTGGACCCCACCCCGCAGGCCGTCGCACCGCACCACCCCACAGTGCACCCCCCCCCCACCGGCACTCCTGAGGAGATCCATGTTCGGGCTCACCTTTGCCAAGAAGGCCGCCGCCGTCACCGCGGCCGTCGCCGCCGCCGCGACCACCTGTCTTCTCGGCGCGACCACCGCAAGTGCCGCCCCCGCCCCCATCGTCGGCGGTACGACGACCACGGCAGCCGCGTACCCGTACGTCATGCAGATCACCACCGCCTCGCAGAGCCAGTTCTGCGGCGGCACCCTGGTGTCGGCCACCAAGGTCGTCACCGCGGCCCACTGCATGGTCGGCGAGACGCCGAGCGGCATCCGCGTGGTCGGCGGCCGTACCTACCGCAACGGCACCAACGGCACCGTCGCCCAGGTCAGCAAGATATGGATCAACCCCAGCTACACGGACGCCGAGGAGGGTGACGACGTCGCCGTCCTGACCCTGTCGACGTCGATGCCGTACACGCCGATCAGCTACGTCTCCGCCTCCGAGACCAGCCTGTACACGGCCGGCACCACGGCCCGCATCCTCGGCTGGGGCACCACCAGTTCGGGCGGCTCCTCCTCCAACCAGCTGCGCACGGCCACGGTCCCGACCGTGTCCAACTCGACCTGCTCCTCGGCGTACGGCTCGTCGTACATCTCCTCCGACATGGTCTGCGCGGGCTACACCTCCGGCGGCGTGGACACCTGCCAGGGCGACAGCGGCGGCCCGCTCGTCATCGGCGGCAAGCTCGCCGGGATCACCTCGTGGGGCTACGGCTGCGCGGACGCCGGCTACCCGGGCGTCTACACCCGCCTGACGACGTTCTCCAGCCTGGTGACGGCGCAGGTCAACTCCTAGCGGAGAGATCCGCCCCGAGTACTCCCTGAGGCAACTCAGGTAGAGCGAGGAGGCGTTGCGGGCCTCCACGAGCGGCCCGCAACGCCCCCTTTCCACGTTGTCCGGCACCTCTCCTGGACACCCGGCCATCAGCCTCGTACAACGGTCCCGAACCGAATGTCGTACGAGGCCGAGGCCGAGGCCAATGGCGACGGCGAGACCGAGGGCGAGAGCGATGAAGACGGCGACGGCGATCCGCTCAGCGCACCCAGCATCCGTCCCGCCTCCTCCGTCACCTCGGCGCGTTGTTGTTTCGTGAGCGTGCCGAAGGGCTCGACGGTGACCACGGGCCGGCCGCCGGTCTCCTCCAGCCGCCACACGCCCGCCAGGAACCCGTCGACGAGCAGGGTCGGGTAGGCCTGATTGCCCCGCCAGGTACGGCCCTTGTAGTCGGCGGACACGACTCGGGAGCGGTCGGCGTGCGAGAGGAGCAGGTTGTCGAACTCGGGCAGCAGACGCGCGAGGGCCGGCGTGTCGGCGTCCGGGCGGGGCGCGTCCGGCAGGTCGAAGAGCTCGACACCGTGCTCGTCGGTGAAGGTGACCAGCTGGGGCCGCAGCCGTTCGAAGGCCTCGCGGAGCCGGGTCAGACCGGCCCAGGTCTGCATGTCCTTGACTGAGGCGGGCCCGAACGCGGCGAGGTAGCGCAGGACGGTGGCGTCGGGCGCGGGAGCCGGCGCGGACGGCCTGCCCAGCCAGTGCTCGGCGGTGGTGAGCGCGACCTGGCCGCTGCGGCCCCACAGTCCGCGCGGGGTGACCTGGACGAGCGGCAGCCGACAGCGGGCGGCGATGGCGAGGGCCGCCGGATCGGCGTCCGGCCACTCGGCGAGCAACTCCTCCCTCAGTTGCTTCATCGTGCGCGGCCCGGCCTCGACCAGCTCCCGGCTGATCGCGGCGAGCCGGTCGAGGTCCACTCCGGCGAGCCCCTTGCGGAAGCCGTACAACTCCCTTTCGCGGGCGGCCTGTACGAGCGGGCGCAGCGTCAGGCAGTCGTCCGCGGTGTGGGTGTGGATGGTGGACCGCAGGGTGACGATGCGGACGACCTCCCGCGCCTCCATGGCCGTCGAGAGCTCCTGCGGGGCGAAGCCCTCCAGGCGGGCGGCGAGCGCGTGATACGGGGGCTTCACGTTCTGCGCCTGGAGGCCGACGAGGTGTTCGACGGCGTCCTTCGCGGACAGGGTGGCCCGGCGCAGGAGCAACTGCCGGGCGAGGGTCGCACGGTTCAGCTCGCGGACGCTCAGCACGGGAGCGGTCGAGGTCTTCGTCATGTCCGGCACGCTACCGGGCCGTGCGGACACCCCCTGTCCGCGAGCGGGCCGAGCCGCTTCGGCCATGCGACCCGTATATCCTGCACGTGATCGACAGGACGGTCGGCGAAACGGCTGCCCAGGCAGCCGCCCAGGCAGCCGACACGACAGACGACACGACAGACGACAGCCGGACGAGAAGCGAGACGTACGAACAAGCGTGCGACACGTGTGACACGGAGGCAGCCGCGATGCCGGAGCGCCGAGCCCGCCCCGTACCCGCCACCAGGGGCAACCGGAAGCCGATATGGCGACGCGCCGTGGCCCCGACGGCCGAAGCCCCTCCGGGCCCTCCGGCGCCCGGCCCCGCCGCGGCCGACGCGAAGACAGACGCCGTGGAGCCCGGCAGCGTCGTACAGGCGGCGCTCTACCGCGACGGTGTGCGCGTCGCGACCCCCGCCTCCCTCGCGGACACCTTCCGTGAGCTGCGCGAGCAGCCGGACGGCATGGCGTGGATAGGGCTTGCCCGTCCCACGGAGGAGGAGATCCTGTCCCTGGCGGCCGAGTTCGACCTTCATCCGCTCGCCGTCGAGGACGCGATGGAGGCCCATCAGCGGCCGAAGCTCGAACGGTACGGCGACACGCTCTTCGTCGTCCTGCGCGCGGCCCGCTACCTCGACGCGTCCGAGGAGGTCGACTTCGGCGAACTGCACGTGTTCCTCGGCCCCGACTTCCTCATCACGGTCCGGCACGGCGCCGCTCCCGACCTCTCCGCCGTGCGACGCCGTATGGAGGAGACCCCGGAACTCCTGAGCCTCGGCCCCGAGGCGGTGCTCTACGCCATCCTCGACGCGGTCGTGGACGGTTACGCGCCGGTCGTCTCCGGTGTCCAGAACGACATCGACGAGATCGAGACCGAGGTCTTCGGCGGGGACCCCTGGGTCTCGCGCCGCATCTACGAACTCTCCCGCGAGATGGTCGAGTTCCAGCGCGCCACCCGCCCCCTGGTCGGCATGCTGCACGGCCTGATGGCGGGCTTCGCCAAGTACGGCACCGACGACGAACTCCAGCGCTACCTCCGCGACGTCGCCGACCACGTAACTCACACCAGCGAGCGCGTGGACGGCTTCCGCCAGGCCCTCACGGACATCCTCACGGTCAACGCCACCCTGGTCACCCAGCAACAGAACGCGGAGATGCGGGCGTTGGCGGAAGCGGGCTTCGAACAGAACGAGGAAATCAAGAAGATCTCGTCCTGGGCGGCCATCCTCTTCGCCCCGACCCTCGTCGGAACGGTCTACGGCATGAACTTCGAGCACATGCCGGAGTTGCACTGGGTGTTCGGATACCCCCTCTCGATCGCCCTGATGGCCATCGTCTGCACCAGCCTGTATGTCATCTTCAAGCGGCGCGATTGGCTCTGAGCACTTCGCGCGGCCCAGGCAGGGCAGCACACCTCTCTCGCCGGTGGGGAGGCCTCGTCCGTCACTGCCGGCGTCCGGCACCGGTGCGGGGGCAGCCGGGCGCGTCCCCAAGGGCAGCCGGCCTGCCCCGCCGCTTGCTGACTCGGCACCCGCGTTGCGTCTAACGTCCGAGAGTGAGCCTATGGACTTCTCTGGAACCCGCCTCCGCGACCGTGGACCCGGGTGGCAGTACGACGGTGCGGCTGCGTCTGCGTAACACCGGTGATGTGGTGGACGAGTACCGCTTCGAGGCGGTCGGTCCGCTCGCGCCGTGGGCGAGGGTGGAGCCGCAGGTGCTGCGGCTGTATCCCGGGACGACGGGTTCGGTGGACATCGCGTTCGCGCCGCCGCGTACGCCGGATGCGACGGCGGGTCCCAATGCGTACGCGGTCCGGATCACGCCGACCGAGCACCCCGAGGCCACCACGGTCCCCGAGGGGAACCTGACCATCACCCCGTTCACGGAGGTGCGGGCGGAGTTGGTGCCGCCGACGGTGAAGGGGCGTTTCCGGGGTCGTCCGAAGCTGGCGGTGGACAACCTGGGCAACACGAAGCTGACGGCGTCGGTGAGCGGCAGCGACAACGGTGACCAGTTGTCGTACGACATCCATCCGTCGAACGTGCAGATCGAGCCGGGCCGTGCGGCGTTCGTGAAGACGACGCTGAAGCCGCGACAGATCATCTGGTTCGGATCGAAGGAGTCCCGCCCGTACACGCTGGCCGTGCAGCGGTCGGGCGTCGAGCCGCTGGACGTCGAAGGCACCTACGTCCAGCGGGGATTCCTCCCGCGCTGGCTCGCCACCTTCCTCGGCATCTTCATGGCCCTCGCCATCACCTTCGTCATGCTGTGGATCGCCTACAAGCCACAGGTACGCAGCGCCGCCACGGAGAAACTCCAGGAAGCCGGCATCAGCACCCTGGCACCCTCCCCCTCACCGACCCCCGAAGCGCCCAAGGCCCCGTCCTCCATCCCCACGACACCCCCGGCCGCGACCGAGACGCAGAAGGCGGGCGGAGCCGGGGCAGGCGCAGGGGCAGGGGGCGGTGGTTCCGAGGACAAGGAGACCAAGGCCCCGGAGAAGACGGCGGCGACCGCCGTCCAGAAACTCGCCGCGCAGGACCCGACCGGACGGCACATCTGCTATCGGGCCTACGTGTCCGGCCAGGGCTGGACCGACGCCGTGTGCGACGGCGAGACGGCCGGCACCGTGGGCGAGGAGACGCCGCTCAAGGCCGTCAACATCGCCGTGTCCGGAACCAAGGGCACCAGCAGCGCCGCCTTCGTCCACAACCCCGGCTCCACCAACGGTGAGGGACACTTCCCCGACCCGTGGTCGGGTGCTGCCGACGGTATCGACAACTACGTCGGCAGCACCAAGAAGGACGCGCCGGACATGCTGGGGTTCACCATCAACGTCGGGGGCGGCAGCAGCAGCGTCTGCCAGACCGCCCACGTCCACAACGACGCCTGGCTCGGCCTGGAATGCGACGCCCCCGAGTCCGGGTACGACTTCACCTACGCCGGGACCCACAACAACGACCTCTGGCTCGAAGCGATCAAGCTCACGGTGTGAGCCTCACGGAGGGGGCGACGGCAGCGGTTGCCGGCGCCCCCTTCGTCAGCTTCGTCAGCTTCGTCAGGCAGCCAGGGGTACGGCTGCGGTCACGGGTACCGCTGCGGTCGCGGGTGCGGTGGTGAGTGGGTCGGTTTCGGCGAGCAGGTCCATGAGGGTGGCCCGGGCGCGGGCCACCCGGGAACGGACCGTTCCCACGGGGCAGTCGCTGAGCGCGGCCGCCTCCGCATAGGGCAACCCCATCATCTGCGTGAGAACGAACGCCTCACGGCGCTCGTCCGGCAGCGCGGCCAGCAGGTCGAGGAGCACGACCCCGTCGTCGAAGCCGGGCAGGCCGCGCGGCTGGGCCCGTTCGATCGCCAGCCGCCAGTCCGGTACGTCGGACAGGCGCGGCCGGGCGGCGGCGTACCGGAGGCTGTCGACCACGGCACGGCGCGCGATGGCCAGCAGCCATGTACGGGCCGAGCAGCGGCCCTCGAACCTGTGCAGGCTGCCGAGCGCCCGCAGGAACGTGTCCTGGGCCAGGTCGTCGGCGGCCTGCGGATCGGCGGAGAGGTACGCGACATAGCGCACGACGTCACGGTGCAGGGCACGCACGAAACGCTCGACGGCGTCCGGGTCGCCGCCCCGGGCGGCCAGCGCCCAGGCGGTTATCGACTCGTCGACGGATGCCGCCGTCTCACCACCCGTGCCGCTTCTATCGCTCCTGTCGCTTCCGATGCCTGCGTCGCTTCTGATGTTCGCGTTGCTTCTGCTGCTCGCGTCGCCGCTATTGCTTCCGTCGTGTGAGACGGGCGGGGCAGGAGTGATCACAAGGTGTCCTTCTCGGGTCATCCGTGATCCGGACCGATGGCGCGGTCGCACGGCGCGCTCGCACGTCGGTCCGGCGAGGGGGGTACGGCCGTACACGGAGGTACGGCCGACGCCCGAGGCGCGCGTGGCGGCGCCTCGGGGATCCGGCTGTCTCAACAGGCAGCGGACCCCGCGGGCGGACCCCGAGAAGTGATGGCGTGGACGAGAAGGAGGCGCCACGGCGAACGGTCGGAGGAACCGCGGCGGACGCGAAAACGCGGGCGGTGCGGGGGCGTGGGCAGCGCGAGCAGCAGCCGCAGGGGTGCGACCAGGCGCCCGGCCACCGCGCGCAGGATGCGGAAGGCGGCGCGTTCGCCGTACGCCAGCCACAGACCGCACAGCAGCGCGGCCAACAGGTGGGCGGCGAGCATGCCGAGCGAGGACGTTCCGTCCATGGCGTGCGCCGACTGACTCATGGCATCCGAGCCCATGTGGCCGGCGCCCACGTGCTCGGCACCCATGTGTCCCGCACTCATGTGCTCCGCGGCGGTGTGGCCGGCACCCATGTGTCCTGCACCCATGTGTCCGGAACCCATGGAGGACATGGACCCCATGTCCATGGCATCCATGGTCTTCGTGGCGCCCAGGGAAGACATGTGCGCCGCACCCATCCCCCGGCCGGAGGCCACCGGCCCCGCCGCCGAAGCCACCGACGCCGCGAGCGAGAACGACCAGTGGAGCAGGCCCTGGGTGACGACCACCACCGACACGATCAGGGGGAGTCCGCGCTCCCGGCCGGCCAGGCACCAGCCCGCGCCGCCCGTCGCCACGGTCCCGGCGGCCATCGTCCACCAGGCCACCGGGGAGCCGGACATCAGCACGTGGCCGAGGGCGGCGAGCAGCACACAGACGACCGCGAACACCGCGGCCCGTACCGTGCGAACACCCCACCCAGCAGTCATGACGGGCCTCATCCTCGCATTCGTCGCGCGTGCGTCGTGGTGAGGTACGGGAATTGCCCCCGTCCCACCCTCAACACGCGACGCGTGATCCAGAACACATGCCGGGCCCGGAACTTCACCCGGGTCCGAACCGACGTCCGCGCGGACTCCCCCTCAGGCGCGGACTGTCCCTCAGGCGCGAACCGCCACCCGCGACTCGGGGCGCCCGCAGGCACGCGGGCCGACGACAGCCGCGTAGCCGCCGGGTCGCCGCCGGGACGACCGCGAACAGCGGGGCGCCGGGCAGTCCGACCAGGGCCAGGGCCAGATCCGCCCAGAGCAGCAGGACACCGGCCGATGAGTCGTCCGTGACGGGGTTGCCGGTTGGGGTGCGGGATCTGCTGAACGTCTGAGACGGCGTCAGGAGTCCTGGCCGGCCGCGTTCCCCGATCTCCAGACCAACGTGACGGCGAGGTGCCCCTCCGACTCCGACCTCGCGATGACAGCACCCACCGAGGCGTTGAGCCGGACGCCCAGCTCCACCGTGATCTCGTCCGGCCGTTGGGCCATGGCTCTCAGCCGCCGTACGGCCGAGCCCGCGATCGCGGTGATGCTGTCGAGGCCGCTGTCGAGTGTCGCCGCGGCGTCGGCGATACCGTCCGCCCCGCGCGCCACAGGAATGATCGCCGGTTCGTCGTCGTCCGTCTCGACGATCACTTCCACGCCGTCCTCGGTGGTGAATCGCGTCAGCTCCACGACGGCTCTCCCCCTTGGCCCGCCCATTCCCCCCAGCGACCGTACCGGTCGTCCATCCTGTGGGAAAAGGCCACAACAAGCGTATCCAGCTGACAGAAATAACAACCTAAATTTTCGTTATGTACCGACTTCGTCCCACTAGCGGACAGGCGTTTCCAGTATCGGCCGAGTGTGGCGCTACCCTGGCCGACCAGACACCGTCCGCGTCGGTTGGACCGACCGCGGGCGGCGCTGCTCCTTGACGTGTCAGGCCGGGTTCGCCGGGCCGCCCCCAGCGTAGAAAGTATCCGCCGTGCCCCGTACCCGCGACAGCCGAGGTTGCTGAAATGCCGGACCACGACCGTGTGTTCCCCTCCAGGCTGCTCGATCTGTCTCCGCTGTCCTTCGCCGAGCTCGCCGAGAGTGACGACCCGGCACTTCGCCAGGCGCTGCGCGCCGTGGGCGAGTCGGTGAGTGATGCGTTCGGCCCCTTGCTGGGCGACAGCCAGAGCGAAGAGATGTCCGCATACGCCCGCCGTCAGGTGTCCTCGGAGGTAAGTCCGCAGCCATGACCGGCGCGAGCCCTCTCAGGGTGTACGACGTCTCCACGTCCTTACTCCGGGCCATCGCGTCGGGGACCCCGGGCGCGGCGGGGCTGGAGCGGCTGGAATCCGCGGAGCGAAGCATGCGGATGCTGCTCCTGCGTTCACTGCTCGACCGCGTGGAGCAGCTGCCGCCCGAGGCATTCGGGGCCCTGGCCCCGCCCTCGGCGGCCTGGACGATGGCGGTCGAGGCCCAGCGGCGGTCCCCGAGCGCGGTGGCGTCAACGGTCGCGGATCCGTTCGTCAGGACGTGGGCCACCCGCTTGCTGCGTCGCCTGGGGGACGAACTCGCCTCCGAGCCCGCCGACAAGGACACCCGGGACACGAGCGAGCCGCCTCTGTGGGTGGAGATCGGACAGTTCCACTGTCTGGCCGCCGCCCTCACCGTCCGCGCGGGCAGCGGCCCGGCGACGCTCCGGCTGCCGACCACGAGAGGCCACGTCTGGCTGCCGTCGCTGGGGGTGGCGGGTCCGGTGGACGATGATCCCTGGGGTGTCGCCGAAGTCCATGTGTCGGGCGACGGCATCGTGGTGCACGGCGCGGATGCCACAGCCGAGATGACCTTGCGCGGCACAGGTCCGGTCGCGCGATGGCAGCCCGTCCTCGACATGCGGGCTGCGTCGACCGCCGCCGGCCCGCTGCGCCTGGACGCCGTGACCCCCTATCGCGACTTCGGTTCGGTACTCCTGCCCGCGGCTTCCGTGGCAGGGGCGTCCCACATCTGGCGGACGCGGCTGGCCGACGCCACGGCTCTCCTGGAGCGCTCGCATCCCCAGACGCACCGGGCGTTCACCACCCTCGTCACCTGTGTCGTTCCACTGCCGACCCCTTCCACCGACCCGACGGCCGTGGCCAGCGCTTCGAGCCAGGACGCTTTCGGAGCGGTGGCCCTGTCCCTGCCGCCCGATCGCGCGCAGGCCGCCGCCGCACTCGCCCACGAGTCACGGCATCAGCAGCTGAACGCTCTGCTAGCCCTGGTGCCCCTGGTCTCGGACCCGGTCCCGGACCACGACGGACGGCTCGACGAACCCGTGTTCTTCGCCCCCTGGCGCAGTGACCCGCGACCCGCCCTCGGGCTTCTCCACGGCACCTTCGCCTTCGCGGGTGTTGCCGACTTCTGGCGTACCCACCGATGGGAGGCCGCCGACGAACGAGAGGCGGCGCTCGCCCACTTCGAGTTCGCCGTGCTCAGGGAACAGGTCGGGGAGGCGGCTCGTACGCTCGCCTCCACCGGTCGGCTGACCTCCCCGGGCGAGACCTTCGTGTCGGCCCTGGCCGATGTGGTGGACGGCTGGCAGGACGAGGAGGTGCCCGATCTGCCGGCCGGACTGGCCCGACGCGTCTGCACCGGACGGCGGGCGATGTGGCGGCTGCGGCATCTCGCCCCGGACGGCGTCACCGATCGGCTGCTGGCCGACGCCTGGCGAGCCGGGAAGGCGTATGCGGGCCCGGTCCGTCTGCTGCCGCGCCCCCGGCCGGAGTTGGTGCGGCCGGACTCGCGCGGAGCGCTCTCCCGGCTCTTCCTCAGCCGCCCCGAGGTGTTCGCCGAGGACCGCGTGGCCGCCCGTGGCGAGACCGCCGCGTTCATGTCGGTGATCGCCGGTGAATCCGCCGGGGCCGAGCGGTGGTTCCGCGACCGGATCGCCCGACGCCCCGAGGACTCCGAGGCGTGGGTCGGCTGGGCCGCCACGTGGGAGGAGCACGAGCGGCCCCCGGCGGCCCGTCTCCTGCTGGAGCGGCCCGAACTGGTGGTGGGCCTCCGTCGGGCCCTGAGCGGATCCGGCACCGACCGACCTGATCCGCTGGCCCTGGCCGGATGGCTCGCGGAGAGCGGAACACTGCTCGGAGAAGGCTCCTCCGGCGTACCGGACCACGGCTGACCGGACCACCGCTGATCGGACCGTGGCTGATCGGACCGCGGCCCGGAAACGGTACTCGGTCGGGTGCGGGCAGCCGGTGTTCGGTAGGCGCGCCCGTCCTTCTCGTGCCGCCCGCTACAGGGCGACGAGGTCGATGTCGATGTTGGCCCGGATGCCGCGCTTGGCGTCGCGGGTCGCCGGGTGGTCCGCGCCCAGTTGCTTGCGGTACCTCTCCAGCGTCTTGACGTGCAGTTCGCGGCCGGCCGTGGTGTCGCCCGTGGCCTTGAGATCCGCGGCGTGGTTCAACTGCACGGCGAGGGAGGCCGGATGGTCGGGTCCGTAGACGCGGGAGGCCTCCGGGACCGCGTCCCGGTCGATCCGTTCGGCTCTCGTGGAGTTGCCCAGGGCGAACAGGTCGCTGGCGAGGTTCATCCGGGCCAGCAGCGTACGCGGATGATCGGGGCTCAGAACGGCACTGAGGCCGTCCAGTGCCTTCTGGTCCAGTTCCAGCGCCTGCTCCACCTCTCCCAGCAGCCGCAGCGTGACCGCGAGGTTGAGGAACGTCGCAAAGGTGTGCGGATGCTGCTCCCCGAACTTCCTGATGTGCCGATCCATCACGTCGGTGCCCAGCGCGCGGGCCGCCTGCAGCTGTCCGACCTGGCGGAGATCGGTGGCATGGACCAGATTGACCCGCAGCGCGTCACGGTTGTCGGGGGACAGACGGCGCTCGGCGATCTCCCTCAGCTGTGAGGTCAACTGGTACGCGCCCTCGTGGTCCCCTGCCTTGCGCCGGGTCGCCGAGAGTTCCGCGCTGATCATCACGGTCAGCGGGTGCTCGTCCCCCAGCTGGTCCCGGGCCCGGGCCGCCAGGTGTTCGTGACCCTCCAGGCAGTCCGCGTAACGTCCGAGTTCCTGCAGGTCGAGGTAGTACGCGCTGAGCGTGCCGAGCGAGTAGACGTGGTCCTCCCCGATGACCTCCACCCGTCGTCGCCAGGTCTCCTCGTCGAGCTGGAGCGCTGCCTGGACGTCGCCCGCCAGCCGCAGGCTCACCGCGTAGTTGTGGGCCGCCTGGAGGGTGTTGGGTTCATCGGGCCCGAAGACCCGCAGGGACGTGCTGTAGGTCCTCTCGTCGAGCTCGCGGGCACCGTAGAAGTCACCCCGCAGCCGCAGGTGGATCCCCAGCAGGCTCAAGGCGAGCTGGGTGTCCTCGTGGTGTTCGCCGTGGACCCGGGTGAAGCGGTCCACCAGGTCCTTCTGCAGGTCGTAGGAGTCGGTGTACCGGCCCCGGCAGCGCAGTGCCTCCGCACGGACCTGGTCGGCGGCGAGCACGTCGGCGTGCTCCTGTCCCAGCCTGTCGGTCCAGCACGACCTGGCCTTCTCGGCGAAGCTCTGGGCCCCGCTGAAGTCGCCCCGGGCGACCAGGAAACGTAATTCGTTGAGCACCAGTCGCCGGGTCCACGGGTCACCGCATTCGACCGCGTTCGACACCTGCACATGGGGCAGCAGATCGGAGTACCTGGACCAGTGCGGAATGCGCTGCGGGTTCCTGGGATCCGCGTGCACGAGGAGTTGGTGCGCGGCATGACGCATGCTCTTCTGCTCGTCGGGGCTCATCTGGTCGACCAGGACGCGCTGGACGAGCCGGTGCAGTTGGATCGTGCTCTGCCGGTGGTCTATGCGGGCCAGGGCGTACCGGCCGATCTCCCGTACCGCCCTGGCCAGCTTCACCGGGTCCTCCAGCGTGGCCTGCAGATCCTCCGGTACCGACACCCCGCGAACGGCCGAGAACAGGTCCCAGGAAATGGGTTCGGGGGCGAAAAATGCGCATACCTGGAGCAGGTTGAGAGCGTCCAGGTGGTCTTCCTGGAGGCGCTCCAGCGAGACGTTCCAGGCCGCGGCGACCGGCATCTCGTAGTCGGGGGGCGGGTCCGACCGGAGGAGTTCGGTCCACTTCCGCTCGAAGAGTTCGAGGTACTGGTGAGCCGGCATCCCGGTCTCGGCGAGCCAGACCGCCGCCTGTTCGACCGCGAGGGGCAGATCCCCGAGCGCGGTGGCCAGCTGATCGGCCGGCACATCCGGGATGTCGGGGCTGCGACGCCTGAGGAGGGCGATGCTCTCCTCCCGGGCGAACACGTTGACCTCAAGAGAACTGGCGAGGCTGGACCACTGGGCGTTGCGGGAGGTGACCAGGATGCGGCCGGGCCCGTCCGTCGGGAAGTACCGGCGGATCTCGCGTGGATTCTCCGCGTTGTCGAAGACCAGGATCCAGTTCCGGTAGGGAACACCGGTGCGTAGCGCTTCCAGTACGGTACGGACCGCGCTGACGTCGGAGCCCGCCTTGAGGCCCATGCGGTCGCCCAGCTCGATCAGGGACTGGATGACCTGGTTGTGCTGTTCCGCGGGGATCCACCACACGAGCGAGTAGTCGCGGCTGTGGCGGTACAGGTACTCGACCGCTATCTGGGACTTGCCCACTCCCCCCATGCCGTGCAGCGCTTCGGGCAGCACGGCGGCGATGCCGGTCCTCAGCCGCTCCGCGAGCAGCTCCAGCAGGTCCTCCCTGCCGGTGAAGTTGCGGTTGCGCTGGGGCACGTTGCCCCACAGGCGGGAGGCGTCCTGCGGGGGGCGCCGACCGGTGGAGGGAGACTGGCCGAGGGTCACGTTGCCTCCTGTTGAGGGGATCCCGGGTGCTTCGGGCGACCGGGGTGCCGGTTGCCGCGAGGGGCCGGGCCGGTTCCGCACGGCGGAAGTCTCCTCCGCCGGCCGCGGCGTGGCCTGCGGTGCGTCGTCGGGGGCCGACAGGTACGGGCCCCGGGTTTCGGGTGCCGGCCGGCTCAGCAGGCTCCCCACCTCGTCGGCGCGGGCCAGGAACGGCCCGGACAGTGCGGTGAGAGCGGAGTGCAGGGAAGGCAGGAACCGACGCGTCTGCTGGGTCAGCGGTGGCGTGCCGGCGTGGGTGTCGGAGGCGACCAGGGCCGCTCCGCCGTCCCACCGGGCGTCCAGGCCGGGGCCCACGTGCTGTTCGACCTGCCGCAGTACCGCCAGGGTTTCGGCGCGGCTGCCCAGTGCCAGGAGTTCCTCCCGGGTGCCGGGGACGAAGTCGAAGCAGACCTGGTACGGGTCCTCCGCGTCCGTGGCCGAGTCGATCCGGTGGATCAGCCCGGCGAGCATGATCTCGGACAGGTTCCACGGCTGGGCCGAGGAGACGGTCCGCTGGACCATGCGCATGACGGGCAGGTTCAGCGGGGCCGCGGCCAGCCGGCGGGCCAGTGTGAACGCCGTGGGGGACGCGGCGGAGCGGAACCGGGCCACGCTCTCCTGGGCCGAGTCCTCGGCCGCGGCGGGCGTGGCCGGTGCGTCGTCCGGTGCGTCGTCCTGGGGAGGCTGGGCCAGCAGATCCCCGTCGGCCGTGGTCAGCAGTACCGCGAGATCGTGTCTGCGGTCGCCGCCCGTGGCGGCCACGAGGTCGGCCCACCGGCCGAGCGGACCGGCCCTCAGCTCCACCACGGGCACCGGCACGACCGATCCGTTCGCACCGGTCGGCGGGAGGGAGGAGGCCGCCGGGCCGCGGTCCAGGTCGTGGGGCGGCAGCAGCGTCTCCACCCGGTAGGCGACGTTGGGCGCCCCTCTGGTGGGCACGCGCAGGCCTGCCCGGGTGGTACTCGGCAGGGTCAGTTCCCACAGGTGCTGGGGCAGCAGATGGATGACCGCCGTCGGACCGGTCCGGGCCCACTCGTGCAGTTGGGCTGCCGCCTGCCCGGTGCGCCACGCGGGGCTCGCGGCGTCGGTGAGTACGAGCAGCAGTCGGTTCGGGCCGGTCGACGGCAACGAGGCGGCGGTGCCGACCGCCCGGGACGCCGTCCGAACGATCCGGAAGGCCGCCGTGTGCTCCAGCATCTTCCGGATCCGGAGCGCCGAGTCCTGCCACAGGGCCATGGTGGGGCCCTCGTCGGCCACCAGCAGCAGTTCCAGGAGGGGTTCCGGCTCCGAGCGCGTCTGCGGCAGCCACAGTCCGTCGGTGGCGGCCCGTTCGGCGGTCGCCTCCTCGTCCAGTTTCACGGCGTAGGGCGAGGAGACCCACAACTGGAGCGGTCGCAGGGCTCGTTCCAGGCCGAGCGAGTTCGCCAGACTGAGAGAGACGTCGGCGCGGGGGCTCTCCCCGCCTCCCGCACGGGTTCCCCTGGCGGCCGAGAGTGCCGTCAGGGACACCTCCACCCGCCGGCGTGCGGCACTCGCGGGTCCCTGCCCGGCGGCCACGTCCTGGTTCGGTGCGGTGGGCGGCCCCGGCAGCGGGGGCAGGTCCCGCTCCGACGGAGGGGCCTGGTCCTCCGCGCCGGCCGGCCCGGAATCCGCTTCCGTGGCGTCCTCGCGGCAGGCGGCCAGATAGAGCGCGTCCGCGATCTCCCACCAGTAGGGCCTGTCGGTCATGGCGTACCCGCTTCGGGAAGTTCACCGTCCAGCCGGTGCCAGAGCGCGTCGACCAGGCCGTCGAGCGAACAGCCGTCCAGGGCGTGCAGGCTGAGGTATGCGGAGTTCAGCAACTGGTCCGCGGCCAGCCCTCCGCGCTCGCGGCTGCGCCGGACGAACTGCTCCAGCAGGCCGAGGGAGTCGACGCCCCGCGTCTCCTCGTCCATGAAGTGCGCGGCCACCATGTCGGCGAGCCGTTCGTGGTCGGGCTCGGGCATATGGAGCCGGAGGCACCGCCGCAGGAAGGCGGGAGGAAACTCCCTCTCGCCGTTGCTCGTCACGACGACGACGGGGAACGCCCGGCATCTGACGAGTCCCTCCGCGATCGTGACACTGCCGTCGGGATCGTCCGTCAGCACCACGGTACGTGGATGGCGCCGGCGCAGCCGCACCAGCTCGGGGATGGCGAACCTGCCCTCCTCGAAAACGCTCAGGAGGTCGTTGGCCAGATCGAGGTCGCTCTTGTCGATCTCGTCGATCAGCAGCACCCTGGGAGCGGCGTAGGGCAGTAACGCGGTTCCCAGCGGGCCCAGTTGAAGGTAGTCCCCGACCTCGGCACCAACCGCCCCGTCCGTCTCCGCCACCGGCTCCCCCGCCAGGGTTCCGGACCCTGCCCGCGCGGCTGCGGCATCCTGCACCCTGCCGATCGCGTCGTACTCGTACAGGCCCGAGCGGAGCGTGCTGCGGCTCGTGATGTGCCAGCGCAGCACCCGGCCCAGACCCAGTTCACGGCTGATGCGGTAGGCCAGGGCCGACTTGCCCGTCCCCGGCCTTCCCGTCACCAGGAGCGGCCGTCGCAGATAGAGCGCGGCGTTCACCATGTCGGCCTCGTGCCGCAGTTGCTCGGACATCGCACCCACCGGGTGGACCCGGCCCAGCCGGCGGAGCACCTCCTCCTCGTCCTCCGGTGGGGCAGGTGTCTCCGGCCCGCCCGTGAACATCCGCCACTGGGGCGGTGGCGGCAGCCGCCGTAACAGCGTCCCCTCCCCCAGCGGCTCCCCCGTGCCCTGGTAGATCCACCAGGCGGGCGGGCCGGTGCCGGCCGCCGACCCGGCAGCCGCACGAGCGGGCGGCGACGCGGGCCCGGGTGGATCGGTGCCGGTGCGCGAAGGGGGAAGCGTCCCTCCGTCGCCGGTCGCGGTCTCGCTCTCCGGTCGCATTACGACTCCCCTCGGTCCGCCTCGGGAGTGGCCGTGCTCCTCGGATCCTCGGGGAGCCGGTAGGGGTCGTCCCAGAGCAGCGCCAAATGGCGACCGATCAGTGACGAGGCCCTCTCAGAGTCGTCGTCCCGGGCCAGGATGCGCAACTCCCTGACGGCGTCCGGCAGATCCGTGGCACCTCTTCGCGCCAGCAGATCGGCGAGATCCCGCCGGAAGACGGGATCGTGTCCCTCCCTGCGGTCCCAGACCACCACCGGCACACCTACGCGCAGACACTCTCCGAGCTCGTCGAACTCCGTCTCCTGCTCCCCGCGGCGACAGGGCGGGGAGCTGAGCACGACGAGGGCGGGCAGCGGATCCATCAGCAACCGCGCTCGGCCGTCCTCCGGAAACCAGTGTGCCCGCCCCTCCTCCCCCCGGGCGAGGTGATCCCATCGCTTCGCCCATCGTCCGTGGGTGTCCAGGCGCTCCATCCGGTCCAGACTGCGCAGCAGGACAGGATGGTCCTCGCCGAGCACACCGTTCGCGCCGAGCAGAGGACGCTTGGTCCAGCTCTCGACCGGTAGCTCCAGCAGCTCCCGGGGCAGGAAGAACTCCAGGGCGAGGTCGTCCTTGTAGAAGTACGCCCATCCCGCCTCGGCCTCCTCCACCAGGGCCGTGACCCGCTCGGACAGCCGTCTCAGGTCGATGCGGCGGTCCTCGCCGCGGACCGGGCGGGCAGGGAACGAACCGAGCTGCCACCAGTGCGACAGCAGGCGCTCCTTGTCGTGGTCCGGGTCGGGCAGCGGCTTCACCCGTACCAGCAGACCCGCCCCCGGCCGCCAGACGCGAGGGGCGTCCGCATGGTGGGGCCGGGCCTGTACGGGCGTGACGGGAACGGCGGCCGGTGCGGCGGGCCCGAGCGGGGGAAGCGTGCCGGGCGGGGGCAGCGTGCCGGGCAGGGAAGGCGTGCCGGGCGGGGGAAGCTCTTCTCCCTGTCCGGTGGGTGACTCGCCGGCCGTGGCCGGCGTGCCGTGCGCGGCGGCCCAGGAAGCGAGCCCGGCCGCCTGTGGGCCCTTGACCTGGCGGGCGAGCCGCGCGACGAGTTGCACACAGGGCAGCGGTTCACCCGGCCGGGCGTTGAACGTCGCGGCGTGCAGCACCGCCAGCCAGGGCTCGGCACAGTGCGCGGGCGGCGGCGGCTCGCCGCGGTAGGCCATGACCTCCTGGTAGAGCCAGGGGAGTTCGGGGATCTGCAGCCCGCTCAGGAGGGTCATCAGCTTCGCCCATTCCGCGGACGGGAAGAGGGGCACCTCCGTCACCGCGATCGCGGTGCGCACCCGCTGGGCCGAAAAGGTGTCGCCCTCCACGAGATCGACCGCGCTGCCCAGGGCCTGCCATCCGTTCCGGTGCTCCGACACGGCGGACAGCAGGGTCATGAGATACGTACGGCGGCGCGGGCTTTCGGGAAGGTTCATCCGCACGCCCAGCAACTGCTCCACCACGCCGACGCAGGTCCGTACGGTGCTCATCTCGTCGAATGCGGACAGGCCCTCCAGTGCGTCGAGCAGGATCTTCGACGGAGCCCATGATCCTGTGTCGTCCACTTTCCGTGGAAGTGTGGAACTCATGCACCGTCACCCACGGCCCACAACCGGTCGAGCAGGCTCATGGCGGCCTCGACCGCCACCGACCCGGGATCCAGCAGGACGACCGCTTCCCGCAACGCCGCGCGCCCGTCACGGTGTTGGGTACACGCACGCACGATCTCGGCCACCTGCATATGGGCCCGTGACTGCGACTTGACGTTGTGCCGGATCGCCGGGGGCAGCAGACTCCGCAGGGCGGCGCCGTTGTCCTCGTCGACCTGGGGGATGGCCAGCAGTGCCTTCGCCAGGGCGAACTGCTCCGGGACCGAGGGCACGGACGGCTGCGGCGGTCCCGGTGACACCGGCACGACGGTTCGGGTCCACGCTCCTGCCCCGTCCGAAGAGGCCCCGGCCCCCTCGTACCTCCCGCCCCCGACTCCACTGCCGTCGACCACTCCCCTGACGTCCGGCCCCACGTCGAAGTGCGGGTACAGGGCGGCCCATTGGTCCGCCGCGGCGTCCAGAGGCAGCATCCACGCGACCCGGGCCCCGCCACGGCTGAACGCGGCGGTGACCAGGCCCACCATGCGCTCCGACCGCGGGTCCCACACTCCCGCGCCGCTGAAGCCCTGCTCGACACCGACTCCTGAATCCGCGACGACGTCCAGCTGCCGCCACACGGGACACGGCCCGCCCGCTCCGACCAGCCGCGCCGACACCCAGAGCCCGTGGGGCGCCTGTTTCGGATACCCGAACACCCTGAGCGTTCGGCCGTCGGAAGCCGGGCAGCGTCCGGGCACCGCGGTCCGCGTGCCGTGCGGAAAGGGACGGCTCAGAGTCAGTACGGCGAAATCCGTGCGGAAGGCCGGATTCGTACGGTCCTCGCCGGCGAGGGGTCCGACGAACCAGCCGCCCTCGGTCACCTCGGCCGTCTCGGACACACCGGGCCTCCCGGACTCGGCCGGCCGTTCCACGAGGACGCGCCCGCGCGGCACGTCCGCCCGCAAGGCCTCGGAGGGGCCTCCCACGAGCGCGGTGGTCACGACGTGCGCACACGTCACAGCGGTTGTTCCGGTCAGCAGCAGCCCGCCCCCATGGACGACACCGTCCGGCGAACGGACCCTCAGTCGCCCCGCAGTGGCCGCGTCCAGCTCGCCCACAGCGCCCCCTCCCCCGGACCTCAACGATCACTGATGCTCCGAACACCGAGTTCCTAGGAAAGGGATACCCAACTCATCGGACGGCGACCACCGTGCGGCTCTCACCCCGGTATCCAAGGCGAGTGCATACGATCACCGCGTGACTCTCTTTCATGTGCGACGGGACACCTCCCTGAGCGCCGACGAGGCGTGGCGGCGGCTCACTCTGTGGGAGCGGCATGCCGATGTGGTGCCGTTGACGCGGGTCCGGGTCGTCACGCTGCCGCCGCGTGGGGCGGGCACGGTCTTCGTGGCGCGTACCGGGGTGGGGCCGGTGGCGTTCGACGATCGTATGGAGGTCGTCGTCTGGCGACCGCCCCTGGATCGTACGCCCGGGCTGTGCCGGCTCGTCAAACGCGGCGGCCTCGTCGTCGGGTGGGCCGAGATCGAGGTACGGCCGACGCCGGGCGGCGGCTCGCAGGTGCTGTGGCGGGAGGAGTTGGGGGTGCGAGGGCTGCCGCGCGTCTTCGACCCCGTGCTGGGGCGGGCGGGCCGCTGGATGTTCGGACGGGCGGTGGACGGGCTGCTGTCGCGCCCCTGAGGGCTGAGGGGGCCGTCTGTGGGGCTCCCGCGAGGTGCCACGGCGAAAGTCTGTGGAACGAGCCCGCTCGGAGTTGCGAGACTGGGACCCATGAACGACATGGGGCGGTTCCGTCAGGCAGTCGTCCGGTGGGCGGCCGGCGGCGCGGGGGCGGCGGAAGCGGCCGCGAGCGCGCGGGAGGCGGCGGCCGGCGCCGGGCTGCGTACGGTCGTGCTCGTCGAGGGAGGCAGCGACCAGGTCGCCGTCGAGGCGCTGGCCGCCCGGCACGGCCGGGACCTCGACGAGGAGGGGATCTCGGTGGTGCCGCTCGGGGGCGCGATGAGCGTCGGGAGGTTCGTGGACCTGTGCGGGCCCCAGGGGCTCGACGTCCGGCTCGCCGGTCTGTGCGACGTGGCCGAGGAGAGGTTCTTCCGGCGCGCGCTTGAGCGGGCGGGGATCGGTTCCGACCTGACGACCGACGGGCTGGAGTCCCTCGGGTTCTATCTCTGCCGCGCGGACCTGGAGGACGAACTGATCCGTTCCCTTGGCGCCGACGCCATCCAGCAAGTGGTCGAGGAACAGGGCGAATTGCGCGCCTTCCGCACCCTCCAGAACCAGCCCGCTCAGCGGGGGTGGACCGTGGAGCAGCACCTCCACCGCTTCATGGGCACCCACGCCGGCCGCAAGGCCCAGTACGCGCAGGAACTCATCGCGAGCCTGGACCTCGACCGGACCCCGCCTCCGCTGGAACGACTGCTCGCCCACGTCTGATCGCCCACGTCTGACACGCCCTGTCGGCCGGGGTGTCAGGCCACCGCCCCGACCCGCCGCATCGGGGACTGCGACCGCGACACGTCGTGGTGGATCGGCGTGTGCGCCCCGGTGAGCGACACCCCGCTCCCGCCCCGCCGGTTCGCGACGATCTCCGCGGCGATGGACAGGGCGGTCTCCTCGGGCGTACGGGCGCCGAGGTCGAGGCCGATGGGTGACCGCAGCCGGGCCAACTCCCGCTCCGTCACGCCCACTTCGCGCAACCGTTCGTTGCGGTCGAGATGGGTGCGGCGGGAGCCCATCGCTCCCACGTACGCGACCGGCAGCCGCAGCGCGAGCCCGAGGAGCGGTACGTCGAACTTGGCGTCGTGGGTCAGGGCGCACAGGACCGTACGGGCGTCGACCTCCGTGCGCTCCAGGTAGGTGTGCGGCCATTCGACGACGATCTCGTCCGCCTCCGGGAAGCGTGCGGCCGTCGCGAAGACGGGGCGCGCGTCGCAGACCGTCACGCGGTAGCCGAGGAACTTGCCGACGCGGACCAGGGCCGAGGCAAAGTCGATCGCCCCGAAGACGATCATCCGGGGTGGCGGGACCGAGGACTCGACCAGCACGGTGAGCGGTGCTCCGCAGCGGGAGCCCCGCTCGCCGATCTCCAGGGTGCCGGTGCGGCCCGCGTCCAGGAGGGCCCGCGCCTCCTGCGCCACCGTGCGGTCCAGTTCGGGGTGCGCGCCGAAGCCGCCTTCGTACGGGCCGTCGGGGCGTACGAGGAGGGCGCGGCCCCGTAGTTCCGCCGGGCCGGAGACGACGCGTGCGAGCGCCGCCGCCTTTCCGTCGGCGGCTGCGGAGACCGCCGACGTGAACACCTCGCGGAGCGGCGAGGAGGCGTGCACCGGGGTCACCAGGATGTCGATGACGCCGCCGCACGTCAGGCCCACCGCGAAGGCGTCCTCGTCGCTGTACCCGAAGCGTTCGAGGGCCGACTCCCCGTCCTCCAAGGCCTGTTGGCACAGGTCGTAGACCGCTCCCTCCACGCAGCCGCCGGAGACCGAGCCGATCGCCGTGCCGGCGGCGTCCACGGCGAGGGCGGCGCCGGGGTGCCTCGGCGCGCTTCCGCCGACGGCCACGACGGTGGCCACGGCGAAGTCGCGCCCTTCCAGGGCCCACCGGTGCAGCTCTTCGGCGATGTCCAGCATTCTCGGTCTCCTTTTCCCTGCGTGTTTTTCTGCGGGTGCGTTGTGGTCGGGCGCGCAGTTCCCCGCGCCCCTTACGGGGCGCACGCACTGCAAGCGCCCGTCCACCGGTGCGGCCAGTGGTGCCCCGCCGGACGGCTCCTCGTCGCCTGCGGGTGCGTCGTGGCTGGGCGCGCAGTTCCCCGCGCCCCTTGCGGGGCGGGTGTGCGCCCCGGCTTTTGGTTTTTAGGGGCGCGGGGAACTGCGCGGCCAACCCCCACCGGGCCGCAGGTTGCATTACCGTGCACCCCGGCGGAGCCCCTAGTGGACGCCCATCCAGCTCTCGATCGGGCTCAGTGCGAAGAAGACCAGGAAGATCGCCGTGAGGCCCCACATGAACGCCCCGACCTCCCGCCCCCTGCCCTGAGCGATCTTGATGGCGACGTAACTGATGACCCCGGCCGCGACGCCCGCCGTGATGGAGTATGTGAACGGCATGATCACGACGGTCAGGAAGACCGGGATCGCGGTGGCGCGGTCGGCCCAGTCCACATGGCGGGCGTTCATCATCATCATGGCGCCGATGACGACGAGGGCAGCCGCCGCGACCTCCCCGGGGACGATCGCCGTCAGCGGGGTGAAGAAGAGGCAGGCCGCGAAGAACAGGCCCGTGACGACGGAGGAGAGCCCGGTGCGGGCACCTTCGCCGACCCCCGTCGCCGACTCCACGAACACCGTCTGACCGGACGCGCCCGCGACCCCGCCGATCGCGCCGCCCGCGCCGTCGACGAACAGTGCCTTGGACAGGCCCGGCATCCGGCCCTTGTCGTCGGCGAGGCCCGCCTCGGTGCCGACGCCGATGATGGTGGCCATCGCGTCGAAGAACCCGGCGAGGACGAGCGTGAAGACGATCATGCCGACCGTCATCGCGCCGACCTCGCCCCAGCCGCCGAACTCGACGTCACCGAAGATCGAGAAGTCGGGCATCGACACCGCGCTGCCGTGCAGTTCGGGCGCGCCGCCGGCCCACTGCTTCGGGTCGATCACGTCGAGGGCGTTGAGGACCACGGCGAGTACGGTTCCGCCGACTATGCCGATCAGGATCGCGCCGGGGACGCCGCGGGCCTGCAGCATGAAGATGGCCAGCAGCGTGACGGCGAACAACAGCACCGGCCAGCCCGCCAGTTCGCCCGTAGCGCCGAGCGAGACCGGGGTCGCCTCGCCCTGGTGGACGAAGCCCGCCTTCACCAGGCCGATGAGCGCGATGAACAGACCGATGCCCATGGTGATCGCGTGCTTCAGCGCCAGCGGTATCGCGTTCATGATCATTTCTCGTAGCCCGGTGACCACGAGCAGCATGATCACCACGCCGTACATCACGCACATGCCCATGGCCTGCGGCCAGGTCATCTGGGGCGCGACCTGCGAGGAGAGAACGCCGGAGACGGACAGTCCCGCGGCGAGGGCCAGCGGCACCTTGCCGAAGAAGCCCATCAGGAGCGTGGTGAAGGCCGCGGCGAACGCCGTCGCGGTGATCAGGGCCTGTCTGCCGAGCGTGTCCCCCGCCACGTCCTTGCCCGACAGGATCAGGGGGTTGAGGAGGAGGATGTACGCCATCGCCATGAAGGTGGTGACTCCGCCGCGCACCTCACGCGCGGCCGTGCTTCCCCGCAGGGAAATGTGGAAGTAGCGGTCGAGCCAGGACCGGCCGGCCGGGACGCGGGTTCCTTCACCCGCGTCGTCGGCGGTGGTCCTGGGCTCCAGTGACTGCTGGGTCATGGTGCCTTCTCCCAAGGTTCATAGGGGCACCCGCGCCCTGCTTTCGGCTTGCGCGGGTTTTGGGAAGGTGCACGACCCGGGGGACGGCCCGAGACGAGACGCGGTGCTGTACTTGCGCCGGTGCCGGGGGCGCCGTGGGACACACGGTCACCCGGCGCCGCGCCGGGGGCCGTCCGTGAGGACGACAGGCGGACTACGCCGTGCCCGTCAGGTGCTCCGGCCGGACAGGCGTCCTGTTGAGCTCCAGACCCGTCGCCTCGCGGATCGCCGCCAGGACGGCCGGGGTCGACGACAGGGTCGGGGCCTCGCCGATACCACGGAGCCCGTACGGCGCGTGGTCGTCGGCGAGTTCGAGCACGTCGACGGGGATGGTCGGCGTGTCGAGGATCGTGGGGATGAGGTAGTCGGTGAAGGAGGGATTCCTGACCTTCGCCGTGACGGGGTCGACGATGATCTCCTCCATCACCGCGATACCCAGGCCCTGGGTCGTACCGCCCTGGATCTGGCCGATGACGGACAGCGGGTTGAGCGCCTTGCCGACATCCTGCGCGCAGGCCAGTTCGATGACCTTCACCAGGCCCAGTTCGGTGTCCACCTCGACGACGGCGCGGTGGGCTGCGAACGAGTACTGGACGTGTCCGAAGCCCTGTCCGGTGCGCAGGTCGAAGGCCTCGGTCGGCCGGTGCCGCCACTCCTCCTCGACCTCCACCGCCTCGTCTTCGAGTACGTCGACCAGGTCGGCCAGGACCTCGCCGCCGTCGGTGACGACCTTGCCGCCCTCCAGGAGCAGTTCGGCGGTCGCCCAGGCCGGGTGGTACGTACCGAGCTTGCGTCGGCCGATCTCCAGGACCTTCTCGCGGACCAGCTCGCACGCGTTCTTCACGGCGCCGCCGGTGACGTACGTCTGGCGGGAGGCCGAGGTCGAACCGGCCGAGCCCACCTGCGTGTCCGCCGGCCGGATCGTCACCTGGGCGACGCCCAGCTCGGTGCGGGCGATCTGCGCGTGGACGGTGACCCCGCCCTGGCCGACCTCCGCCATCGCGGTGTGGACGGTCGCGACGGGCTCGCCGCCGACGACCTCCATACGGACCTTGGCGGTCGAGTAGTCGTCGAAGCCCTCGGAGAAGCCGACGTTCTTTATGCCGACCGCGTAGCCGACACCCCGTACGACGCCTTCGCCGTGGGTGGTGTTGGAGAGGCCGCCGGGGAGCTGGCGGACGTCCGCCGCCTCGCCGGCCGCGAGCCACTGCTGCTCGGGCGGCATCGGCATCGCCTTGACGCGGCGCAGGAGTTCGGCGACCGGGGCGGGTGAGTCGACCGGCTGGCCGGTGGGCATCAGCGTGCCCTGGGACATCGCGTTGAGCTGCCGGAACTCGACCCGGTCCATGCCCACCGCGTCCGCCAGCTTGTCCATCTGCGCCTCGTAGGCGAAGCACGCCTGGACCGCGCCGAAGCCGCGCATGGCACCGCAGGGCGGGTTGTTGGAGTAGAGGGCGATGGCTTCGATGTCGACGTCTTCGAGGACGTACGGGCCGACCGCCAGGGACGCCGCGTTGCCGACGACGGCCGGGGACGCGGAGGCGTACGCGCCGCCGTCGAGGACGATCCGGCACTTCATGTGGGTCAGCTTCCCGTCCTTCGTCGCCCCGTGCTCGTAGTGGAGCTTCGCGGGGTGGCGGTGGACGTGGCCGAAGAAGGACTCGAAGCGGTTGTAGACGATCTTGACCGGTTTGCCCGTGCGGAGTGCCAGCAGGCAGGCGTGGATCTGCATGGACAGGTCCTCGCGGCCCCCGAACGCGCCGCCGACGCCGGACAGCGTCATGCGCACCTTGTCCTCGGGCAGACCCAGGACCGGGGCGATCTGGCGCAGGTCGGAGTGCAGCCACTGGGTGGCCACGTAGAGGTCCACGCCCCCGTCCTCGGCGGGTACGGCGAGGCCCGACTCGGGGCCCAGGAACGCCTGGTCCTGCATGCCGAAGGTGTACTCGCCCTCGACGATGTGATCGGCGCGCTGCCGGGCCGACTCGACGTCGCCGCGGACGACCGGCTGGCGGTGCACGATGTTCGGGTGCGCGACATGGCCGATGTGGTGGTCGTCGCGGCCCTCGTGGATCAGCGGGGCGTCCGGCGCCGTGGCCGAGGCCTCGTCCGTGACGACCGGCAGTTCCCGGTACTCCACCTTGATCTTGGCGGCGGCCCGGCGGGCGGTCTCGGGGTGGTCGGCGGCCACGATCGCGACGGGCTCGCCGTGGTGGCGGACCCGGCCGTGGGCGAGTACCGGGGTGTCCTGGATCTCCAGGCCGTAGTTCTTCACGGCGGTCGGCAGGTCGTCGTACGTCAGGACGGCGTAGACACCGGGCGTCGCGAGGGCCTCGCCGGTGTCGATGGAGAGGATCTCGGCGTGTGCGACCGTGGAGCGCAGGATCTGGCCCCAGAGCATGTCCTCGTGCCACATGTCGGACGAGTACGCGAACTCGCCGGTGACCTTGAGGGTGCCGTCCGGGCGGAGCGTGGACTCGCCGATGCCGCCCTTGGTCCGCGAACCCTGGGTGACCTTCGTGGGAGTACCGACGGGTGCGGTGGCGCGGGCCGCGTCGGCAGTGGTGTCGGTAGCCATCGTCAGACCGCCTCTCCCTGCCGGGCGGCCGCCAGGCGGACCGCGTCCATGATCTTCTCGTAGCCGGTGCAGCGGCAGAGGTTGCCCGAGAGCGCCTCGCGGATGTCCGCGTCGGTCGGGGTCGGGTTGCGCTCCAGCATCTCGTCGGCCGCGACCAGCAGGCCGGGGGTGCAGAAGCCGCACTGGACGGCTCCGGCGTCGATGAACGCCTGCTGGACGGGGGCGAGTTCGGCGCCCTCACCGGTCTGCGAGTCGGCGGGCCGCGCCTCCCATCGCTTGGCCGCGTCCAAGGGCGTACCGCAGCCGCCGGGGGTCGCGGACGCTCCGGAAGCCTCCGAGGCCCGGGAGGCGCAGCCCGCGTGTTCCGCCCGCTGCTTGGCGAAGTCCGCCAGGCCCTCGACCGTGACGACGTCGCGGCCCTCGACCTGCCCGGCCGCGACCAGACAGGAACAGACCGGAACGTTGTCGAGGCGGACCGTGCAGGAGCCGCACTCGCCCTGCTCGCAGGCGTTCTTCGAGCCCGGCAGGCCCATGCGCTCCCGCAGCACGTACAGCAGGGACTCGCCCTCCCACACGTCGTCGGCTTCCTGCGGACGGCCGTTGACCGTGAAACTGACGCGCATTACGCGACTCCCTCCGTGGCGGCGGCCGTGCCGCGGTACGACTCCCAGGTCCAGGTCAGCGTGCGGCGGGCCATGATGCCCACCGCGTGGCGGCGGTAGCTCGCGGTGCCCCGGACGTCGTCGATGGGGTTGCAGGCGCCGGAGCACAGCTCGGCGAACTGCTTGGCCACCGACGGGGTGATGATCTTGCCGCTGTCCCAGAAGCCGCCCTCTTCGAGCGACGCGTTCAGGAATTCCTCGGCCGCCTCGGCCCGTACGGGCGTGGGCGCCGCCGAACCGATGCCGGTGCGGACCGTGCGGGTGGCGGGGTGCAGGGCGAGGCCGAAGGCGCACACCGCGATCACCATGGCGTTGCGGGTGCCGACCTTGGAGTACTGCTGCGGGCCGTCCGCCTTCTTGATGTGGACGGCTCGGATCAACTCGTCGGGCGCGAGCGCGTTGCGCTTCACCCCGGTGTAGAAGGCGTCGATCGGGATCAGCCGCGTGCCCCGGACGGACTCGGCCTCGACCTCGGCGCCCGCCGCGAGGAGGGCGGGGTGGGCGTCACCGGCCGGGGAGGCGGTGCCGAGGTTGCCGCCGACTCCGCCGCGGTTGCGGATCTGCGGGGAGGCCACGGTGTGGGAGGCCAGGGCCAGGCCGGGCAGCTCGCCGCGCAGGTTGTCCATGATCGCCGAGTACGGGACCGAGGCGCCCAGGCGGACCGACTCCTCGCCGACCTCCCAGTCGCCCAGCTCGCCGATGCGGTTCAGGTCCAGCAGGTACTCGGGCCGGCGGTGGTCGAAGTTGATCTCGACCATCACGTCGGTGCCACCCGCAATCGGCACAGCTGTGGGATGCGCTGCCTTCGCGGCGAGCGCTTCCTCCCAGCTGGCGGGGCGAAGGAAGTCCATGACCGGCTCTCTTCTTCGTCTCGTTGATGGTGCTGATCAAGCCAGATCGTGTGCGGCGGCCCAGGCTCGTTCATGAGTTGTTCACGTGGATGGGAGCCAGTACACAGCGCGTTCCACCAAAGGGGTCAGTCACCGAAACCATGAAGGAGTTGGCTGGCCAGGGCGCGCATCTTGTAGATTCGTATGAACGGAGGTCATCAGTAACCTCCTGGCTTTCCCTCGGAAACGTCAGACGCAGTCCGCTGCGCGTCGGCCACCGGCCGGAATGAGTCCTCCTCTCTCCCCTTCATCGGTTCGGCCCCCTCCATCGGTTCCCCATCCATCGTAATTTTTCGAGACAGAACGGCGGCGACGAGATGCGGCTGCGCGCACTGCTGGACACGGACGCGCTGGGCCTGCGGCTGCTCGGCGGCCAGGACGAGCTGGACCGGACGGTGCGGGGCGTGATGACCACGGACCTGCGGGACCCGAGCCGCTATCTGTCGGGCGGTGAGCTGGTCCTCACCGGGCTCGCCTGGCGCCGTGGCCCGGCCGACTCCGAGCCCTTCGTACGGCTCCTCGCGGGCGCCGGGGTGACGGCACTGGCCGCGGGCGAGGCCGAGCTGGGCGCGGTCCCGGACGACCTGGTGGCGGCCTGCGCGCAGCACCGGCTGCCGCTGTTCGCCGTCAACGAGTCGGTGGCCTTCGCGACGATCACCGAGCACGTCGTGCGGCAGGTGTCGGGCGAGCGCGCTGGGGACCTGGCGGCCGTCGTGGACCGGCACCGCCGGATGATGACCTCCGGCCCGGCGGGCGGCGGCCCGGACGTGGTCCTGGACCTGCTCGGTTCCGACCTGGACCTGCGGGCCTGGGTGCTCTCCCCCGCCGGACGCCTCATCGCGGGCTCGCGGCTCGCGGAGAGCGAACTGCCCGCGCAGGTGTGCGCCACGCTGGCCGGCGAGCACCTGGCGGCGGTGCGCACGGGCCGGCGCGGCCCGCACCGGGTGACGGTGGGCCCGGCCACGTACTCGCTGTTCCCGGTCCGCGGCGGCGGACGCGGTACGCCGGGGGCGCGCGACGTACGCGAGACGGTGCTGTCGGAGTGGCTGCTCGCGGTGGAGGCGGACGCCGGGGACTGGCCGGAGGAGCGGCTCGACCTGCTGGAGGGCGTGACGCAGCTGATCGCCGTGGAGCGGGACCGGCGGGACGCGGCGCGCACCGTGCGGCGCAGGCTCGCGCAGGAGGTGCTGGAGCTGGTGCAGACCGGTGCCGCGCCCGCCGAGATCGCGGCGCGGCTGCGGGTCGCGGCGCCCGTGCTGCTGCCGGGACTGGGCGCGGCCCCGCACTGGCAGGTCGTGGTCGCCCGTGTCGAATGGGACGGGGCGAAGGGCGGGCCCGCGGGATTCGGGGCCGAGTCCGGCGGTGGTGGCAGACGGTCCGAGGGGCCCGCGGGAGGTCCGGCGGGCGGTCCGGTGGCGCAGGCGCTGCTGGAGGAGATCCTGGTCGACCCGCTGTCGTCGGGTCCCGAGCCGTCGGACCGGATCGCGGTCGCCCAGACGGGCGACGAGGCCGTCGCGCTCGTCCCGCTGCCCGCCGTCTCCTCGGAGCACGACGGCTCGGAGACGGGCCTGCTCGCCGACGCGATCCTGGAGGCGGTACGCGAGCCGCTGTCGGCCGGGCTCGACGGCGACGGACGGCTCACGCTGGGGGTCAGCGCGGCCGTGCACTCGGCGGAGGGCCTGCGCGGCGCCCTGGAGGAGGCACGGCACGCGCGGCGGGTGGCCGCGGCCAGGCCCGGGCGGGTGTGCGCGGCGGGCCACCAGGAGCTGGCGTCGCACGTACTGCTGCTGCCCTTCGTGCCGGACGACGTGCGCCGCGCCTTCACGGCCCGGCTGCTGGATCCGCTGCGCGAGTACGACCGCCGGCACCGCGCCGAACTGATCCCGACCCTGGAGGCGTTCCTCGACTGCGACGGGTCCTGGACGCGCTGCGCGGCCCGTCTGCATCTGCACGTCAACACGCTGCGCTATCGGGTCGGGCGTATCGAGCAGTTGACGGGCCGAGATCTTTCCCGGCTTGAGGACAAGCTGGACTTCTTCCTCGCGCTGCGGATGAGCTGAGGTCACAGCGCTGTGGGCGGCGCGGCACCCGTCACCCGAGCCCGGCAGGGAGCCCGGGACGGGCGCCAAGTCCCTTCTCCGCCCCACGACTTTGTGAAATCCTTCACCTACCCCCTTGGCCGGGCGCTCTGATTCGTGCTGAGATGCCGCCACCACTCAACAGCTCAATGGCGTGCTCGGGGAGGGCAACGTGGCGCATCCCGCCATGTCTGGTTACGGAACGACTGCAGGGGACGATCCACTCCAGACCGCGGTATGGCGGCTGCGCTCGCGCGCCTGCTGGGCCGACGCGGCCGCTCTCCTGGAACCACACACGGCATCGGCCGCTCTGCAGAGAGCGTCCCTCCTCGTCGAACGCTGCCTCTACACCGAGCAGGGGTGGGCGGAGGCGGAGGACGCGTTGCGTACGGCGGAGGCGCTGGCCCAGAGCGACGACGAGCGGGGCGCGGCGGCCTGCGAGCGCGGGCAGCTCGCGTACGCGTCGACGCTGCTCGCGGTCCGCGACCGCGCCGACGAGGCACGGGCCGCGCTCGGCCGGGCGGCGGCCCTGATCGCGCCGGGGGCCAGGGGGCGGGCACTGCTGGACTTCCGGCGCGGCCTGCTCGCGGAGAACCTGGCGCACTCGCCGCAGTCCGCGCGCGCCGCCTATCGCCGGGCCCACGCGGGCGCCACCGCGCACGACGACCCGCTGCTCCTGTCCTTCACCTGGCGTCACCTCGCGGGACTCGCGCTGCGCGAGGGCGAGTTGGCGGAGGCCCGGCACGGCTTCGCCGAATCCCTGCGCATCCGCGAGGAGTTGGGCTACCTCGTCGGTACGGCGCCGGCGCTGGCGTCCCTCGCCGACGCGGAGACCGAGCCGGAGGCGTCCCGGCTCCGGGCGGAGGCGGGACGGCTGTTCAAGCTCCTGGGGGGTGTGCCGACCTGGCTGGCGGGACAGCTGGCACCACCGGCGGCCACGGCGTGAAGCGGGCCCCCGAGCCGACACACGGACCGCCTCCCTCCGCAGGCACCGGGCACGCGGACCCGCCGTCCTTCAGGGGCGCGGGGAACTGCGCGACCAGCCCCCACCGGGCCGACTGACGAACGACGCCGCGCGCCCGGGGCCGGGGCCGCGCCCGGTGCCTGGGCACGATCGTGGCGGCGAAGCGCCGAACCCGGTGCGTACCCGCTACGCGCCCGCGAAGTGGTCCCGTATCAAGGACTGCGCCGCCGGAACGTCCCCTCTGGTCAACGCGTCGAGAAAGGCGGTGTGCTGCGCGGCATCCGCCAGGAGATCGGCAAGCGGTCGCCGGGTGGGGGCCCCGGCCAGGGGCCACTGGGCACGGCGGTGCAGGTCGTCCGCGAGCTGCACCAGCTGACGGTTGCCCGAGAGGGCGAGCACCGCGGCGTGGAAGACGCGGTCGGACTCGGCGTAGCGCGCGAGATCGCCGGTGGCCGCTACGGTCGCGGTCGCGTCGGCGAGCGGGCGCAGCTCCGCCCAGCAGGGGGCCGCCACCGTACGGGTCAGCCGCAGCATCACCGGCAACTCGACGAGGGCCCGGATCTCGGCCAGCTCGGCCAGTTCACGGGCCCCGCGCCGGATGACACGGAAACCGCGGTTCGGTACGACCTCGACCGCACCCTCGTTCGCGAGCTGCTGCATGGCCTCGCGCACGGGGGTCGCGGACACGCCGAAGCGTTCGCCGAGCGCGGGGGCGGAGTAGACCTCCCCTGGGGCGAGGTCACCGGCGACGAGAGCGGACCGCAACGCGTCGAGAACCTGCCCCCGCACGGAGGCCCGCTGGATCACGGGCCGGGGAGCCGCGACGGCGAAGGCGGGCCCGGAGACGGGGGCGGCGGGGGAAGGCACGGGCGCAAGGGCGGGGCCGTCGGTGTCCCGCGGTTCCCGTACGCCCTCGCGCGGCACCCGCGGCTGGGGAATCGGTGTCTCGCTGTGGGTGTGCTCGCCGCGGACCGCGTGCGCGACGGGGTCGGCGGGAGCCACCGGGGCCAGGGGAGAGAGGCCGCTCCGAGCGGCCTGGTCGCCGCGGGCGGCCCCGCCCTGCCGCGGTCCGCTGCCGCCGCCACGCGCCTCGGAGCGCGCCTGGGGCGGGACCCGCGGGGCGGCGTCCCCTGGACGGCCTTCCACGGGACGCGTCTCCCCAGGACGCCCCTCCACGGCACGGGCCTCCAAGGGACAGCCTTCCGTGGGACGGGGTCCCGTCGGACGGCCCTCCGCGGGACGCGCCTCCGTAGGGCGCGTCTCCCTGGGACGGTCCTCCGTAGAACGCGTCTCCATGGGAGGGGTCCCCGCCCGACGCGTCTCCGGAGAGGCTCCGGCGGAGCCGTGCCCCTCGCGCGAACCGGCTTTCTCCACGGGGGCCTCCTCCGGGCTGGCGCTGGTGGCGGGTGTGCGGGTGGGAATGTCTGGTGGGTCCGTCGTGACCCCGACAGAACAGGGTAAACCTCGACCCTATCGGGTAAGGTAAGCCTTACCTGCCGAAGATCGAGAAACGGGGTCCTTGCATGTCCGCTCCCGCCCCGGCCGTGACAGCGCCCGTGACCACCGGAGGCGCGCGCCCGGCCCACTCGGCTCTCACCGAGGCGTACACGCGGATGACCGAGGTGTTCCCGGCCCTGGGCGTGACGGAACTCGCCCCGGGCGAGCCCGCCCCGACGGGCGACGGGCGGATCGGGGTCGCGCGGCTCGCGGAGGCGGGTCCCGAGTTCGAGTCCTATCTCGCGTGGGACGACGAGCAGGTGCTGGCCGACCACGGACGGCGGGCCCGCCCGGACGTCATCGCCAGTTTCGGTCTGCACCGGTACGCCTGGCCGGCCTGTCTGCTGATCACGGTTCCGTGGTTCGTGCTGCGCCGCGTCCCCCGTTTCCCGGTGGCGGACGTGACCTTCCAGCGCATGCCCGGCCGTATCGCGGTGCGCGTGGGCGAGTTCGCCTGCCTCCCGGACGACCCCGCGGCGACACTCCCCGGCGCCCGCGTGGTCCGGGACGAAGAGGCTCTGCGCGCCGAGGTACGCGCCTCCGTCGCCGAGCATCTGGAGCCGGTCCTGACCGGTTTCGGCCCGCGCATGCGGCGCAGGGGCCGCGCCCTGTGGGCCATGGCGACCGACGAGGTCGTCGAGAGTCTCCATTACGTCGCCGGTCTGCTGGGTGAGGGGGAGCGCGCGATGTGGGAGCTGGAGCGCCTGTTCCCCGGCACCGTCAAGCCGTACGTCGGCACGGCCGGCTTCCGCGAGGTGACCGGTCCGAACGGCGAGTGCCTGCCCACCCGGGACCGGGCCAGCTGCTGCTTCTACTACACCGTCGAAGCCGAGGACACCTGCGCCAACTGCCCCCGGAACACCGAGGCCGTACGTATCGCGAAGCTGACGGCCCAGGCGGCCGAGGCGGCCCAGGCGGTAGAGACGACCAAGGCGGCCGAGGCCGCGGCCTGAGCCCCACGCGGGATCACCTTCCGCGTCCAGTAAGATCAACTCGGCCTCGAACCGGGTTCTTCACCATGGCCCCGGGTACTGAGGTCACGGCTGGTTCACAATATCCTCACTTGGCGCAGGAACTTTCCGTGGAACCACCCGTACGGGTAATCTAACTCGAACTCAACTCCCGCTCCTCAAGCGGCAGTTCGAGGAGAATGCCGCCCACGCGCATCCCCTTGCACTCTCTTGGCGGCCTCTTGCCCCGAAACCCCCTGAGGACCCGCGGGATTGGGCCACTATGACGGGCGTTACGCCCTATCCCAATGCAAGGGACCCCAGATGAGACTGACCGACATATCGCTGAACTGGCTGCTACCCGGCGCCGTGCTGCTCCTGGGCCTGCTGGCGGCGGTTGCGGTGCTCGCGCGTGGCAAGCGCGCCGGGGAGAAGACCCACGCCGAGGACTCGTGGGAGCGCACGGAGGAACGCCGCAGGCGCAAGGAGGCCATCTACGGCACCGCCTCCTACGTACTGCTGTTCTGCTGCGCCGCGGTCGCCGCCGCACTCTCCTTCCACGGCCTGGTCGGCTTCGGCGAGCAGAATCTGAACCTGTCCGGCGGCTGGCAGTACCTGGTGCCGTTCGGTCTGGACGGCGCGGCCATGTTCTGTTCCGTACTCGCGGTGCGCGAGGCCAGCCACGGTGACGCGGCGCTCGGCTCCCGGATACTCGTGTGGACGTTCGCGGCCGCCGCTGCCTGGTTCAACTGGGTGCACGCCCCCCGGGGCCTCGACCACGCGGGTGCCCCGCACTTCTTCGCCGGCATGTCCCTGTCGGCCGCCGTCCTGTTCGACCGCGCGCTGAAGCAGACCCGCCGCGCCGCTCTGCGCGAGCAGGGCCTGGTGCCCCGGCCGCTGCCCCAGATCCGGATCGTACGGTGGCTGCGCGCCCCTCGTGAGACGTACGGCGCCTGGTCGCTGATGCTCCTTGAGAACGTGCGCAGCCTGGACGAGGCGGTCGAGGAAGTACGCGAGGACAAGCGGGAGAAGGAGCAGAACCGCCTTCGCCGGCGCGACCAGGAGAAGCTGGACCGCGCCCGCATCAAGGCGATCACCCGCGGCCACCGCGGCGCGCTCGGCCGCGGCGGCCGTCAGGCGGAACTCCAGTCGGCCCAAACGGCCACCCAGGCCGCCTCGGAGCCTGCCATATCAACGCCGGAACTACCTTCACGCGCCCGACCCTCGTTGCAGCCGGTTCGCCGAAGCGGGGACTCGGGAACGGTCGATCTCACCGCGGAGGACGACACAATGGCCCTCCCACGACTCGACTCCCTTGAGCGCAAGCTGAAGGACCTGGAGCAGCAGTTCGGCTGAGCGGGACCCGGGGCTCTCGACGGCCTCGACTCCGGACGGGGGCGCGGCATCTCATGCCGCGCCCCCGTCCAGTTCGAACCACACCGCCTTTCCCACCCCGTGCATGCGTACGCCCCACGCGTCGGCGAGCGACTGCACCAGGATCAGACCCCTGCCGTGCGTGCCCTCGTCAGGGTTCGGTATCCGCAGCCTCGGCCTGCGCCCCTCGAAGTCCCGCACCTCCACCCGCAGACCGCGCGGGCCGACGGTCGCCGTCAGCAGCGCGTCCCGGTCGGTGTGGACGAGTGCGTTGGTCACGATCTCACTGGTGAGCAGTTCCGCCGTCTCGGACCTGCCGGGCCTCCCCCAGTGGGCGAGCAGCTCCCGCAGCGCCCTGCGGACCTCGGGCACGGCCCGGAGATCGCAGCGCCGGAGCCTGCGCCTGATGTGCGACAAGCCTTCCTGAAGACCTTGCTGATCGAGCGCGATCTCCGCCGTGTACGCCGTGTCCTGCACGGTCGTGGCCGAATTCACCGTCTCCGCCGAGAAGGCCCCGGATAAGACGGGACCGCCTCCTCGCGCATACCTCTCCATGACCCCCGCCGCTCTCGGTACCCCTCCTGCTCGAACACGTTCACGGAATGCATGCCCCGTCAGGAAAGCCCGCAGTCATGCCGATTCTTCAACCACAGCTTGTACGTGCGTCGTTGGCCCCCGCACGACGCGGGCCGTCCAGCGGCGGAACCCGCCTGTGAGGCCCTCCGGACAGCCCCGCCCACGACGAGAAGTGGTGGGCGGGACGAGTGCCGTGGAGGTCGGCGGGCACGGGCCGCGCGGCGGATCGCGTACGCCCGCGCCGGGACGGTCGGAGAACGCACCGGTGACGCGAGGGTGCCGGTCGACCGGCGGACGGTCCCCGGCGGGCGGACCGCCGGACCCGGTGCCGCGGGCCTGTCGGCGGCCTCCCCCGACGGTCGCGACCCGGGCGGGGGAGGCGGCCCCCGCACGGGAGGCGGCGCCGTCCAACTGCCGGGCGGGGCAGGGGTGTACCGGACGGGCGCACACCGCTTCGAGCCGATGCCTCCGGCTGGCGGAACGGTCGTCGGCGCTGGGTCCATCTGCCGACAGCCACCTGCCGCACCGGCCGTACGCGAGTCGGCCGGGGACCGGCGGGAGCGTCGAATCCGCCGGCCCTGCCCCTGCCTACCTGCCGCGCCTACCTGCCGCCGATTCCCTTGTCCCCGATGTGGATGATCTCGTGGTCACGGTTCATGTCGACGACGAGCTTGGTCGTGGTCCCGTCCCCCCAGGCCATCGTCACCACCGCTTCCGAGTGGTCCGCCTTGCCGTTGTCGGTGACCGTCCACTTCGCCGGTACGTTCTGGGCCCGCAGGACGCCGTCCGCGTAATTCTCGTCCTCCCAGGCCTCGATCTCCTTGAGGTGGTCGGCGTCCACGTAGTACTTCCGGAGTTCGGTGACCAGGTTCCCGCCCTCGCCCGGGCCGCTCTGCGCGTCGATGTACGCGCCGTAGAAGTCGGCGATCCGGGTCACCGAGTTCGACGGCTGCCCGCTGACCGAGCGGAACGCGGCGGTCCGTGCCGTCGCGTCGGCCGAGGTCGCCTCGGCCGACGCGGTGATCCCGAGCGGCAGGGCGGTCGCGGCGACGAGGCCGGCGATCAGAGCGGCACGGCGTCCCCGCCTGTGCGCGGTGGCGCTGGTGGCACTGCTGTTGCTGTTGTTACTGCTGTTGCTGCTGTGCATCGGTCCGTACTCCCCGTTCTGATGCTGTTCTCACGTCATGTCCGGCGCGATGGTCGATCGCACCAGTAGTTGGTCACACCGGTGGTCGGTCGAACCGGTAGGAGCCGCCCTCTCGACCCCCGTCGCGTGAGGGCGGCCCCGGTTCCGGTGGCGGTCAGTAGAGCTTGTTGACCGCGGTGGTCGTCGTCTTCTTGAAGGCCTTCACGGGCGCGTCGGAGAAGTCGCCCATCTGCCCCCACTTCACGGCGGTGACGGCCCGGCCGTCCCGGCCGACCGAGTAGAGGTTGATGTCGGTGGCGCCCCAGGAGCTGTTGGTGTGCACCCCGTAGACGTGGGCGCCCTCCTCGACCGGCAGCTTGCCGTAGTCCTTCAGGGTGGCCTCGACCTCGGGGTCGGCCTGCTCCGCCTTGGCCGCGCAGGCCTTGATCTCCTTGTTCAGCCGCTTGGCGAGGGCATCGGCCTTCGCGTTGCTGCCGACGACGATGGTCAGCTGCTGGGCGTTGGTCTCCAGGTCGGTACGGAAGTCCCGGTACGAGGAGTCGTAGCCCGGCAGCGCGTCCTCCAGGCAGAACACCAGCTCGTCGGGGACACCGGGGGTGACCTTGCCCGCCGTCCAGCCGGATGTGGGGTGCGGCGGCAGCTGTGCGGCCGACAGGAACTTGGGCGTGCCGCTCGACGTCACCGGGACGGGTGCCGAGGTGTTCACGACGGCAGCGGCCGGGCCGGCGAGTACCGTACCGACGGCGAGGGCCGCGGCGGCGAGTGCGGTGAACGCCACGCCTCGGGTGCGCTTGCTCATTGGATGTCCCCCTGGGTCTGAGTGCCCGCACGATCTGTGTGCGTGGCCGTTCTGTGTGCATGGCCGTTCTGTGTGCATGACGGTTCTGCGTGCATGGCGAACCGCCTGCACAAGTGGTGGGTGGTGTCGCGAAAGCCCGTCGT
Source organism: Streptomyces sp. NPDC017991 (assembly GCF_044328075.1). NCBI lineage: Bacteria > Bacillati > Actinomycetota > Actinomycetes > Kitasatosporales > Streptomycetaceae > Streptomyces > Streptomyces sp. NPDC017991. The sequence goes on along the minus strand of NZ_JBIRGP010000006.1, from coordinate 175,348 downwards.
GGGCTGCCGCCGGCTGGTCGGTCCGGCGGCGGTCGGTGCGACACCAGAAGCATCAGCCGTCACTCGGGGCGTGCGCAACAGGGGACGTCTTTTCCGCCACGGTGGAACCATCCCATCCCTCCTGACGTGCAGGTATATGGAGTGCCTGGGATGCTCATCCGGGCCGGGACAGGCCCCTCGACCGGGGGCGACGACCAGTACGGACGACCAGTACGGGGGAACGGTGTCGACTCGGGACGAGGACGTCGAGGAGTTCGCGGCACTGCTGAGACGTCTGAAGGCACGGACGGACCGCAGTTACGGCGCCCTGGCACGGCGGGTGAACATGAACACCTCGACGCTGCACCGCTACTGCGCCGGCGACGCGGTACCGCTCGACTTCGCACCCGTGGAGCGGTTCGCCGCACTGTGCGGGGCGACACCGGACGAACGGCTCGAACTGCACCGCCGGTGGATCCTGGCGGTCGCGGCCCGGCAGCGGCCCCGTACGCCCGGCACGTCGGAGGACCCGGCTCCGGCCCCGGCCCCGGACACGACGGAGGACGACGGACCACAGCCGAACGAGCCGAACGAGCCGGACCAGCCGAGCGAGCCGGACCTCGCGAGCGAGACCATCACGAGCGCGCCCGCCGCGAGACCCATGGACGGCCCCGCGGAGGGACTCGCGGACGCCCCCGGGGACGGTCTCGTGTCCGACACGGTCCCGGCCACCGCGCGCCCCCGCCCCGCCTGGTACCGGCGGCGGGTCGCCGTCGTCGCCGCGGCGGCGTCCGCGCTGCTTCTCACGCTGGGCAGCCTGTCGGCCCTCTCCGACGACCGGTCCTCCGACGACGCCTCCGGGACCGTCCGCCCGTCCCCCACGACAGCCCCCTCGGGCACCCGGCACGGCCCGTCGACGGGCCCCTCCCCCAGCGGGAGCAGCGCGTCGCCCTCGGCCGGCACCACGGGCAAGGCGTCCAAGTCCCCCGGTGGCAACGCGTCTTCGAGTTCAAAGGACACAAAGGGCACGAAGGGCAAGCAGAAGCCCAACGGCAGCGGAACCGTCTCCGCACCCGTCACCTGGACCGCGAACTCGCAGGCCTGGAAGCTCGGCTGCGGCCACGACTACGTCATCCGCAAGGACCCGGGGCAGGTCCCGCCGCCGCCGGCTCCGCAGGACGCCGGGACCTGGGCGGCGACCCAGGGCGCGGTGCACGGGCGGGACACCAATGTGGAGATCTCCGTACAGGGCCGGACCTCGACCGCCGTCGTCCTGACGGATCTGCGGGTCCGGGTGGTCGGCCGCACCGCCCCCGATCCCGGCACCGTGTACGCCATGGACCAGGGGTGCGGCGGCTCGATCACCCCGCGCTCCTTCGCCGTCGACCTGGACAAGGACCGCCCGATCGCCCGCGCGGTGCCCGGCAACGACACCGGCACACCGATCCCGGCCGTGCGCATGCCCTACCGGGTGTCGGCCTCGGACCCGGAGGTACTGCTGGTCACCGCCCGGACGGAGAACTGCGGCTGCGACTGGTACCTGGAGCTCGACTGGTCCTCCGAGGGGCGCACCGGCACGGCCCGCATCGACGACCACGGCCGTCCGTTCCGTACGAGCGCCATCAAGGGCTTACCGCGCTACTGGTACGGAACGGAGGGCTCGGAGCGCAAGTGGGTCCCCGCCGACTGACGACCGGGCCGGGATCCGTCATGACCCTCTGGACAGGGCCTACGGCCTGGGCACGTTACGGAGGTTGGAGCGGGCCATCTGCGCCATGCGGCCCACTCCCCCGTCGAGGACGATCTTCGACGCCGACAGCGCGAAGCCCGTCACCATGTCCTTGCTGATCTTCGGCGGGATGGACAGGGCGTTCGGGTCGGTGACGACGTCGATGAGGGCGGGGCCCTTGTGCTTGAAGGCGTCCTTCAGGGCGCCGGCCAGCTCCTTGGGCTTCTCGACGCGTACGCCGTAGGCACCGCAGGCCCGGGCGACGGCGGCGAAGTCGGGGTTCTTGTTGCTCGTCCCGTACGCCGGCAGCCCGCCGACCATCATCTCCAGTTCGACCATGCCGAGCGAGGAGTTGTTGAAGAGGACGACCTTCACCGGCAGGTCGTACTGGACGAGGGTGAGGAAGTCGCCCATCAGCATGGAGAATCCGCCGTCACCCGACATCGAGACGACCTGGCGGCCGCGGTCGGTGAACTGGGCGCCGATGGCCTGCGGCAGGGCGTTCGCCATGGATCCGTGCGAGAAGGAACCGATGATGCGGCGGCGGCCGTTGGGCGTGATGTAGCGGGCCGCCCACACGTTGCACATACCGGTGTCGACGGTGAACACGGCGTCGTCGTCGGCGAGTTCGTCGAGCACGGAGGCCACGTACTCCGGGTGGATCGGGACGTGCTTGTCGACCTTGCGCGTGTAGGCCTTGACGACGCCGTCGAGCGCTGCCGAGTGTTTCTTGAGCATCTTGTCGAGGAAGCGGCGGTTGCTCTTCGGGCTCACCTTCGGGGTGAGACAGCGCAGGGTCTCCTTCACATCGCCCCACACCGCGAGGTCCAGCTTCGAACGACGGCCCAGCCGTTCGGGCCGTACGTCGACCTGGGCGATCTTGACATCGTCCGGCAGGAACGCGTTGTACGGGAAGTCGGTGCCCAGCAGGATCAGCAGGTCGCACTCGTGGGTCGCCTCGTAGGCGGCGCCGTAGCCGAGAAGCCCGCTCATGCCGACGTCGTACGGGTTGTCGTACTGGATCCACTCCTTGCCGCGCAGGGCGTGCCCGACCGGGGACTTGATCTTCTCGGCGAACTCCATGACCTCGGCGTGCGCGCCCGCGGTGCCGCTGCCGCAGAACAGCGTGATCCTGTCGGCCTCGTCGATCATCGCGGCGAGCTTGTCGATCTCGGCGTCGCCGGGGCGCACGGTGGGACGGGAGGTGACGAGGGCGGTCTCGGCGGCCTTGTCCGGGGCGGGCTGGTCGGCGAGGTCGCCCGGCAGCGTCACGACGCTCACGCCGCCCTGGCCGACCGCGTGCTGGATGGCGGTCTGCAGCAGGCGGGGCATCTGCTGCGGGTTGGAGATCATCTCGTTGTAGTGGCTGCACTCGCGGAACAGCTGCTCGGGATGGGTCTCCTGGAAGAACCCGAGGCCGATCTCGCTGGAGGGGATGTGCGAGGCGAGGGCGAGCACGGGGGCCATGGAGCGGTGGGCGTCGTACAGGCCGTTGATGAGGTGCAGGTTCCCCGGGCCGCAGGAGCCCGCGCAGGCGGCGAGGCCGCCGGTGATCTGGGCCTCGGCGCCCGCCGCGAACGCCGCCGTCTCCTCGTGCCGGACATGGATCCAGTCGATGGCGGAGTTGCGCCGGATCGCGTCGACGACCGGGTTGAGGCTGTCGCCGACGACTCCGTACAGGCGTTTGACGCCGGCGCGGACGAGGATGTCGATGAACTGTTCGGCGACGTTCTGCTTGGCCATGAGTCACACGCCCTTTGCTGTCGATCACTGACGACCGCTCACGACCGCTGTCGTTCGCTGTCACGGGATCCCCTCAGGTCCCATCTGTTCACAGCGGGCGCGGTTACGCCTCCCAAACGGCGGCGGCTGTCCGGTCGTCGGCGTACCCCTTGACCCGGACCGTGCTGTCCGCGAGGAACGCGGCGAGGCCGGGCGGCCCGCTCCCTGACCAGCGGGAGGTGAGGTGTGCGACCAGGCGCGGCTCGCCGCGCAGGGGTTCGGCGAGCCCGCCGCTGCACAGCAGGAGCGTGTCGCCCGGGCGGGCGACGGAGGCCCGGAAGCGGAAGGGGTCGCGGGGCGGCGGCCCTGGCGCCGGCTCGTACGGGCTCGGGGGTGTGGTGATGCCCAGGTCCATGGTGAGACGGTCGCCGTCGGGCGTCTCGTGGGGCGCGTCGTGCGGTGTCCCGCCGGGCGTGCCGTGGGGCGTCCCGTGGGGCGTCCCGTGGGGCGTCCCGTGGGGCAGGGATCCGAAGCCGACGACGGCTTCGCCCGTGGTGTCGGCGACGCGCGGTTCGATGTCCTGCCACTCGCCGTCCCGCAGCCGGAAGAGGCCGCCCGTCCCGACGCCGAAGAAGACGCGCGTACGGCATTCGGGGTCGGCGGGCAGGAGCAGGCAGCGCAGGCTCGCGGTGTACTCCTCGGGTTCCAGGCCCCGCTCGACTGCGCCGGCCCGCAGTCTGCCGAGGCTGCGGTCGGTGAGGCGGTGCAGCCCCGACTTCAGGTCGCCGCGCCGGGCGGCCCTGATGTCCTCGGCCAGCCGGGCGTGGCTGCGGCCCACGGCCCTGCCGATCCACTGGCAGGCCTCGGCGGCGGCGCGGTGGGCGTCGGGGGTGGCGCGGGCGCCGGTCGCCATGGCGACCAGGACGAGCGCGTCGTCGCCGGTGCCGAAGCGGGCGGTGAGCAGGGAGTCCCTGCGCGGCTCGCCCCGGAACCTGGCGGAGTCCCCGCGCACGGACACGGCGCGCAGGGAGTACGTCCCGTACGAGGCCCCGTCCAGCGCGGTGTCGGCCACGAGGTCGCCGAGGTCGTCCGGGTCCGCGGGCGGCAAAGCGGTCGGTTCGGCGTCGTAGGTGGGCGGGCCGGAGCCGACGTGGTCGAGGGGGGTGGGGGTTTCGGGCACCCGCAGCACGGGCTGGTCGCCCTGGTCGCCCCGGTCGGACGGCTTGTCGGCGGGGATGTCGAGCAGGGTGCCGGGGCCCGCCGCTTCCGCCGACTCCGCCTCCGCCTCCGAGGCCGGCGGCGGCACGGGTGTGCGGAAGCCTGTAGGGCTCTGGCCCTGCTGGAAGGTGGTCGGGGCCGGGGGGTTCGCGGGCGGGGCTTCCCAGGGGGCTCGCCGGCGCTGTGGTCCGCCGGCTTGGGCTTCGGCTTCGGCTTCGGCGGCGGCGCGCGGGTCGGCGGCTCGGGACCCGTCGGGGTCGACCCGCCTTTCCGCTGCGGGTGCGCTCGGGGGCCACCACGGTGGAGGCATCTTCTCCGCGAAGCCGGCCGTGGGCGGCCCGCCGGGTCGTACGTCAGGTGCCGGCCGTGGGGGCTCGCCGCGCCGTTCCCCGCGCCCCTCACGGGGCGGGCCCATGCCCGGCCCCGCAGAACCCGCCGTGGGCGGCCCGCCGGGTCGTACGTCAGGTGCGGGCCGTGGGGGCTCGCCGCGCCGTTCCCCGCGCCCCTCACGGGGTCCCGACGCCTGCCCGACAACCGGCCCCGCAGAGCCCGCCGCGGGCGACCCGCCAGGTTCTACGTCAAGTGCGGGCCGTGGGGGCTCGCCGCGCCGTTCCCCGCGCCCCTCACGGGGTCCCGACGCCTGCCCGACAACCGGCCCCGCGGAACCCGCCGTGGGCGACCCGCCAGGTCCTACGTCAAGTGCGGGCCGTGGGGGCTCGCCGCGCCGTTCCCCGCGCCCCTCACGGGGCGGGCCCATGCCCGGCCCCGCGGAACCCGCCGTGGGCGGGGCGCCGTGGCCCTCGCGGGGTGGTGGGATGTCGGGGTCCTGGGGTGGTGGTGTGCCCAGGGTGTCTGTCGCCGAGGCGAAGCGGTCGTCCAGGGAGTCCGGTGCGGGCGCCGGCCCGGTGTCCCCCGTGGAGTCGTCGTACAGCTGCCCCCACCAGTCGTCCTGCTGACCGGTCGGCCTCTCCCCCTGCTGGCTCATGCCCGTAATTGTCCACCGCTGAGGCCGGATGAAAACGGGGCATCGGCAAAAACCAGTGATACGGGACCGCCGGGCAGTCCCACCCCCCACGGGAGAACCACCCGGCGGCGCCTGTGTGACCGGGCCCCGCGGCCCGCGTCACGGTCTGGGCGGCCGGACCCCTCGCGGAACCGGCCCCTCCGGCCCCGAGTGTGACCTGCTCACCTGAGGCCGAGCTGTGTGCACCGGTCGGGTTCCACCTGCTGTCCCGTTCATCCCCGGCGGCCCCTTTCTCCCGATCATTGGCCGGTCCTCGCCGGTCCGCGCCGGGGCGGTGCCCCGTACCGTCCTGGCGCCACCTTGGCAGAGACACGGACGGTACGGCGATGATGTGCCGAGGCGGTTTTACGCCGTGGCCGTTTTCCGCCACGGCCGGTGTTCGGGGAGGGGCGTCGTCGCATGCTCGGAGCGACAGGTCTGGCAGCACTGGGGCTGGACGACACACATGAGTCGGCGTACCGGGCCCTGGTGTCCGTGGGCGCCGCCGACGTGCCCGATCTCGCACGTCGGCTCACGCTCGGCGAACACGACACCGAACGCGCGCTGCGCGGACTGGAACGGCACGGGCTCGCGGCCCAGTCGTCGGCGCGCTCCGGCCGCTGGGTCGCCGCGCCGCCGGGCGTCGCGCTCGGCGCGCTGCTCACCCAGCGGCGCCACGAGCTGGACCAGGCCGAGCTGACGGCGACGCTGCTCGCCGAGGAGTACCGCGCGCAGGCCACCGAGCCCGCCGCCGTCGACCTGGTGGAGGTGGTGACCGGCGCCGCCGCGGTCGCCCAGCGCTTCCTGCAGCTCCAGCTCGGCGCGAGCGACGAGGTGTGCGCCCTGGTCACCGGCAACCCCGTCGTCGTCTCCGGCACGGACAACGACGCGGAGGAGCAGGCCGCCGACCGGGGTGTCCGCTACCGCGTGGTCGTCGAGCGGTCGGTCCTGCACCTGCCGGGCGGCATCGCCGAACTGTCCGCGGCCCTCGGCCGTGACGAGCGCGTACGGGTCGTGGACGAGGTGCCGACCAAGCTGGTGATCGTCGACCGGGCCCTCGCCATGGTGCCGCTGACCTCCCAGGCCCTGGAGCCCGCCGCGCTCGTCGTCCACGCGAGCGGGCTGCTCGAATCGCTGTCGGGTCTGTTCGAGTCGGTGTGGCGGGACGCCCTGCCCCTGCGCCTCGGCACGCCCGGCACGGCCGGCGCGCCCGCCACCGTCGTCGAGGAGGAGCGGGACGGGCCGGACGGCACCGACCTGGAGATCCTTTCCCTGCTCCTCGCCGGGCTGACCGACGCGAGCGTGGCCAAACAGCTCGACCTGGGGCTGCGGACCGTACAGCGCCGGGTGAAGCGGCTGATGGAGCTGACGGGCGTGACGACCCGCCTCCAGCTCGGCTGGCACACGTACGAGAAGGGCTGGGTGGCCCGGGGCCCACAGGACCGGCCCCCGGCACCAGCACAGGGCTGATCTGCGGGTCCCCCCGTACTGGGGCACCCTGGGCAGATGGGAGCGTGGGAACTCCTGCTGGTCGGTGTGGTGCTGCTGCTCGGCCTGAGCGGGGTGCTGGTGCCCGGCGCGCCGGGGTCGTGGCTCGTGTGGGCCGCGGTCCTGTGGTGGGCTTTCGAGGATCCCCGGGCGCTCTCCTGGGGTGTGCTCGTGAGCGCCACCGCCGTTCTCCTCGTCGCCCAGGTGATCCGCTGGTGGCTGCCGCCGCGCAGTCTGCGTGCGAGCGGCGCCACCCCCCGAATGGCGGTGTATGCGGGCGTCGGCGCGCTCCTCGGCTTCTTCCTCGTGCCGGTGCTCGGCGCGATACCCGGCTGCCTCGGTGGCATCTACCTCGCCGAACGGCTCCGCCTCGGCGGCCATGGGGACGCGCTGACCTCCGTGCGCAGGGTGATGCGCCGGGGCGGGACGAGCGTGCTGGTGGAGCTGTTCGCCTGCCTGCTGATCGCGGGGGCGTGGCTGGGAGCCGTCATCTGGGGCTGACAGGGGCGGGCCGGGCTGCGGTTCGCGGCCGGCGAGCCGGACGAGGCGCCGCACGAGGAGCCGGACGAGGAGGCCCCGCGCTGAGGGCCTGCCCACCCCGTGCGTCACCCGGCGCGGCCGGGCAGGTCCGCGGGACGGGCGAGGTCGGTGAGATCGACGCTGTCTGCCAGTGCGCGCATGCCCGCGTCGTTGAAGTGGAGATGGTCCCCGGGATCGTAGGCGGCCCGCATCCGGTCCGGCCGGGACGGGTCGCGGACCACGGCGTCGAAGTCGGCGACCGCGTCGAAGAGCCCGCCGGTACGGATGAGCTGGTTGACCGACCGGCGTACGCGCTCGCGGGCCGCCGTGTGGCTGCCGTGGCCGCCGAACGGCGTGATGGTGGCGCCGACGACCCGGATCCCCCGGCCGTGGGCCCGCCGGACGATCTCGCGGTACGCGGCACCGAGGGCGGCCGGGTCGGTCTGGTTCGGCGCGCTCTTGATGTCGTTGACGCCCTCCATCACGATCAGCGTGCGCACCCCGGTGCGGGAGAGCACATCGGCGTCGAACCGGGCCAGCGCGCTGGGCCCGCGCCCTTCGCGCAGCAGCCGGTTGCCGGCGACGCCCGCGTTCAGGACGCCCTGCCGCCGGTCGGCCGGCAGGGCGCGGAGCCGCTCGGCGAGCCGGTCGGGCCAGCGGCGGTTGGCGCTCGGTGTCGAACCGGAGCCGTCGGTGAGGGAGTCGCCTAGCGCGACCACGCTCCCGGGAGCCTGTGGACGGCGTACGTCGACGCCGGTCACGTAGTACCAGGAGGTGGTCGTGGCCCGGTAGGCGGCGCCGCCCGCCTGCGTGGCGCGATTGCCGTCCAGGGCGAGGAAGTTGGTCTGCAGCGCGTCGCGGTGGTAGGTCGCGGGGCCCGAGTCGCCGGGGGTGTGGAGGGTGACGAGGAGGTTCGTGGCGGCGGGGACGCTCAGGGTGACGGGATCGCTGACGATGTCCTTGCCGGCCGGCACGGTGATCTTCTTCCGGCCGCCGAAGGTGAGGGTGCGCATGGTGCCGGAGAGGGCGTTCGGGCTCTTGGGCGCGTTCGGCCGCTGTCTGGCCAGGGTGGCCGCCCCGAGTACCAGCGGCAGGGTGCCGAGCCGGTTGGAGATCCGTACCCGAAGGGCCGTACCGCCGACGCTCGTACGGACGACGTTACGGATGGAGGCGCCGGGGAGCGGGGCCGCGGTGCCGGAGGCGGCGGCCTCCCAGGTGCCGGTCCAGTGCTCGGGTGCGGCCCGCGCGCCCGTGCGGTCGGGGGCGGCCGGGGGTCCTCCGTGGGCCGCAGCCGTGCCCGTCAGCGTGAGCGCCAGCGCACCGGCCACGGCGGTCAGGGCCCGGCGGGCGTCTCTTCGTCCGACCTCGACCATGCGTTCCTGCCTTCCACCGACGGAGCCCGAGGGAGCCCGCGGGGTGCAGGTGCGGGGGCCCGGGGTCAGGATCCGGTGCGCAGGGCGCGAAAACCGTGTTTGGCTGCTGACATGACCGCATTCAGTGAAGCCGAACGGGCGTACCTAAAATCCCAGCGGCTGGGCCGCCTCGCCACCGTCGACCAGCACGGCCAGCCGCAGGCGAACCCCGTCGGCTTCCATCCGCAGGACGACGGGACGATCCTCATCGGCGGCTATGCCATGGGAAGCACCAAGAAGTGGCGCAATCTCCAGAAGAATCCGAAGGTCGGTCTCGTCATCGACGACATCGTCAGCCTCCGGCCCTGGAAGGTGCGCGGAGTGGACATCCGTGGGGACGCCGAACTCCTGACCGGACCGCACGAGTTGGGCCCGCACTTCAGCGAGGAGCTGATCCGCGTCCATCCCCGGCGGATCCACAGCTGGGGCCTGGAGGAGTAGCCGGGGCGGGCCGACACCCGCCCGGTGGTCCCTCAGCGGCCTTCGGAGGTTTCGAGGGTGAGGAGCTGGACCTTGCGTTCCAGCCCGCCCGCGTATCCGGTGAGGGATCCGTCGGCGCCGATCACGCGATGGCACGGGCGGACGATCAGCAGCGGATTGGCGCCGATCGCTCCGCCCACGGCACGCACGGCGATGCGCGAGGCACCGATGCGCGCGGCGATCTCGCCGTACGTGGTGGTCGTGCCGTAGGGAACCGAGTCGAGGGCGTCCCAGACCTTCTCGCGGAACTCGGTGCCGCTCGTCCGCAACGGCAGCCGGAACTCCTTGAGTTCACCGGTGAAGTAGGCGGCGAGCTGCCGCTCGGCCTCCGCGAAGAGCTGTGGAGCGTGCCGCCAGTCGGGACCGACCGTGCGTCCGCCCTTCTGGCCGGGCACGGACAGGGAGGTCAGCACTCCGGACTCGTCGGCGGTGAGCAGGAGTTCACCGACGGGGCTGTCGAGGGAGGTGTGATACGTGGTCACTTGTCTTCGCTTCCCGGCTGCCGGGCAGCCGCTTCGAGGTGCCGCAGTGCGTAGGAACGCCACGGCCGCCAGGTGTCGGGGACCGGCACTGCGGGCGGGCCCACATCGGGGTCGCCGAGCGCACGGGTACGGATGACGGCCACGACGTGGGCGTCCAGGCCGGGCAGGGCGTTCAGTGCGGCACGGGCCGCCTGCCGGTCGGCTCCCGGGTCGAGCCGCAGGCCGCCGTCCGCGAGGGCCGCGGCGAGGGCGCCCAGGGTGCCGCCGGTCTCCACGAGGGAGGCGGCCTCGGGAAAGACGTGCGTGAGCGTCCCGCAGGGCGAGTCCAGCGCCTTCCCGTACTCCCGTACGAGCCGCTCGGCCTCGCGGGGTCCGACGAGCGCGCGTACGGCCAGTTCCTCCGGGTCGGCGGCGCCGGGCGAGCGCAGTCCCGGCCTGGCGGCGACCAGCGGGGCGAGCCGCGGGTCCGTGCCGAGCCGCTCGTCCACGGCGTACGGGTCGGCGTCGAGGTCGAAGAGGCGGCGCAGCCGCTGCACGGCGGTGGTGAGGTCGCGCAGGTCGGTGAGATGGAGGCGGGCGTCCAGCCAGCCGCTGCTGTGGGCGGACGCGTCGGACAGCCGCTCCTCGACGGCGGCGATGCCCGTGCCGTACGGCAGCCGCAGGGTCCGCCGGTAGATGCGGGTCCCGGGGACGCCCGTCACCTCCTCGACGCCCGGCACGGCCTCGGCGCCCAGCAGGTCGAAGACGGCGGCGGCCTGGTACGGGCCGCGGTGGGCGAGGCGCAGCGGGATGCCCGCGGAGGGGGTGGCCGCCGGTCGCGACCCACCGCGGTGCGCGGCGGTGCGCAGCCCCGTCGGTGTGGACGCGTACACGGTCCGGATCGTGTCGTTGAACTGGCGCACGCTCGCGAAGCCGGCCGCGAACGCGATCTCGGTGACCGGCAGCTCCGTGGTCTGCAGGAGCACCCGTGCGGTGTGGGCCCGCTGGGCGCGGGCGAGGGCCACCGGGCCCGCGCCCAGTTCGGCCGTGAGCTGGCGTTGCACCTGGCGGGCGCTGTAGCCGAGGCGGACGGCGAGCCCGGCGACACCCTCGCGGTCGACGACTCCGTCGCCGATCATCCGCATCGCGCGGCCCACGACATCGGCGCGTACGTTCCACTCGGCGGACCCCGGAGCGGCGTCCGGGCGGCACCTGCGGCAGGCCCGGAACCCCGAGCCCTGTGCGGCGGCGGCCGTGGCGTAGTACCGCACGTTCTGTCGTTTCGGCGTCACCGCCGGGCAGCTCGGGCGGCAGTAGATGCCGGTCGTCCGCACGGCGAAGAAGAACGCCCCGTCGAACCGGGCGTCCCGGCTGCGTACGGCTCCGTATCCGGTCTCCTCGTCGATCACCCTTCCAGTCTGCGCCCCCGCCGACCTGCGGGCTGGCGGATTTCGGACGCCACGTTGCCGACACCCGGTGGGTCGGGGGGCGGGCCGGACCACCCGCCCCCGCGCACCTCAGTGCCAGGCCCGGTTACCGCGCTTGGCCTCCATCGCGGCCCGTCCCTCCGCGCCCCGGCGCTTCCACTCCCGCCGCAGTTCGTTGCGGACGCGCACGTCGGTCTTGGCCACGATCCGCTGGTTCTCGCGCAGGAGCTTGCGGTAGCTTTCGAGCCGCCGCTCGGGCAGTACCCCGGATTCGAGCGCGGCCAGCACCGCGCACCCGGGTTCGGCCACGTGCGCGCAGTCGAGGAACCGGCATCCCTGGGCCAGCTCCTCGATCTCGGAGAAGACCTGCCCGACACCGCTACCGGCGTCGAAGAGCCCGACCCCGCGCAGGCCGGGGGTGTCGATCAGCACGCCACCGCCCGGCAGCACCAGGAGGTTCCGGGTCGTGGTCGTGTGCCGGCCCTTGCCGTCGACGTCACGCGCCGCCCGGACGTCCATGACGTCCTCCCCGAGCAACGCGTTGGCGAGCGTCGACTTGCCCGCTCCGGACTGGCCGAGCAGCACGGCGGTCCCGCCGGACACGACGGCGCCGAGCACGTCGAGCCCGTCCCCGTCCGTGGCACTGACCGCCAGCACCTGCACGCCCGGCGCCGCGGTCTCGACGTCCTGCACGAGATACGCCAGGCCCACCGGGTCCGGCACGAGGTCGGCCTTGGTCAGCACGACCAGCGGCTGGGCCCCGGACTCCCAGGCCAGGGCCAGGAACCGCTCGATCCGGCCGAGGTCCAGCTCCACCGCGAGGGACACTGCGATGATCGCGAAGTCCACGTTGGCGGCGAGGATCTGTCCTTCCGACCGCTTGGACGAGGTCGACCGCACGAAGGCGGTGCGACGCGGCAGATACGTCTGTACGTAGCGGGGGTCCCCGCCGGGGTCGACGACGGCCCAGTCCCCGGTGCAGATGACCCGGAGCGGGTCGTTCGGCGTCACGAACTCGGTGTCGACCCGCACGGGCCCGTCGGCGGTGACCACGTCGCACTGCCCGCGGTCGACCCGCACGACCCGCCCCGGCACGAACCCGCGTTCGAGGTGGGGGGCGAATGCGGCGGCCCACTCGTCGTCCCAGCCGTAGGGCACGAGGGGGTGGGCCGAGGACGCGGGAGATGAGGGAGAAGAGGAGAAAGACAAGGGGTGACCCTTCGAAGGGTGGCCCCGGCACCGCGCTCACGCGCACGGCAGGTGGATCAGGTCAGCCGGAGACCACGGAGGTGAACTTGATGAACTTCCGGATGCGGGCAGCGCCCATCTCGACGACAGCCATCGGTCACACCTCCCGGAACCAATTAGAGTCACCCGCGGCGACCACCGGTCGCCGCTCCAACAGAACGGGAGCCTAGAGCTGCCCGGACCGCGGCGCCAGCCATTTTCGGCGCACCCGGCGGAGCGGGTGCGCCCCAGCACCCGCTCCGCCTTCGTTCCCGCCCCCGCCGCGTCCTACGCGACCGTGTAGTTGACGATCAGGAACACCTCCGTCACCGCGTCCACCGGCAGTGAGCGGAAGTCCGTCGCCCCGGTGCGGCGCAGTTTCAGGGTCCAGTCGTCCAGGTCGACCTCGCTGCCCGTCAGGTCCCTGGTTCCCCGGTGCAGGCCCTGGAAGGTGGAGTCGGGGCCGATCGGGAGCAGGTCCGCCGGTTCCGTGCCCAGGGGTGAGAGCTGGGCCTCGAAGGTGCGGGCCGGGTCGGCGGGGTGGACGACGATCTCGACGCCCCGGGCCTTGTGCGAGGTGAAGCCCCGGGTGAAGAAGGGCAGGCGGCCGGTGAGGTCGCCGAGGTCCAGCCGCTGGTCGTCGTCGGTGCCGGACGGACGCAGGAACCGGTACCAGGCGTCCGGGTACTCGCGGCGCAGGTCGAGCACCCGGTAGAGGCCGCGCCGGGACTCGGCGAGGGCCGACTCGCTCAGGCTCTGGCGCAGTTCGGCGGCGGCCTGGGTGCGCAGGACGGCACCGCCCTCCCGTGCCGTGTACCGCAGGTGCAGTACGGCGTCGGAGATCGAGGCGAAGTCGAACTGCGGCAGGTCCTTGTTGAGCCTCAGCTGCCAGGAGCTGACGGCGCCCGCGCCCTCGAAGGGCAGGTAGCGCTCGTCGCGGAAGCTGAGTTCGAACAGGCCCTGGTCGTCCTGGGCGGTGCTGGTGGCGATCGACTGGACCGCGCCGACCTCGTCACGGAAGCGGGGGTCCTCCCCGGCGGTGTCCCGCGCGTACCTTCCGGCCAGCAGCGTGGCGTCCTTGCGCAGCCGGTTGCCGGTGAGGGTGAGGGTGCAGGCGACGGTGGTGGCGGGGCCGGTGACGCACGGGATGGTCAGGCCGACCGTCCTGAGGCGGCGGAAGTAGTGGCCGGGGTAGTCCAGGTCGAAGGCCGACTCGGGGATGTCGATGAAGCACTCGCCGTTCTGCCGCAGGCGCAGCAGGGCGACCGGGTCGAGCAGGGCCAGCGAGACGTGCTTGGTGAGTTCGTACTCACGGCGGTTCTGCTCGTAGTACGCCGTCTCCAGGCGGCGCAGGTCGTGGGCGAGGCGCTCGCCGGACACCAGGCCCTTGCGCAGGCTGTCCCAGGAGCCGAAGCGGACGTAGTCGGAGTCGGCGAGACCGAGTTCGTAGCGGAAGCAGCGTTCGGCGCGGCGGGCCATGTCGTGGGTGAGCCGGTAGCTCTGGAAGTAGAGCGTGGACAGCTGGGTGACGGTCCAGTTGTGGAGCTCCTGGTTGGTGAACTTGCCGCGCAGGAACTCGTCCTCGCCCGCCGCGTGTCCGATGCGCTTGTCGTGCTCGGTGAGTTCGTTCTCGGCGATGCGGATGCGTACCTTCGACGCGGCGATCTGCCGGTCCGCCTGCACGATCTCCTGCTCGGCGAGGTCGCACTGCATCTTCCAGTCCTGGGCGCGGCGTTCGTACGAGCCGATGGTGTTGGTCATGCCGGCGCCCATCTGGGCGAGGCCCGAGAGGCCTTTGAGGGCGTCGGCGGTCCTGCCGAGGGAGTCGCTGACCTGCTGGCCGCTGACGGTGAGTGTCACGTGCGGGGAGCCGCCGAAGCCGGAGGCCCCGGCGGTGATCTTGGGGATGAGGGAGGTGGGCGCGGCGAGGAGGTTGAGGACCGCGCCCGCGGCTTCGAGGCCCATCGCGCCGACGGTGAGGCCGAGCCAGGCCTTCTCCCAGCCGTTCCAGCCGTCGGCCAGCAGGCTCCGGTAGTGGTCGCGGCGCTTGGCGGCGACCTTCTGGCCCTCCTCCAGGCTCTCCCGGCTGCGGGTCTCCTCCTCGATGCGGGCGACCCTGACGAGCCGGGTCTGGTTCAGCACCTGCTGTTCGTGGGTGGAGCGCAGTTGGGCCATGGCCTCGGCGTCCCGCTTCTCCAGGGCGGCGAGCATGGCGGCGCCCAGCGACTTGACCTCCTCGCACATCTCCTTGGCCTGCTGGATCGTGAAGGAGAAGCGGTAGAGGGGCAGGGGTGCGTTGAGGTCGGCGACGGCGGCCGTGACGTCGCCGCCGGCCGCGGCCCTGCCGATCAGGGCGCCGGGGTCGAGTTCGGGTTCGAACAGCGGCAGGGTGCGCTCGGCGCCCGCCAGGTTCATGCAGTGGCGGATCTTGAACAGCCGGTCCTCGACGGTGTCCCAGAGGCCGAGGAGTCTGCTGTTGTTGGGGACGCAGAAGTACAGGACGTCCAGGCGGGGCAGTTCGGGTCCTTCCCCGTCGCCCTCGACGCCGCCGGCGTCGGTGTCCGCGAGGAGGTTCTCGATCTCGACGAGGGCGTTGCCGAAGTCGTCGATGTGGTCGGTCTGGAGCTGGTAGTAGGTCCTGGCCTCGTCCGGTGTCGTGCGGGGCACGCTGCGGGGGCGCGGGCCGAGCACGGAGGCGGCGAGGACGTAGAGCTGGGTGGCCTCGTTGACCGTCTCGATGGTGTCCTGCTCGAACAGCTGGTCCGCCCAGGCGATCAGCGTCTGGACGTACTTGATGAGGACGTTCTTCTGGTACGCGACCGTCCGCATCCGCGCGATCAGATGGGGGTTGAAGGGGTTGTTGCGCCACTCGGCGACCTGGGCGCGCAGTTCGGCGTCGCCCTGGGCGACGGCGCGCAGGATGTTCTCGACGCGCTGTGCCTGGTACTGGGCGGTCGTCGTCTCGTAGAACTTCTTGGTGATCCAGAACTTCTGCTGCGGGGTGTCCGGGTCGGGGGTGGCCGTGTCGGTGCTGGTGGGGTCGAAGATGTGGTGGAACCACTCCAGGGCTTCCTCGAACCGCTGGTTGGCGGCGAGTTTCTGCGCCAGCAGCAGCGGGGCGTGGAAGAACAGCTCCCAGTTGTAGGGGGCGTACGCACCCCGGTAGCTGAAGTCGACCTCCTCGACGGGCCAGGGCCGCGGGACGTTGAACTCGGTCGGCTGGTAGGCGGCGAAGTCGAACGGGGCGGGGGCGCCGGGCACGCTGTGCGGGTCGGTCTGGATGCGCCGGTTGAGGATGCCCTTGACCCCGCCGGTGTTGAGTTCCTTCACGAACAGGTCGGTGTACGGGTGGTAGTGGATGTCGAAGCGGACATTGGTCCAGGTCCAGCCGCCCCAGCTGAAGAAGAACCAGAACCACCAGGTCCAGGTGGAGAACGACAGCTGGTAGGTGCGCCGCGAGTCCCACAGGAAGGAGGTGCCGTATCCGCCGTCGACGGGCATGTTCTGTGCGGTGGAGTCGATGACGGAGTACGTCGAGCCGGCTTCGACGTTGTTCGCCAGCCACAGCGAGAGGGCCTGGGAGTGCGCGGGGAAGAAGTGCGGCTTGAAGGTGTTCTCGAACAACGAGTTGTACGAGAAGTACAGCGACCGGGTGTCGTGCTGGATCAGGCCGTCGGTCAGCCGGCTCTGCGCCGGTGAGGCGAGGTGCTCGTAACTCAGGGCGGAGGCGGTGAGGTTGATCTGGCGGCCGGTCTTGTCGAAGGCGATGAGGCTGCGCGGTGCGGTCTGGCCCGTGTCGCGGCTGACGTGGAGCTGGGTGCGGATGCCGTCGGGCAGCGTACGGGCGCGCAGGGCGATGTTGCGCGGGGTGGTCGCGCCCGCGGTGGACTGCCAGATGACACCGGCCCGGTCGGAGAGGACCTTGGGGGTCCAGCGGCCCTTCTTCAACTCGCTCCAGAACATGCGGACTTCCCAGAACCTGTCCGGTTGCGGCAGCGTGGCGAAGGAGTTGGCGCCCGGCGTGGCCACCGAGCCCTGAGCGACGGCCCGTTCCAGGAACTGCGGCCACAGCAGATGGAGCCGGCGGTGGTGCACGGCGGTCACCAGGTGGCCGGAGCCGATCTCCAGGTCGATCCGCTCCCAGGGTGTCCAGCGGCCCCCGTTGACCCGGCGCCGGTAGTAGTACTCGGCGCCCTGGCTGGAGCGGGTGCGGCCGATGACGTGCAGGTAGGTCTCGTCGGGACCGACCACCTCCGTGTGCTGGGCCCTGATCTCCAGGTTGGCGACCTTGTCGAGGTTCTCGACGTACGTCCGGAAGGCGTCCTCGGCCGTGTCGGCGGTGACCTCGTTCTGCATCAGCTCCTGTTCGAGCTCGCGGAAGAACGGGGACTTCTCGTCGCGCAGTTCCGGCTCCAGCCAGTTCTCCGGGTAGAGGAACACCTTTCTGTTGGCTTCCCAGACCCGGTAGCGCTTCATCCAGGTCCACTGCTTCCAGCGGGGGTCGAGTCCGGTGGAGGCCAGGATGTCGGCCTCCAGGTTCAGCTGGACGCGCTGCACGAACAACTGCGCCGAGGCGCCCGCCTGTTTGAGGCGTGAGGTGAGCATGCACGAGCCCATCTCGACATCGATGAGGAAGTACTCGTAGAGCCCGGTGCTGTCGCTCCAGGTCCGGCCGAGCGCGTCGGCGGGGTGAGCGACGAGCCAGTCGACGAGGGCCTTGCGCCTACGCTCGCGGAAGAGGTCCTGGAGCGGCCGGATCACGTCCTGCCACTGGCTGAGGTCGTACTTCGCCTTCACGGTCTGCTTGAGGCTCTCCGCGGTCTCCTCCCCCGGTTCGGCGACCGCCCAGGACAGGGCCCGTGCGGCGCCCACGCCGACCCGGGCGAGTACGGCGACCGCGTCGGCCAGGCGCACCAGCTGGTCCGGGTCGGCGAGACGCTCCTTCACCGTGTCGATCCCGGTGTCCGCGTCGAGCCAGCCGAAGGCGGCGACCAGCGCGTCGAGGTCGGCGGGCAGCCAGCCGGTGAGGACGGCCAGGTCGGTGAGGACGGCGGCCGAGGGCACGGCGGGGTCGAGGAGCCGGGCGGCGAACTCCAGCGCGGTCAGCGGGGCCGGGGGCAGCGTGGCCCGCCAGGTGAAGAACCGCACCAGGGCGGTCCACCGCCGCAGCGGTACGGCCGTCCCCGTGTCGTCGACCGGGAAGTCCCCGGGGTGCGTCCAGCCCATCCCGTTCGCCCTGCCGTCGGTCAGCCACCACTCCACGTCGGCGGCGGTCAGGCGCAGCACGGTGACGGCGAGCGCGTTCTTGTGCAGCAGCCGCAGTGCCCGGAAGGCGGCCGGGAACTCCGCCTCGGTGGGCGGGTGCCGGTACCCGCCGTCGGGCAGCCGCTCCAGGAGCCGGGGGTCGTCGAGACCGGTGAGCAGGGTGCCGGTGGCGCCGGGCAGGTGCAGGGTGCTCAGCAGGGCCGTGGCGGTGGGCACGTCCAGGCGCAGCAGGTCGGCGCTCTGCTGGGCGACGTACGCGGCGCGCTGAACGGTCAGCAGATAGGCCTCAAGGGCGGGTTGGAGATGGCCGAAGCGGGCGTCGACGGCCTGCTGGCGCTCGGGCGGGGTGAGCCCGGCGGGCAGCGCGGCGAGGTGGGCGCGGGCTTCGGCGAGGTCCAGGATCCCGGTGAAGTACCGCTCGATGAGCGCGTCCCGGTCGGCCTGAGTGCCCTGCCAGGTGCCGTCGGCGAGGGCGAGCGCGGTGACCTGGTCGGCGTCCGCGACGAGTGCGGGCAGCAGTCCGAGCCGGGCCCGGACGTATGCCTCCGGGCTCTCCTCGGGCTTGCCGCGCAGCTCGGTGGTGATCTTCTCCAGGCCGGTACGCAGTTCGGTGAGGAACGCTGTGACGGTTCTGTTCTCCAGCGCGGTCGCGGAACCCGGGGTGCTCCGGTGGGCGAGCAGGTGGTCGAGCTGGGCGACCGTGAACGAGGAGGCGGAGACCAGGGCGGTGAGGTCGGCGAAGGCGAGCAGGTCGTCCGGGCCGCCGAACGGGTCCTCGTCCCACAGCCGGGCGAGCCGCAGGAACTGGTCCACGGTCAGCCGCAGCGACTTGGCGGCGACGGCGACGCGGTGGATCGCACCGAGGAGGTCGAGGTCGAGCGGGGTGCCGGTGGTGGCCCCGACCGAGTCGAGGATCAGCCGGAGGTCGCCCTCCCGGACGCGGAAGGCTGCGAGGAGGCCGGGCACGTGGTCGCCGACCGTGCCGGTGATGTCCGCGGGATCGGCGGGGAACCGGGCGACGGCGCCGACGAGTCGGTTGCGGAACAGCCGCTGGTACTGGGTCTCCGCCTGCGCCGCTCCCTCGTCGCCCCAGACGCGGTGCGGGCGGTGCTCGATCCCCCGGAAGAGGCTGCGGACGTCGTGCCAGCCGAGGCCGAGGCGGGGGCGCAGCCGCAGCAGCCCGGCCAGCTCACGCAGTGCCCGGTTGGTGATCGCCCCCGGGGCGGCCGGGGTGGCGGCGGCCGTGAGGGTGTCCTCGTCGGGCGGCAGCAGCGCGTCGAGTTCGGCCATCGTCCACTGCTGGGCCCGCCACAGCCGTACGAACCGGTGGACGCGGTCGAGGGCGTCGGCGTCCAGCCCGCCGACGGTGAAGGTGGAGACGTCGCACTCGGCGCTGTCGCCCTCGCTCGGCCGCGCGATCCGCAGGCGTCCCGCGGAGTTGACGTAGGCCGTCTCCAGGAGTTGCAGCAGGCCTGTGTAGGCGAGGCCGGTGCGGTGCAGCAGGACCGGGACATCGCCGAGGACCTGGATCCAGGTGCCGGTGACGCGACGGGTGGGGTCGTCGGGGTCGGGGATGTCGTTGTCGGTCTCGGCGAGGCCGTAGCACTCCCAGGGCTCGCGTCCGGGCAGGTTCCCGGTGACGGTCAGCCGGGTGGTCTCGGTCAGACCGAGCCGCGCGGCGGCGAGCTGGGTCTCGCCGAGGGCGCCGGGGCCGCCGCGGCGCAGCAGGTCGAGGAGGTCGGGGCGGGGCACGCCGAGGTGGTCGAGGTAGGTGCGGGTCTGGAGGTGGGCCAGGTCGAAGGGCAGGTGCAGCGGGAAGACCTCCTGGCGCAGCCGCCGGTAGGCCTCCTGGTTGGTGTACTCGGGGTTGGCCCGCAGTTCGGCCGCGGAGGCGAAGGTCTGCCGCGAGACCAGGACGCGCAGTTCCTCGCCGCCGTCGACGGGATGGCTGGAGAGCGTGTACGCGTGAGTGCTGTCGCGGACGGTCCACCGGCCGCGGCTGTCCGGGGCCTGCACCCGGGCGTCGGCGGCGACGGTGACACCCTGGGCGGCCAGGCCGGCGCGCAGCGTCTCGGAGATCCGGCCCGTGGCCAGTTCGGCGGCGAGCGCCGGGTTGAGCAGGACGGGCGTCGGAGGGGCGACGACGTCCTCCAGGATCTCGTTGACCAGGTCGACATAGGGCAGCGGTGTCTCGGTGTTCTCGCAACTGAGTTCGAGGGCACCCAGGTCGGGGCGGCGCTCCAGGAGCACGTCCCGCACGCTCTTGCCGGTGTGCGGCCCGGTGCCCTGGGTGCCGCGCTGTCCGAGGAAGCGCAGGACGTCGACGAAGTACGCGGCGGGGCTGTGCACGGAGCGGCAGGGCCCGCAGGCGCAGTAGTCGACGGAGCCGAACAGGGTCCGCAGGTTGGGCAGGGTTCTGATCTGCGCCTGGGTGGCGGCGTCGGGGCTCTGGTCGGGCAGCGCGAAGGGGGTGGCCCCGGTGACGGCCAGGTTGTAGTCGCCGTAGAGGGCGAGGGACTGGGCGTAGATGTTCTCGGCCCTGCGGTACAGCCGCTCGGCGGCCGTGTCGGAGAGCGGGGCCGCGTCCTCGGGGGCGGCGTCCTCGGCGGCGGCGATCCGGTCGGCGAGGATGCCGTTGCGTCCCGCTGCCGCGCCGGTGACGGCGGCGGTGAACTGGCCGCGGCCCAGGAAGTAGACGGCCTGCGCGGAGTCCAGTCCCCGGTCCCGCAGGGTCTTGACGGAGGCGTGGACGGGGTCGAGCCTGAAGGCCCGCTGGACCGACTTGAGGTCGGTCACCAGGGCGTCGGGGTCGGAGATTCCGTCGAGCGCGCCGGGTGTCTCGTCGAGGTAGTGGTCGACGCGGACACGGTCGAGTTCGAAGGCGGGGTTGTGGTCGAGGAAGTGGACGAGCTGCTGATCGGTTCCGGCAGTCCCGGCGGTCCCGGCGGACCCAGCGGTTCCAGCGGCCTCAGCGGTCCGGGATCTGTCCGCGTTCTGGGCGCGGTCGAGTTTGCCGGTGAACGAGGCGGTGGGGAAGGCCCGTTCGAACTGCCGGTCGAGACTGGCGGCGTAGGTGCGCCGCTTCTCCTCGGGGGTGTTCCCCTCGATGTCGTCGGGGACGCCGATGGCACCGCCGCCGGGCGCGGGCTCCTGGAGCTGTCGCTCCCAGTCCTCCTGCGAGAACCGGGCCAGCGACCGCTCGAACGCCCCGCGTTCCGCGGCGACCTGTGCGGCGTCCGTGAATCCCGCCGTCCGGCCGCCGAAGCGCTCGGCGAGGGCGCCGACCAGGGGGACGTGGTTGCGGGTGAGACCGCCGAGTTCCAGGGAGAGCCGTACGCGGGGCACGGTCACCGCGGGGATCACCTCGTCGTCGGTCACCTGGGCCCAGAAGTCGTCGGCCGATCCGGAGAACGACGAGAAGGCCTCCAGGAAGGCCGTCTTGTGTACGGCGGCGTCGGGGGTGAGGTCGACCAGGTCGCCGACAGTGCCCTGGCCCTCGCCGAGCACGGTGTCGCCCGTGTAGCGCAGCCTGATCCTGGCGAGTGTCTCCAGGACGGCCGGGATCCGGTCCTCGACGGCGACCGGGACGAGATTGTCCGCGAGGGCCGTCTCCAGGAGGGCCTTCTGTGTCTCGACGGCCAGTTCGGCCAGCGCGCGCAGCGTCCTGTCCTCCAGCTGGGCCATCCGCTGGGGGTCCTTGATGTCGTCGAGGAGGGACTCGCTGAAGATGGAGGGCTGGCCCTGCCGCAGGAACGCGAAGAGCTCCTCGGCGGCGAGCGGCACCTTCTCCCGGGCGGTCTTGGCGGCGAGCCGGTGACAGCCGACCCACACGCCGACCGCCAGCGGGGTGCGGCCGGTCTCCCCCGCCAGGAAGGTGATGTCCTGGAACCGGTCGTCCTCGCGCAGTTCCACCGGCGGTACGGAGTCGAGCAGCGGGCCCAGCTCGGTGCTGACGACTTCCCACTCGGAGGCTCCGGGGTAGTCGCGGGTGCCGAGGGTGAGGTTCCACTCCAGGTCGTCGGGGACGTTGAACTGGACCGGTGTGCGCAGGAGTTCGGCTCCGTCGGCGCCCAGGACGCGGAGTACGAGGTCGGCGCTGTCCTTCTCGGAGCGTCTGAACTGGTCCGCGCTGTACCGGATCTCGTACGTCCCGGTCCGCAACTGCGCGCTGCCGAGCCGCTCTTCACTGCGCAGGTCGCGGTCGAGCGCTTCGACCTTGCCCTGCTTGAGCAGCCTGCCCGCCCGGTCGCGCACCTCACCGTGGACGCGTAACGGCTTCTGGGCGGGTTCGCGGTCGACCGTCAGGTCGATGACGGTGTCCTCCTCCAGCCGCTCGTACGGGCTGTCGCCCAGCCGCTCCTGTCCGTTGAACACCCTGATGCGGCACAGGGACTGAGTGGCCGAGTCCGACGCGAGACCCTGCCCCTGGAACGAGACGGCGTACCGCCCGTCCTCATCGGTGGTCGCGGGCTCCCCGGCCTCACGTTCCTGCGCGGAACTCCCGCTCTTGACGAAGACCCGGACGGTCAGGCCGGGGTAGGGCACTCCGGAGACGCTGATGACGCGTCCCCGGACGTGGAATCTGTCGCTCGTCGCCTGCATGGTTCGCCTTCCCCCGCTTGATCGGTACCCGGTTCGCTCTCGCGTTCGTCGTGTGCGTCATGCGCGTGGTGCACGTGTCCGGACAGAGCGTTCGGCTCCGCCCGGACGCCTCCGCCCAGGCTCCTCCGCCCGGGCTCCTGTGCCAGGACTTCTCTGCTCGGACTTCTCCGCTCGGCTCAGAACCATCGGCTCAGCGCGAAGCCGATGACCCCGACCACCGCCCCGGCGGCGGCCCCCACCACCGTGCTGACGCCCGGGATCGGTACGAGCGTGCCGATGGCCGCGCCCGTCAGGGCCGCTCCGGCGACGGCCCCGCCCAGCGAGAGCTTCTCGCCCGCCCCGGCATCGCGAAGTCCCGACTCGATGACGTTGCCGACGACGGCGCCGCCGATCGCGGGCAGGGTGACGGACCAGGCGAACGTCGTCGGCGCCGCGGAGATCGCGGATGCCACCGCGGGCAGCGAACCCGAGGTGACCCCCAGGGTGCCGATGACGAAGGACTCCATGAACGTGCCGGCGATCGCCGCCTCGGCGAACCCGGGGATCACTGCACTGGCCACCGCGTTGCCCGTGCCGCGCGCGCCGGCCGCGACCCGCCCGCCGCGGGTGGACGCGGCCCCCGTCGACGCGGAGCCGCCGGAGGTACGCGCGGCGATCTTGTCCTGCACTTCGCCGAGCCGCTCCTCCTCGAACTTGTAGCCCAGTTGCGCCAGCGTCGCGCGCTCGGCGGAGCCCTGCGGGATCGGGGAGCCGTGTGCCTGGTTGGCCGCCTTCATCCGCCCCAAACTGGGCATGGCGATGTCCTCGACCTCGTCGATGGGTTTCCCCGAGGCCAGTTGCGCCTTCAGCGCCCGTGTCGCCGCGTTGTCTGCGGGCGTCTTGGTGTCCGACACCGCCTTCGGCGACACCATGGTGGGCGTGGACCCGGACTCCGCGCGGGCCGCGTCCCCGACCAGCTTGTCCTGGGCCCGCGGTGAGACATGCTCCTTGATCGTCTTGATCGTGCTCGCATCACCCGGAGTTCCGTACTGAGGATCGGGCTGGCTCGACCAGCTGGTGACATAGCCGGGCTCGCCCACCCGCGGCAACAGTGGCTTCTTCGTCTGCGGGTCGAGCCACTCGGCGTTGAACACCGGGAAGCGCGTGCCCTTCTTCGTCCGGTCCCAGCCCACGAAGACCGCGGTGCCGGGTGTGTAGGGATGGTCAGGGTTGTCGGGCGGCACGATCTTCTCGAAGTCCGCCCCGGTCACCACCGGCGCCTTGCGGCCCTTGGGTACCGCGACGGTGAAGTCGCTCTTCCGGCCGGCCGGGTTGAGAGCACCCGGCTTCGGTTTGCGTTTCTCCCGCCCGTCCGGGTCCGTGAACATCACCGGGTTGTTGCCGCAGTACCGGTACAGGTTCAGCCCGTCCACGAACCCTCCGGGGTCCGCGCTCGTCCACCGCCCCAGCCACGGCGCGTAGTACCGCGCCCCCACGTGGTACAGGCCCGTCTCCGCGTCCCGTTCCTTGCCCGCGAAGCGGTAGCGCTTCAGGCTCAGGTCGGTGTCGGGACGGCCGCTGCGGTAGGACGTGGTGCCGTACGGGTGGTACTCCTCGTACGAGATCGGGTGGCCGGTGTCGTCCGTCTCCAGGGTGGCGGAGCCCAGGTGGTTGCCGTACTGGTAGCGGACCAGGGGTGTGTCCAGCGGGTTCGCCGGATCGGCGTCCCGGTCGTCGCGGCGCTTGATGTCGATCTGCGCGACCCGGCCCGCGTTGTCGGACAGATGCAGGGTGTGGCGCTCGTAGAAGGGGGCCGCGGTGCCCTGGCGGCGGCGGTGGATCTCCAGCGGGCCCAGGTAGAGGTGCTCGACGATCTCCCCGCCGGGGCGTTCGATCACCTTGCGGGTGCGCTGCCCGTCACCGCCGTAGCGGTAGTACGCCGTTCCGCCGCCGCCCAGGTCCGCCCTGCGCAGCCGGTCGAACGCGTCCCAGACCAGCTCGTCGGGGGACGCGGTACGCAGCCGGGTCATGTTGCCGCGGGCATCGTGGTCGTAGGTGGCGGTGTACGGGCCGGCCTCCGGGTCGCCGGGGCGGCTGGTGGCCAGCAGGCGGTTGGTGCGGTCGGCGGGGTCCGCCTGGTAGGCGTAGCGGTAGCGGCGGGTCCACAGGTCCTGGGCGGCACGGTGCCGCACGGCCGTGAGGTTGCCCAGTACGTCGTACTCGTAGCTCTCGCTGTACGCGCGGACCGCCGCCGCGTCGTTGACGTGCGGGAGCCGGCCCACCGCCTCGACGTCGGCGTCGGTGCGGACGGCGTCGTTGGCGCCGCCCGCGTGCTCGCGGCCGGAGGCCCGCACGAGCTGGTAGAGGGCGTCGTACTCGTAGCGGGTGGCCGGGGTGACGACCTGGTTGGCGAAGAAGTGGGTCTGCTGGGCGTCGTCGCGCACCTGGGTGACGTTGCCGACCGGGTCGTGGGTGTAGTGCAGGTCCTGGAGCGGGGCCGTGGGTGAGCCGGTGAGCAGACCCGTCAGCCGCGTGGTCGCCGGGTCGTAGGTGTAGCGGGTCGTCACGTCGTTGCCGAAGCGGGCGGAGCGGCGACGGCCCAGCGCGTCGTAGTCCTGCTCCTCCAGGAACGTGACCGGGGTGGCCCCGCCGGGAAGGTGCGCCGCGATCGAGGCGGGCAGCCCGGACTCGTCGTACGCGGGGACGAACGCGGTGCCGTCGGGGAGGGTCAGCCGCTCCGGGCGGCCGAGTGCGTCGTGGCTGGAGGTGGCGGTGTAGGGCTCGGCGGTGAGCAGCAGGGGGGCCGCCGCCGTCTGCACCGCCGCGTAGGTGGTGGCGGTCGTCAGCGGGCGCCAGTCCGGGTCGCCCGTGTGGTCGCGGGTGAAGAGGCGTTCCACCTCGGTGGGGATGCCGTGCAGGTCGGCGCGCTGGACACGCGTGCTGCCGTCCGGGTCGAAGGACTGGTGGACGGTGCCGAGGAGGTTGCGCTCGGCGGCCTCGGGGTGCCGGTCGCCGTACACCGTGTACCGGAAGACCGTCTCCGGGCCGTTGCCCGCGCGGACCAGGCCGCTCACCGGCCGGCGGAGTTCGTCGTACTCGGCGCGCAGCACCTGGCCGTGCTCGTCCCAGGTCCGCACCAGTGCGCCGGTGATGTCCGTGAAGGTCCAGCGGCGGCCTCGTTCGGCGCTTTCGGTGAGGACGGGGGTGCCCGCCATCCCCGTGAAGCCGGACGCGACCGCGCGGCCCAGCTGGTCGGAGAGCAGGGAGTGACGCCCCGTCAGGTCTGCCTCGGCGCGGACCGAGGCCGTCGCTCCGCTCTCGTGGCGGGCGGTCGTCAGGACCCCGCGGCCGAGACTGTCGAGGTGGGTCTCGGTGGGGGTGCCCGCGTGCCGGGCGGCGAGCCAGGCGGCCCGGCGCTCGGGGTCGGCCTGCGGTTCGGGCTCGGTGAGTGGGTCGGGGCGGCCCCGCTCCGCGTACCAACGGCTGTCCCTGACCGTGTCGTTGGCGTCGTGGAGGACGCTCGCCCACTGGCCGAAGTCGGTACGGGTGAAGGTGCCGTCGGGCAGGTCGGTGCGGACGAGCCGGCCCACCGGGTCGTAGAAGCGGATCGCGGTGGAGCCGATGGTGCGCATCGCCTCTTCGGCGTCGTAGGCGTGGGTGGGACTGAAGTAGGGCTCGTAACTCTTGACCGGCAGGCCCTTGTTGTTGACGACCGTGCGTCCGCTGCCGATCCAGCGGGGGTCGGCGTGGACCGTGGCGGGGCTGCCGTCGGGGCCGGTGGTGAGCGCTTCGCCGGGGGCGGTACGGGCCTTGGTGAGCGCCGGTGTGCCGCCGCCGTCGAGGTGGACGTACGACTCCCGCAGCGGGGAGGCCGGGTCGCCGTGCCGCTCCTTGGCGAGGACGCGGGTGAAGTTGGGGCGCCCCTGGTCCGCCCAGTGGAAGAGGTCGTACTCCAGGCGGGTGGTCGGGTCGGCGAGGGTGTCGCCCTCACCGGCGTCCTCCTTGCCGAGCAGAGCGGTCTTTACGACCAGGCCCAGCGTGTCGTACTCGACCTCGGCACGGTTGCCGTTGGGATCGGCCAGCCTGAACGGCGCCAGCACCCGGTAGTCGTTGGTCAGTTCGGCGGTGTTCCAGGGGGCCTGGACGACGCGGTGCCGGACCGGCAACAGGTCGTGGGCGTCGAATTCGGTGACCGTCTCCACGCCGAAGGGGCTCCGGGTGCCGACGGCACGGAAGAAGCGGAGGGCGGGGTCACCGGGCGGATGGACCGCCGTGCCGGAGGGGATCCACCAGTCGGTGTCGCCCGCCGGACGCACATAGCCGGCCCCGGTCAGGTCGGCGTCGGTGATCTGCCCCGCGTACCGGTCGGCGACGAACCGCGCCGTGAAGGCCAGTCCGTAGCTCTCGTACGGCAGGGCGCGGGTGTCCCACTGGCCGAGCGGCAGCGGGGCGAGGGCGTCGGACCGGAACAGGTGCCGGGACACTGCCAGTTGGCGCCGCTGGACGCTCGTACCGTCGGCGTCGTCCTCGTAGGCGAGCGGTGTCGCCCGGCCGATGCCCTCGCGCAGTTCCCGCAGGGTGAAGGCGGCGCCGGCCGGCGCGAGGCCGGTGACCTCGAAGTCCCGGCTCTCGAAAGGGACGCCGAGCCGGTGCACGGGTACGGGTACCGAGGTGTCGATGTCCGGGGTGTGGTCGGTCTCGGCGCAGGTGATGTGGGTGCGGCGCTGGTCCCGGGTGACCTCGGCGGGCAGCGCGGGGTCGGCGACCCGGCGGCCGTGGACGATCGACACCGCTCGCAGCACTTCTCCGTGCGGGCCGTGATCGAGGGCGACGGTGTGGGCGACGCGCGGGTCGGAGGGGTCCCGGTCGTAGGTACGGGTCATCGTCGCCCGGCCGTTGACGAGGAAGACCGGGTGCGCCGCGCCGCGCCGGGGCTGGATCCGCTCGACGGCGTAGGCGCTCTCGGTGACCGCGTAGGGGTGTTCCTGGTCCGGGGAACCGTCGAAGCTGTACACCTCGGTACGCAGCGGACGGCCCTGCAACGCCCGTACGCACTCGCGCAGTTCGACCGGATCGAGGCCGTCGGGGAGCTCCGGGGCCGGCAGGTGCCGCTCCCCGAGGTAGAACTCGCCGGTCAGCCGCTCCAGGAGGTCGGGGCCGTCCGGGTGTGCGCCGGTGTGGAACCAGCTGCGGGTGGTGACGGGCGGCTGGAAGAGAGCGGGATCGGTCTCCTGGGCGCCGTCCGTGCGCGCCACCTCGGCGGCGTACCCCTCGTACGCCTCGGTGTCGTGCTGCTCGACCAGGCCGAAGCCGCGGAACTCCCTCTCCACGCCGTCGAAGTAGCCGTGGTGGTAGGAGTAGCGGCTGGTGAAGCGGGTGCGCCGGACATGGTCGAGGTGCTCGCTCCGCTCGACCACGTGGACCGGGAACGGCAGGCGGGTGTGCCAGGGCCGTCCGGCGCGCCGGTCGGCGAGGTAGAAGGCGGTGGAGGAGGCGTAGCGGACCCGGGTCTCGGCGCCCATGTTGTTGTCGGAGCCGGTCAGCAGGTGCGGTTTGGTGCCGCCCATCAGGTCGATGTAGCGCAGTGGGTCGGCGGCGTCGGCGGGCAGCGGCGAGGACCACACCAGACAGGCGGTGCCGTTGCCGAGGAGGTCGGCGACGCGGATCTGCGCGGGGTGCCCGAGGTGCGGCAGGGCGGGCAGCCGGTGGGCGGGGCCCCAGCCGTTGCCGGAGCGGTTGTACCAGAGCCGTACGTCGTCCCGGCCCACGTACAGCAGGTCGGTCGGACCGGAGCCGTCCACGTCGGCCAGCCGCACCCGGCGGGGGTCGAAGCCGTCGGAGGTGTCGAGCAGCGGGGCGTCGCTCATGACGACGGGGGCGCCGAAGTGTCCGTATCCGAGGTTGGGCCAGTAGCGGATCTCGCCGTCGCGGACGCGTACCAGGTCGGTGAGGCCGTCGCCGGACATGTCCGCGAGGAACAGGGTCTGCGTGCCGTCACCGAGCAGGGGGCGCGGGCCTGCCCCGTCCTCGTCGGGATGCGGGGCGCCCCGAGGTGGGCCGAAGCCCCGTACGCCGAGCCCCGGATACCAGACGACACCGGTGTCCTCGCAGGTCAGCAGATCCGCGAGGCCGTCCCCTGTGAGGTCGAGGCGTCGGGTGGACGGGGCGTCGAAGTCGACAGCCGGCGCGGCGGCGAACGGGGTGAAGGGCTCCCAGCCGGTGCCGTCGGCGGTACGGCTGTGGAAGCCGCGCGGCTCACCGTCCAGCCGTACGAGATCGAGCCGCCCGTTCCCGTCGAGGTCGGTCAACTCATGGCCCGAGCGGTGCGGTTGCGGGGACGGCTGGGTGCCGAGGCGGCGCACCGGGCCGAGCCTGCCGTCGCCGAGGTTCGGCTTGTAGTACCAGGCACCGCCCTGCGTACTGAGCACGCCGGACAGCCCTTCGCCGTCCAGGTCCACCCAGTCGTACGCCCGCTCGTCCAGGCCTGCCGGCAGGTTCTGCAGGCTGTCGCCGTCCAGGTGGCGAACCTCGGCGCTGATCTCGGCGTGGGTGTAGGTGAGGGTGAGGGGCGGCAGCGAGCTCCTGGTGTATCCGCCGTCGGCGGACCGCTGGAAGCCGCTGACGGTGACCGATTCGAGGAAGGAACCGCCCGGGTGGCCGTGCCGGGCGTCGCCGGGCACACCCTGGGCGTCGGCGGTGGCCCGGTAGGCGAAGGCGGTGGCGGCGACGAGACAGTCCCGGCCCACCCCTGGCTCGTCGGCGAAGTGATGGAACATCAGTACGCGTTGGCACAGCCGGTAGGTGCGCACCTCGAAGGCCGGACGGTGGGTGGAGAACGGGTCGGCGCGGCACAGCCTGGGCGCGGTGGGTGCCGGCGTGGGGGCGTCGCCCGGATGGTCGCCGTAGTCCAGCACCACCTCGAACATCCAGTCGGCGTCGCGCAGTTGGTCCGGCGTCAGGTCCACCGGCCGGTGGCCGTTCGCGTCGAGCAGGGGGGTGCGGTTGCCGTACCGCACCCGGTGGAGATAGCGGCCCGCACCGCGCGCGGGGCTGTCCGGGGCGCCCCGGCCCCGCTCGTGCGGCGCCGCGGTGTCGACTCCTTCGGCGTCCTCGGCCCGGTAGTCGTACCGTACGGCGTTGCCCCGGTCGTCGCGGGTCTCGCAGAGCAGCCAGCTGAAGATCCGGCGCGGGTCGGCGGGATCGGCGACGCGGGACGCCCCGTCGCGTCCGTAGACGTTCAGGAGGTTGTCGGCCGACAGGGTCCGCCAGTGCACGTCACCGTCGGCGGTGCGCGTCCAGCGCTCCACCCGCGCGAAGTCGCCCTCGACGCGCGGCCGGTAGCGGCGCACGTGGTAGCCGGGGTGCGCGGAGACCGTGCCGCCCTCCCCCGGCGGGACCGGCACGAGGTCGTCACCACCGGTCAGCAGGAAGACATCGGCGTCCTCGGTGCCGATGTCCGCGTGGGTGCCCGGGTCGGCGTCGCGGTAGCGGGGCAGACCGGTGTCCGTGCGGCGGCCGACCGCCGGCAGGGAGAACTGCCAGCCGACCCCGAACGGGCCGTTCCCCGTGCCCGAGTCGTAGGTGAGCGAGAACGCGGGGGTCAGCTCGCGGGCCGCACTGGTGACGATCGGTACGGACAGCCGGCCGGTGCCGTGCACCGGATCGGTGGCGAACTTCTCGCCGATCGCCCGGATCGCTCCGCCGCCCTTCGGCAGCGACCCCGCCGGCACCGCACCGCTGTCGCTCCCGGCACTGCGCCCGGCGTCCGAGGACGCCTCTCTCCTGGACTTGTCCACGAGACCCCCGTTTCGTGGCAGGCACCCGCCGAGGGGCGCCCACTCGCCTGGCAAGCGTCCGGTAGGCGTGTCCCTTCGGTACAGGGAGAATCAGGGCAACCGCCGCCGGGGGGCGTAATGATCCGCCTGTCGCCCGGGACGCGCACAAGTCACCTCGACGTGGGTCAAAGGCGTACTTCGCCGAAAGGCGTCCGGGCCCCACTCGGCCGCCGATCCTCTTGTCCTCTCGCTCCCGAGCTAGCAGAAACGATCCGGCAGCGTGCGTAATCTGTCCGGTTCTGCTCTTGGTACGTTCACGGGCCCAACGGCGTCCCGTGGCCGTCCGCACGGCTGCCGCCCACAACGGGGCGTCTGCACTCGCCGCCGCGCCTTCGCACCTTCCGGGCCGTCTCCCGGAACCGCTCGATCCGGCCGGGAGCGAGTGCCGCCCCCGCGGCCACCGCGATGGTCACGGTGCCCACGGGGGCGGCGAGGGTCTGCTCCGCTCAGTCGGAGTGCGTACAGCTCCGTCCGTTCAACGTGAAGTCGACCGGCGCCGAGTTCCCGCCGCGCCACGACGCGAGGAATCCCACGGCGAGTGAGCCGCCCGCGGCGACGGACTTGTTGTAGTCGGCGGCGCTCGCCGTCACCCGGGAGCCCTTCTGGTCGAAGCCGCCGTCCCACATCTGCGTCATCTCCTGTCCGTCGCGGAAGGTCCAGCCGACGCGCCAGGTGTCGAGGGCGTAGTCGGACTTGACGGTGACCGTGGCCTGGAACCCGTCCGGCCACTCGCTGACCACGTCGTACCTGGCGTGGCAGACGGCGGGCTCACTGGGATTGGCCGCGACGTCGTCCTGCTCGGCGGAGGACGAGGAGTCGCCCTGGGCCTCCTTCTCCGACCCGGACCCCGTACCGGCAGCCGCGTCGGCGCTGGACTTCGGCATCTTCGCGGAGGCCGTGGACGACGTCGATTCGCCCGACGAACCGGAGCCGGACCCGGACGGGAGACCGCCGAACGAGGGCACCTGCTCCCCCACGGGCTGCCGGCCCGCCGACTCCGCGGCGGTCTCGGTGCCGTCGTCCCCCGAGCCGAACGGCACCAGGGTCACGACGAGTGCGAGGAGCGAGACCCCGGCGGCCACGGCCAGCAGCCCGGCGCGCCCGATCCGGGCCCGGCCACCGCTCTCCCCCATCCAGGCGGCGGGTTCGTCCATGTCGTCGGCGGCACCGCGGCTGAGTCCCGACTCGACGGCTCTGCGCCGCCGTTCGAGGTAGGCGAGTCCGCCCCAGCCGATCACCCCGCCCGCGAGTGCGGAGGGCAGGCCGCCCCCGCTGTGCTTCAGACAGGCGGCGGCCTCCGCGCACTCGACGCACCGGGCCAGGTGCCGCGACAGGTCGTCCGGCACGTCGGCGGCGGGCGAGCGGGTGACCGCGTCGAGCAGCCGGGCGTAGCTGCGGCACTCCTCGGAGAGCGGGGTGTCGAGGTGATTGCGGTGGCAGCGGTCGCGGAACACCCCGCGCACCTGTTGCAGTTCCTCGACGACGCCTGCCGGATCGAGGCCGAGCCGGCGGGCCACCGCGGCCGTCGGCATGGCCTCGACCTCGGTCAGCCACAGGAGCGCGGCGTCCGGTTCCTGCATGTCCCGCAGCCCGCGCAGGGCCAGCGGCCGGTGCAGGGGCGGGCCGGAAAAACGTTCGGCGTGCTCGGAGTTGAGCCACAGCCGCAGTTCGGGTACGAGCCGGTCACCGTGGCCCTGGGCCTCCCAGGCGATGGTTGTCTGTCGTACGGCGGTCAGGAGGAGCGGTATGCGGGGCAGCCGGGGCGTACGTGCCCGGCGCCCGAAGCTCTTGCCACCGGTCTCGGCCTCCGCGGCGCGTGCTTCGCGTATGCCGAGGGAGAAGGCCTCGGAGGCCAGGGGACGTGCGTCGGCGGAGCCGCCGGTGCAGAGGTCGGCGTAGGAAAGAACCGCGTCCCAGCACTCCGAGAACAAGGTTGCCTCGGCGGCGTCCTGAGGGGTCGGCAGGTCTGGCATGGGTGGGGGTTTCACCTGCATCCAGATGGGGGTTCAAGTGGGGTCAACTCACCCGTTGAATACGGGAGTTGCAGGGGACGTCTCGCGACCGGGCGAGTTTTTCACGCTTCCCGCACAACTGACAAGCGGCACTGCCACATCCGGTTACCGCGCGTCTCATGCCCCACCAGGCCCGCCGGCCTCGGACGTACGTCCCCGTCGGCACCTCGGCCGTCCTTCGACCCCTGTCGGCCACCCTGCCTCTCAGGCCACCGGCACCCCGTCCGTACCCGCTTCCTTCTCCTCCCCCACCGGCGCGTTCGCCGGGAGGCTGTCCATGAAGGAGCTGACCGAGAACACCGCGTTGCCCGGTCCGGGCGGGCCGTATCCGGGCGGCGAGGCGAGCCCGAAGTCGTCCATCGTCGCCCGGTAGGCCTCCAGCAGCCGGATGTGGTACTCCAGCGGCGCGCCGTTCGGATTGGCCTTGCCGAGCGGGGTCGTCGGCTCGGGGCACCAGGTGGTGAAGCGGGGCGTGATGCCCTGCGACATGAAGAACCGCAGCCCCTCCGTCGTGGACGCGATCGCCTCGTCGACCGTCGTGAACCCGAAGGGCTCGGCCATCTCCACGCCCGCGACGAAGTTGGGGATGACATTGCGGGCGCCGAAGACCTCCGCGGAGTCGAGGATGCGCTTGTGCCACTCGTCCCGGCCGACGTACCGCTCCTTGCCCGGGCAGTACATCTTGAACAGGTACTCGTCCCACACCTCGTAGTTGGGGTGGTAGATCTGCACGCCGTAGTCCTTGAAGCGCTGGACGTCGTCGCGGGGCAGCGCCTGGGCGACGACCTTGCCGATCCAGCGTCCCGGGAAGTGCTCCTCGATGGCCTTGGCGTACATGCCGTAGAAGTCGGCCTCGTCGCGGCCCTGCAGCTTGGAGGTGATCGCGCCGCCGGTCAGCGTGTACGCGGTGGAGACCTTCGCCGTGTCGTACCGGTCGATGATCTCCAGCGCCTCAAGGACCTCGTCGACGTCCTTCACCCCGGTGTACGGGCGGCCCGCCGCTTTCTGCTGGCGCCAGTTGTGGTTGATGTCGCAGTACTGGCACTCCTCCTTGGCGCCGAAGTACTGGCAGACGCGGAAGACCGTCAGGTAGATCAGGTAGCCCCACTGGATCGTCGGGGCCACCTCCATGACGGACTTCCCGTTGGAGAGCTTGTGCCGGTAGTACTCCGGCATCGGCGGCACCCCGACGTCCGAGATCCGCTTCCCGTCGAGGTACAGCCCGAGCATGCCGTCGGGGCTCGCGGCGACCCGGTAGGGCGAGGACGGGTTCACCCGGACGGACACGACGGTCCGCCGCAGGTCGTACGGGCCGCCGGTGAGGATGATCTCCTCGGGCGGCCGGCGCAGGGCGGCCTCGCCCAACTCGGGCAGGGTGCCGTGGTCGAAGGAGAAGATGAAGTACGACTTCGGTTTGACGTCGCCGCCCTCGTTGTCGCTGAGTGCGGAGTCGTCGAAGGCCACACCTCCGCGGAGCAGGTCTTCCTTGAAGACCGCCTCTCGCGGTACGTGCGGGAACCTTTCCATCAGATCCTCGACCAGCGCGGTTCGGCTGCCCATCCCGTCCTCCTCGCTCCCGGCGGCGTGCTCCCGGCGGCTGTGTTCGACTCCTCACGGTATGCCCCGCCTCCGGAGCGACCGGTGCCGGGGCCCTCCCGGGCCGGTGGGGCGCCCTGGGAGGGACCCGGGCAGCCTCACCCCGTTCCGGCTGCCACACCCACCGCCACCTGCGAGAACTCCGCGTCGCCCGTCGCCGCGAAGCCCGCGTGGAGCGCGTAGGGGAAGGAGGTGAAGAGGGTGGCGGCGGTCACCCAGGCCGTGCCGTCCGGTGACACCTGGCCGTGTACGAGGTGCGTGCCGGCGTCGCGGAGCATCAGTCCGGTGAGCGGCCCGTGCGCCGCGGTGATGCGGGCCGTGAGGGTGAAGCTGCCGGCCGGCGGCCGGCTCACGTGGTGGAGCTGGTCCTCGATGTCACGCGCGGACACCCGGTAGTCGTCGCCCTCGCCGAGTCCGTCGCCCCGCGTGCCGAGCACCCGCCCGCCCCTGATTGAGGGGCGCGGGGAACTGCGCGGGTGACCCCCACCGGCCCGCAGCCGACGAACGGCGGGGGCCGGGGCGCAGCCCCGCTCTCCAGGGGCGCGGGGAACTGCGCGAACGGCTCCACCGGCCCGCAGGCAACACACAGACCAGGGCGAGGTAGGTTCCAGGCAGTGGCCGTCCTGCCGGCCGGCCATGGAGACTTCCGGGGAGGACGAGGGATGGCCGAGGCCCTGAGGAACTGGGCGGGAAACATCACGTACTCCGCCAAGGAGCTGCGGCGCCCCCACTCGGTGGACGCGCTCCGATCCCTGATCGCCCGCAGCGCCCACGCACGAGTGCTCGGCAGCGGACACTCCTTCAACCTGATCGCCGACCCGGGCGACGAGGGCATCCTCCTCTCCCTCACCGCACTCCCACCGTCGATCGACGTGGACACGGCGACCCGTACGGTCCGGGTGGCCGGCGGCGTCCGGTACGCGGAACTCGCGCGGACCGTCCACGCACACGGCCTCGCCCTGCCCAACATGGCCTCCCTGCCCCACATCTCCGTGGCGGGCTCGGTGGCCACCGGCACCCACGGTTCGGGCAACGCGAACGGCTCGCTGGCCTCCCCCGTACGGGAGGTCGAGCTGGTCCTCGCCGACGGATCGACCCTGGCCGTCGGCCGCGACGACGCCCGTTTCGACGGCGCCGTGACCTCGCTGGGCGCCCTCGGTGTCGTCACCGCGCTCACCCTCGACCTGGAACCGGACTTCGAGGTCGCCCAGCACGTCTTCGGTCCACTGCCACTCGCCGGGCTGGACTTCGAGACGGTGTCGGCGTCGGCGTACAGCGTGAGTCTGTTCACCGACTGGCAGCGGTCGGGGTTCGTGCAGGCGTGGGTCAAGCGGCGGACCGATGTGCCGTGGGACGGCTTCCCGTGGGCCGAGCCCGCCGCCGAGGCGATGCATCCGGTGCCGGGGATGCCCGCCGTGAACTGCACGCAGCAGTTCGGCGTGCCCGGGCCCTGGCACGAGCGGCTGCCGCACTTCCGGCCCGAGTTCACCCCGAGCAGCGGGGCCGAGCTGCAGTCGGAGTACCTGCTCCCGCGTGCGTACGCCGTCGACGCCCTGCACGCCGTCGACGCGATCCGCGCGACGGTCGCGCCGGTGCTGCAGATCTGCGAGGTGCGCACGGTCGCCGCCGACAGTCAGTGGCTGAGTCCGGCGTACGGGCGGGACACCGTGGCGTTCCACTTCACCTGGGTCGAGGACACCGCGGCGGTGCTGCCCGTGGTGCGGCGGCTGGAGGAGGCCCTCGCGCCCTTCGACGCGCGGCCGCACTGGGGGAAGGTGTTCACGGCGGAGGCCTCGGACCTGCGTGAGCGCTATCCGCGGATGGCCGACTTCACCGCCCTGGTCGCGGACCTCGACCCGACGGGAACGTTCCGGAACGCGTTCGTGGGTTCGCTCCTCGGGCCGTGAGCGGCGTCGTCGGCCACGGGAGGCCGCCCACCGCGCAGGCCACCGCACGGGCGGTGCGGCCTCCGAGACAGATCTATTCGCGCCGCCCGTCCACGCGTGCGGTGAACTCCAGCATCGTCGCCGCGAGCGCTTCCGGAGCCTCCTGTGCGACGAGGTGGCCGACTCCCTCAAGGTGTACCGCGGTGATCTCACCGGCGGCCACCTGACGGAAGGTGTTCCCGGTGAGGGGATGGCCGGCGCCTTCGACGGTGAGCACCGGGACAGCGAGTGGACGCGACTCGGCCAGGGCTCTGGTCGCGCCTGCGTCCGAGAAGAGGGACCGGTACAGGCCCGCCGTGCCCAGCCAGGCGTTCGGGCGCGCATAGGTGCGTACGAACTCGTCGACGTCGTCCTCGGTGACGGCGCCCTCCGTCCCGTTCATCAGCGGGTAGGCCCAGTCGGCCAGGAGCGCGCGCTCGTGGCCCGGCAGGAGCATCGCGGGGACACCCGGAGCGCCGAGGAACCCGACGTGCCAGGAACCGGAGGTGTTCACGTCGGCGAGGGCTTCGAGTCCGTACCCCGCCAGGGTCGTCTCGATTCCGGTGAAGCTGAGGACGTCCTCGGGGTGCGTCGCCGCGAAGCGGAAGCCGGTGCCGCCGCTGATGTCCTGGCACACGAGGTGGACGGGGCCCGCGCCGATGTGCTCGACGAGATGGCGCAGGTCCTCGGCTGCGACCGCCTCGCCGTACGCGGCGTCCTCGGCGTTGCCGGAGTCCCCGAATCCGCGGAGGTCGAGGGCGATGACGCGGTGGGAGCGCGCGAGCGGCGGTATCAGTTTGCGGAACGCCCACCAGGTCTCCGGCCAGCCGTGCACCAGGAGGATCGGAGAGCCGGTGGTGCCTGCGGAGACGTAGTGCAGTCGCGTGCCGTTGACGTCCGCGAGGTGGTGGGTGACGCCGGGCAGGGTCGCGCCCATGGGCATGGTCGTGGTCACGAGGGACTCCTAGATGGACAACCTTGTTGTCCAATACGGTAGACAACCAAGTTGTCGATGTCAACGGTGGCCGTATGCTGGCGACATGTCCAGATCAGGCGCCGACCTCGCGCTGCTCCTGCTCGCCGGTTTCCGCACCCTGGCGGATCGGGCCACCGCCGAACTCGCCCGACGCGGGTACGAGGACGTCCGGCCGGTGCACGACTTCGCCCTCCACTCGATCCTGTCCGGCGCGGACAACGCCTCCGAACTCGCCCGCAGGATGTCTGTCACGAAGCAGGCGGCGGCCAAGACGATCGCGGTCCTGGAGGAGCGCGCGTACGTCGTGCGCGAACCCGACGCGACCGACCGTCGGCTGATGCGACTTCGCGTCACCGAGCACGGGCTCTCCCTGCTGCGGGAGGGCGAGGCGATCTTCGACGAGATGCGCGAGCAGTGGGAGGAGCGGGTGAGCGGCGTGGCGGGGGCCGCCTCGCTCACGGCGGTCGAGGAGACGCTTCGCGTGCTGGTCGGGGACCACGCGATCCGCCTGGATTCACCGGGCTGGATCGCGCGCGACCTGAACACGTAGGACCTTCCACGAAACCGATGGCGCCTCCCCCTCGCGAGGTCGTGCGGCTCGCGAGGGACTTTGTAAAGCCCCTTTCCTAAGGGGTTGTCGAAAGGCCGCGGCGGTCATAGCCTTGCGCGGCGCCGGGGCCGTCGGGTTCCGGCACGGGCCGGCCGTTCGCCGACCGCGGGTGGAGGGATCGAGGGGGCACGTTCAGGTGAAGCGCACATCACGCGACATCCGCACCGCGAACCGTTACGGGGTGCTGCGCCAGATCATCGCCCACGCACCCACGTCCCGGCAGGAGCTGGCCGCCGCGACCGGACTGAGTATCGCCACGGTCGCCACGCTCGTCGGTGAGCTGCTCGATCTCGGGATGCTCACCGAGGTCGGCTTCGAGGACTCCGCGGGTGGCCGCCCGCGGGGCCTCGTCGCCGTCAACGCGTCCGGGGGTGCGCTGATCGGCGTCGACATCGCGGAGACGTACGTGCGGGTCGAGCTGTTCGACCTCGCGCTGGACGTGCTGGCCCGCGCCGACGAGGACATGCGCCCCGGTGAGATCCGCCCGGAGCAGGTCGTCGGACATGTCGCCTCGGCCGTGGGCTCGGTGGTCGCGCAGGCCGGTATCGAGGGCGCGCGCGTCCTCGGGGTCGGCGTCAGCGTGCCGGGGCAGGTGGACCGCGAGGCCGGTGTCTCGGAGTACGCGCCGAACTGGGACTGGCACGACGTGCCACTGCTCGACCTGCTCGCCGAGCACATCGCGTACCCCCTCTATCTGGACAATCCGCTGCGCGCCTGCGCGATCGCCGAGCTGTGGTTCGGGGCCGCGCGCGGGCGCGGGGACGCCGTGATCGTGAACCTCGGTACGGGCGTCGGCGCCGGGCTCGTCCTGGGCGGCGGGCTGCACCGCGGTGTCAGCAACAGCGCGGGCGAGTGGGGTCACACCACCCTCGTACTGGACGGGCGGCTGTGCCACTGCGGCAACCACGGATGTGTGGAGACGTACGTCGGGGCGCCCGGCATCATGCTGAACCTGCGGGAGTCGAGTCCCGACAGCGCGCTGCTGCACCCCGAGGACCAGACGGCCACGATCGACGCGCTCGCCCGTGCGGTCGCGGAGCGGGACCCGGTGGCCGTCGAGGTGGTCCGGGACACCGCGCGCTATCTCGGCGCCGCCATCGCCGACCTGGTGAACCTCCTCAACCCCGAGGTGGTCGTGCTCAGCAGCTGGGTCGCGGCCACGCTCGGCGAGCCGCTGCTGCGGGACGTGCGCGAGGCCGTGGCCCGGCGGGCGCTGAAACGGCCGCTGGCCGGCACCGAGATCGTCCTCTCCCCCATTCCCACGGACCCGGTCTGCCTGGGCGCGGCGACGTTCGCACTCGAAGGAACCCTCAACTCGGCGGGCGCCAAACCCGCGAAGCCCACGAAGCCCACGGCCTCGAAGACCCCGAAGGCTCCGAAGGCCGGGGACGGCAAGGTCGCCGCCGCGCGTCGCACCGCCCCCGCGAGGAGCCGTACCGCACCGCCCGTGTGACGGCCGCCCTCGCGACGGCCCTCCCATGACACCTGCCGCCGCGCCGGCCGCCCACCCATCAGCGCCTTCGTGACGGTGTCCCCACACGTCCAGCGCCTTCGCAGCGACGATGTGCATCTGCAACGGCGGTGCGAAATCGGTCCGGTCCGGACACCGGGGACCACCGGGCCAGGGTCATTGATGCATGGCCCGCACACCTTTGCGTCCGGCATTCCGGACGCCTCGCAACGCTTCGAACAGGCTTCGTCCAACCCCTTGCCGAAGCATTAGCCGAAGGTTAACGTCCCGCACCGCACAGCGATTTCGAGCCGCAGCCGTACACGAGACAAGGACGTCACCATGTCGGCACCGAGCAGCAGCAACTGGGATCGTCGTTCCGTACTGCGGGCCACCGCGGGCCTCGCCGCCCTGGGCCCGCTGGCCGCCTGTGGCGGCAACACCGGCCGTGAGGGCGGCGGCAGTTCGGGCAAGAGCCTCGTGCAGTACTTCCACGCGTACGGCGAGGCCGGTACGCAGGAGGCCATCAAGCGCTACGCCAAGGCCTACGACGAGGCCCGGGTGACCACCCAGTGGATCACCGGCACCAACTTCGAGAGCAAGCTGTTCTCGTCGCTGCTCACCGACAACGCCCCGGACGTCTTCGAGTTCCATCCCCAGCTCCAGCTGATCAAGAGCGGTCAGGTGGCGCCGCTGGACGACATCCTCGGACCGGTCAAGGACGACTTCAATCCGGCGGACATCAAGTCCCACACCGTCGACGGCAAGGTCTACGGCGTCCGGATGATCGACGACCCGCAGTTCTTCTTCTACCGCAAGTCGCTGCTGGACAAGGCGGGCCTCGGGGTGCCGCAGACCCTCGAAGAGCTGGCCGAGGCCGCCGCCGAGCTCACCACCGACAAGGTCAAGGGCCTGTTCATCGGCAACAACATGGTGTCGACGAACTACGCCCTGGTCTGGGCGGCCGGCGCCGACCAGCTGAACGACAGAAACGAGATCGCCTACCACACCGACGACGTGGCCACGGCGCTGAAGGTGTACCGCAAGATGTTCACCAGCGGCCATCTGCTCCTGGACGCCCCCGCCGACTACTGGGACCCCTCGGCCCTGGTCCAGGGACTCACCGCGATGCAGTGGTGCGGCATGTGGGCCATGCCCGTGATGCAGAAGGCCCTCGGCGACGACCTCGGCATCTTCCCCTTCCCCTCGGCGGCGTCCGGCGCCAAACCCGCTGTCTACAACGGCGGTTGGTCGATGTTCGTCAACGCCAAGGGCAAGAACGTGGACCTGGCCAAGGAGTACGTGAAGTGGCTCTGGATCGACCAGAAGAAGTACCAGGAGGACTGGGCGCTCAGCTACGGCTTCCACATACCGCCGCGTACCTCGCTCGCCGAGTCCGCCACCAAGCTCAAGTCGGGTCTGCCCGCCGAGGGCGTCAAGCTCTTCACCGACTACGGGCGCTTCGACAACATCTCCTGGACCCAGGCGATGATCACGGCCCTGGAGGAAGTGATCGCCAACTCGGTCCGCAAGGGCATGGACCCGGAGAAGGCCCTCGACGCGGCGGACGTGAAGGTCGACCGCGAACTCAAGAAGCTGTTCGGATAGGCCGGCGGACAGACAGCGTCATGTCGACCACGCCGACCACGCGAAAGGGCGTGCGGGGCAGCACGCTCAGCTTCTGGATCTTCACGGGGCCGTTCCTCATCGGCCTGGTGATCTTCGTCTACATCCCCATCGGATGGAGCGCCTGGCTCAGCTTCTTCGAGGCGCGCTACACGGTCACCCCCGACAAGTTCGTCGGCTTCGACAACTACGAACTGATGCTGACGAACGGCGACTTCACCGGTTCGCTCGTCACCTTCACCGTCTTCGCCGCGATCATCGTGCCGGTCACCTGGGCCCTGTCGCTGGGCCTGGCGCTGATGGTGCACCGGCTGCGCTTCATGAAGGCGTTCTTCCGGTCGGTCTTCTTCCTGCCGACGGCCTGCAGTTTCGTCGCCGCCTCGCTGATCTGGAAGATGTCCCTCTTCAGCGGGGTCCGCTTCGGCATGATGAACACGGTCCTCGGCTGGTTCGGGGTCGAGAACATCGCCTGGCTGGCCGACCCCGACCCACCCTGGTACTGGCTGGTCATCGTGAGTGTCCGCCTGTGGCTCCAGGCCGGCTTCTACATGATCCTGTTCCTGGCGGCCCTGCAGAACATCCCGCCCGAGCTGTACGAGGCCGCCGCGATCGACGGCGCCAGGCCCGGCTGGCAGACCTTCCGCCACATCACCCTGCCCCAGCTGCGGGCCACCTCGACGGCCGTGATCCTGCTGCTGCTCGTGGCCGCGTACCAGGCGTTCGACGAATTCTTCAATCTGCTCTCCAAGACGACCTGGGGCCGCCCGCCGCTCGTCGAGTTGTACTACACGGCGCTGGGCGACGACCAGGACTACGGCGCGGGCAGCGCGGGCGCGGTCATCCTGACCCTGCTGATCTGCGTGGTGACCCTGCTCCAGGGCAGGTTCCTGGGCTTCGGAAAGGGGGAGGACTCCAGATGACGACCGTCGTTCCGGCCCGTAGGGCCGATGCCGAGCCACCCGACCGGCCCGAGCCGTCCAAACGCTCCGAGCGGCCCGGGCGCAGGCGCGACCGGCGTGGTGTGCTCGGCTCCGCCGGCCTCTACTTCGCCACCGCCGTCTGCGCCCTGCTCTTCCTCGTCCCCTTCTACCTCATCGTCCGCAACGCCCTGTCCACGGACGCCGAGATCACCGGCGAGAACTGGCAGTGGTTCCCCACCACCGTCCGGTGGGGCAATGTCACCGAGCTGTTCGACGACCCGACGGTCCCGTTCGGCCGGTCCCTGTGGAACTCGACGGTCGTCGGCGTCCTGCACACCGTGGGCACCCTGCTGGTCTGCTCGCTCGCGGGCTACGGCCTCGCCCGGATCCCGTACCGGCACGCGAACAAGATCTTCTACGCGGTCCTGGTGACCCTGATGGTGCCGGCCGCCGTCACCTTCGTACCGAGCTTCGTGCTCGTTTCGTCGCTCGGCTGGGTGTCGAGTATGCAAGGTCTCATCGTTCCGGGGCTCTTCAGTGGTTTCACCTGCTTCCTGTTCCGGCAGTACTTCCTGGGGTTCCCCAAAGAACTGGAGGAGGCGGCGCGCGTGGACGGGCTCGGGTACTGGGGTGCGTACTGGCGCATCGTCGTGCCCAACTCGCTGAACTTCTTCGCCGCGATCGCGACCATCACCTTCATCAGCGGCTGGAACGCCTTCCTGTGGCCACTGGTCATCGGCCAGGACCAGGAGGCGTGGACCGTGCAGGTCGCGCTCTCCTCGTACATGACGAATCAGACCGTCAACTTCCATCTGATCTTCATGGCCACCGCAGTGTCCATCCTGCCCCTGGTGCTCGTGTTCCTGTTCCTCCAGCGCTGGCTGGTGCAGGGGGTCGCGCAGACCGGCATCAAGGGCTGACCTAGGAGAACGATGTCTGTCCGCACCACCTCGTCCACGTCCCCCGAGTTCCTGTACGTCGAGGACGTCTCGCCCGGGAGGGGCGCGCTGCCGCCCCGGGCGTGGTACGCGTCCTCCGACGCCGCCTCCCTTTCACTGAACGGCAGTTGGCGTTTCCGCCTGTCCGCGACAGCCGACGCCGAGGACGACTCCTTCGCCGGGCCGGGGTACCACTCCGGGGACTGGGCGGAGGTGGCCGTACCCGGGCACTGGGTCCTCCAGGGCGAGGGCGAGGACGGCAGGCCGTTCGGTGCGCCGATCTACACCAACCACCTCTACCCCTTCCCGGTGGATCCGCCGCGGGTGCCGACCGAGAACCCGACCGGTGACCATCTGCGGTACTTCGACCTGCCGGACGACTGGCCCGATGTCCCGGACGCGAAGGGGGCCGCCGGGGGCGCGGTCCTGCGCTTCGACGGGGTCGAGTCGTGCGCCCGGGTGTGGCTGAACGGCACGGACATCGGGGAGTTCAAGGGGTCCCGGCTGCCGCACGAGTTCGCGGTCGGGCACCTGCTGAAGCCCGCCGGGAACGTGCTCGCCGTCCGGGTCCACCAGTGGTCGGCGGGCTCGTACCTGGAGGACCAGGACCAGTGGTGGCTGCCCGGCATCTTCCGGGACGTCACCCTGCTCCACCGGCCGGCAAACAGCGCGCTCGACTTCTTCGTGCACTCCTCCTACGACCATCGCGAGGGCACCGGAACCCTGCGCGTGGACTCCGACGTCGACGGCCGGATCGTCGTGCCGGACCTGGACATCGATGTCGAGACCGGACAGGCCATCACCGTGCCGGTACGCCCGTGGACGGCGGAGACACCGCACCTCTACGACGCCACGCTGGTCACGCCCGGGGAGCGGGTCCCGCTGCGGATCGGTTTCCGTACGGTCGCGCTGGAGGACGGCCTGATCAAGGTCAACGGCCGGGCCCTCCTCTTCCGGGGCGTCAACCGGCACGAGTGGCACCCCGAGCACGGCCGCGCCCTGGACCTGGAGACCATGCGCGAGGACGTGCTGCTGATGAAGCGGCACAACCTCAACGCCGTACGGACCTCGCACTACCCGCCCCACCCGGCCTTCCTCGACCTGTGCGACGAGTACGGGCTGTGGGTCATCGACGAGTGCGACCTGGAGACCCACGGTTTCACGGAGCAGGCCTGGCGCGACAACCCGGTGGACGACGACCGCTGGACCCCGGCGCTCCTGGACCGGGCGGCCCGCATGGTCGAGCGCGACAAGAACCACCCCTCGATCGTCATCTGGTCGCTGGGCAACGAGGCCGGCACCGGCCGCGGCCTCACCGCCATGGCCGAGTGGATCCGCGGCCGGGACGGATCACGGCTCATCCATTACGAGGGCGACTGGAACTGCCGTGACACGGACGTGTATTCACGGATGTACGCGGACCACGCGGAGGTCGACCGGATCGGCAGAGGCCTGGACGGTGGTCCTGCCAAGCGCCGCCAACTCCCCTTCATCCAGTGCGAGTACGCGCACGCCATGGGCAACGGACCGGGCGGACTGGCCGACTACCAGCGGCTCTTCGAGACGCACGACCGCATCCAGGGCGGCTTCGTCTGGGAGTGGATCGATCACGGCGTCAAGGACGAGCGGTACGGCTTCGCGTACGGCGGTGACTTCGGCGAGGAACTGCACGACGGGAACTTCGTCTGCGACGGGCTGGTCTTCCCGGACCGCACGCCCTCCCCCGGACTCCTGGAGTACAAGAAGGTCGTCGAGCCGGTCCGCATGGAGGGGGACGGCGTCGACGGCGTGGTCCGGATCGCCAACCGGTACGACTTCGCGGACCTGTCGGCGCTGGCCTTCGAGTGGTCGTACGAGGTCGACGGCGAGACGGTGGGGACAGGCACCCTGGCCGTCCCCGCGCTCGCGCCGGGCGACTCCGCCGACGTGAAGCTGCCCGAGCCCCCGGTGGACGTGCGCGAGACGGAGACCAGGTGGACGGTCCGGGCGGTGCTCGCCGGGGACACGCCCTGGGGACCGAAGGGGCACGTGGTGGCGTGGGTCCAACTGCAGTGTGCGCCAAGGCAGTTGACCGGTGTCACGGCCCGCCGTCGCCCCGTCCCCGACGGTCGGGGAGCCATCACGCTCGGACCGGCCGTCTTCACCGCCCGCACGGGTGAGTTGGCGACCCTCGGGGGGACCGACGT
This sequence comes from Streptomyces sp. NPDC017991, assembly GCF_044328075.1. Lineage (NCBI taxonomy): Bacteria > Bacillati > Actinomycetota > Actinomycetes > Kitasatosporales > Streptomycetaceae > Streptomyces > Streptomyces sp. NPDC017991. Next base: position 130,763 of record NZ_JBIRGP010000006.1, on the reverse strand, counting down.
CACCGGCCTGAAGCTGGACGTGTGGCGGGCCCCGACCGACAACGACTTCGGCGCGGCCTGGCAGCCGGACATCCGCTACGGCGTGCTGTGGCGCAAGCTCGGCCTGCACCGGATGCGACACCGCCTGGACGCGGTGGAGTTGTCCGAGGACGCCCTGACGGTACGGACCCGGGTGGCGCCGGCCGCCACGGACCTGGCCCTGCGCACGGTCTACCGGTGGACCTCCGACGGAACGAGGCTGAAGCTGGCCGTGTCGGTGACACCGGAGGGCGACTGGCAGGTGCCGCTGCCGCGGCTCGGCGTCCGCCTCGGGCTGTTCGCCGGTGACCGGGTGCGGTGGCACGGCGGCGGCCCCGGCGAGGCGTACCCGGACACCGGTACGGCCGCGATGCTGGGCCGGTGGGAGTCCACGGTGGACGACCTGCAGACGCCGTACGTCAGGCCGCAGGAGAACGGCGCGCGCGCCGACGTCCGCTGGGCGGAGATCGGCCGGGGGCCGGACTCCCCGGCTCTGCGCGTCGAGGGCGGGGATACGTTCTGGTTCACGGCCCGGCGCTGGACGAGCGAGCAGCTGGACGCGGCGGACCATCTGACCGACCTGACACCCGGCGACACGGTGTGGGTCAACCTCGACCACGGCCAACAGGGCATCGGCTCCCAGTCCTGCGGGCCGGGCACGCTGCCGCGGTATCAACTGAGCGTGCGGCCGACCGAGTTCTCGTTCGTGTTCACGGCGCCGGAGGCAGGGGGCGGGGCCTAGCGGGAACAGGGGGCGGGCCCTGGCGGGAACAGGGGGCGCGTCCTAGAAGTCGTCCACCCACACCACGATCCCCGTCCAGCCCGAGAGGACCGCGGCCGTGCCCGCGCGGACCGCCGCCGCGCAGCGGGCCGCGGTGAACGACTCGGGGTCGTAGGTCGAGGACATGCCGAGCCCCTCGCCGCGGAACGACGCTCCGGACCAGTCGACCGCGGTCACGTTGTGGGTGGGCTCGGCCAGTTCCGCGCCCACCACCAGGAACTGCTGGGAGAGATGGTTCGGGGTGACCGTCGCCAGCGCGTCGATCAGCCCGTTGCCCGCACTCACGACGAGGTCGGGACCCATGTCGATCGCCCTGTCGACGGCGGGGACCAGGTCGGCGGCCTCGGTCACGGCCTCCGTGCGCAGGTCCACCTGCTCGTGGTCGGCCCATTCCCGTACCGCGGTCACGAGCCTCTTGGTGGGCCGGTCGTCGCCCGCTGTCAGCAGGACCACCCGGTAACCCCCGGAGGGCCGGACCGCCGACCATGAACCGGGCCGCGGGGTGACGGTCGCCTCCGGCGCGGGCGAGGCGGCCGGGTCGACGAATCCCGCGCCCAGCGCCCCGACGGCGGAGGGCCGCGGATGCGGCTGCGACCAGTCGTCGCCGCCGCATGCGGTGGTGGCGAGGGCGACGGCCAAGGCCAGTACAGCGGCGGTCAGGAGCGGGCGGCGCAAGACGATCGTCCTCCGTGACAGGGCGTGACAGGGGCGGGTACGCCGACATCCTGCGCCCCCTCCCACCTGCATCTCCATCCGCTCGGCCTTGATCGAGCAGGTGTTCCCCCACGGTTCGCCGAACGGCCCCCGCGGATTCATCCCCGACCAGGACGGTGCACGGGCAACCACAAGGAGCCCCATGTCACACCCTGTTCGCCGCCCCCTGGCCGTTCTCGCCGTGGCGGTGTTCCTCATCCTGCTCGGCCTCGCCCGGCCCGCCTCCGCACACGGCTTCACCTCGACCGTGTACGTCCATGTCACCGAAGGCGGAAACGGAGGCGGAGGCACAGACGCAGACGCAGACGCAGACGCAGACAGTGACGGCGCCGGTGACGACCGGCTGCGGACCGAGCTGAAACTGGAGTACGACCTCCTGGTGGTGTCCGCCGCCGACGCCGGGCACGACGACCCCCTCTTCCGCGCCGGGACCGAGGCGTTCGACGCCGGGGACGCCGACGCGCAGGCAGCGGCACTCGACGCCCACCACGCGACGGTCCTCGACTACGTCACCCGGCGCTTCACGGTCACCGCCGGCGAGCGCGCTTGCCGCCCTGAACAGGCAGGCGAGTTCGGCATGGGCCGGGAGGAGGGTGTGCCCTACGCCCTGCTGACGCTCGACTGGACCTGTGCGGAAGCGGGCACCAGCCACGTCACCGTCGACCACGAGATCCGCAGCGGCCTCTTCCCGGACACCGAGGAGTACGTCAAGGGCACCAAGACCATCGCCACGTACGACGTCGGCGGTCGCAGCGGCAGCGCGGCCCTCGACGCCGCCCATCCGTCCTTCTCCCTCGGCCAGTCCTGGACCGAGCGCTTCTGGGAGTTCTTCCGTCTGGGCGCCGAACACCTGCTGACCGGCGTCGACCACATCCTGTTCCTGCTCGCGCTGATCGCCGGATCGCGGCGCCCGCGCGAGATCGTCCTGGCCGCCACCAGTTTCACGCTGGCCCATTCTGTGACGTTCCTGCTCGCCGCCCTGGGCCTGGTGGACGTGCCGGGAAGCATCGTCGAACCCGTCATCGCACTGTCCATCGCCGTCGTCGCGGGCTGGCACCTGTGGCGCATCCGGCAGCGCGGTGTGCACGTCACCGACCTGGCGGTGGTCCCGGACGGCGGCCACTTCGCGCTGGACCGTGCCGGGTGGACACGCCTGGCTGTCGTGTTCTGTTTCGGCCTGGTCCACGGGCTGGGCTTCGCCGGCGCCCTCGGGATCGACGCGGCCTGGTCGTGGACCCTGCTGTGGTCGCTGCTCGTCTTCAACGTCGGTGTCGAGGCCGTGCAGCTGGCCGTCATCGCCGTGGTGTTCCCGCTGTTGCTGCTCCTGCGGCGCCGCTCCCGCCGGGCGGGCCTGTGGGCGACCGGCACGATCGCCGCGGGCGTGGCCGTCATGGGTCTTGTCTGGTTCGTACAGCGCGCGCTCGGGCTGTGACCTGGATGTTCAGCAGACCCCGCGACCACATTTATGCGGGGTTTACCTGGCACCGAAAGCTTGACGATCTCCATTGCGTGCTCACCGCATGCACACCGCAGAACAGAAGAAACGACACGTCATGAGAACAAAGCTCTTCGCACCGGCCGGCAGGCCGATGCGACGCCGCGTGGCAGGCACCGCCGTCGCGGCATCCGTGGGCCTGATCCTGGCCCTCGGCGGTGGCGGACTCACGACCCCCGCGGTCGCCGCCGACTCCGCCACCCTCACCGGCATCGTCCTCGGTGTCGGCGCCGACGAGACCCAGCGGACCGTCAGCTGGTACTCCTCGGCCGACACCACGCAGAAGATCCAGGTAGCCCCCACCTCCCAGCTCGGCGCCGGTGAGTTCCCCGCCGACGCCGCCACGTTCGACGCCCTGGGCGGCGCCAACATCGCCACGAGTGGCGGCTACAACCGGCACGCCACCATCACCGGCCTCAAGGAGAACACCGCGTACTCCTACCGCGTCGGCAGCGAGGGCAACTGGTCGACCGCGTACGCGTTCCGCACGCAGGACTTCGAGGGCGAGTACGACTTCCTCTTCCTCGGCGACCCGCAGATCGGCTCCTCCGGCGACACCGCCAACGACCAGGCGGGCTGGCAGGACACTCTCGACGTGGCCACCAGGGCCAACAAGGACGCCGAACTGCTCGTCTCCGGCGGCGACCAGGTCGAGAGCGCGAACAACGAGTCCCAGTGGAACGCGTTCCTCGCCCCCGACCAGCTGCGCCAGGTGCCGTTCGCGGCCACCATCGGCAACCACGACGTCGGCGGCAAGGCGTACGAGCAGCACTTCTCCACGCCGAACACGGACCGGTCGGGCGCGTACTACTCGAACGGCAACCCCGCCTCCAACACCTCGGGCGGCGACTACTGGTACATCTACAAGGATGTGCTGTTCATCGACCTGAACAGCAACAGCTACGCCACCTCGCAGGGTGGCGGCGGCGACGAGGCGCACACCAAGTACGTCACGGACGTCATCAACCGGCACGGCTCCGAGGCCAAGTGGAAGGTGCTCGTCTACCACCACTCGATCTACTCCCCCGCCTCGCACGCCAAGGACGGCGACAACAAGGCGCGCCGCGTGGACTTCCCGACGACGTTCTCCGAGCTGGGCGTCGACATCGTCCTGCAGGGCCACGACCACAGCTATTCGCGCAGCTACCTCATCAAGAACGGTGAGAAGGCCGACAAGGACGAGCAGCCCGCCGCGGCCGACGTCTACCCGGGCCCCGGCGGTGTCCTGTACGTGACCGCCAACTCGGCCTCGGGCTCCAAGTACTACGACATCACCAAGCCCGACAGCAGCGGCACCAGCGGTGCGGGCAACGGCGCCGACCCGCTGAACCCGGACAGCTACTGGTACAACTCGGTGCAGAACCAGGAGCACGTCCGCAGCTACGTCAAGGTGCAGGTCCGCAACGAGAAGCTCGTCGTGGAGAACATCCGCAGCGGCACCTGTGCGGCCCCCAACTCCGAGGTGGAGCACGGCGACTGGTGCAACAACACCACCGCGGGCCAGCCCGTCGGCTCGGTCGTCGACAAGGTGAGCGTCCACCCGTACAACGGTGACGGCCAGTCCCTCCAGGTCGACGTGCCCGACGCGGCTCCGGGTGAGTTCGGCTGGACGATCGACGGCTACAACGGTCTGGTGGACCTGGGTACCGCCAAGGAGGAGAACGGCGACCACTTCACCGCCGCCGGCAAGATCAACCCGATCCTGGTCACGGACTCCCGCCGCTCGCTCTCCCCGTGGTCGGTGTCGGCCGCCGTGAGCGACTTCAAGGACGCCGACAAGACGTTCCCGGGCTCCTACCTGGGCTGGTCGCCGTACCTCCTCGACCAGGGCGCGGGCGCCGAGGCCGGTGCCTCCGTGGCCTCGGGCTACGACGACCGGGGCAAGGGCCTGTCCGTCTCGCGCGGCCTCGGCTCGGCCGACCAGGGTCACGCCCGCGGCAAGGCGAAGCTGGGCGCCGACCTGGACCTCAAGATCCCGGACAGCGTCCAGAAGGGCGGCTACCGCGCCACCCTGACGATCACCGCGCTGAGCAGCTGATCACTCCCGTACGACCCGCTTGACCAGCACCGCCCGCGGGGCAGGCGGCCACCGCACCGCCTGCCCGCCTGCCCCGCCCCTTCCAGCAGCACCCGAGTCCGGAGAGCCCAGCCATGCACCTGTCCCCAGCACGCAGCCGTACGCCGTCCGCCGGTCCACGCCAGGTCATCCTGCGTTACGCGGTCCTCGCGCTGCTGGCGGCTCTCGCGTTCGCCGGTACGTCGACGGGGTCCGCCCGAGCGGCCGACGGCGACGTGACCTGGACGGTCCGCACGGCCGCGAACGGGTACGGGGACGACCGGTCCAGCTTCAGCTACGGCGTCAACCCCGGCAGTCAGGTCAAGGACGCCATGGTCGTCGCCAACCACAGCAAGAACACGCTCACGCTGGCGCTGTACGCGGCCGACGGGTACACGACCGAGAAGGGCCAACTCGACCTCCTCACAAGGGAGAAGAAGTCCCTCGGCATAGGCGCCTGGGTCCGCGCCGGCAAGGAGAGCGTGCGGATCGCGCCGGGCAGGACGGCAGAGATCCCCTTCACCGTCGCCGTCCCGCGCAACGCCACCCCCGGTGACTACGTGGGCGGCATCCTCACCTCGCTCAAGCAGTCCGACGACACCGAGGGCATCGCCGTCGACCGGCGCCTCGGCATCCGGATCGAACTGCGGGTCAGCGGCGCGCTGAAGCCCACGCTCGCCGTGGAGGACCTGCACGTCGACCACCACGGCACGGCCAACCCCTTCGGCCAGGGCGACGCCACGGTCACGTACACGCTCCACAACACCGGCAACGCCCTGCTCTCCGGCACTCAGAAGGTCACCCTCACCGGCCCCTTCGGCACCCTGGAAACGCATGCGGGCACCATCGCCGCCGCCCCGGAACTGCTCCCCGGCGAAAGCTGGAAGGTCACTGTCCCGGTCCACGACGTGACCCCCGCCCTCCGCCTCACCGCCAGGGCGACGGTCACCCCGGCCCTGACCGACGCGGCCGGTTCCACGACCTCCCTCAAACCCGTGGAGGCCACGACGACGGGCTGGGCGATCCCCTGGACCCTCATCCTGTTGATCGCCGTCCTGCCGGCCGCGACCACAGCCGCGTACCTCCTCCGCCGCCGCAATCGCGACCGCCGCAAGCAGCGCGAGGACGCGCGGGTACGCGACGCCGTGGAACAGGCCCTGCAGGACCGCACGCATGGCACGCAAGACACCCATGACGCTCAAGACACCGATGACACTCAAGACGCCCGTGCCACACGCTCCCTCAGAGGTGTCCTGGTTGTTCCGCCCCCAGAAGTCGGGTGAGGGCGCCCCGGGAGCGGACTCCGAGCTGGGAGAAGACGTTCCGCAGGTGGTACTCGACCGTGCGCGTGCTGATCGAGAGCTTCTGAGCCACTTCGCGATTGGTCGCGCCCTCCGCCACGGAGCGGGCTATGCGCAGTTGCTGGGGGGTGAGCAGGCCGAGGGAGCCGGTTTCGGGTGCGGTGGTGAGCGTGTCCCCCGCCGCACGCAGTTCCGCGCGGGCGTGCTCGGCCCACACGTCCGCGCCGCACTGCTCGAACCCCAGTACGGCAGCGCGCAGTTGGGGCCTCGCTTCCACGGGGCGGCGCCTGCGACGCAGCCACATCCCGTAGGCGAGCTGCGTCCGGGCGTGCTCGTAGGGGCCGTTGGCCTTCTCGTGTTCCGCCAGTGCCTCGGTGAACAGTTCCTCGGTCCGCCCGTCGCTCGACACGAGGGCCCGGCAACGCGCCAGCAACGCCGGTGCCTGCGGATCGGCCCCCATGGCCGCCCACCCGGCGTACTGGTCGATCAGGCCCGCCGCGTCGACGTCGTGGCCGGCGAGCACGGCGGACTCGACATAGCAGGGGACCGCCATCGCCCAGAGGCCGAAATGACCCTGCCGTGGGCCGCCTTGGACGAGGGGGGCCAGCCGGGCGGCGGCATGTTCGGCGTCGCCGTGCCCGAGGTCGGCGCGGGCCTGCGCCCATTCGGCGAGTGTGCTCGTCTGGCTGAGCCCGTGCGCGTGAGCGGTGCGCAGCGCCGCTTGGGCGTGCGTGGCGACGGTGGCCGGCCCGCCCGCGATCGAGGCGGCCAGCGCCAGCACGGCCGACAGACCGGCCACCACGTTGCGTTGCCCGCCTTCGCCGGCCGCTTCCAGACCGGCCTCGGCGTGCACGCGGGCCTGGTGGTAGCTGCCTTCACGCAGTTCGGCGTAGGCGAGGTGCTCAAGGACGCGGGGTACGAGTGCCGTCGATCCCGCGGCGCGGGCGGTGGCCAGCGCGATGCCGAGCACCCGGCGTGCCGTCGCGAGGTCGCCCAGCATGAGGGCGATCGTGCCGGCCGACATCAGGCCGGGTGCGTCGGTCCGGGCTGTCAGGACGCCGAGCACGGGACGGAGCAGCGCGTTGGCACGGCGGAAGTCGCCATCCACCACACAGCGCATGCCGTCGCGGTAGTCGCGCCAGAGGGCGTCGGCCGGGTCACGGCCGGCCTCTTCGTGCGCTGCGGCGCCCTGGGAACCGGCGGGGGCGCACAACGCGTCGAGGGCTCTGCGGTATCCGTCGCGGTCGCCGCCCGCCCAGGCCGCGAGTGTGGCGTGTACGCAGGCCGTACGTGATCGGGCCGGGTCGGTCGTGCGCGAGGCGGTGGCGGCGAGGAGGAGCAGGTTGTAGGCATCGGTGACCGGGCCGTCGTGCAACAGCAGAAGGCCTTGCGTCAACTCGGCGCCTTCACCACTCATGTGCATCACCGTTCCCTGCGGCACCACCGTTCCCTGTGGCCCCGCTGTGCCGAGCGTAACGAGCGACGGACGTGCTCGGGCGCGTTTCCCCCTATTGCCGACCTGCCGACCTGCCGTCCAGCAGGGCCCCACCGGTGGGCGACCGGTGATTCCACCGATGCGTACGGGACGCGGGGCTTCCTACGTTGCTGTTGCGCTCGACGAACGGATCCGTGGAGACGAATCCGTGGAAAGCGCTCGTGCCACCGCTCAGGAAAGAGGTACCGCCATGTCCCATCGCGCATCACGTCGCAAGCTGACGATCGTGTCCGTCGGCGTCGCCGGCGCTCTCGGTGCCGCCGGACTCACGCTGCTGCCCTCGATGGCCTCCGCCGCCCCGTGTTCCGACGTCGAGGTGGTCTTCGCCCGCGGCAGCGGCGAGGCCCCCGGGCTCGGCATCGTGGGAGCGCCGCTGGTGAGGAACATCAAGAGCGGACTGCCGGGCAAGTCGGTCACCTCGCACGCCGTCGACTACGCGGCGAACTTCTCGCAGACCAGCGCGGGGCCCGGCGCCTCCGACATGACGGACCACGTCAGGTCCACCGCGGCGAACTGCCCCGACACCTCGTTCGTCCTCGGCGGCTACTCGCAGGGCGCCAGCGTCACCGACATCGCCCTCGGCATCCGTACGACGCTGGGCACCGGCCGGACCATCCCCACGGATCTCGCGCCCCGGGTGAAGGCCGTCGTGGTCTTCGGCAACCCGCTTCAGCTGTCGGGCAGGACGATCAACACGGCGAGCGGGCTCTACGGCGCGAAGGCGAAGGAGTTCTGCAACACCGGCGACCCGGTGTGCGGCAACGGGCGCAGCACGGCGGCGCATCTCAGGTACCACGTCAACGGCAGCGTGGAGACGGGGGCGCGTTTCGCCGTAGGCAGGATCGACGCGGGCTGAGCACGTCCGGCGTCACCGCGCGGGCTGAGCCGCGTCCGGCGTCATCGCGGCGGTCCGCTCCTGACATCTGTCAGGTACGCGCCGCACAGGGTCCCCCCTACGTTGAGTGCCGAACCCGACCACTTACGCAGTTACGAGGGGACTCTTCATGCGCAGGATCGCCAGGGCCGCGGCAGCCGTGTCACTCGCACTCGGTGTGCTGACCACCGTCGGCGCGACCGCTGCCAACGCCGCCACCGCGGGTAGCTTCCACGGTTGTCAGGACGGTTACGTCTGCATCTACCCGCAGGACGCGGGCTGGAACAACGATCAGCCGTCGCACGTCTACTACGACTACGGGTCCTACAACCTGAGCGGCATGTACGGCGTCCACCGCATCCTGAACAACCAGACCGGCGGCGCGACCATGAGCACCTGTACCGGCTACAACGGCACGGGCTGCGAGGGGAACCTGCCGGGCGGCGGTTGGTCGATCGACAAGGACATGACGCCGATCAACTCGATCACGCTCCAGCCGTAGGAACCGTGTCGTAGGAACCGCGCCGTAGACGGATGCCGCGTCACGCGTGAACCAGCGGTCCGGGCCTCCACGGGGGAAGCCCGGGCCGCTCCGCGTCGTTCCCCGCCGGTGCCGCCGTCACCTGTCGAGGCGCAGTTCACGAGCCGTCCGTCCGTAGTGGGACTTCAGACCGCGGGCCAGGTGGCGGGGGTCGTGGATCCCCCAGCGGGCGGCCACCGCGGCCGTCGTACGGCTGTCGTGGGCGGGGTCGAGGAGGTCGCGCCGCACACGGCCGAGGCGTTCGGCGCGCAGCCAGGTCGCGAACGGGGTCCCGGCGCGGCCGAACAGGCGGTGGAGCTGGCGGGCGGAGATGCCATGGGCCGCCGCGACCGACTCGACGGACAGGGAAGGGTCGGAGATGTTCGCCAGGGCGTAGACACGGATGCGGTCGACCGGTTCGGTGGCCGTGTCCGCCCGGCCCGGTGCGGTCCCGGTGAAGGCCGCGATCAGGAGGGACACCAGGGCGTCGCCGACGTGCGCCTGTGCGGGACCGGCCAGTTCGTCGAGGTGGGTACCGAGTCCGCGCAGGAACCCGGAGAACACCGCCTGCGCACCGGTGTCGGCGGGCAACCGCCTGGCCGCCCGGTCGGCGACCGCCGTGGCGTGCGGCCCCAGTTCGGCGCGGGAGATGCCGACGGCCAGCACGTCACAGCCGTCGGCGACGGCCATGCGGTACGGGCGGGTCATGTCGAGGACCACGAAGTCGCCCCGGTGAGCATGGGACCGGGTGTCGCCCTGGTCCACCGCGGCGGGCTCCGGCGACCCGTGCAGGGTGATCTTCAGCAGCTCGGGGTCCGTGGACGAGATCGCCCGCGCCGACCGCCGGACCAGATGCGCCGAGCCCCGGATCCGCGCCACCGCCGCGCGCCCGACCGCCGCCGCGTCGATGTCGGCCCGGAAGGCCCTCCCGTGCCCCTCGGCATCCGGAGCCCCAACGGCTGTCACGGCCAGCGGAGCGAGAACCGCCGACGCGGCGGTCTGCAACTCGCCGACACTGGCCTGGTGTACGTGTAAAGCGCCACCGTCCATGGGGCCACTCCCTGCTCGCCGGGCATGTACCGGTATATCGATCGGCATACCCGGAAGTCACTGACTCCATCGACTTCATGGGGGCGTCAAGAGGCGACAACCGCGGCGGCAAATGGAGACTTCTTACGCCCCCTCCCCTCTACCTTCTTCTTGGGGGAGCGACGTCGGCTGGAACCCTCACCACAGTTCCAGCCGACTGCCCGCCACCGGACCGGACACGACTGTCAGTGGGCACAACTACGCTGCCGCCGTGACGAAACTTGCGGGCGTGGCACAGGTACGCATCGGCGACGGGCGCGGTGTGGAGCGGCTGCTATGCCATCCCGGGCTGCCCCTGATCGCCGGCCTGGAATCGGAACGTCCGTCGGTCCACGTCTGGGGCTGCGAGGCCGGGAAACTGAGCGAACTCGGCTCTGTCGGTGCGGAATCGGAGGCGTACGACGATGCCTTCGGTTGGAACCGGCACCAGCGGACCCCCTCCGTGGCATGGCATCCGGTCCAGCCGCTGCTCATGGTGGCGAACGAGGACGGCACGGTGCGATGGACTCCCGCCGGGCTCTCCGACCCGGCAGGTCTTCCGCCGACTGCCGCTTATGACGGATTGGCGTTCAGCCCGGACGGTCGGACGTTGTGGGCAACGCCGTCGTCGGGCGGGGGCGACGACGCGTGGGAGCGTTCCGACGCTCTCGACCTCGCCTCGGGCACCGTCCGTACCGGCCCTCGGTGGGACACCGGGATCGCCGAGCATCCCGGCGGCGGCCTGGTGGTGACGCTCTCCAGCGACCAGGGCGCGACGCACGGCCTCTTCGCCCGGGTCGACCAGGAGACCACGCCCGCTGTGATGCGCGTGCTGCGCCGGGCGCTGATCCTGGACGCCGACGGCTATGAGACGCCGGTCTTCAGCCCGGACGGACGCCATTTCGCGGTGCGGGGCAACGCGTACGACAACTCGCTGGCGGTCTTCGAGTTCCCGTCGCTGCGCCGCGTGCTGGCGACGACTCTCGGCGAACCCAGCCCCGGTTACCCGTACCCGCCGGAGTGGGTCGCCCAGATGCGCGCCTGGTCGCCGCACAACATCGCGTTCGGAACCCGGCCAGGCGTGCTCTGGGTCGGAACGCCCACCGGGGCCCTCGTCGAGATCGACCTCGAAGCACAGCACGCCGTCGAGCACGAGGTGCTTGCCGACTCGCGTGTGTCCGCGCTGGGTGCGACCGCCACGGGCGAGTTGGTCGTCGCCGGCACCGGAGGCGAACTCGTGCTCCTGTCCGTTCGTTCCAGTCGTTCCAGTCGTTCCGGCTCCGCGAAGTCCTCGGCCACGCACGGTGATACGGCGAGTTCCGCTGTCACCGCGTTCCTGGACGCCACTTCCGAGGTTCCCGACGACGGCGACCCGGAGCCGCATCTCGTCGTCACCGACGGAGCCCGCGACTGGGAACCGGACGATCTGGAGACCGTGGTCACCGCGGCCGAAACGGATCCGACGTGGCTGCGCCTCCGAGCAGCGATCAACTCCGTGGGCCTGGCACCTTGATCTCCGCCCACACGGTTTTGTACGGGCCTGCCGTGCAGAGCGCTGTCCCCCAGCGGTCGGCCAGCGCGTCGACCAGGAGCAGGCCGCGTCCGCCCTCGTCCTCCTCGTCGGGACCGGGCGACTCCCGCAGTGCGGGGAGTCGTTCGGTCAGGCCGTCGGCCACTTCCACCCGTACGACGTCCTCGCCGGCCCGCATCAGGAGCCGTACGCGGAAGTCGCGGCCCTTGACGCGCCCGTGCGTCACCGCGTTGGCCGCCAGCTCGGCGACGACCAGGGTGACGGATTCGCTCGCCTCGCTGTCGTAGGCGAACCCCCATACGTCCATCCGGTTCGCGACCAGTCGGCGCGCGAGCCGGGCCCCTCGCGGGGTGCAGCTGAAGAGCTGGGTGAACGTACGTACGGTGACGGGGACTTGGACCCCGATGTGTCCTTGCATGGGTCAAAGGTCCCGGGCGGCCGGGCCGTCGACCAGCACCGACACTCGTACGGTGCGCCCCGTACGAGTTCACTCTGTGGACAGTCGGAGTGACTTACCGTGACCATTGCTCCATGACCAACAGCACGGCGAACGAGCCCGAACCGTCGGACAGTTTGAAGACGTTCGGTCTGGTCCACAAGGCTTTCCGCAAGCGGGCGGGGCTCACGCAGGAGGAGTTCGCACCGCTCGTGCGGTACCAGCCGGGGACGGTGGCGTCGATCGAGCAGGGGAGACGGCTGCCGCCGAGGGTGTATGTCGAGCGCGCGGAGGAGGTGTTGGACGCGTTCGGAGTGCTCCGGGCGGCGGCGAAGTACGCGACGCGGCAACCGGGTTTGGCGTCCTGGTTCCGGAGATGGGCGGACCTGGAAGAGCAGGCGATCAGCCTCTATACGTTTGAGAACCGGCTGGTGCCGGGGCTTCTTCAGACGGAGGAGTACTCACGCACCCTGTTCAACGAGCGGTTGCCGGTACTGACCGACGCACAGATCGAGGCGCAACTCACCGCTCGGGCGGAACGCCAGCGCCTGCTCGCCGAGCTGCCCAACACGGTGTTCAGCTTCATCATCGAAGAGCACATCATCCAGCGGGGTACTGGAGGCCGGGGAGCTACTCGTGCACTGATCGATCACCTTCTCGCGGTCACGGAACTGCGCAACGTCGAGTTGCAGTTGATGCCGATGACACGCACAGTCCACGCGGGTCTCAACGGCCCCATCCGGCTACTGGAGACTCCGGAGAACGAATGGTTCGGCTACTGCGAAGGGCAGGAAAGCGGCCAGCTCGTAGCCAGTCCGAAAACGATCAGTGTCCTTCACATGCGCTATGCGAAACTGCGATCACAGGCTCTTGCCCCGGACGATTCCCGGAGCCTGCTGGAGCGGATGCGAGGAGCGCTATGAGCACCACAGAGCTGGTCTGGTTCAAGAGCAGCTACAGCGGCGACGACTCTGGTGATTGCGTCGAAGTTGCCCTGGACTGGCACAAGTCGACGTACAGCAGCGGCAGCGAAGGCGACTGCGTCGAAGTCGCCGCCTGCCCCGCCACCATCCACGTCCGTGACTCCAAGGACATCCGCGGCCCGCAGCTCGCCCTCTCCCCCACCGCCTGGGCGGACTTCGTTCTCGACCTCAGTGGTCCGCGCAGCACGGCGTAGGGTCCGGGACCTCGAACGGGACCAGCACCCCGCCCACGGCCGACTGCAGGGTCAGGACCAGCTCGCCGTCCTGCCACTGCGGCCGTACGTGGTCCCGGGTCACCACCGACTGCGAAGGCGGCGGCTCGCCGGGGGCGCCCAGCACCACCACCCTGCCGATCGCGGAGCGAGCCAGCAGCTCCGCGATCGTGAGCGTGCCGGTCAGTTCGGCCGAGCCCGGGTAGACGACGGCCCGGCCCACCTCGTCGGGTGCGCCGGCCGTCACCTCGTACCCCTTGGCCGACAAGAGTCGCGCGGTGCCCTCCGTCGACGTCGTGAAGGACAGGACCACCCTCGGGCGCTCCCCGCGTACCAGGTGCGTGCAGCCGAACGCGCCCTCGGGGAGGCCGAGTTCGGCTGCCAGCTCCAGCAGCAGGTGATCGGCCGCGCGCAGCTCACGTACGTCGGCGTCGATCGTGCTGATGTGGGACGGACGGTTCACGCGGGCAGGACCCAGACCGGGTTCGAGTAGAACCAGAGGTCCTTCCACGGGTCGGCGTCACCGACGACGTCGATGGCGGGACCGGCGGGGTCGACGGCCGCACCGCGCGAGCCGACGGCGGACCGGTTGCCGTCCGAGCCGCGCAGGCGCAGGTACAGCGGGCGGTCGACGCGGCCGAGGGCGTACGTGATCCGGACCGTGCCGGTGGTCTTGTCGACCTGGTACGACTTGACGACCTTCGTGGTCGGCGCGACGAGCGTGTCCTTGTCGGCGGCGGGGCCGGTTACGTCACCCTGGATGACGTCGACGCGGGCCAACTTGGGGATGAAGCCCGCCCAGTTGGCGTCCTGGGCGAGCGCGATGTCCACGGTCAGCGTGACGTTCGTGCCCTTCTTGACGTGCAGCGCACCACCGAGGGTCGCCCAGCGGCTGCCGCCGGAGACCCGGACGTCGAGGCCGCCGATGAGCTGACCGTGGTCGACCCAGACACGTCCGGCGCGAATGCCGTCCATCACGGCGGCGTACGAGAAGTCCTCGGCGCCGACATGGGTCCTGCTGTACTGGCCGGGCCAGTAGTCGCCCTGGGTGGTGTCGATCTGGCCGTTGTAGACGGGATCGCCGTAGCGGCCGTCGGTGTTGAAGTCGCCGCCACCGCGTGCCGCCGTGTCCGCGTACACCTGGTGGGAGTCGGAGTTGGCGCTGATCCACCAGGCCTTGCCCTCGGCGAGCAGGCTGTCCCAGAGGCCGCCGACCGTCGCGGTCATCCAGTCGAAGCCGCCCCAGGTGCGGTAGCTCTCCGGCGGGTAGCCGGGGAAGGAGTTGGCGCTCGGGTTGTTGTCGTAGATGCCGCGTGCGCGGCCCATGCCGAGGGGGGCGGGCAGGCCGGCGGCCTGGTGGCCCGGGGCGCCCTCGAAGCCGACGGCGATCTGGTGACTCGCGGGGGTCGCGTCGCGCCAGGCGCGGATCTCGTGCGGGGAGTCGACACCGCGACGCGCCGGGTGGTTGGCGAGCATCAGCGCGTCCTTGACCTTGCGGCGCTGCACCTGCTCACCGAGGAACGCGAGGCCCGCGACGGCGAGCGCCTCGTTGGCGGGCGTCGAGTCGGAGGCGTTCTTCACGCTGCCGTCGTAGTCGGTCTCGAACTGCTTGAGGACGGAGACCTCGTTCTTGCCGGGGTGCACGAAGACCGTGCCGTGCTCGGCGCCGGGGATGTTCCATTCGAGGCCCTGGAAGACGAGGGTGTCCTCGTACGCGTCACGGGCGGCCTTGATGTCCGGGTTGACCTTGTCGACGCCGATCTTGGCGTGCGCCACGCTGCCGTGGTCCGTGATGACCAGCCAGTCCATGCCGTGTCTGGCACCCTGCCGGACCTGGTCGACGACGCGGTACTTGCCGTCGCTGCTGTACTGGGTGTGGATGTGGTGGTCGCCGGCCAGCCAGAGGAAGCCGTTGCCCTTGCGGCCACCGGAAGTGGTGCGCGCACCGGCCGACGACTGTGCGGCAGCCGTTCCGCCCGCCGCCGCGCCGAACGCCCCCACCGTGGCCAGACCCGCGCCGAGCAGGCCCGCGCGGCGGAGCATGGAACGGCGCGACTGCTGCTCGGGGCTCAGTGCCTCGTCGGGTACGGAGGTGTCGAAGGCGGCGGGGAGCGGGGCACTCTCGTGGCCGTGGTCGTGACCCTGGTGACCGTGATCGTGGTGGTGATGCCCGTGCCCGTGACTGTGTCCGTGCCCCATGTCGGCCTCCTGTGTCCGGCGCCGCCGGTGCGGTCGCGCGCTATGGAGACTCGATGTGAAACATGAACGCTGCACGACACGGGAGTGATGTCCGGGCGACTCCGGCACGGCGGCTCGCCTCCGCTCTGCCTGTTCCCCCAACTGCCCCTGTAGACGAGACTAGTTGGCCGAGCGAGCCGACTTCCTCATCCCTCCGTTCTCCGCTGTTGCCTGGAGGCACCCCCCGCCATGACCCCCACCATGAGAAGACTCATCGGCACCCTGATGGCCGGTGCGCTGGCCGTCACCGGGCTCACCACGACCGCCACCGCCACCGCTCAGGCCCCCGCTGAAACGGCTGCCGCCGTCCCCTCCTCCGGCACCTTCAACGTCCTCACGTACAACGTCGCGGGCCTCCCCGAAGGGCTCAGCTCCGGCAATCCGGAGGTGAACACCCCGCTGCTCGCCCCACGGCTGGGCGCGTACGACATCGTGAACGTCCAGGAGGACTTCAACTACCACGCGGCGCTGTACGCGGGCGACAACCACCCGTACCGCACGGCGACCAGTGGTGGTGTGCCGTTCGGCGACGGCCTCAACACCCTCTCCGACTACACCTTCGAGGACTTCGAGCGCGTGCGGTGGGACGCTTGCACGGGCACCAACTGCCTTACCCCGAAGGGCTTCTCGCTGGCCCGCGTGCGGCTCGCCGAAGGAGTCTTCGTCGACCTCTACAACGTACACACGAACGCCGACGACACGGACGACGCCCTCGCCGCCCGGCGCGCCAACATCGAGCAGCTCTCGGACTTCGTCCAGGCCAATTCGGCAGGCAACGCGGTCGTCGTCATGGGTGACACCAACACCCGTTACACCCGCTCGGGCGACAACATCCGCACCCTCGCGAGCGAGAACGGTCTGACCGACGCGTGGGTCCAGCTGGTCCGCGGCGGCAGCGCGCCCGCGCAGGGCAGCGACGCGATCGTCTGCCCGACGACCGCGCCGGCCAATTCCTGCGAGGTGGTCGACAAGGTCCTCTACCGCGGCAGCGGCCTGGTGAACCTCTCCGCGAGCCGATACAACAACGAGTGGGCGAAGTTCCTGGACTCGGCCGGCGGCAACCTCTCCGACCACTTCCCGCACACGGTCGACTTCTCGTGGGCCCTGCCCGCGAAGCTCCGGGCGAGCGACTTCTTCGGCGGTCCGCACGGCACGGCGTTCAACGACGCGGACGACCTGCCGGGCGCGCCGTCGCCCCGCACGCTGACCCTGCGGGGCAGCTCGCGGCTGGACTCCGTGTCGCTCGCCCTCGACGGCGGTACGTCGCTGACCCACGGCGGCACGGGCGGTACGGCCACCTCGCTCACCTTGGCCACCGGCGAGCACCTGACCTCGGTGAAGCTCACGCAGGGGCAGAAGGACGGTCGGACGCGGGTCTTCTCGGCGGCGTTCACGACGGACAGGTTCCGTACGTTGTCGGCCGGATCAGCCACATCGGACTCGGTGACGTATACGGCTCCGGCCGGGTGGCAGATCGTCGGCTTCAGCGGCCGGGCGGGCACGGAGATCGACAAACTGGGAGTGCTGTACGCCCCGCTCGGCTGACGCCGGACCACTGTTCCGCCTGCGGCTCCGGAGGGGGCGGGCCCAAAAGATCGCGCAGTTCCCCGCGCCCCTGGGTACCTGGGGCGGGCCCAAAAGATTGCGCAGTTCCCCGCGCCCCTAGGTACCTGGGGCGGGCCCAAAAGATTGCGCAGTTCCCCGCGCCCCTAGGTACCTGGGGCGGGCCCAAAAGATTGCGCAGTTCCCCGCGCCCCTAGGGGTACCTGGTTCCCTGCGCAAAAGGGGGCGAGGGGGCGGAGCCCCCAGTCCCTTAGGGGCGCGGGGAACTGCGCAGCGGGGGGTCGGGGGCGGAGCCCCCATGTGGTGACGGGACGGGTAGGGGCGGCGGGGGCGGAAACCGTCCGGGGAATGGGAGGCCCGCGTGCTCGCTACTCTTGGGTGACATCCCCACACACCCCAGGAAAGGCCTCCCAAGAATGGCCCGAGCCGGACTCACCACCGACCGGGTCGTCACCACGGCAGCAGACCTCGCCGACGAGGCAGGCTACGAACACGTCTCCCTCTCCGCCCTCGCCAGAAAGTTCGGCGTCAAGGACGCAAGCCTGTACTCCCACGTCAAAAACCTGCACGACCTCCGCACCCGCATGGCCCTCCTCGCCGGCGGCGAGATGATCGACCGCATCGCCGACGCCGTCGCCGGACGCGCCGGCAAGGACGCCCTGGCCGCCTTCGCCGGCGCCTACCGGGAGTACGCACTGCAGCACCCCGGCCGATACGCGGCCACCCAGATCCGTATCGACCAGAACCTCGCGGCCACCTCCCCCGCCTTCGTCCGCACCACCGAGGTCACCCACGGGATGCTGCGCGCCTACGGCCTCGAAGAGCCCGACCTCACCGACGCGGTACGCCTGTTGCGCAGCACCTTCCACGGCTACTGCGCCCTGGAGGCCACCGGAGCCTTCGGCGCCTCCAGGGACGTACGGACGTCATGGGACAGGGCCGTCGACGCCCTCCACGTCACGCTGGAACACTGGCCGCGCGAACACCCGACCTCACCCCCGACGCCGTAGGCCGTCGAGGACACAGCGGTCGCGACTGGCGAGCACGCCCGCCCACAGCTGCGGGTCGAGCAGGCCGACGAGCGCCATGAGCGGGCCGTTCCAGCCGTGCGTCGCCGTGTGGACCGCGCCGAGGCCGATGAGGCCCAGTCCTGCCAGGAGGTGGCCGAGCCCC
Source organism: Streptomyces sp. NPDC017991 (assembly GCF_044328075.1). Classification (NCBI taxonomy): domain Bacteria; kingdom Bacillati; phylum Actinomycetota; class Actinomycetes; order Kitasatosporales; family Streptomycetaceae; genus Streptomyces; species Streptomyces sp. NPDC017991. The sequence continues at coordinate 112,305 of NZ_JBIRGP010000006.1, read as the reverse complement.
TGGGCCATCATCGAGACGTGGCCGGTGTGCCTGGCCTCGGACGAGCGCCAGACGATACAGGCGAGGGACAGGCCGAGGGACGCCCCCTGGCCCGGTCCGAGCACGGCGAGCGCCTGCGGCTGGGCGAATCCGAGCGCCTTCGTCGACGCCTTCACGGCCCTTGTCGGACAGACTCCCGGCCAGTATCAGCGCTCGCTCCGGGACGACGTGAGGGCAGCTCCCCGACAAGGCGGTCCCGCCCCTCGGCCGTCTTCCCCGGCGCCCGGCAGAGCGACCCCACACGTCCCGCCCACCACTTAGACTGGAAGCTTCGCAGATGCCACGTGTCGCCTTGGGGGGAGGAAGCGGACCTTGTCCCAACCGCAGCTCCGTCGCGGCCCGTTGAGACCGGATCCCGAACCGCACATACCGCACGGTCCGCGCCCCGCCCGGCTCGTCCGGTGGCTGGGCGGACTCGGCGCCGCCGCCGCGGGCTACGCGGTGTTCCAGTCCCTGGTGGGTGTCCTGCCGGACAACATCGGTGGCCAGACGGCTCGTTACACCATCGCCATGGTCAGCGGACTCGGCACGGCCCTCGCGGCCTGGCTCTCGGCGGCACTGCTTCGGGCCAGGAGTGAGAACAACTCACCTTCGCCGAACGGCCTGTTGCCCGTGTCCGGGTCGGCCCTCTCGGGCCCCGGGCCACTGCCCGACCTCTTCTCCACCGCGTACGGCACCCTCGCCGAACAGATCTGCGTGGTCGACGACCCCGTACGCGGACGCCTCACCGGCTGGCCGCACTCCCTCGGCGAGAGCGGCCCCGGCCGGCCCACCTCCATGGGCACCGCGTACGGACTGCACATCATGCTCGACCTGGGGATGCCCGAGGGGCGGGTAGGCGCGGGCGACCTGATCGACACGCTGTGGCGGCTGCGCCTGCCGGACGGCGGCTGGTCGGCGCGTACGCAGGGCTCCCAGGCCCGGCCGGAGGTGACCGCCCTGGTGCTGGGCACGCTGGCCCGGGCCGGGGCCTCACAGGAGCGGCTCGCCGAGGAGGTGGCGCACTGCGAGGCGCGCTTCACCCACGAACTCGACAGCACAGGGCGCGAGTTGACGCACGTCCTGACGACCGTGATGCGCGGCCTGCTGCGCGCGGCGCCCGACTCCGCGGTGCTGCCCCTGCTGCGCGACGCCCTCGTCGAGGGCGCGGTGACCGATCCGCGCCGCAGGCACCACCGCTGCTGGGGCTACCGGCTCGCGCCCCTCCACGGGCCGCCGTCCCCGCTGCACACGGCTCAGGCGGTGGTCGCCCTGGACCGTGCGGCCCGTGTCCTGGGCAGTGAGAGCGTCAACGCGCGCGCCGCCCGCGAGGACGGTGTGCGCTGGCTGCTGGCCTGCCCGGACGCCACGCACGACGCCTGCCTCGACCTCTCCAACCTCCGCGAGGACGTACGCAGGCCGCGCACCGACGACCCGACCCGCCACGAGGTCCTGAACGTGCGGCACTTCACGGCCTCCTGGATCGTCCGCGCCCTGCTCACCCCCGGCGCGCGCGACGTCGCGCGCGAGGACGGCATGGAGGACGAGTGGCGCGAGCGGCTGAACGGCGCGGCGAGCGCGGTGTACGCGGGGCAGAGCGACGGCATATGGACGTGGGTGCGCGACGATACCAACGAGCTGCGCCGCCCCATGTGGATGACCTATCAAGGCCTATCGGCACTGCGGGCGCATGCCGTATGGATGTATCAACCGTTGATCCACCAACCGAATGGCTGAGCCGGGAGGAACGTGCATGGGTGGCCGACAGGTCCTGGCGGCGCGGCAACTGCTGACCGAGACACTGGACGGCGAACTGCCGGAACACGAACGGCTGTCGGCGGCCCGCTCGGTGGTGGCCGAACTGGGCTCCCCCGACCGCCTGTTGGAGCTGATCGCCGAACTCGCCTCCGGTGAAGGCGATCCGTACGGCTGCGCCCGGCTCTCGTACCGCCATGTCCTCGGCTTCGACAAGCTCCTGCTCATCGACGACGGTCCGCGGCACATGCTGCGCGCCCATCTGTGGCATCCGGGGCGCGGCGCGATCGGCAAGGAGGACGTTCACAACCACCGTTCCCCGCTAGCCTCCTCCGTCGTACGGGGGCGGCTGTCGATGGAGTTGTACGCGCCTCGCGGTGACGCCCGCCATGATGCTCGCGGTGGCGCCCGCAGTGACGCCCGCGGCGCCGACACGAACGACGACGGGATCGACGGCGGGATCGAGGCGGACCGCTACCGGGAGTCCCTGGCGGACGGGTCGGCGGACTGGCTGCTGGAGCCCACGGGCCCGGCCCGGCTGCGGCTGACCCAGGTCGCGCAGTACGCGGCGGGCAGCACCTACGCCCTGCCCGCGCACACCCTGCACCGGGCGTGGTGCGACACGGCCGAGCCGACGGTGACGCTCTTCCTGGAGACGGGGAACGGACGGCGGCGGCACACGGATGTGTTCACGGCGGCGGGGCCCCACCCGGGGACCGTACCGAAGGTGCCGCTCGATGTGGACGACTACCTGAGCGAGCTCGACGCCCTGGCGGAGCTGCTCAGAAGTTCATGAGGCTCAGGAGCCGTGAGGTGCAGGAAGTTCGTGAGGGCCTGACGCACGATGTCGACGTTGTAGTCGTCGATGTCGACGGTGTGCAGCTCGTCCGGGCTCAACCAGCGGTGTTCCTGGTCCGGCTCGGGGAGGGTGATGTGCCGGGAGAGCGGCCTGACCAGGAAATTGTCCTGACAGTTCTTGATCTCCTGCCCGCGGTATTCGCTCATGAAGGACGATTCGCCGACCCTCCGGACGACCTCGCCGAGCAGCCCGGTCTCCTCCTTGAGCTCCCGCAGCACACCGTCCTCGGGGCTTTCGCCGGGCTCCAGCTTCCCGCAGGGGACTCCCCACACCCGGGGCAGGAACCGCTCGGTCTCGCTGCGGCGCACCAGCAGGACGAGGCCCTTGCGCATCACGACGGCCGCGGCCAGTCGCTTCACGCCCGTGCTGCCCGTACTACCGGGGATGTCCATGATTCCTGGGTCCCTCGCCGGTCGGAGTCCACAGAGTTTCATACCCACGAAAGCAGCAACGCTACCAGGAAGCCCCCTCGGAAGGGGTGGGTCCGGGCCGATCGGGGCCGGGTCCCGGCCGACCGGGGTCGGATCCCGGCCGACCGGGGCCGCCGCCGCGGCGTGGTCCCAGGCGTTGGGGAGGAGCAGCGGGGCGCCGGCGTCACACGCCTGCCTCGGCGGCGACGCCCGTGACCTCCCCGGAGCCCGCGCGTGTACATCCGTGGGGCGCCCCACGGATGTACACCTGAGACGCCCCGGTTCCGGTCGGGACGCCCCAGGCGTCCAGCTCACCTCACCAGGCGCTCGGACACCAGGCCCTGGACAAGGAGTTCGTCGCGGACGAGTCCCGCGTACGCCGTCGCGCCCTGCGCCGATGTGTGGGTGTTGTCGCGCTTCTCGTTGTAGAGGTACAGCGCCTTGGAGCCCTCGACGCCCAGTGACTCCACCAGGGCCTTTGTCCTGGTCGTGAGGTCGATGAGGGGGACGTCGTGTGCCTCGGCGACCGAGCGGGTGACGGCCGGGTGGTCCACTCCGAGTCCGTTCACCAGCAAGGCTGTGCCGTTGTTCAGTGTGCCGTCGCTGTTGAACCAGCGGCGGACGACGGGAGTGACCATAACCGGACGTCCACCCTCTTCCCGTACGCCCGCGACGAGCGTTTCGAGATTCGCGCGGTACGTCGGTTCGTCCGTCTGCTTGTCGTTGTGGGCGAGCTGGATGAGGACCAGGTCGCCCTTGCGGATGAGCGGCTGGACGGTCGCGAAGAGCCGCGGATCGGCCAGGTAGGTGACCGTACTCTCCCCGGAATCCGCGTAGTTGGCGACGGAGACACCTTTGCGGAGGTACTGCGGGAGCTGCTGGCCCCAGCCGGAGTAGGGGTCGCCGGGCTGGTCGCAGGCCGTGGAGTCGCCGACGAGGAAGATCTGCCGGGTGTGCCTTCCGCCGGCCGGGGTGACGCGGATGTCGGCGAGCGCGGGCGCCGAGCCGCCGACGGCCAGGTCGAGTCCGGCGGTGCCCTCGGGTCCGGTGGGTTCGCCTTCGGGGGTGCGGACGTTCACGGTGAAGCTGCGGGTCACGGGCCTGCCCGCCCCGGTGGGCGTCTCGGCGAGCAGGGTGCGCCGGGTCTCGCCGCTGATACCGGTGCTCGCCGCGGCCTCACCCCCGAGCCGCACCCGTACGTCGTAGGTGCCGGGCGGCACATCGAAGTGGCAGGCGTCGGCGGTGCAGTTCTCCAGCCCCAGCCCCAGCCCAGGGGCGGGGCCGGTGCCCGGGCTTTGCGCCTGCGCCGGGGTGACGGACAGGGTCGAGGCGAGGGCGAGGGCGAGGGACAGCCCGGCCAGCAGGGTGATCGTCGTACGTCTCAACGCGACTCCTCCAACAGGCAACAGATACGTCGAATCCGGAGCGGCTTTCACGTTCCCCTGGTCCACTGCTGGTTGGTCGCTCCGTTGCAGGTGTACGTGATGAGCGCGGCGGAGTCCGCGGTGTACGCGCCGTTCACGTCCAGGCACTCGCCGCCGGCGCGGGACTTGATGTTCACGTAGGAGCCGGTGGTGGTGAGCGACCACTGCTGGGCGGTGGCCGAACCGCTGCAGTTCTCCTGCGTGACGGTGCTCGCGTTCTCCTGCACGCACAGGGAGCTGCCCCGCACGGCCAGCTGGTAGTAGCCGCTGCCGACCGACTTGAACCAGTACTTCTGGTTGGCGCCGCCGTTGCAGGTGTACTGCTTGATCTGGGCGCCGGCCCACAGGGACTGGCTGGTCACGTCGGCGCACTTGGAGGAGTGGCGGGCGATGAGCGAGTTGTACGTGGCACTCGTCCCGGCGACGGTCCCGGCGGCCGTGTCGACGGTGACCTCCGGCGACCAGGACATGGACATCGTGGTCGAGCTGGGGAAGGCCAACGGCAGCCAGACGTAACGGGAGTCGTTGACCGTACCGCCGAAGGAGTTGCCCCAGCGGTCACCCAGGTAGAGGTAGGAAGTGCCCGAACTCCCCTGCACCGGCAGGACGAAGGCGGTCTGCGAGTTGTACGTCGTCGAGTCGCCGACGTTCGCCATCGCGGTCCAGGGACCCGCGATCGAGGTCGCTGTGGCGTACTGCTGCTGGTTGGCGCTCCAGCCCGTCGCCCCCGAAGTCAGCATGAAGTAGACGCCGTTGCGCTTGAAGAGTGCGGGTGCCTCGCGGTGGCCGCCGTGCCAGGGGTCGGCGACCAGACCGGCGATTGCGGTGTAGTCGGCGGTCAGCCGGTAGATCTGCAGGTCGTAGTTCTCGCGGGCGGCCGAGACCATGTACCCCGCGCCGTCCGTGTCGACGAACACCGTGATGTCACGGGACATGTGCGTGCCGAGCGGGCGGAAACTGCCCTGCCAGGTGTAGTTGCCGTCGACCGTGTCCGACACGGCGACCGCCGCGCGGGCCTCGCCGTAGTCGACGCCGTTCTCCTTGTGCATCCACATCACGAACTTGCCGGTGGACGCGTTGTACATGACCTTGGGCCGCTCGATGTTCGCGGTCGCCAGCTCCGGGTCGCTCGCCTCGGTCAGGACGTGGTTGCGGAACTCCCAGTTCTTCAGGTCCGTGGAGCGGTAGGCGTCCACGTACCGGAAGGTGTTGTCGGAGTTCCGGTTCTCCCCGAACCAGTAGTAGTACGAGCCGACCTTGACCACTCCGCCGCCGTGGGCGTGCACCGGGCTGCCGTTGGTGTCGGTGAACTGCGTGCCGTTCGCGATGGTCTGGGCGGCGGCCTGGGCCGGGCCCGCGGTGACGAGGGCGCCGGCGAGGGCCAGACAGAGGGCGAGGAGTACGGCGTACAGGCGTCTCATCTCAGGCACGCTCCTTCGGGGGGACGGCGGTCGCGGGGTGGGCGTCGTCGCGGCTCATGCTGACTGCCTCTCGGGGTGGGGAGACACAAAAGCGAACAGAAATGTTCGGCATTTCGCACAACATCTGTCATCCCGAACGCCGAAAAGGTATGGGCGTGTTACGGGGAGGTCAACGGGTCGGGAGCGATCCGGAGGAACTTCTGCCGGAATCGGCCTGGGATCCGGTGACGGCGAACTGGCGGCGGCCACACGCAGAACCGCGCGGCAACTCCACTGTCAGTGGCGGGTGATAGGAAACGGGGATGACCCAGACACCACCATTCGAAGACCTGCTGGCCTTGATCGAGGACCGCTCCGCCGCCCTGCGCAGCAGCGTCGCCGGTTCTCCCGATCTGGAGGTCCGCGTTCCCAGCTGCCCCGACTGGTCGCTGCGCGAACTCGTCGAGCACGTGACCGAGGTGCACCGGTTCTGGGCGGCGGCGGTCGCGGCCGGGCCCAGCGAGAAGCCTCCGGCCGTGGCACCGGCCGTGGGCCCGGCCGCCGTGTCGGCCGATGAGACGCAGTCGACCGGCCTGTTGGCGCGTTCGGCCGCGGCCACCGAGGAGTTGGTCGCCGCCCTGCGAGCGGCGGGTCCCGCGGTGGACTGCTGGACGTGGTGGGGCGACTCCGACGTCCCGGCGAACAGCGGTACCGTGGCGCGCCATCAGGTCCAGGAGGCCGCTGTCCACGCCTTCGACGCCCAGCTGGCGACGGGAACTCCCTTGCCCGTCCCGGAGGTTGTGGCACTCGACGGCATAGCCGAGTTCATCGGCGTCAGCCACGGCACCGCCGGTCCCTGGCCGCACGAGCCGGCCCGGATCGGCCTGCACGCGGCGGAGGGCGAGTCGTGGACGATCGACGTGACGGAGTCGGGGTCACGCCTCGTCACCGACGGCGGACGCGATGCGGACGCAAGCCTCCACGGTTCCGCGAGCGAACTGCTGCTCACCCTGCACGGCCGCCTCCCCCTGGACGCCGTACGCAGCGAGGGCGACCACACCATCCTGGAGAACCTCCTGAACTGGCCGGACCTGAGTTGACCCTGCACGAACACGGATTCCGCGTTCCGCCCACGCGGAACCGGACGTGATCGCGGAGCGCGACTCTGTGGCGCGTGGCGCATGATGCGTGGCGCGTGGCGCGTCGCAACGGCAACCAAACGGCAACCGGAAGACCTCGCGTACCTCGTCGGCGAGCTGCGGGGAGCCGGGGGGCGGGGGGCGGCTGCGGTTCGGCTAGCGTCGGCGCATGACCAGCGACAGCTCTCCCGGTGCAGCGGCCCGCTCCCTCGCCGACGTCCTCGCCACCGGCGCCGGCAGCGTCGTTCTCGACGGCGGTCTGTCCAACCAGCTCCGGTCCACCGGGCACGATCTGAGCGACGAGCTGTGGTCGGCGCGGCTGCTCGTGGAGCGACCGGAGGCGATCACCGAGGCGCATCTCGCCTACTTCGAGGCCGGCGCGAACGTGGCGATCACGTCCAGTTACCAGGCGACCTTCGAGGGCTTCGCCCGGCGCGGCATCTCCCAGGAGAGGGCGGCCGGTTTCCTGGGGCTGAGCGTCGGTCTCGCACGGGAGGCCGCCCGGCAGGCCGGTGTGCGGGGCGCGCGCGGGCCGCTGTGGGTGGCGGCGTCCGTGGGCCCGTACGGGGCGATGCTCGCGGACGGCTCCGAGTACCGGGGGCGGTACGGGCTGAGCGTGGCCGAGTTGGAGCGTTTCCACCGGCCCCGGGTGGAGGTGCTGGCCGGGACCCGCCCTGATGTCCTGGCCCTGGAAACCGTGCCGGACGTCGACGAGGCGCGGGCGCTGCTGCGGGCGGTGCGTGGGCTCGGCGTACCCGCGTGGCTGTCGTACAGCATCGCCGATGGGCGGACGCGGGCCGGACAGTCGCTGGAGGAGGCCTTCGCGGTGGCCGCCGACGCCGACGAGGTGATCGCGGTCGGCGTCAACTGCTGCGCTCCCGAGGACGTGGACGCCGCGGTGACGACCGCGGTGCGGGTCACCGGCAAGCCGGTCGTCGTCTATCCGAACAGCGGGGAGACCTGGGACGCGGGGGCGCGTGCCTGGCGGGGGCGCTCCACCTTCACGCCGGAGCGGGTCGTGGGCTGGGAGCGTGCGGGGGCGCGGTTGATCGGGGGGTGCTGTCGGGTAGGGCCGGGGGCGGTTTCGCGGATCGCTGCCGCGGTGGGGGCGGTGCAGGCCCCGCCCGGGTAGGGCTTCGCCCAGGGTGGGTGCGAGTTGGTGGACTCGGCTCCGCGGGCCGGTGGGGGCTGGGCGCGCAGTTCCCCGCGCCGCGCCCCTATCGGAGGCCGGGCCTCGCTTAGCCACAGCCCCCGCACCCCTTTGGACCGGCCATGGGCGAAATCAGCGGGCGGCGGTCCTGAGTGGCGTGGTGGGGCGGGGCGGTCGCGGCGCGAACAATTCACCGAAGGCGACAGCCCGGCCGCCGGGCCGCCGGGCAGTGCAGCCGGATCACCCCCGGGTGTCCCGGCTGTGCAGCACAATGAGACGCATGACAAAACTTCGCATCGCGCTCGCCAACCTTGAAATTCCCGAGAATCCAGAAGACTCCGTGGAGCGAGCCGAGCGCGCGGTCAGAGCCGCTGCTGCTGCCGACGCGCGTATCGTGTGCTTCCCGGAAGCGTACGTGCCGGGCTACCCATGGCCGCCGCAATCGCACAAGGCCGTGAGCGCAGACTTCTTGGAAGCCGCGCACGAGCGCATCGCCCAGGCCGCGAGGGAGAGCCACATCTACGTGGTGCTCGGTACGGAGCGGTACGTTTCCGACAAGCCGCGTTTGACCACGCTCGTACTGAGCCCCGATGGCGATCGAGCGGGTTATCAGGACAAGGTGCAGCTCGACCCGGAAGAAGATGCCATATACGAGGCGGGCAGCGAACGCCAGATATTCGAAGTCGACGGATTCCGCTTCGGCATCGTGATCTGCCACGAGGGCTTCCGCTATCCGGAGACGGTCCGCTGGGCCGTTCGCAACGGCGCCCAGTTGGTGTTCCACCCGCATTACAGCGAAGCAGATCCCGGCGCCTTCCAGCCGACTGAATTCGCCGATCCGAGAAACTCCTTCCACGAGAAGGCAATTCTCTGTCGCGCCGCCGAGAACAATTGCTACGTCGCCGCCGTCAACTGCGCGAGCCCGGGGTCGCCCACGACATCCGCCGTGGTGCGGCCGGACGGCACGCTACTCAGCCACCAGCCTTACGGAAAGCCCGGGCTGCTGGTCTGCGACATCGATCCCACCGAAGCCACACCACTGCTCGCGCAACGCCTGAAAACCTATTCTTGAGTGGTCGAGCAGGGTTGGTCGAATCGTTCGGCCCCGTCCGTTCCGCCCGTCCGTCCGTTCGGCTCGTCCGTTCGGCTGAGGTCGGTGAGCGGTTTCAATTCGTCTGCTGAGCACACTTGTTGACGGATGCAGGCGCTGCGCAGAGGTGAAGAAGCTCCGTCAGTCGTCGCTCTGCGGCAGCAGGGAGACGATCTCGCTGCCGTTCAGGGCGACCAACACCTCCTCGTAGAGCAGGAGTTCGGGTATGACCGCGAGGCCGTCGCCCGGGTGGTCGGCGTCGGTGTGCGTGCGCCAGACTTCGTCGCCCGTGCGCAGGTCGAGGCCGGACAGGTCGCCGGTCGGGCTGAGGAAGTACACGATCCTCCGCCCCTCCGACACCACGGAAGATGCCAGGCCCATGGGCGTCGTCTCCTCATCGGGCATCTCCACACCCACCGGGCGGTCGCTCCACAGGGCCTTGCCCGTGGTCAGTGAGTGGGCCGAGGCTCTGCCCTGCCAGGACACGGTGATCAAACGGTCGCCGAAGACGTCCAATGCGGCCGGGTTCTCCTCGATCCGACAGAAGTGCGAGGTCTGCTTGCCGGAGCTGCTGACGGTGGTCAGCCGCATGTCCTTGTCGGCCGTCCGCCGCGCTTCGGCCAGGACCAGTCGGCCCCGCGAAGTCCCGATGAGCCGCTGTGCGCCTGGGACGGTCGTGACCTTCGTGGCGGCTCCGGTGACGGGATCAAGACGGAAGACGTCGGTGCCGTCCGGCTTCTTGATGTCCCGCACGCACAGAAGATGGGGCACACCGCTCAGCACCGCACGCTCGCATGCGATGCCCTTGTCCCAGGTGTGACGCCACTTCTCCTGTCCGGTCAGTGGATCGAGGGCGGACAGCGAGCGGTCCGTGGGGGTGTTCGCCAGCACCGCGCCGTCGATGAGCATGGCGCTCTGGTCCGAGCGGGTGTCGGCGGGCATCTCGACCGCCCACAGCACGTCACCGGTGGCCGCGTCCACGGCCATCAGATCGGTACCGGGCGCATGGATCACATAGTTTCCGTCCTGCCGCTGCTGCTCCGTGTGGTTGCGATACGCATAGAGCACGCCGTCACGCACTGCGAACGGATGGTCCCGTCCGTCACCGCCGCCGTTTCCCCGGAGGGACCACAGCCGCTCGCCGGTGCGGGCATCCAGCTTCACGACGTCGTACTCGTACCCGCTGCAGTACAGCGCGGACCCGTCCGCCAGACAGCCCCGCTCACCGATGCCCGGAGCACCGCTCTGCCACGGCTTCCAGCCCGGCGGCGACGCCGCCGGCCGCACCGGCGGGTCCTGCTCGGCGGCACCGCCGTCACCGAAGCCGAGCACCGCCCCCACAGTGATCGCGACAACGGCCACCACCGTTCCGGCGGCCTGCGAAAAGCGGCGCCGGTCACGCCGCCGCACCACTTTCTCGGCCAGGTCCCCGGGCGCCCGCACCCCGTCCAGGGCGACCGCGTGCAGCGTCGCCCGGACCTGGTCCTCCACCTGCTCCGCCGTCATCCCTGGGCTCCCTTCGCGGTGTAGCTGAACGGCTGTGCCTGCTCCGTGGCCCCCTGAGGGCCGAGTTCCGGTACGAGCACCCGAAGTTTGGCGAGCGACCGGTGTGCCGTACTGCGCACCGTGCCGACCGGACATCTCAGCAGCGCCGCGACCTCGGCCTCCGGCAGGTCCTCGAAGTAGCGGAGCACGAGCACGGCCCGTTGCCGCTTGGACAGCTGCCCGAGCGCCGTCCACAGCGCGATCCGCAGCTCGGACTCCGACTCGGCGCCGGAGTGTCCGCCGGGCTCGGGCAGTACCGGCACCGTTGTCTCGGCGCGGTGTCTGCGCAGCCGCCAACGGCTGATCTGCTGGCGGTAGATGACCTGGCGGACATACGCCTCGGGCCGCTCGATGCGTGCCCAGCGCCCATAGGCCTTCATCAGGGCTATCTGCAGCAGATCCTCGGCGGCGTGACGGTCCCCGCCGGTCAGGAGCACCGCGAGCTGCAGCAGCGCGGTGGAGCGCATCGCTACGAACTCCCGGAACTCTTCGTGTATCGAGGCCTCCATCGGCCCTCCCCTTCTCAACAACCCTCACGACGCGATGGGCAGCCTGCCGCTATCCCTCGACCGGCGAAAAATATGTGTGCACTGCGGTGGGGCGGCTCCGTCCGGGGACCGGTAGCACGTCGTCGCGGCGCCGGGTTCTGTCGGGGTCCGCCCGTCTCGGTGTCGGTCACTTTGTCCTCGGTGGGGAAAAAGTGTCGGGAAGTTGTGCTCGATGGGTTACGGCGTTCGACAAAGGTCGCTAACTTCCTTGAAATGAACCGGTCATAGAGCTGCGACCGGTCACGACGGCGCGACGGCGCGCGCCTGTGCACCGCTTGGCAGTCCGGTGAGGACTGTCGTCATCCCACCCCACTTTGGGAGACCTCTGTGCGCACGAAACCGCTCGGACACAGACGTGTCCGTCATCTGCTGACCGCCGTGGCCTGTGCCGTCGGCTGTCTGCTGCCCATCTCCCCCGCCGCCGCTCACCCCGCGCAACCTGCGGATCCGGCCGGCGGATCCGAGGCCGCCGCCGTCGAGTTCCAGCAGGTCACGCTCGCCAAGGGCGTGGCCGAGACCGGCGAGCCCATGACCCTGGCGGTGCTGCCGGACCGCTCGGTCCTGCACACCTCCCGGGACGGCACGCTCCGGCTGACGAACGCGGCGGGGACCACCTCCGTCGCGGGCAAGCTGGACGTCTACAGCCATGACGAGGAGGGGCTGCAGGGCGTCGCCGTGGATCCCGGTTTTACCTCCAACCGGCTGATCTATCTCTACTACGCGCCCCCACTCAGCACGCCCTCCGGTGACGCCCCCTCCGACGGCAGCGCCGCCGACTTCGCCCCCTTCGACGGGGTCAACCGGCTGTCCCGGTTCGTTCTGAAGACCGACGGCACCCTCGATCCCGCCAGCGAGAAGAAGATCCTCGATGTGCCGGCCTCCCGCGGTCTCTGCTGCCACGTCGGCGGCGACATCGACTTCGACGCGGCCGGGAACCTGTACCTGTCCACCGGCGACGACACCAACCCGTTCGCCTCGGACAGCTACACCCCGATCGACGAGCGCGCCACCCGCAACCCCGCCTTCGACGCCCAGCGTTCCTCGGCCAACACCAACGACCTGCGCGGCAAGGTACTGCGGATCAAGGTCAACGCGGACGGGTCCTACTCCATACCGAGCGGCAACCTCTTCCCTTCCGGCACCGCGAAGACCCGTCCCGAGATCTACGCGATGGGCTTCCGCAACCCCTTCCGGATGAGCGTCGACAAGGCCACCGGCATCGTCTACCTCGGCGACTACGGCCCCGACGCCGGCACCGCCAGCCCCACCCGCGGCCCCGGCGGGCAGGTGGAGTTCAACCGGATCACGAAGGCCGGCAACTTCGGCTGGCCGTACTGCACCGGCAAGAACGACGCCTACATCGACTACAACTTCGCCACCGGCGCCTCCGGGTCCGCCTTCAACTGCGCCGCGCCGACGAACAATTCGCCGCGCAACACCGGTCTGACCAGTCTGCCGCCGGTCCAGCCCGCCTGGATCCCCTACGACGGCGCGTCCGTCCCGGAGTTCGGCAACGGCTCCGAGTCCCCGATGGGTGGCCCGGTCTACCGTTACGACGCCGGCTCCACCTCCGAGGTGAAGTTCCCGCAGGAGTACGACGGCGACTTCTTCGCCGGTGAGTTCGGCCGCCGCTGGATCAAGCGCATCGAGTCCGGCACCGACGGCACCGTGCAGTCCATCAACTCCGTCCCCTGGACCGGCACCCAGGTGATGGACATGGCCTTCGGCCCCGACGGCGCCCTGTACGTCCTCGACTACGGCACCGGCTACTTCAACGGCGACGCGAACTCCGCGCTGTACCGCATCGACCATGTCACGGGCGGGCTCGCCCCGACCGCGCAGGCGAAGGCGAACGTCACCTCGGGCAAGGCGCCGCTGGCCGTCACGTTCTCCTCGGCCGGCAGCACCGACCCGGACGGCGACGCGCTGAGCTACGCCTGGAACTTCGGCGACGGCTCCACCTCGACCGCCGCCAACCCCTCGCACACCTACACGGCCAACGGCCAGTACACGGCCACGCTGACGGTCACGGACGGCACCGGAAAATCCGGCAGTGCCTCCGTGCAGATCACCGTGGGGAACACCGCGCCCACGGTGAGACTCGACCTGCCCCTCGACGGCGGCATCCACGACTTCGGCGACGCCATCCCGTTCAAGGTGACGGTGACCGACCCCGAAGACGGCACTGACGGCACGATCGACTGCTCCAAGGTGAAGGTCACCTTCATCGTCGGACACGACAGCCACGGCCATCCGCAGACCTCGGCCACCGGCTGCACCGGGACGCTGCAGACCCTGGCGGACGGCGAGCACGATCCCAACGCCAACATCTTCGGCGTGCTCGACGCCGAGTACACCGACAAGGGCGCCGGCGGCCAGCCCGCGCTGACCGCGCACGACCAGCACGTCGTCCAGCCCAGCCACCGGCAGGGCGAGCACTACGGCGACTCCGCGGGTGTCGACGTCATCTCCCACGGTCCCGCGCACGGCGGGAAGACCGTCGGCAACATCGAGAACAACGACTGGGTCTCCTTCAAGCCGTACGCCCTCGGCAACGCGACGCGGTTCACCGCCCGGGTCTCCTCGGCGGGCGCGGGCGGCACCATCGAGGTCCGCGCCGGTTCCACGACCGGCACCCTGCTCGGCACGGCGACCGTGCCGGTGACCGGCGGCTGGGAGACCTTCCAGGACGTGACGGCCGCACTGAGCAACCAGCCCACCGGCTCCACCTCCCTCCACCTCGTCTTCAAGGGCGGCAGCGGCTCGCTCTTCGACCTGGACGAGTTCTCCTTCACCACCTCCGGCGGCGCGACCCGCACGGGTGAGGTGAAGGGCGTGAACGGCAAGTGCCTGGACATCGACAACGCCCAGACCACCGACGGCACCAAGGTCCAGATCTGGACCTGCAACGGATCCGCCGCCCAGAAGTGGACCGCCGGAGGCGACGGCACACTCAAGGCCCTCGGCAAATGCCTCGACGTGAGCGGCGGGGCCGACGCCGACGGTACGAAGGTCCAGCTGTGGACCTGCAACGGCTCGGGCGCCCAAACCTGGGCCACCCAGACCGACGGCACCGTCCGCAACCCCCAGTCCGGCAAATGCCTCGACGCCTCGGGCGGCACCTGGAACGACGGAACCGCGGTCCATCTGTGGACCTGCCACACCAACGCCAACCAGAAATGGACCCTGCCGTAGGAGGGAGGAGACCGACCATGCGTACATATCTGAAAGCGGCCCTCGGCCTGTTCGTGGGCGCCACGCTCTGTCTGACCCCGCAGGCCACGGCACTGCCCGACGCGGTGGGCCAGTCCGTCACCGGCTCCGTGACCGCTGAGGCACGGCCCCTCGCGGCGGCCGACCCCGCGTACAGGATCCTCGTCTTCTCCAAGACGGCGGGCTTCCGCCACGACTCGATCGACGAGGGCATCGCGGCCCTGCGCGCCCTCGGCGGCGCGAACAACTTCACCGTGGACGCGACCGAGGACGCGGGGACCTTCACGACCGGCAACCTCGCCCAGTACAAGAGCGTCGTCTTCCTGTCGACGACGGGTGACGTGCTGAACGCCGCCCAGCAGACGGCCTTCGAGAGTTACGTCCAGGGCGGCGGCGGATACGTCGGCATCCACGCCGCCGCCGACACCGAGTACGACTGGCCCTTCTACGAGGGTCTGGCCGGCGCGCTCTTCCACTCGCATCCGGCGATCCAGTCCGCCACGGTCAAGGTGGAGGACCGGGCGCACGACGCCACCGCCCACCTGGGCAGCACCTGGCAGCGCACGGACGAGTGGTACAACTACCGCACCAACCCCCGTACCACCGCCCATGTACTGGCCTCGCTCGACGAGTCCAGCTACTCGGGCGGGAACATGTCGGGTGACCACCCGATCGCCTGGTGCAAGGACTACCAGGGCGGCCGGGCCTTCTACACGGGCGGCGGGCACACCGACGAGTCGTACGCCGATCCCGTCTTCCGGCGCCACCTCCTCGGCGGTATCCGCTGGGCCGCCGGGATGACCGACGCGGACTGCCGCCCGGAGACCGGCTACACGTCACTGTTCAACGGCTCGTCCACCACCGGCTGGAAGCAGGCCGGGCCGGGGCAGTTCGCTCTCGCGGACGGCACCCTGACCTCCGTGGGCGGGATGGGGCTGTTCTGGCACAACGCCCAGGAGCTGACCGGTGACTACTCCCTCAAGCTCGACTGGCGGATGGCCGGGGACGACAACTCCGGTGTCTTCATCGGCTTCCCGGCCTCCGACGACCCGTGGACGGCGGTGGACAACGGTTACGAGATCCAGATCGACGCCACGGACGCCGTCGACCGCACCACGGGCTCCGTCTACGGCTTCAAGTCCGCCGACGTCGCCGCACGGGACGCGGCACTGAATCCGCCGGGCGAGTGGAACACGTACGAACTCCGGGTCACCGGTGAGCGGTTGGAGATCTTCCTCAACGGCCGCAAGATCAACGACTTCACCAACACCGACCCCGTACGGAGTCTGCGGCAGGGGCACATCGGCATCCAGAACCACGGTGACGGTGACGACGTGTCCTTCCGCAACATCCGGGTCAAGCGTGCCGGCGGGCAGGAGCCCGGACCCCGTACGGGTGAGGTGAAGGGCGTGAACGGCAAGTGCCTGGACATCGACAACGCCCAGACCACCGACGGCACCAAGGTCCAGATCTGGACCTGCAACGGATCCGCCGCCCAGAAGTGGACCACCGGAAGCGACGGCACTCTGAAGGCCCTCGGCAAATGCCTCGACGTGAGCGGCGGAGGCAACGCCGACGGCACGAAGGTCCAGCTGTGGACCTGCAACGGCTCGGGCGCCCAGACCTGGGCCACCCAGTCCGACGGCACGGTACGCAACCCCCAGTCCGGCAAATGCCTCGACGCGTCCGGCGGTACGTGGAACGACGGAACGGCCGTCCATCTGTGGACCTGCCACACCAACGCCAACCAGAAATGGACCCTGCCCTGATCGGACCTGACCCGACCTGAGCCGACCTGGCGCACCTGAGGTCTTCGCCCCGCTCACCGCTGTGAGCGGGGCGAAGGCGTACCCGGGGGATACAAAGGCAGGGAGATCAGGAAGCCGCGCTCAGGGCGGGATCGGTGCGCCAGATGCTGGCGAGCTCCGGCAGGGGTACGCCGAGTACCTCGCTGAGCCGGACGATGGTGCCGAACGCGGGCGTCGGCATGCGGCCGGTCTCGATCTTGCGGAGCGTCTCCGGCGAGATCTCCGCCGCCGCGGCGACTTCGGCGGGGCTGCGTCCGGCCCGGGCGGAACGCAACGCTGCCCCGAGACGACGGCCCGCCTCGATCTGTTCGGGGGCGAGCGGATGGCGGACCATCCGCACATGCTAGAGGCGTCGGCGTCCGGCGGGCAACCATCCCACCCTCTGGTATAAATATACCGGTCGACCGCCCAGGGGAATCGAGGAACGCAGTGATCGAGCACAAATCTCCCGCAGACATCGAGCGTATGCACGTCACCGGACAGTTCCTCGGTCAGGTGCTGGGCGAACTCGGTGACCTCGCGGCGGTAGGGGTCAATCTGCTGGATCTGGAGCATCACGCCCGCCGCCGGATCAAGGAGCGCGGCGCGGAGTCCTGCTACTGGGACTACGAGCCCTCGTTCGGCAAGGGCCCGTTCCGCAACGTGGTGTGCCTCTCGGTCAACGACGCCGTGCTGCACGGTCTGCCGCACAGCTACAAGCTGCGCGACGGGGATCTGCTGACCATGGACATGGCTGTCATGGTCGACGGCTGGGCCGCCGACTCGGCCCTCTCCGTCGTCGTCGGCACCCCGGCAGCGGAGGACCTGAGGCTGATCGAGGCCACCGAGGTCGCTCTGGAGGCCGCGATCGAGGTCGCACTGCCGGGCAACCGGCTCGGGGACATCTCGGCGGCCATCGGCGGGGTCGCCAAGGAGTACGGCTACCCGGTCAACCTCGAATTCGGCGGTCACGGCATCGGCCGCACGATGCACGAGGAGCTGCACATCCCCAACGACGGCCGTCCCGGCCGCGGCTGGAAGCTGCGTCCCGGTCTGACGATCGCGATCGAGCCCTGGTTCGCCGCGGGCACCGACAAGATCGTGTACGACCCCGACGGCTGGACCATCCGCTCGGCCGACGGCTCGCGCACCGCCCATTCGGAGCACACGGTCGCCATCACCGAGAGCGGCCCGCTCGTCCTGACCCGGCGCCCGCCGAGCACCAAGGGCCGGGAGTCCCGGCGAAAGTCATCGACGACCGAACGCTGACGCGGCCCCTGCCCAGCCCCAGCCCCAGCCTCTGCTCCTGCTCCTGCTCCTGCCCGAGCGAGGCGGGTCGTCGTCAGACCCTCCGCGCTCCTCCCCGCCCGCGGAGCCGTCGCATCGCGGTTCTCGGCGTCACGCCCGGCTCGGGTGACACCGGGTCGCGCTCGATCCCGGTGCGGGCCGGGGGCCCGGTCTCCCACAGAGCCATCTCCCGGTCCCGAGGCCCCCGTACGACCTCGGGCCCGCCCGCCCCGAAGACCCGTACAGGATGGGTGTCGTCCCAGGCGGGCCAGCCCGGGTCACCCGTGACGGCGAACCGTACCCACGCCGAGTGCATCTCGTCGGCGAGGGACTGCGGCGCCCCCGGGCCCGCGAGCTTCGCCGCCTCTGGCACGTCGGTCGTGTCGAAGACGAAGCCCAGTTCCAGGGCGTGGCAGGCCCCGAGGCCGGGTACGTTCGACGGCCAGGCGAACTCGTAGACGTGCGAGCGCGCCCGGTGGGCGTCGGCGAGCCGGTGCAGCGGCACGCGGAGGAGGAAGTCGGTGACCAGCTGCCCCACCAGTTCGGCGGTGCTCGCCCCGGGACGGGCCAGCCGGTAGCCGCGCGGCACCTCGGGACCGCAGCGGCAGCGGGCCCTCGCCGCGGTCAGGGCGACCGGGCCGAGCCGGTCGAGGCGTTCGAGGAGTCCGGTCGGCGCGAGCCACAGCCGGTACTCCTCGCTGGTCCAGCCCAGGAGCAGTTCCACGTCCTGTGCGACGCCGCCCTCGACCAGCGCCTCCAGCGGATCACGCGGCACCAGATCACCGTCGACGACGATGCCGAACGCGGGCCCGCCGACGACCGGGCTCGCACGGCGGCCGGCCTCCGCCTGCGCCTCGGCCAGGGCGCCGCGGTCGACGGCGGCGAACGCCCGGGCCGTCGCCGGCACCCTCAAGCGGGCGGCCATCCGGCGCACCATGCGCCGCACCTTGTCCCGTTCCGCCACCTCGGGCGCCCCGCTCTGCAGCACCGCCCGCCGGAACAGCCCCCGGGCGCGCGGGCTCGCCAGCAGCGCCCCGATGCTGATCGCCCCGGCGGACTCGCCGAAGACGGTCACCCGGTCCGGGTCACCGCCGAACCGTGTGATGGAGTCCCGTACCCACTCCAGTGCGGCGAGCTGGTCGCGCAGGCCCGGGTTGGCGGGGGCGTCCGGGAAGAGGCCGAACCCCTCGACTCCCAGGCGGTAGTTGAAGGACACGAACACCACGCCGTCCCGGGCGAAGGACCGGCCGTCGTACACCGGAATCGCGGACGAGCCCCGGGTCAGCGCTCCTCCGTGGATCCACACCATGACCGGGAGGCGGGCGCCCGGGGCCGGTTCCGGTGTCCACACGTTCAGGTTCAGGCAGTCGTCGCCCGGTACGACCGGGTCGGCGAGCAGTTTCGCGAAGGCCTCGGAGTACGGCGGCTTGGGCGGCGTGGGCCCGAACGCGCCCGCGTCGCGCACTCCGGCCCAGGGCTCGGGCGGCACCGGCGGCCGGAAGCGGCGGGGGCCGAAGGGCGGAGCCGCGTAGGGGATGCCCCGGAAGACGGCGAGGCCGTTCTCGTAACGGCCCCGCACCGCCCCGTAAGGGGTGCCGACCACAGGATCCTCGGCCACGGCGGGATCCTCGGCCGCCCCAGGTCCCTCAGCCATCCGAAGCCCTCCTCACCCCGACGAACCGCGTCTGCGCATCGCAGCCACCGCATCACAGAACCCTTCTGCCGCGCAGCCCCGGGGTGCCGAAGTCGGACGTGTCGCCTGCCCGAACCACTACGGGAACCGCCCCTGAAACCGGTCGGGGAACCGCTCACGACCAGCATGTCCGGCATTTCGAGACTTTCGGCTCCGTGGAATTCCACCGAGTACCCGCTCTTCCACGGCGAGTTCGGACGGCCTTACTGTAGGGACCACTGTAGGAAGCGCTTTCTACCCGAAACTTTCGCGGGCCCTCGGGACGGGGCCGGAGAGGTGGGCTCCATGGTGCGTACCGGGAGCGTGGCGGGACCGACCCTCGCGGTCGTCGCCCGCGCGGCAGGAGTGTCCGTACCCACGGCCTCGAAGGTGGTCAACGGCCGTGAGGACGTGGCGCCGGAGACCCGCCGCCGGGTCACGGAGGCACTCGACCGGCTCGGCTACGTGCGCAGACCCCGGTTCGACGCGGCGAAGTCGCCGGGTCTGGTCGACCTCGTCGTGCACTCGCTGGAGAGCTCCTGGGCCGGCGCGATCCTGCACGGGGTGGAGGAGGCGGCGCAGGACGCGGGACTTGAGGTGGTGGTCTCGGCGGGGCTGACCCGGACCCGGGGCGACCGTCCGGAGCGCGGCTGGCTGGACAAGCTCGCCACCCGGGGCTCGTCCGGGGTGCTGTTCAACCTCGCCGAACTGACCGTGTCCCAGTACGCCTGGCTGGAGCAGCACCGCATTCCGTTCGTGCTGATCGACCCGGCGCTCGAACCGCCGTCGGGTGTCGTGTCGGTCGGCGGGGCCAACTGGCAGGGCGGGGTGCTCGCCACCGAGCATCTGCTCTCGCTCGGCCACGAACGGGTCGCCGTCATCGCGGGTCACCGCCGCAGGACGTGCAGTGGCGCGCGCGTCGCGGGGTACCGGTCGGCGCTCGCGGCGGCGGGGGTGCGGCATCGGGCCGAGTACCTGCGGTACGGCGGTTTCGACGAGGGCTCCGCGTATCGCAGGATGCTGGAGCTGCTCGATCTGCCGGAGCCGCCCACGGCCGTCTTCGTCTGCTCGGACCGGATGGCGCTGGGCGCGTATCGCGCGCTCGCGGAGCGGGGGGTGTCCGTGCCGGACGAGGTCAGTGTGGTGGGGTTCGACGACCTGCCCGAGGCGCGGTGGGCTTCGCCGGCCCTGACCACTGTCCGGCAGCCGGTTTCCGAGATGGCGGCGGTTGCGCTGCGCTTGCTGGTGCGGATGATGGCCGGGGAGCAGCCGGAGGGGACTCGGACGGAGTTGTCGACGCGGTTGGTTGTGCGGGCGAGTACCGCTGTCGCGGCGTGATTTGTGCGTGTGGGGGGGCGGGCGTTGGGCGGGTGGTGCGGGTGCGTTGTGGCTGAGCGCGCCGTTCCCCGCGCCCCTTAAAAGCGGCCGGGGCCCGGCAGGGCTTGCGCGACGTGCGGGTCCGTTGCGGCTGAGCGCGCCGTTCCCCGCGCCCCTTAAAAGCGGCCGGGGCCCGGCAGGGCTTGCGCGACGTGCGGGTCCGTTGCGGCTGAGCGCGCCGTTCCCCGCGCCCCTTAAAAGCGGCCGGGGCCCGGCAGGGCTTGCGCGACGTGCGGGTCCGTTGCGGCTGAGCGCGCCGTTCC
>NZ_JBIRGP010000006.1:0-91270 GCF_044328075.1 Streptomyces sp. NPDC017991 | reverse complement strand
CCCCGCGCCCCTTAAAAGCGGCCGGGGCCCGGCAGGGCTTGCGCGACGTGCGGGTGCGTTGTGGCTGGGTGCGCCGTTCCTCGCGCCCCTTAAAAGCGCCAGCTGTGCCTTCTAGAAGGCGGCTGTCCAGGTGATGGCGCCCAGTAGGTGGGTGCGGAAGTTTTCGTCGGTGTAGGCCTCCGGGGCGTGGCCCAGGGCCGTGTAGAAGGCTCTGCCCTCGCCCTGGGGGTGGCACCAGGCCAAGGGGTGGTCGTCGCCCATGCCGCCTCCGTCGTACGAGGTCTCGTCGGCGGAGAGGAGTACGCGTACCGAACCCCGGGGGCTGGTCCGGAAGTCGTACCACTCGTCCGTGAACTCCCAGGCGGCGGGCAGATGTCGGGTCGCCGGATGATCGTGGTCCTCCACGATGGCCCGGCCCGGCTGGTGGTCGGGGTGCCGGGCGAAACGCGCCCCCAACAGCTCGCCGTAGTAGGGCCAGTCGTACTCCGTGCAGGCCGCCGCGTGCACCCCGACGAAGCCGCCGCCCCCCTCGACGTACGCGGCCAGGTGCTCCCGGCCCGCGGGTGTCAGGACGTCACCGCTGGTGGAGAGGAAGACTACGGCCGCGTACGGGCCCACGGGAGCGTCGAAGAAGCCGGGGTCCTCCGTCGCGTGGACGGTGAAGCCGTGCGCCGCCCCCAGCGACCGTACGGCGGCCGTGCCGTCGGGTATCGAGTCATGGCGGTAGTCCGTGGTGCGGGTGTAGACGAGGACCCGGGGGTGGGAGGGGGAAAGGGCACTCGGTCGCGGGAGCTGTGCTGCCATGAGGGGGCTCCAGGTCTCTACTGCGTCGGTTCGGCCGGCGGCTCGGCCGGGGATTCGGCCGGGGGTTCGGGCTTCGCGTGGAGGACCTCTCGGGCCTGTTCCGCGGCTCGGGTCATGGCCTCGCCGACGAAGTCGACGAAGCGGGCGATGCCTTCGAGGCGGGCGGCGGCCGGGGTGTCGGGGCCGAGGACACTGACGCCCTGCCGTGCGGTCTCGGCGAGCTGGGCGTGGGACTTGGCGGCGGCGATCATCCCGTCGTACCAGACGGCGTTGTCGACGACATAGCGCTCGCGGCGGCCCTCGTCCCGCTCCCTCCGGATGAGGCCCTGACTCTCCAGGAGCGTGACCGCCTTGGAGATGGACGCGGGGCTGACCTGGAGGTGCTGGACGAGTTCGGACGCGGTGAGGCTGCCCGCGTCGGTGGTGTAGAGGTGCGCCAGCACCCGGGACGTCATCTTGGGCAGACCCGACTGCATCATGAGGGTGGTGAACACCTCCACGTACTCGCGTACGGCGTCGGCGTCACGGCCGTGGGCCTGCGGAGGCGCTTCCTGTCCTCTGGGCGCGGCCTCCCTGCGCCGGTGGGCGCGGTGTTCGGTGGCACGGTGGGCCAGGTCCGCGCGGTAGGCGAGGGGGCCGCCGTTGCGCATGACCTCGCGAGTGATCGTCGAGGTCGGGCGGTCGAGACGTCTCGCGATCTCCGCGTACGCGAGGTCGTCGGCCAGCCCCAGCGCGATCTGCTGGCGTTCCTGCTGAGTGAGCCTGCCTCCCGGCATCACGGTCTCCTTCATGGTCCTCGGTCGTGCCCGGCGCCCTGAGCATAGCGTTCACTCCAAGCACATTGCAACGCACTTGGCGATCGCCGTTGCGTTAGCCGTACTGCCAGCGCAACGATTTATAGACTCTGAGCTGCGGTTATAGCCTTTGCGTGCAACAGAACTGTTGCCGCTTCCATGAACGCAACGTAGCTTTTCCAATGCCGGAAACGCCGAACGGGCGAACGGACAACCACACCGAGGAGAGCACCATGCTGAAGTTCGACACCGCCACCCAGGTCTCCGCCGTCCTCGACATCCCCGCGGGAAGCATCCGGTTCATCGCCGCCGACCGGGCCGACACCACGGTCGAGGTCCGGCCCGCGAACGCCTCGAACGGCCGCGACGTGAAGGCGGCCGAGCAGATCAAGGTCGCCTACGGCGACGGCGTCCTGCGGATCGAGGCCGCACCGGCGAAGAACCGGATCCTGGGCAGCTCCGGGTCCGTCGAGGTCACCGTCCAGCTCCCGGCCGGCTCCCACGTCGAGGCGAAGACGGCCGCCGGCGAGTTCCGGGGCGTCGGACGACTGGGTGACGTCGCCTTCGAGGGGGCACAGGGTTCGGTCAAGCTCGACGAGACCGCCCAGGCCCACCTCACCCTGCTCGCCGGTGACATCTCGGTCGGCCGCCTCGGCGGCCCGGCGGAGATCAGCGTCCAGAAGGGCGACATCCGCATCGCCGAGGCCGTGCGCGGCACGGTCGTGCTGCGCACCGAGGCCGGCGAGGTGTCGGTCGGCGCCGCCCGCGGAGTCTCCGCCTCCCTGGACGCCGGTACCGGCTTCGGCCGGGTCAGCAACACGCTCAAGAACTCCGACGGCGCCGCCGCCGCTCTGAACATCCACGCGACCACGTCCTACGGCGACATCACCGCCCGCAGTCTCTGATCCGCGAGCCCTCACAGGCCCGCACTTTCAGCCTCTGCCCCGCAGTCCCCGAACCGCGGTCCCCGAACCGCAGTTCTCGATCCGCAGTCCCCGAACCGCAGTTCTCGAAGGAGCATTCCTCATGACCGACCCGGCCATCGCGGCGAACGGGCTGCGCAAGTCCTACGGCGACAAGGTCGTGCTCGACGGCATCGACCTGGTCGTCCCCGAGGGAACGATCTTCTCCCTGCTCGGCCCGAACGGGGCGGGCAAGACCACCGTCGTCAACATCCTCTCCACCCTCGTCTCCCCCGACCCCGCCTCCGGCGCGATCCGCGTCGGCGGCCACGACCTCCGCGCCGACCCGCAGGCCGTGCGGGCAGGGATCGGTGTCACCGGGCAGTTCTCCGCGGTCGACGGGCTGATCACCGGCGAGGAGAACATGCTGCTCATGGCGGACCTGCACCACCTGCCGAAGAAGGAGGGGCGGCGCATCGCCGCCGAACTCCTCGCACGCTTCGACCTCACCGACGCCGCGACGAGACCCGCCTCCACCTACTCCGGTGGCATGAAACGCCGCCTCGACATCGCCATGACCCTGGTCGGCAGCCCGCGGATCATCTTCCTCGACGAACCGACCACCGGCCTCGACCCCCGCTCCCGCCACAACATGTGGCAGATCATCCGCGAACTGGTCACCAGCGGCGTCACCGTCTTCCTCACCACCCAGTACCTCGAAGAGGCCGACCAGCTCGCCGACCGCATCGCCGTCCTCAACAACGGCCGCATCGCCGCCGAGGGAAGCGCCGAGGAGCTGAAACGGCTCATCCCCGGCGGACACGTCCGGCTGCGGTTCACCGACCCGGACGCCTACCGGTCCGCCGCCTCCGCCCTGCACGACGTCACCCTCGACGACGAAGCACTCGCCCTGCAGATCCCCAGCGACGGCAGCCAGCGCGAACTGCGCGCCATCCTCGACCGGCTCGACACCGCCGGCGTCGAAGCCGACGAACTCACCGTGCACACCCCCGACCTCGACGACGTCTTCTTCGCCCTCACCGGCAGCACCGGCGACACCGCCGGCGTCCCCGGCCAGACCACCGGGTCCGACCAGCCCAACCAGCCGAACCAGCCGAACCAGCCCAAGGAGAACGTCCGATGAGCACCCTCTCCCTCGCCGTCCGCGATTCGTCCACGATGCTGCGCCGCAACCTCCTGCACGCCCGGCGCTACCCGTCCCTCACCCTGAACCTGCTGCTCACCCCGGTCATGCTGCTCCTGCTCTTCGTCTACATCTTCGGCGACGTGATGAGCGCCGGGATCGGGGACGGCGGCGCCGACCGCTCCGAGTACATCGCCTACATCGTCCCCGGCATCCTGATGATGACCATCGGCAGCACCGTGATCGGGGCCGCGGTGTCCGTCGCCACCGACATGAACGAGGGCATCATCGCCCGCTTCCGCACCATGGCGATCCACCGCGGGTCGGTGTTCATCGGGCATGTCGTCGGCAGTGTCCTGCAAGTGCTCGCCAGCCTGGTCCTCGTCGGGGCCGTCGGTGTGGCCATCGGCTTCCGGTCCACCGATGCCACGGTCCTCGAATGGCTGGCGGCGTTCGGGCTGCTCGCCCTGTTCGCTCTGGCGCTGACCTGGATCGCGGTCGGGATGGGCATGGCCAGTCCGAACGCCGAGGCGGCCGGCAACATGGCCATGCCGCTGATCCTCCTGCCCCTCATCTCCAGCGCCTTCATCCCGGCCGACACGATGCCCGGCTGGTTCCAGCCGATCGCCGAGTACCAGCCCTTCACCCCGGCCATCGAGACCCTGCGCGGGCTGCTGCTCGGCACCGAGATCGGCAACAACGGGTGGCTGGCCGTGGCCTGGTGCCTGGGCCTGGCGGCGCTCGGCTACTACTGGTCGGCCTCGCAGTTCAACCGCGACTCGAAGTAACCGCCATGGCAGCGCGGGCCGGCTCCCGCACCTCGTCCCACCCCAGGGCGGCGTACCCCGACCACGCGTCGGAGTACGCCGCCCTGTCCGTGTCACCCGCCGGCCGCCGGCCGCCGTGCCATGAACGTCCGATTCCTTCAAGACCTCGCGCCACCACGGTCCCTACGGTGGTCCCATGACTCCACGATTCGATCTCATCGGCCTCGTCGTCTCCGACATGGCCGCGTCGCTCGCCTTCTACCGCCGTCTCGGCCTCGAATTCCCCGAGGGCGCCGAGAGCGCGCCGCACGTCGAGGCGCAACTGCCGGGCGGTCTGCGCTTCGCGCTCGACACGGAGGACACCATCCGCTCGTTCCACCCCGACTGGCTACCGCCGACGGGCGGGGGCCGGGTCGCACTGGCCTTCCTGTGCGACAGCCCCGCGGAGGTCGACGCGACGTACGAAGCACTGCTGGCCGCGGGCCACCACGCGGAGCTGAAGCCGTTCGACGCCCCCTGGGGCATGCGATACGCGGTCGTCCACGACCCGGACGGCAACGGCGTGGACCTCTTCGCCCACCTCGACACCCCGTAACCGGCCCCTCTTCCGCCTTCACCGGGTGGTGGGCCGAACCGAAGACGTCGGCGGCAGGGAAGCGGCGGCGGGCCGGGTCGGTCAGGTCAGGTCAGGTTAGGTCAGGTCAGCGAGGACCGCCGCGCTTTCGGGAGACTGTCGAACGGCGGGTACGGGGCTCATGCGGGGGCGGGAGCCGACGGAGCCCCGGGCGCCGGGGTACGCGGTGAACGACCCACGTGGGGCCAGGCGATGAAGGTCGTGGCCATGGCGACCGTCGCGAGTCCGGCCCCGGCGAGGAGAACGGTTACCGGACTCCACACGCTGCTCAGTGTCTGCACGAGCACCGGGAAGGCGAACCCGGTGTAGGCGAGGCTGTAGAAGACGGCGCTCGCGGTGGCGGCGTGCTGCGGAGGGGCCAGCGATTCCACCAGCCGCAATCCGCTCACCAGGAGGATGCCGTAGGCCGCACCCAGGACGACGGCGGTGGCCATCAGCAGGACGAGGGAGCCGGTGCCCGCGGTGAGCGCCGCGAGGAGCATGCCGACGATCGCAGCGGTCATGCCCGTACGGAAGGGGGCGGCCGGGGAGCGTCGCGCGAGCCGGCCCGCCCATGGCTGCACCGCGATGCCGGTGCCCAGAGTGACCGCGGCGACGATGCCGCTCCCGACGGGGCCGAAGTCGCCGAGGGACACCAGCGCGGGCAGCGCCGTGAAGGAGACGGTGGCGGCCCCGAAGACCCAGGGTGCCGTGGGAACCATGGCGGCCAAGAAGGCCCGGCTGGTCAGATAGCTCCCGGCCCTGCGGCCCGCTGCCGTGCGGCGGGTGCCCGGCCCGGTGCCCCGCCGGCCCGGCTCAGGGGCACGTAGCACGAAGGGCAGCGCCAGCGCCACGAGCCCGATGTGTACGAGGTAGGACGTGGTCCGCGGGGCGGGGAGCCACTGGACCATGGCCCCGGACAGGAGGGGTCCGGCCGCGAAACCGGCGGTCAGTGCGACTGCCGCGCGTCGTGCTCCCCTGCCTCGCGTCTGCGCGGTGTCGGACAGTTCCTTGATCCATGCCGTGCCCGGCCCGAACGCGGCGCCGGCGCTGATCCCGATGAGTATCCGCCCGGTCAGGATCGTCCCGAACGCGCCGTCCGAGAACAACAGCACGGCCGAGCCGAGCGCGGAGAGCAGCAGGGCCGCGAGCAGCGCCCGGCGCCGGCCGATACGGTCCGAGACCCGCGCCGCGATCAACAGGGCCGGTATGAGCCCGAGCGCGTAGGCCCCGAACAGGCCGTCGGCCCGCACCCCGCTCAGGTCGGCGTAGGAGTGCAGCAGGGAGGCGAACATGTTCGCCCCCCATCCCACGACGAACACCGTGGCGGCGGGCCGGACCCAGGCGGACCGGTAGGACGGAGCGTCGGGAACGTGCGTGCTGGGGTGGGTGAGCATCAGTTCTGTCCCTGGTCCGCTGCTGGACGGTGTCGGTGATCGGTGGCCCTTGCGGGCCCGCCGGGCCGGAGCCGTGGAGGCTGCCGGCCCGGCGGGGTCGTCGAGCCGCTCGCGCGGCGTCACGGTGTGGACGCTCACGCGTCGGCTTTGCCGCCGTGGGCGGCGCTGGTGACGAGATCGATGAGTGCGTCGGCGGTCGGACCGGAGGAGGCGGGGTTCTGTCCCGTGATCAGCAGGCCGTCCCGCAGGACGTAGGGCGCCCAGTCGTCGCCCTTGGAGTAGTCGCCGCCGAGCCGGACGAGTTCGTCCTCGACCAGGAAGGGGACCACCTCGGTGAGCTGGACTCCCTCTTCCTCGCTGTTGGTGAACCCGGTGACCTTCCTGCCTCGCACCAGCGGCGTGCCGTCCTCGTTCACGGCGTGCCGCAGGACACCCGGGGCGTGGCAGACCAGAGCGAGCGGCTTGCCGGCCCGCAGGGTGGTCTCGATCAGGCGGATGGAGGTGGCGTCCTCGGCCAGGTCCCACAGGGGGCCGTGACCGCCGGGGTAGAAGACGGTGTCGAAGTCGTCGGCATGGACGGAGTCGAGGCGGACGGTGTGGGCGAGGGCGTCCATGGCCTGGGGGTCGGCTTCGAAGCGGCGGGTCTCGTCGGTCTGGTTGGCCGGCTCGTTGCTCTTGGGGTCCAGCGGAGGCCGGCCGCCCTGCGGGGAGGCGAGGACGAGGTCGATGCCGGCGTCCTTGAAGCGGTAGTAGGGGGCGGCCAGCTCCTCCAGCCAGAAGCCGGTCTTCCTGCCGGTGTCGCCGAGCTCGTCGTGCGAGGTGAGGACGATGAGAACCTTCATGATTGCTGCTCCTTCGGATGGTGAACCGGTCACTTCTAAGTAGACCGGTCGTCTCTAAATGGTGGTCAGGCCGCGCGGACGTGGTGATGCGCGGGTGGGTGCGGGGCCGGGCGGGCGCTATACGTGCAGGAGCCGGCGGGTGACCGTCGCGGCGGTGTCCAGGGCGCCGATGTCCCGGTGGATCTTGGCCATGACGCTGGCGCCGAGCCACAGGTCGTACAGGGCCTGGGCGGTGGTGCGGGCGTCGCCGTCGACCGGGAGCGAGCCGTCCTCCAGACCGGCGGCGATCACCCGCTCCAGGCGGTCGACGATCGCGGTGGTGCCCTCCTTCAGCGCGATACGCATCGACTCCGACAGGTCGGAGACCTCCGCGCCGAGCTTCACGGCCAGGCACTTGCCCTGGCACTCGTCGACACTCTGCGACTCGCGCCAGCTCTGCCAGTAGTTCATCAGCCGCTGCGCCGGTGTCGTGTCCGGCTCGTCGAGGATGCGGTCCATGTCGGCGAGGTAGTCGGCGAAGTAGGAGCGCATCATCGCCTCGCCGAAGGCGTCCTTGGAGTTGAAGTAGTGGTAGAAGGACCCCTTGGGGACTCCGGCCTGGGAGAGGACCTCGTTGATCCCCACCGCGGCGAATCCCTTGCGGGACATGATCCGCTGAGCCGTGTCGAGAATGCTGCGGCGCGTATCGCCCTGAGTGACTGGCATGCGTACCATCCTACCGTTGAATAGACCGGTCGTCTACATCTGGTAGACGGTTCGTGGTCAGTGGCTGAGGAAGTCGAGGAGGATTTCGTTGACCTCGGCGGTGTGGGTGGTGAGGAGCCCGTGGGGGGCGCCTTCGATCTCGACGTAGCGCGCGGCGGGCAGGGCCTTGGCGAAGCGCCGTCCGGTGGCGTCGATGGGCAGGGTGCGGTCGGCGGTCCCGTGCACGATCAGCGCCGGGACGTCGATGCGGGGGATGTCGGCGCGGAAGTCGGTGGACCAGGTCAGGGGCGCGGCCACCGAGGCGATCGCACCGGCACCGGCCGCCACGTTCCAGGCGTTGCGGACCGCTTCCTCGCTCACCCGGGTGCCGAGGTTCTCGTCGAGGTTGAAGAAGTCGCGGTAGAAGCCGGTGAAGAAGGCGTAGCGGTCCTTGGCGACCGCCTCGGAGACGCCCTCGAAGAAGGAGAGCGGGGCGCCGCCGTCGGGATTGTCCTCGGTGATGGCCAGGAACGGCTCCAGCGAGGCCAGGAAGACCGCCTTGGCGACCCGGGCGGAACCGTAGGCGGACAGGTAGCGGGCGACCTCACCGGTACCCATGGAGAACCCGACCAGGACCGCGTCGCGCAGGTCGAGGGTCTCCATCAGGGTGTTCAGGTCGGAGGCGAAGGTGTCGTAGTCGTAACCGGCCGAGGGCCGGCTCGACCGGCCGAAGCCGCGCCGGTCGTAGGTGATGACCCGGTTCCCGGCCTTCAGCAGGGCCGGCACTTGCCCCTCCCAGGAGTTGCCGTCCAGCGGGTAGCCGTGGATCAGCACGACCGGCCGGCCCGACCCCATGTCCTCGTAGTGCAGTTCGACGTCGGTGCTGTTCTCCGTGCCGACCTTGATGCGTCCCATGATGCTTGCTCCTTCGGTGAGTTGCGGGCGGTACCGGCGTTTGCCGCGTTCCGATGACCAGAACTATACGACCGGTCTACTCAGCCTGTCAACGATGCAACCGGGCGAGCGCCGCCGGACCGGAACAGGGCAGGAAGAGGGCCGGGACGTGGACCGGGACGAACACGTACAGATCCCCCGCGAACCCGAGCCCGAACCCGAACCCAGGGCTCAGGGCTCAGGGGCTCAGGGCTCAGGGCTCAGGGCTCAGGGGCTCAACGCCTCAGCAGCTCCCCCAACGGCGCCCCCGCCAAGCCCCGCACTTCCCGCGCGAGATGCGCCTGATCCGCATACCCCGCGACGGCGGCCGCGTCCACCGCCCCCACCCCACCCCGCACCAGCGCCAACGCCCGCTGCAAGCGCAGTACACGGGCCAGCGTCTTCGGCCCGTACCCGAACGCGGCCAGCGCCCGCCGGTGCAACTGCCGCTCGCTCCACCCCACCCCGTCCGCCGTGGAGGCGACGGACCGGCCCGCGGACAGTGCCGCGACGACGGCCCGAAGCCGCGGGTCCGGCGGTTCGGCGTCGGCCGCCCGCCGCACGGCCACCACCTCCAGCGCGGCGGCGGGATCGGCCGCCGCGTCGACCCGCTCGGTGAGCCGTCGTACCTCGGCCCCGTCCCACAGATCCGCGAGGTCGACGCGCCGGTCGCGCAGTTCATGGGCGGGTACGCCGAGGTAGGAGGGCGCGGTTCCGGGGAAGAAGCGGACGCCCGCGTACCGCCTCGCGTCTCCGGGGCCGTCGCTCTCACTCACGTACGCGTGGGTGTCGGGGCCCGCGACGAACAGCCGGCCCTCGGTCCACAGCAGGTCCATGCAGCCGTCGGGCAGGACCGGGGCGGCGTCACCCGGCACGGCGGTACGGGTCCACACGACCGCACCGGTGAGCCGCGACGCCCGTTCCCCGTACGGCGCCGGCGACGACTCGGAGTGCTGCTCGGCGTACGGCTCGGCCACAGTCAGAAGGCTACGCCGACCGACGGCCGGGCCGCCCGCGTCCGGTGTTCCTGCGGGCTGACCCCGTACACCCGTTTGAAGGCGCTGGACAGGGCGAACGCGCTGCCGTAGCCGACCTGGCGGGCGATCGCCTCCAGGGTGTCGCCGGTGTCGCGCAGCCGGTCGGCGGCGAGGGCGAGGCGCCAGCCGGTCAGGTACGTCATCGGGGGCTCGCCGACGAGTTCGCCGAAGCGGCGGGCGAGGGCGGCCCGCGAGACACCGGCCTTCGTGGCGAGGGAGGCGACCGTCCAGGGGTGCGCCGGGTCGTCCTGGAGGAGCCGCAGCACGCGGCCGACGACCGGGTCGGCGAGGGCCCGGTACCAGGCGGGGGCCTCGGCCTCCGGGCGGGAGAACCAGGCCCGCAGCGCGGCGATGACCAGCAGGTCGAGCAGCCGGTCGAGGACGACCTCCTGGCCTGGCTCGTCGCGCACGATCTCCTCGGTGAGCAGCGGGGTCAGCGGGCACTCCCACACGTCGGAGGTCAGCGTCAGCAGCGGCGGCAGCGCGTCGAGGAGCCGTCCGCCGACCTCTCCCCGCACCGGGTACGTGCCGATCAGCATCACCATGGAACCGTCGAGGCGCTGCCCCCAGGTGCGGACGCCGAGGTCCATGTGGCCGCGCATCGAGCGCCCGTCCGGGTAGGCGCACTCCTGGCCCGGCAGGATCACCGCGATGGGCGGGGTCGCGGGGTCGTCGGCGCAGGTGTACGGGTCGGGGCCGCGCGCGATGGCGAGGTCGCCGGCCCGCAGCAGCACGGGCTCGCCCCCGTCGGGTGTGATCCAGGACTCGCCGCGGATCACCAGCACGACGGTGAGCGGGGCGCGGTCCTCGATCCGCAGGGACCAGGGTGGTTCGAAGCACGCCCGGATCATGAAGGCGCCACGCGCGCGTGGACCCTCAAGAAGGCCTGCGAGTGCGTCCATGGCCCCACAGTAGACGCGCTCTTATGGGAACGAGAGGTTCAGTGATGTCCCCTTGCCGCGCGCGGCCGTTGACTGGACCCATGACGGGAAACACGCGCAACGGGACGGTGTTGGTGACGGGCGCCTCGGGGAAGACCGGGCGCCGGGTGGCGCAGGCCGCGGAGGCCGCGGGGTTCCGGGTGCGGGCCGCTTCGCGCGGGGGCGACGTGCGCTTCGACTGGTACGACCCCTCGACGTGGGACGAGGCGCTGCGCGGGGCCGACGCGGCGTATCTGGCGTACGCGCCGGACGTCGGTGCGCCGGGCGCGGCCGGGAACGTCGCCGCGTTCGCCCGGCGGGCCCAGGATCTCGGCGTGCGCCGGCTGGTGCTGCTGTCGGCGCGCGGGGAGCGTCAGGCGGAGCCGGCCGAGCGGGCGCTGCGGGAGTCGGGGGCGGCGTGGACCGTGGTGCGGGCCGACTGGTTCTTCCAGAACTTCAGCGAGGGCCTGCTGCTGGACGGGGTGCGCGGCGGTGAGTTCGTGTTCCCGGCGGGCGAGGTGCCGGTGCCGTTCATCGACGCGCGCGATCTCGCGGAGGTCGTGGTGAAGGCGCTGTCGGACTCCTCGTACACGGGACGGACGCTGGAGGTCACGGGGGCTCGGCTGCTGTCCTTCCGGGAGGCCATGGCGGAGATCTCCACCGCGGCGGGCCGGGAGATCCGGTACGTGCCGGTGCCGACGAGGGAGTACGGGGCGATCCTGGCCGGGTTCGGGCTGCCGGCCGAGGAGGTCGCGTTCATGGAGGAGGTCTTCGACGGGCTGCTCGACGGTCGCAACGCGACGACCACGGACGTCGTACGGCGGGTCCTGGGCTGTGCGCCGCGCGACTTCGCCGACTTCGCGCGGGAGCACGCGGCGGACGGGGTGTGGAAGGTCTGATGCCGCACGCCCCCGGGTCGCCCTGACCGCCCCGCCGCGGACCCCGCGGCGGGGCCCCGTCCCGCACCGCGGCGGAGGCGCCTCGTCACTGCGGCGGAGGCGGCTCGTCGCTGTTCTTGGGGGTGGACTTGGCGTGGGTGCGCAGCCGGGAGGTGACGTCCTCCGGGGGCAGGAAGCGGGACCAGCGCTCGGGGAACTCGGAGGGCATGTCCGGGTCGTCGGGGTCGTCGTAGCCGTCCTCGGCCTGCGCGGCGCGGGCCGCCGCCGCGCGGGCCACGAGGTCGGCGGCCTGCTCGGCGCGCAGCCGTTCGTTGACGGCGCGGGCGGCGGCGGTGGCCGCGGCGGGCCAGACGCGGTCGATGGCCGCGTTGACGGCGGCGCCCACGAGCACGGCGAAGGCGGCGACGCCGATCCACAGGAGGACGGCGACGGGCGCGGCCAGGGAGCCGTAGATCGTGGGGCCCTCGACGGTGTTCGTCAGGTAGATGCGCAGCAGGAGGCTGCCCAGCACCCACATGGTGAGTGCCACGAGCGCGCCGGGCACGTCCTCGATCCACGGTGAGCGCACCGGTACTGACACGTGGTACAGCGTGGTCAGGAAGACGATGGACAGGACGATGACGACGGGCCAGTAGAGCACCTGTACGACGGTCGTCGACCACGGCACGACGTTCACCACGGCGTCGGGGCCCGCGACCATCAGCGGCAGGGCGACCGAGCCGATCAGCAGGGCCACGAGGAAGAGCAGGAAGGCCATCAGGCGGGTCCTGACGATGCCGCGCACCCCGTCGAGGCCGTACATGACGGTGATGGTGTCGATGAAGACGTTCACCGCGCGCGAGCCGGACCACAGGGCGAACAGGAAGCCCAGGGAGATGACGTCGGGCCGGCCGCCCTCCATCACGTCGTGCAGGAGCGGTTCGGCGATCTGTGCGACGCCCTTGTCGGTCAGGACCGTGCGGGAGGCCTCCAGGAGGCTGGTCTCCACGCTGGCGATGGTGTCGGCGCCGGTCCAGTCGTCGACGTAGCCCAGCAGGCCGATCATGCTCAGCAGCAGCGGCGGCACGGACAGCAGCGTGAAGAACGCCGCCTCCGCCGCGAGTCCGAGGATCCGGTACTCGACGCACGAGTTCACGGTGTCCTTGAGCAGCAGCCAGGCGGTCCTGCGCTTCGAGACGTTCCGATAGAGGGCACGCGCCCGGTGGAGACGACCGGACGTCCTCTGAGGGGGTTCACTTGCTGGCTGCACGCCCTAAAGGTATCCGCCGCGCGGCGTCGCACTCATCCCCGGTGCCGCGACCGGAGCGGGTGTGGCGGGAGCGGCGCACGCGGCCCGGTGGGGCAACGGTACTGATCCGGTTCCGTCATACGCCGGAAAAGCGGCAGCAATTCCGCGGTAATCGTAAAGATAAATCGAACCCTTTTTCTGTCATGACCGCGTGGCTGAAATACCTGCCCTGCGGAAGTGGAATGCGCGACGGCATATGCACTGCCCACGGGTGAGTTCCCCGGTCGCACGGTCGGACGAGATCATTCCGGGCGGTGGCGGTTGAAGCATCGAACAGCGAGAAAGCGCCATAGGACGAAACGCCCTTGACCCGTTCATGAGCACGCCGAAACAATTCGGATTGCATTGCGCTGGGCACGTGGGGGCGGCTCGGCGGCACCACGACACGGGGGACTCAGAAGGGCCCGGAGGAGGGCCCGACACAGCCGCGTCACCCGTGATCCGCAAGGGGAAGCACGCGGATCACGCCGTGCGGCACCGCACCTTTCCACGCGGCCACTTCACACACTTCCCGAACATCCTTTTCTCGCCTGCCCTGACACAACACAGCCAGCGCGAGAAACAATTCTACCTTCCGGCACACCGGAGTCACCCACGAATCACCGTGGTTCACCGGAACATCTTTCGTCACCAATTCAGGTGCGTGATGAAACTGCGGGCGTGAATCCTTCGTATACCCATCCGAGTACCAAACACTTCCGAACGGTCCACAAGTACGAGCAATCACCAGCAAGGAGATCAAGTGGTGGGAAATCCCACTGAGGTCGCGACCGTCGCTCCGGCGCTGTCCGTGACCGCCCGCGACCCGGTGAACGGGATCGAACCTGTCCTCGCGGAGGTGCTCGCCGGTGTCGTACGCGCCGAGCAGGTCCCCGTCGACAGTCACTTCTTCGACGACCTCGGTGCCAACTCCCTGGTGATGGCACACTTCTGCGCCCGGGTCAGGAAGCACCCCGACCTGCCGGCCGTGTCGATGCGCGACGTGTACGGCCACCCGACGATCCGCGGTCTGGCGGCGGCGCTCGCCGAGATCCCGGGCGAGGCGCCCGCGCCGCCTGCGGAACCGGCCGCGCCGCCCGCGGTGGGCAGCAGCGCGCGGTACGTCCTGTGCGGGGCGCTGCAGTTCCTCGTCTTCGCGGCGTACTGCCTGCTCTCCGGGCTCGTCACCGCACAGGGGTACGCCTGGGTGTCGGCCGGGGACGGCGTCGTGGACGTCTATCTGCGGTCGGCGCTCTTCGGGGGCGGCGTCTTCGTCGGCCTGTGCACGCTGCCGGTGGTGGCCAAATGGGTGCTGGTCGGCCGCTGGAAGGAGACCGAGTTCCCGGTCTGGAGCCTGGCCTATCTGCGCTTCTGGACCGTCAAGGTGCTGGTGCACGCGAACCCGATGGTCCTGTTCGCCGGCAACCCGCTGTACGTGCTCTATCTGCGGGCCCTGGGCGCGCGGATCGGCAGGAACGTCACGATCCTCTCGCACGCGGTACCGGTCTGCACCGACCTGTTCACCGTCGGCGCGAACACGGTGATCCGCAAGGACTCGCACTTCCTCTGCTACCAGGCGCACGCCGGACGCATCCGCACCGGCCGGGTCACGCTGGGCCAGGACGTGTTCGTCGGCGAGAACACCGTCCTCGACATCGGCGCCTCCCTGGGTGACGGATCCCAGCTCGGCCACGCGTCGGCGCTGTACGGCGGCGCCGCGGTACCGGCCGGGCAGCACTGGCACGGTTCGCCGGCCGAGCGCACGGACGTGGACTACGTACGGGTCGCCCCGGCGGAGTGCGGCACCGCGCGCCGGGTGGGCTACGGCCTGGCCACCGTCCTGCAGACGCTCCTGGTCACCATGCCGCTCCTCGTCGGGGGCACCTACATGCTGCTGACGGTGGCACCCTCGCTGGACGTGCTGCTGAACACACAGGCGCGGCACATCACGTCCGGGCGGTTCTATGCCGAGGCGTTCGCCCTGTCGGCCGCTCTCTTCGTGGGCTTCATCGTGGTCGGCTTCACCGTCGTGACCGTGGTCCCGCGGCTGCTGAACCGGTTCCTGGAGCCGGACCGGGTCTACCCGCTCTACGGCTTCCACTACTCGGTGCAGCGTTCCGTCGCGCGGCTGACCAACGCCGCGTTCTTCAAGTGGCTGTGCGGGGACAGCTCGTACATCGTCCACTACCTGCGGGCCATCGGGTACGACCTCTCGCACGTCGAGCAGACCGGCTCCAACTTCGGCACGGCGGTGGCGCACGAGACACCGTTCCTGGCCACCGTCGGGCGCGGCACGATGGTCGCCGACGGGTTGTCGATCATGAACGCCGAGTTCTCGGGCACGTCGTTCCGGGTCTCGCGCGCGACGATCGGGGCGAACAGCTTCCTGGGCAACCACATCGCCTATCCGGTGGGGGGCCGCACGGGCGAGAACGTCCTGCTGGCGACGAAGGTCATGGTCCCGCTGGACGGGGAGGTCCGCGAAGGGGTGGGCCTGCTGGGCTCGCCGCCCTTCGAGATCCCGCGGACCGTGGAGCGCGACACCCGCTTCGACCACCTGCGCGAGGGTGACGAGCTGCACCGCCGCCTCGCCGCGAAGAACCGCCACAACCTGCGCACGATGGGCCTGTTCCTGTTCATCCGGTGGTTCGACATGTTCGTGCTCACGGTCCTCGGCTTCGCCGCCCTCGACCTGTACGGGGAGTACGGCGCCGTCGGCGGGCTGCTGATCGGGGCGTCCCTGATCGTCGGCCTCGTGTTCACCACCGGCTACTACGTGCTGGTGGAGCGGACCATCCTGCGGTTCCGTCCGCTGGAGCCGCGGCTGCACTCCATCTACGACCCGCTCTTCTGGCGGCAGGAACGGCTGTGGAAGCTCCCCGACAAGCACCTCGCCGTGTTCAACGGCACCCCGTTCAAGAACGTGGTCTGGCGGCTCCTCGGGGTCCGCATCGGCCGCCGGGTCTTCGACGACGGGGCCTACATCACCGAGCGCACGCTCACCGCCATCGGGGACGACTGCACCCTCGGCGCACACAGCAAGGTGCAGGCGCACTCGCAGGAGGACGGCACCTTCAAGTCCGACCACATCGAGATCGGCGACGGCGTCACGCTCGGCGTCGGCGCGCTCGTCCACTACGGCGCGTCCGTGGGGGACGCCGCCGTGATCGCCGCCGACTCCTTCCTGATGAAGGGCGAGGAGGTACCGCCGGGGGCGCACTGGGGCGGGAACCCGGCGGCCGAACAGCGGCGCGCCTGACGGCACCGCAGGCATCACAGGCATCGCAGGCACCACAGCACATACGGGAACACAGGGGGAACACAGAATGGACACGATCCCGAGGTGGACGCTCGACCCGGTCCCGGGCACGGCGGAGTACGAAGTCCCGCTGCCCGAAGGACCGGTGCCGGAGCCGTCCGCGCTCCTGGCCGCACACGCCAAGGTCCTCGCGGCCCTGTCCGGTGAGCGCGAGGCCGTCACCGGCTACGTCACCGCGAAGGGCGCGGCGCCGGTGCTCCGCCGGCTGGCCGTCGGCCCCGGCACCTGGCGCGACCTGCTGGCGCGGGCGGACCTGGCGGTCCGCGAGGCCGCCCACGAACCGGCCGGGGGGCCGCCCGTGCGGGAGGCGGGCGGCTACCCGGTCCCCTTCGCGGCCGTGCTCGACCCGCACGGCGGCAACGTCACCGGGCGCACCGCCAACACTGCCGACACCGCTGGCACCGCCGACACCGCGAACGCCGTGCTGCACGTGAGCGTGGCGGACCGCTTCCTGCGGCTGCGCCACCGCACCGACGTCCTGGACGCCGACGCCGCCGCGCGCATCGCCGGCTACCACCTGACCGCGCTCGGCCTGCTGGCCGCCGACCCGGACGCCGCGCACGACCGGCACGGCCTCCTGGGCGAGGACGAACTCCGGTTCCAGCTCGACGCTCTGGCCGGGCCGCACCGCGAACTGCCGGACCGCCGCGTCCACGAGCTCTTCGAGGAGCGGGTGGCCGCCCATCCGGACGCCGTCGCCGCCGTCCAGGGGGACGAGGAGTGGACGTACCGCGAGCTGAACGCGCGGGCCAACCGCATCGGCCGGGCCCTGCTCGCGCGCGGGCTGCGCCCCGAGGGGGTCGTCGCGGTCGTCATGGAACGCGATCTGGACTGGATGGCCGGCGTCCTCGCGGTCCTCAAGGCGGGCGGGGTCTACCTGCCCGTCGAGCCGCACTTCCCGGCCGGGCGCATCGAGAAGACGCTCAGGCGCGCCGGCTGCGAACTCGTCCTGACCGAGGGCGGCAGCACCGCGACGCTGGACGGGGCCGACACCGGCGCCCGCGTCCTGCACGTCGAGGCGGCCTACGCGGAGGACCACGCCGACGGCGACCTCGGTGTCGCGGTCGCCGCGGACCAGCTCGCCTACATCTACTTCACCTCCGGCTCCACCGGGGAGCCCAAGGGCGCGATGTGCGAGCACGCGGGCTTCGTCAACCACGTCCTCGCCAAGATCGACGACCTTCGGGTCGGCGAGGGGCAGGTCGTCGCGCAGACGGCGCCCCAGTGCTTCGACATCTCGCTGTGGCAGCTCGTCTCCGCGCTGCTGGTCGGCGGGCGGACGCTGCTGGTCGCCCAGGAGGTGATCCTGGACGTCCCGCGCTTCGTGGACACGATCACGGACGGCGGGGTCAATGTGCTCCAGGTCGTCCCGTCGTATCTCGAAGTCGTCCTCGCCGAGCTGGAGCAGCGCCCGCGCGAACTGCCCGACCTGCACTGTGTGTCGGTCACCGGGGAGGCCGTCAAGAAGGAGCTCGTCCAGCGCTGGTTCGCGGCCGAGCCGCGCATCCGGCTGGCCAACGCCTACGGGCTGACCGAGACCTCCGACGACACCAACCACGAGGTCATGGACCGGGTGCCGGACGAGGACCGGGTCCCGCTGGGCCGGCCGGTCGCGAACGTGCGCGTGTACGTCGTCGACGAGCACCTGTCCCCCGTACCGCTCGGCGCGCCCGGCGAGATCGTCTTCTCCGGGGTGTGCGTCGGCCGCGGGTACGTCAACGACCCCGAGCGCACGAAGGCCGCGTTCGGGGACGACCCGTACCGGCCGGGTGAGCGGCTCTACCGCAGCGGGGACCACGGCCGGTGGCTGCCCGGCGGGAAGCTGGAGTTCCTGGGCCGCCGGGACAGCCAGGTGAAGATCCGCGGCTTCCGCATCGAGATCGGCGAGATCGAGAACGCGCTGCTGCGGGTGGACGGCGTCCGGGACGGCGCCGTGGTGGTCGCGGGCGGCACGCGTCTGGTGGCGTTCTGCGCCGGGTCGGAGCCGCTCGACCCGCAGGCGGTGCTGGAGCGGCTCGCCGGGTCGCTTCCCGCGTACATGGTGCCGTCGGCCGTCCACCGGCGCGAGAGTCTGCCGCTGACCGCCAACGGCAAGATCGACCGCAAGACGCTGACCGCGCTCGCCGAGGATCTCGGCTCCGCCGCCGGCGGTGCGGACGGCCAGGACGGCGAGCGGGCGCCGGGCACACCGGGCGAGCTGCGCCTGGCGGCGGCCTGGGCGAAGGTGCTGGGCATCCCGCAGGACCGGATCGGCCGCCTGGACCACTTCTTCGACCGCGGCGGCACCTCCCTCGCCGCGGTGAAGCTGGCGGTCGCGCTGGACCGGGCGATCACCCTCAAGGACGTCGCCCGCCACCCCGTCCTCGCCGACCTGGCGGGACTGCTCGACACCCCCGCCAGGGAGGCGTCGTGAACCGCGCCGAGCACCGGGGCCGGAATCCGGCGCGGGAGCCGGCCCAGGACCACACGTACATCCGCGCACAGTCCGAACAGCGCGAGACCGGAAGGAACCACACGATGTCCTCGACTCCGACGCTGCTGCCCGACGTCGTCCTGAGTCCCGGCAGCCCCCCGGTCCTGCGCGCCGACGTGGCCGGGGACACGGCGGGCTGGGCGGCCGTCCACCGGGACGCGCTGCGCGCCGTGGTCGCCGAGCACGGCAGCGTCCTGGTCCGCGGCCTGGGTCTGAGCGACCCGGACACGACCGGGGACGTGTTCCGGCGCCTGGCCACCAGCCTGATGCCCGACCGGGAGTCCTTCGCACCCCGGCGGACGTACGCGGACGGCGTGTACTCCTCCACCAAGTGGCCGCCCAACCAGCAGATGTGCATGCACCACGAGCTGAGTTACGCGGTCGAGTTCCCCGCTCTCATGCTGTTCGCGTGCCTCGACGCGCCGGCCGGGGGCGGCGCCACCGCGGTCGCCGACGCGCCCACCGTGCTCGACGCGCTGCCGGCCGGCCTCGCCGAACGGTTCGCCCGGGAGGGCTGGCTGCTCACGCGGACGTACAACGACGAGATCGGGGCGTCGCTCGGCGAGGCCTTCGGCACCGAGGACCGCGCCTCCGTCGAGCGCTACTGCCGTGCCCACGCGATCGAGTTCGCCTGGCAGGGCGACGGCTCCCTGCACACCCGCCAGCGCCGCGCCGCGGTGGTCCGGCACCCCGGCACGGGACGGCTCTGCTGGTTCAACCAGATCGCCTTCCTCAACGAGTGGACGATGGACCCCGAGGTGCGGGAGTACCTGGTGGACGTCTACGGCCCCGACGGGCTGCCCTTCAACACCCGCCACGGCAACGGGGATCCGATCGGCGAGGACGTCGTCCGGCGGATCAACGAGGTGTACGAGGCCCACACCGTGCGCGAGCCGTGGCGCTCCGGTGACCTGATGATCGTCGACAACATCCGCACCGCGCACAGCAGGGAGCCCTTCGAGGGTCCGCGCGAGGTGCTCGCCGCGCTGGCCGACCCGATCCGGCTGTCCGACCGCACACCCACGACCGAAGTGAGGACCGCATGACCGGCACGGAACAGGCGACGCAGGCCGCCGAGGCGTCAGGGGCGTCGGGGGCGTCCAAGACGCTCACCGCTCCCCCGTTCTCCGTCGTCTCCGGTGCCCAGGTCCAGCAGGCCCTGGAGGGGCGGGAGTCCGAGCTCGCGGACCTCGTCGAGCGGGTGTACCGGCTGCACGGGGGCGGCGACTCGGTGAACCCGCCGTCGTACTTCCTGCGCTTCCCCGACCGCCCGTCGTCGCGGATCATCGCGCTGCCTGCGTCGATCGGCGGGGACATCGGGGTGGACGGCATCAAGTGGGTCTCCAGCTTCCCCGGGAACACGGCGTCCGGACTGCCCCGTGCCTCGGCCGTGCTGATCCTCAACGACCACGAGACGGGCTACCCGTTCGCCTGCCTGGAGAGCTCGATCATCAGCGCCGCCCGGACGGCGTCCTCCGCGGCGCTCGCGGCCGACCGGCTCAGCCGGAGCCGCACCCGGCCGGTGAGGGTCGGGTTCGTCGGCACCGGGCTGATCGCCCGCCACATCCACACCCATCTGACCGCCACCGGCTGGTCGTTCGAGGAGACCGGGGTCTTCGACCTGTCCGCGGACAGCGCGGCCGGTTTCCGCGGCTATCTGGAACGGTCGGGCGCCAAGGGCCGGCTCACCGTGCACGACAGTGCCGAGTCGCTGGTCCGCTCCAGTGATCTGCTGGTCTTCGCCACCGTCGCGGGCGCTCCGCACATCCACGACCTCGGGTGGTTCGACCACGCCCCGCTGGTGCTGCACGTGTCGCTGCGCGACCTGGCGCCCGAGATCCTGCTCGCCTCGGCCAACTTCGTGGACGACATCGAGCACTGCCTGAAGGCGGAGACCTCTCCGCATCTGGCCGAACGCCTCAGCGGTGGCCGGGACTTCATCGACGGCACCCTGGACGACGTGCTGTCCGGGCGGGTGACCGTTCCGGCCGACCGGACGGTGATCTTCTCGCCCTTCGGCCTCGGGGTCCTCGACCTCGCGGTCGGCAAGTTCGTCCACGACGAGGTGGCCCGGCGGGGCGAGCCGCACGTCGTGGACGGCTTCTTCCACGAGCTGCGCCGGCACGGCTGACCGGCGGGCGCCGTGCCGCACGGGACGTGGGCACGGCGCCGCACGAAGGCCGCATGAATGAGGGGGACTCATGCCTGTCATTTCCGATCCTTCGGAATTCAACGAGAACGAGCTCTACGTCGACCTGCGGGCGGCGATGGGGCTGCCGCTCTTCCTGAAGTGCGAGGGGTTCAACTTCGCGGGGTCGATCAAGATGAAGGCGGCCACCGAGATGGTGGACGCCGCCGAACGCAGCGGCGCCCTGCGACCGGGATCCGTCCTGGTCGAGTCGTCGTCCGGGAACCTGGGCGTGGCACTGAGCGTGATCGCCGCGAGCCGTGGCTACGGGTTCCGGTGCGTGACCGACGCGCGCTGCAACCCGACGACCCGGCGGATGATGGAAGCTCTGGGCAGCGTGGTCCACGTCGTCGAGGAACCCGCTCTGCACGGCGGCTTCCTGGGCGCCCGGATCGCGTACGTACGGGCGCTGTGTGCCTCGGACGACCGGTACGTCTGGCTCAACCAGTACGCCAACGACAGCAACTGGCGGGCGCACTACCGCACCACGGCGCCCGCCATCGCGCGCCACTTCCCGGACCTGGACGTGCTGTTCGTCGGGGCCGGCACGACCGGCACCCTGATGGGCTGCGCGCGCTGGTTCTGGCAGTGGCGGCGGCGGGTGCGGATCGTCGCGGTGGACAGCGTCGGCTCGGTGACCTTCGGCGGGCCCGCGCGCCCGCGGCTGATCCCGGGTCTCGGCATGGGCGTACGTCCGCCGATGCTCGACGCGTCGTACGTGGACGACGTGGTGCACGTGGAGGAGGCAGACACCGTCCGTGTCTGCCGCCGGCTGGCCGCACGGGGCTTCCTGTTCGGCGGCTCCACGGGCACGGTCGTCAGCGGGGCGACCGCCTGGATGGACCTGCACGGGGGACGGGACCTCACGTCGGTGGCGATCGCCCCCGACCTCGGCGAGCGCTACCTCGACACCGTCCACAGCCCGAGCTGGTCGGTGAGCCCGCGCGGCGAGGACACCCTCGGCTCCGGCGACCTGGCCGCGCTGTCGCGTCCGGCCTGACCGGACGGCGGCGCTCCGGCGTACGGGGGGTGCGGCGGGAGTTTGGTGACGAACGCCGCACCGCGGGTAGGTTCGCAGTCATGGCAGCCCGCACCCACACCGTGACCAACCAGGCTCCGCCGCTGGTCGCGTACGACCTCTTCACCGCCGACCGGGCCCTCGTGGAGGCGGTCGGCCGGCATCTCGACCCCGCGCTCCTCGACGAGGCGCACAGTGAATTGTCTGCCCTCGGGCGCACCTCCGGGTCCGCGCAGGTCCAGAAGTGGGGGGCGCTGGCCAACGAGAACCCGCCGAAACTGCTCACCCACGACCGCTACGGCGAGCGCCTGGACGAGGTGGAGTTCCATCCGTCCTGGCACCGGCTGCTCGGCAAGGGCGTGTCGGCGGGACTGACGGCGGCCTGGTCACGGCCGGGCGGACATGTGCGGCGCGCGGCCGGATTCCTGGTCTGGAGCCAGGTCGAGGCGGGCAACGGCTGTCCGCTGTCGATGACCCACGCGGCGGTGCCCGCGCTGCGCACCGACCCGGCGCTCGCCGCCGAGTGGGAGCCCCGGCTCACGTCCACCGTCTACGACCAGGGCCTGCGTCCGGCCGCGAAGAAGGCCGGTGCCCTGTTCGGGATGGGCATGACGGAGAAGCAGGGCGGCAGCGACGTACGGGCGAACACGACGGCCGCCCGGCCGCTCGCCGAGGACGGGACGTACGAGCTGACGGGCCACAAGTGGTTCTGCTCGGCGCCGATGTCGGACGGCTTCCTGGTCCTGGCGCAGGCGGGCGCCGCGGGTGAACGGGGCGACCGGGACGCTCTCACCTGCTTCCTGGTGCCGCGGGTGCTGGCGGACGGCACCCGCAACGTCTTCCGGATCCAGCGGCTCAAGGACAAGCTGGGCAACCGGTCGAACGCCTCCGCCGAGGTCGAGTTCGACGGTACCTGGGCGCGCCGGGTCGGCGAGGAGGGGCGCGGGGTGCGCTCCATCATGGGGATGGTCGCGGCGACCCGGCTCGACTGCGTGCTCGGCTCGGCGGGGCTGATGCGGCAGGCCGTCGCGCAGGCCGTGCACCACTGCGAGTACCGCGAGGCGTTCGGCGGCAGGCTGGTCGACAAGCCGCTGATGCGCAACGTGCTGGCGGACCTGGCCCTGGAGTCGGAGGCGGCGACGACCCTCGCGCTGCGGCTGGCCGCCGCGTACGACGACGGCGGCGAGCAGGAGCGGGCCTTCCTGCGGCTCGCGGTGCCGGCGGCCAAGTACTGGGTGACCAAGCGGTGCACGCCGGTCGTGGCGGAGGCCCTGGAGTGCCTGGGCGGCAACGGGTACGTGGAGGAGTCCGGCATGCCGCGACTGCTGCGCGAGTCGCCGCTCAACTCCATCTGGGAGGGCGCCGGGAACGTCCAGGCGCTCGACGTGCTGCGGGCCCTCCAGCGCGAGCCGTCCGCCCTGAACGCGTACCTCCAGGAGGTCGGTCTCGCGCGCGGCGCCGATCACCGGCTGGACGGCGCGATCAAGAACCTGCTGACCGAACTCGCCGATCTGGGCGGCGTCGAGGGGCGTGCCCGGCGGGTCGTCGAGCGGATCGCCGTGGTGCTGCAGGGTTCGCTGCTGGTGCGCTTCGCGCCGCCGGAGGTCGCCGACGCGTTCTGCGCGTCACGCCTCGGCGGGGACTGGGGATCGTCGCTGGGAACGCTGCCGCACACGCTCGACCTGGCCTCGGTGGTGGAGCGGGCCCGCCCCGTCTCCTGACCCGGCCCCGGCTTCTTCCGGGCCGGCTCCGGCACGGGGGTGGTACTGCGCCGACACGGCACCACCCCCGTGCGTCGTCAAGTCTCGGCCGCGCACCGGGCGTCGCACCAGAGTTGCAGAGGGTTGCAACCTCTCCGCACTCTGTCCTGACCTTGCGTACTCTGCATGGAATCTCCGCTGTGCACCCGGACTGTCGCCCTGCGTGACGGACACCCGTCACCCTGTCCGGATCGACAGCTGTCGGCTGTCCGCTCAGGCCCTCGGGAGGACGCGGTGGCGCACTCGCCAACGGACGTGGCACGGCTGGCCGCCGGGGACGCGG
The DNA here is from genome assembly GCF_044328075.1 of Streptomyces sp. NPDC017991. NCBI lineage: Bacteria > Bacillati > Actinomycetota > Actinomycetes > Kitasatosporales > Streptomycetaceae > Streptomyces > Streptomyces sp. NPDC017991. The sequence goes on along the minus strand of NZ_JBIRGP010000006.1, from coordinate 67,226 downwards.
CGCGGGCGGCCCGCGTACTCGACGAGGTACGCGACGCCACCCTGTCCGGGCAGCCGGGGCCGCTCGGCCCGCGGCCGGTCATCGGGGAGTCCTGGGGGCGCATGCTGCGCGACGGCGTGGACCCCGACCACGACTTCCGCGCCGGGCTGCTCGACCGCGACGAGATCGAACGGCGGCGCCGGCAGTCCCCGCTGCGGCACGTCCTGCCGGTGCTGCGCGAGGGGCTGTTGTCGGTCGCGGACATCACCCGCCACATCATGGTCGTGGCGGACGGGGAGGGCCGGGTGCTGTGGCGCGAGGGCAGCAGGCCCGTGCTGCACCGGGCCGACGGCTTCGGTTTCGAACTCGGCGCGCACTGGGGCGAGAACGTCGTCGGCACGAACGGCATCGGCACCCCCACGGTCGTCCGCCGCCCCGTCCAGGTCTTCGCCGCCGAACACTTCGTACGCACCCACGCCACCTGGACCTGCACGGGCGCACCGATCACCGACCCCCGCGACGGCCGGCTGATCGGAGTCGTGGACGTCAGCGGGCCCTGGGAGACGATGCATCCGTCGACCCTGGCGTGGGTCGACTCGGTGGCCAAGCTCGCCGAGGCGCGGCTGCGGGAGCGGCATCTGGCCGCGCTGGACCGGCTGCGCTCGGTGGCCGCGCCGGTCCTCGCCCGGATCACCGGCCGCGCCCTCGTGGTCGACCGGGACGGCTGGACCGCCGCGGTCACGGGCATGCCGCACCTGGACCGGGTGGCGCTGCCCGCCGCGCCCGGCACCGACCGGATCTGGCTGCCGTCGCTCGGCCTGTGCTCGGTGGAACCGCTGTCCGACGGCCGGCTGGTACGCGCCCCGGACGGGCGCCGCGCGCCGAGCGACGCCACCCGGATCGAGCTGGACGTGTCGCGGCCGCGCCACTGGTCGGTGACCGTGGCGGACGGGGCGGGCACCTGGACCCACGAACTGAGCCCCCGCCACACCGAGTTGCTGTACCTCCTGGCCCTGCACCGCACCGGCCGCAGCGCCGCCGCCCTGGCCGACGACCTGTTCGGCGACCCGGCGCGCACGGTGACCGTACGGGCCGAGATGTCGCGGGTACGCCGCTATCTGGGAGCCGTACTGGACCACCGCCCGTACCGTTTCCGCGAGACGGCCGAGGTACGGACGGTCCTCCCCGACAACCCTCTCGACCTGCTTCCGTACTCGACGGCTCCGGGGGTGGTGCGCTCACGCCTCACAGGTAGCGCGTCCGGACCGGTGGAACCGGACCGCGCGGACCACCGGCCGGGGTGACAACGGCATCCTCTCTCCCCCGCGGGAGCCACGGGAGCCATTGGGCGCAATCCCGACCTATTACCGGGTATTCGACCTCGCTCGTCCCCCTCTGCCGTACCATCCAACCCACGGCCCCCCACACCCGTCTCCTCCGGCCCAACCGCCGGATCGAAGGAGGCAGTTGGCCGCCGACGGGAGGACCTATGACATATCGAGGCAGACATCGCCGCCGGAACAAGGGGCGTGTCCTGCGGGCCACCCTGTCCGGGGCCGCCCTCGCCCTCACCGCCGCCGCCACCATCATCACCACCTCGCAGGCCGCCGGCAGCGACAATCCCGGCCCCCTGAAGCCGCTCACCTCGTCGTCGGAGATCGGCAAGCTGCAGCTGCACGAGAACCTGGTCGCCGAGTCGACGCTCGACACCCTGCAGAGCGGAATGGGCGGGTCCGTCGGGGTCGACGCCGTTCTCAAGAGCGCCAACCACCCGATGCGCGACCAGGCCGACTGCGACGCGACCGAGTCGGCCGCCCTGCCCGTCGAGCCCACCGCGTCCCGCGCGTACTGCTGGGACAGCGGGGACGCCACGACACAGAAGTGGCTGCCGCAGTCCGTCACCACCTCCGGGGACGCCGACGACGACGGCAAATGGGGCTCCGACCGGGTCATCCTGGCGGGCTGGACCCACAACGACCACAAGGCGGGCGAGCCCGACGCCGACAAGGGGCTGGCCCGGGTCGCCTTCATCGACGCGAACGACCCGAAGAACCTCAGGTACCGCTGGGTCCTGCTGGTCGCCCCGCTCTCCGGCGGCAAGGACTTCGGGGCCGTACGGTCGCACGTCGGCGGCATGGTCTGGTACCAGGACAAGCTGATCGTCACCGCGAAGAACGGCGCCGATCACGACAACGCCCTGTTCGTCTTCGACATGAACCGCATCCTTCGCGCCGATGTGAACAGCACCGAGGTGGGCAGGGTGGACGGCGGCTGGTCGGCGCGCGGCTACCAGTACGTGCTGCCGGCCGTCGGTTCGTACAACCTCACCGGCGGGGCGTGCGGCGCGGGCGACAACAACGGACGCCCCTGTTTCGCGTCGGTCTCCCTGGACCGCACCTCGACACCGGACAGCCTGGTCGCCAACGAGTGGTTCAGCTCCGGCGGCACCGAACCGGCCCGCGTCTGGCGCTACCACTACAGCACCGCGAGCGACCGCACGGGCCTGCTCGGCAGCAACGCCAGTGACCTCGTGAACGCCGACGAGGCGTACGAGACCGAGGCCGTCGGGCTGCAGGGCGTCCTCTCGCACAAGCCGGACGGGGCGAGCAAGGCCGACTGGTACACCGGCTACGCCCCGGGCAGCCGCGACCGGCACGGCACGCTCTGGCGCCAGAACGAGAGCGCCGCGAAGGCCGCGCAGTGCGGCGACGGCGGAACGTCGTACGCCTGCTGGGGGCAGCACACCGAGTCCCTGTCGTACTGGCAGGAGACCGGCGAGCTGTGGACGCTCACCGAGTGGGCGGCGAACAAGGACAACGCGTGGGAGGCGCCGGCGATCCCGGAGCGGGTGCTGTACTCGGTCCCGCTGTCGGCGGTCGACGACTCGGTGCAGTGACCCGCCGCAGGGACGGGCATCCCGCTTTGGAGCGGAGCCCGTCCCCGTGGTTCGCTGACCCGCATGAGCATCGCTGTGACCACCTGGTCCCTGGAGCAGACCGCTCCGGCCGACCGGCTGCCCGCCACCGCCCCCGACGGAGACGGTGATGTCCGGATCGTCCGCGCGGAGGTGCCCTCCCCCGAGTTCAGCCGCTTCCTCTACGCCTCCGTCGGCGGCGACATCCGCTGGACAGACCGGCTCGGCTGGACGTACGCGCAGTGGCGGGACGACCTGGACCGGCCGGGCGTGGAGACCTGGGTCGCGTACGACCGCGGGACGCCCGCCGGATACGTACAGCTGGAGGCGCAGGACGACGGCGTCGTGGAGATCGTCTACTTCGGCCTGATCCCGGCCTTCCGCGGCCGGCGCATCGGCGGACACCTCCTCTCGTACGGGGTCGCGCGGGCGTGGGACCTGGCCGATCGCTGGCCGGGGCGGGCGACGACGAAGCGCGTCTGGTTGCATACATGCAGCAAGGACGGGGAGCACGCGATGGACAACTACCTGCGCCGCGGCTTCAAGCTCTTCGACACGAAGGTGGAGGAGGAGCCGGACGTGACCACCCCCGGACCCTGGCCCGGAGCGCAGGTCGGCTGACCTGGCGGGATGTGATCCGAAGCCGATCTTGTGACTGTCGCCACCCTCGTCCCACATTTCGGGACCAGGGTGTCCGCATCCTGGACGAAGCTGGACTGTGTCCAGATCGCCGTGACACGCTTCCGTCATGTCTGGAACTGGAATTGCCTTGGTGAGTCGGCGGCACGTCGACCTCGGCCGCATGTCCAGCGCCATCTGTCCGGTCCGCTGACCCACGGCACCAGGGGCCACGCCCCCGTGCCCGGCACCACCGACATTCCCCCCTGTCTCGACTTGCGCAATGCCGCGCACGCATGCCCGTATGCACTCGTACGCGCAGGTCAGAGCCGCATCCGTCTGTCCCGAAGGACGTAGAAACCATGGCCGCCACTCCGCAGGATCCCGCTGCCGCAACGCCCCGCCGCAAGGTGAGCCGTCACCGCGGTGAGGGTCAGTGGGCCGTGGGTCACTACACCCCGCTCAACGGCAACGAGCAGTTCAAGAAGGACGACGACGGTCTCAACGTGCGGACGCGCATTGAGACGGTCTACTCCAAGCGGGGCTTCGACTCGATCGACCCCAACGACCTGCGCGGCCGTATGCGCTGGTGGGGGCTCTACACCCAGCGCAAGCCCGGCATCGACGGCGGCAAGACCGCGATCCTGGAGCCGGAGGAGCTGGACGACAAGTACTTCATGCTGCGGGTACGGATCGACGGCGGACGCCTCACCACGCAGCAGCTGCGCGTCATCGGCGAGATCTCGCAGGAGTTCGCGCGCGGGACCGCCGACCTCACCGACCGGCAGAACGTCCAGTACCACTGGATCCGCATCGAGGACGTCCCGGAGATCTGGGAGCGTCTGGAGGCCGTCGGGCTGTCCACGACCGAGGCCTGCGGTGACACGCCCCGCGTGATCCTCGGCTCACCCGTCGCCGGCATCGCCGAGGACGAGATCATCGACGGCACGCCCGCCATCGACGAGATCCACCGCCGCGTCATCGGCAACAAGGACTTCTCGAACCTGCCCCGCAAGTTCAAGACCGCGGTCTCCGGCTCGCCGCTCCTGGACGTGGCGCACGAGATCAACGACGTCGCGTTCGTCGGTGTGAACCACCCCGAGCACGGCCCCGGCTTCGACCTCTGGGTCGGCGGCGGCCTCTCCACCAACCCGAAGATCGGCCAGCGCCTCGGGACCTGGGTCCCGCTCGACGAGGTCGCCGACGTCCACATCGGCGTCCTGTCGATCTTCCGCGACTACGGCTACCGGCGCCTTCGTACCCGCGCCCGTCTGAAGTTCCTGGTCGCCGACTGGGGCGTCGAGAAGTTCCGCCAGGTCCTGGAGGACGAGTACCTGCAGCGCAAGCTGGTCGACGGCCCGGCCCCCGACCAGCCCCTCGCCCGCTGGCGCGACCACGTCGGCGTGCACCGGCAGCAGGACGGCCGCTTCTACGTCGGCTTCGCCCCGCGCGTGGGCCGCGTGGACGGCACCACCCTCACGAAGATCGCCGAACTGGCCGAGGCACACGGCTCCGGCCGGCTGCGGACCACCGTCGAGCAGAAGATGATCGTGCTCGACGTCGAGCAGGAGCGGATCGACTCCCTGGTGGAGGGGCTGGAGGCGCTCGACCTGCGGGTCCGCCCGTCCACCTTCCGGCGCGGCACCATGGCCTGCACCGGCATCGAGTACTGCAAGCTCGCCATCGTCGAGACCAAGGCGCGCGGTGCCTCCCTGATCGACGAACTCGAACGCCGGATGCCCGAGTTCGACGAGCCCGTCACCATCAACATCAACGGCTGCCCGAACGCCTGCGCCCGTATCCAGGTCGCGGACATCGGTCTCAAGGGCCAGTTGATGCTCGACACCGAGGGCAACCAGGTCGAGGGCTACCAGGTCCACCTGGGCGGCGCGCTCGGACTCGAAGCCGGATTCGGCCGCAAGGTCCGCGGTCTGAAGGTCACCGCGGACGACCTGCCCGACTACGTCGAGCGGGTCCTGAAGCGCTTCGAGGAGGAGCGCGAGGACGGCGAGCGCTTCGCCGCGTGGGCCACCCGCGCCTCCGAGGAGGCCCTGTCATGAGCGAGCGCGCGGCGCCCTTCTACTGCCCCTACTGCGGCGACGAGGACCTGCGTCCCGGCGAGCAGAGCCATGGCTCCTGGGAATGCGGAGCGTGCAACCGAGCCTTCCAGTTGAAGTTCCTCGGGTTGCTGACCCGTGGACTTCAGCGCAACGACGGTGGAGGGGACGAGATATGACGGCCGTGCAGACCAATACCGATACCGATGCCGGGATCGAGACCGATACCGAGACGGACGCCGAGTTCAAGGCGCTCGCCGAGCAGGCCGGCCGCGATCTGGAGGACGCCTCCGCGCTGGAGATCCTCCAGTGGGCCGTGAAGACGTTCGGCAGGCAGTTCTGCGTCACCTCCTCGATGGAGGACGCGGTGGTCGCCCACCTGGCGTCCCGCGCGAACCCCGGCGTGGACGTCGTGTTCCTCGACACGGGCTACCACTTCCCCGAGACCATCGGCACCCGGGACGCCGTCGAGGCCGTGATGGACGTCAACGTCATCACCCTCACCCCGCGGCAGACCGTGGCCGAGCAGGACGCCGAGTACGGGCCGAAGCTGCACGACCGCGACCCCGACCTGTGCTGCGCGCTGCGGAAGGTCGCACCGCTGGAGCAGGGGCTGACCAAGTACCGCGCCTGGGCCACCGGACTGCGCCGCGACGAGTCCCCGACCCGGGCGAACACCCCCGTCGTCGGCTGGGACGAGAAGCGCCTCAAGGTCAAGATCTCGCCGATCGCCCGCTGGACCCAGGACGACGTGGACGCGTACGTGAGCGAGCACGGTGTCCTCACCAACCCGCTGCTCATGGACGGCTACCCGTCCGTCGGCTGCGCCCCCTGCACCCGCCGGGTGCTGGAGGGCGAGGACGCGCGCGCCGGCCGCTGGTCCGGCAGCGGCAAGACCGAGTGCGGACTGCACGGCTGACCATGACCGCGACGCCCCTGACGACCGCGACGACCGTGACCGGCTCGACGACCTCGATGAACCAGGAGAACCAAGTGACCGGAGCCACCATCTGGCTCACGGGTCTGCCGAGCGCCGGCAAGACCACCATCGCGTACGAACTGGCCGGACGGCTGCGCGAGGAGGGCCACCGCGTCGAGGTGCTCGACGGCGACGAGATCCGTACGTTCCTGACGGCGGGCCTCGGCTTCAGCCGCGAGGACCGGCACACGAACGTGCAGCGCATCGGCTTCCTCGCCGACCTGCTGTCCCGCAACGGCGTCAAGACGCTGGTGCCGGTCATCGCCCCGTACGCCGACAGCCGCGAGGCGGTGCGCAAGCGCCACCAGGCGAGCGGTGCCGCGTACCTGGAGGTGCATGTCGCCACGCCCGTCGAGGTGTGCAGCGAGCGGGACGTGAAGGGCCTGTACGCCAAGCAGGCGGCGGGCGAGATCTCCGGGCTCACCGGGGTCGACGACCCGTACGAGGCACCCGAGTCGCCCGACCTGCGCATCGAGTCGCACACCCAGTCCGTGCAGGAGTCCGCGGCGGCGCTCCACGCGCTGCTCGCCGAGAGGGGTCTCGCATGACGACGACCGTCGCCGACGTCTCCGAGGAGGGGACCGACAGCCCGTACGCCCTGAGCCATCTGGACGCTCTGGAGTCCGAGGCGGTGCACATCTTCCGCGAGGTGGCGGGCGAGTTCGAGCGGCCGGTGGTGCTCTTCTCCGGTGGCAAGGACTCCATCGTCATGCTGCACCTGGCACTGAAGGCGTTCGCACCCGCCGCGGTGCCCTTCTCCCTGCTCCACGTGGACACCGGACACAACTTCCCCGAGGTCCTGGAATACCGCGACCGCACCGTCAAGAAGCACGGCCTGCGGCTCCATGTGGCCTCCGTACAGGACTACATCGACCGCGGTGTGTTGCGGGAACGTCCCGACGGGACGCGTAACCCGCTGCAGACCGTGCCGCTGACCGAGAAGATCCAGGCCGAACGCTTCGACGCCGTGTTCGGCGGCGGCCGGCGGGACGAGGAGAAGGCCCGCGCCAAGGAGCGGGTGTTCTCCCTGCGGGACGAGTTCTCCCAGTGGGACCCGCGCCGCCAGCGCCCCGAACTGTGGAACCTCTACAACGGACGCCACGCCCCCGGCGAGCACGTCCGCGTCTTCCCCCTGTCCAACTGGACCGAACTCGACGTGTGGCAGTACATCGCCCGCGAGGGCATCGAACTGCCCGAGATCTACTTCGCCCACGAGCGGGACGTCTTCCAGCGGGCCGGCATGTGGCTCACCGCCGGCGAGTGGGGCGGCCCCAAGGACGGCGAGACGGTCCAGACCCGCCTCGTGCGCTACCGCACGGTCGGCGACATGTCCTGCACGGGCGCGGTCGACTCCGACGCCACCACCCTGGACGCCGTGATCACCGAGATCGCCGCCTCCCGGCTCACCGAGCGGGGCGCCACCCGCGCCGACGACAAGATGTCCGAGGCAGCGATGGAAGACCGCAAGCGCGAGGGGTACTTCTAGCCATGACCAGCACCACCGAGCCCACCGAGCCCGTCGAGCCGCTGTCGGTCGAGCAGCTGTCCGAGACGACGCTGCTCCGGTTCGCGACCGCGGGTTCCGTCGACGACGGCAAGTCCACCCTCGTCGGCCGCCTGCTCCACGACTCCAAGTCGGTCCTCACCGACCAGCTGGAAGCCGTCGCACACGCCTCACGCAACCGCGGCCAGGACACCCCCGACCTCGCCCTCCTCACCGACGGCCTGCGCGCCGAACGCGAACAGGGCATCACCATCGACGTCGCCTACCGCTACTTCGCCACCCCCAAACGCCGCTTCATCCTCGCCGACACCCCCGGCCACGTGCAGTACACCCGCAACATGGTCACCGGCGCCTCCACCGCCGAACTGACCGTGGTCCTCGTCGACGCCCGCAACGGCGTCGTCGAACAGACCCGCCGCCACGCCGCCATCGCCGCCCTCCTGCGCGTCCCCCACGTCGTCCTCGCCGTCAACAAGATGGACCTCGTCGACTACCAGGAGCCGGTTTTCGCCGCCATCGCCGAGGAGTTCACGGCGTACGCGTCCGAACTGGGCGTCCCCGAGATCACCGCGATCCCGATCTCCGCGCTCGCCGGGGACAACGTGGTGGACCCCTCCGCGAACATGGACTGGTACGGCGGCCCCACCTTCCTGGAGCACCTGGAGACCCTGCCGGTCAGCCACGACCTCGCGACCTGCCACGCGCGGCTGCCCGTGCAGTACGTGATCCGTCCGCAGACCGCCGAGCACCCGGACTACCGCGGGTACGCCGGTCAGATCGCGGCCGGGGCGTTCCGCGTCGGCGAGCAGGTCACCGTGCTGCCCTCCGGCCGTACCTCGCGGATCGCCTCGATCGACCTGCTGGGCGAGCCGGTCGACCTGGCCTGGACGACGCAGTCCGTGACGGTCCTCCTGGAGGACGACGTCGACATCTCGCGCGGCGACCTGATCGTGCCGACCAAGGACGCGCCCGCGACCACGCAGGACATCGAGGCGACGGTCTGCCACGTGGCCGACGCGCCGCTGACCATCGGCCACCGGGTGCTGCTCAAGCACGGCACCCGCACGGTCAAGGCGCTCGTCAAGGACATCCCCTCGCGGCTGACCCTCGACGACCTGTCCCTGCACCCGCACCCGGGCCACCTGGTCGCCAACGACATCGGGCGCGTGAAGATCCGTACCGCCGAGCCGCTGCCGGTGGACTCGTACGCCGACTCCCGGCGCACCGGCTCGTTCATCCTCATCGACCCCTCCGACGGGACCACGCTCACCGCGGGCATGGTCGGCGAGTCCTTCGCCTCCCCGGAGCCGGTCAGGGCCGAGGCGGACGAGGACGGGTGGGACTTCTGACATGACGGCCACCACGGACTTCTACTCCACGTTCGCGAAGGAGGGCGGCCGCGTCGGCAGCGGCGCCCTCGGCGCCGGGCAGGGCGGAGTCGCGCGATGTGCGTGCTGACGTACGCGCACTGCCTGCGCGCCCCGTCCCCCCGCCCGCCGTCGCGGATACGACGAAGACCTGCCGACCTCCCGGCCACGACCTGAAGAACCGTGACCGCCGGGCCGACGAGAGGAAACCCTCCCGTGCCTGCCAAGGGCTCCACACTGCTTCGCCGCGGCATCGCCGTGGCCGCCGCGCTGCCGCTCCTGACCCTCGCCGCCTGCGGCTACGGCTCCGACAAGGACGAGGACACCTCGAAGGTCGCCGCCGAGGGCGAGAAGCTCTCCGCCGACACCGTCCGGATCGGTTACTTCCCGAACCTGACGCACGCCACCGCACTCGTGGGTGACCAGGAGGGGCTGCTGCAGAAGGAGCTCGGGGGCACGAAGGCCTCGTACTCCCAGTTCAACGCGGGTCCGTCCGAGATCGAGGCGCTGAACTCCGGTTCGATCGACATCGGCTGGATCGGCCCCTCCCCCGCCATCAACGGCTACAGCACGACCGACGGCAAGGGCCTGCGGATCATCGGCGGCTCCGCCTCCGGCGGTGTGAAGCTGGTGGTGAACCCGGACAGGATCAAGTCCACGAAGGACATCAAGGGCAAGAAGATCGCCACCCCACAGCTGGGCAACACGCAGGACGTGGCCTTCCTCAACTGGATCGCCGAGCAGGGCTGGAAGGTCGACGCCCAGAGCGGCAAGGGCGACGTCTCCGTGGTCCGTACGGACAACAAGATCACGCCGGACGCCTACAAGTCGGGGTCCATCGACGGCGCGTGGGTGCCGGAGCCGACCGCGTCCAAGCTGGTCGCCGAGGGCGCGAAGGTGCTGCTCGACGAGGCCGACCTGTGGCCCGACAAGAAGTTCGTGATCACGAACATCATCGTGTCGCAGAAGTTCCTCAAGGAGCACCCGGACGTCGTCGAGGCCGTGCTGCGCGGCTCGGTGAAGACCAACAAGTGGATCAACGCCAACCCGGACGAGGCGAAGGCCGCCGCCAACACCAAGCTCAAGGCGCTGTCCGGCAAGGAGCTGCCCGCCGAGGTCATCGACCCGGCGTGGAAGTCGATCCAGTTCACCGACGACCCGCTGGCCTCGACCCTCAACGCCGAGGCCGAGCACGCGGTGAAGGCCGGTCTGCTGGAGAAGCCGAAGCTCGACGGGATCTACGACCTCGCGCCGCTGAACAAGGTCCTCAAGGCCGAGGGCGCGAGCGCGGTCGACGACGCCGGTCTCGGCGTCAAGTAGGCCCGGACAGCAAACCCGGACAGCAAGTCCGGACAGCAAGTCCGGACAGCCGAGAGTTCAGGCCCGCACACCCATGAGTTCCCAGGAGGTGACGACCGTGGCAACCGCCCTCGCCAAGACCGCCGACGCCGAAGCCGGTACGTCGGCGGAGTACGCCGCCCGGATCGAGCACGTCTCGAAGTCCTTCGCCGGCCCCGCCGGGCAGCAGCAGCTCGTCCTGGACGACATCACGCTCGATGTCGCGCCCGGCGAGTTCGTCACCCTCCTGGGAGCTTCCGGGTGTGGCAAGTCGACGCTGCTGAATCTGGTCGCGGGGCTCGACAAGCCGTCCGCGGGCGGCATCAGCACCGACGGCCGCCCGGCCCTGATGTTCCAGGAGCACGCCCTCTTCCCGTGGCTGACCGCGGGCAAGAACATCGAACTGGCCCTGAAACTGCGGGGCCTGCCCAAGGCCGACCGCCGTACCAGGGCGGAGGAGCTCCTGGAGCTCGTCCGGCTGAAGGGCGCGTACGGCAAGCGGGTGCATGAGCTGTCGGGCGGTATGCGGCAGCGGGTCGCGCTGGCCCGCGCGCTCGCCCAGGACAGCCGGCTGCTGCTGATGGACGAGCCGTTCGCGGCCCTCGACGCCATCACGCGCGATGTGTTGCACGACGAACTGACCCGTATCTGGCGCGAGACGAACGTGTCGGTGCTGTTCGTGACGCACAACGTGCGCGAGGCGGTGCGGCTCGCCGAGCGCGTGGTGCTGCTGTCCTCGCGCCCGGGGCGTATCGCGCGGGAGTGGACGGTCGACATCCCGCAGCCGCGCCGCATCGAGGACCCCGCCGTGGCGGAACTGTCCGTCGAGATCACCGAACAACTGCGTGGGGAGATCCGCCGTCATGGCCAGCACTGAGACGAGCGCCGTCAAGGACGGTGACGCTTCCGCCGCGAAGGACGGCGGGAGCGATCTCGCCGGACTGGAAGCCGGCCTCGACGCGCTGGACACGGTCCAGACGAAGAGGACGCCCTTCCGCAGGACCTTCGTGGAGAAGATCTTCCCCCCGATCGTCGCCGTGGCCCTGGTACTGGTCGTCTGGCAGGTCCTGGTGTGGGCGGAGGTCACCGACAGCTACAAGCTGCCGGCCCCCTCCGCGGTCTGGGACGAGGTCCAGGAGGCCTGGCTGGAGGGCACGCTCCTCGAATACATCTGGACGAGCGTCTCGCGCGGCCTGCTGGGCTTCCTGATGGCCCTCGTGATCGGCACTCCGCTGGGGCTGCTCGTCGCGCGGGTGAAGTTCGTGCGCGCGGCGATCGGCCCGATCCTGTCCGGACTCCAGTCGCTGCCGTCGGTGGCCTGGGTGCCGCCGGCCGTGCTGTGGCTCGGCCTCAACGACTCGATGATGTACGCGGTCATCCTGCTCGGCGCGGTCCCCTCCATCGCCAACGGGCTCGTCTCCGGCGTCGACCAGGTCCCGCCGCTGTTCCTGCGGGCGGGCCGCACGATGGGCGCGACGGGTCTGCGCGGCACCTGGCACATCGTGATCCCGGCCGCGCTGCCCGGCTATCTCGCAGGGCTCAAGCAGGGCTGGGCGTTCTCCTGGCGTTCGCTGATGGCCGCCGAGATCATCGCGTCCTCGCCGGACCTGGGCGTCGGCCTCGGCCAGTTGCTGGAGAACGGCCGTACGGCCAACAGCATGCCCATGGTGTTCCTCGCCATCCTCCTCATCCTGATCGTCGGTATCGCCATCGACCTGCTGATCTTCAGTCCGCTGGAGCGATGGGTGCTGCGCAGCCGCGGTCTCCTGGTGAAGAGCTGATCTCTCATGACACGGCCGGTACTCCTCGTCATCGCCCACGGCAGCCGCGACCCGCGTCATGCCGCGACCGTGCACGCCCTGGTACGCCGGGTGCGGGCGCGGCGGCCCGGGGTGCGCGTGGAGACCGGCTTCCTGGAGTTCAACCTCCCTTCCGTCGCGGGCAAGCTGAAGTCCCTGGCGGCGGAGGGCGTACGGGACGTCGTGGCCCTCCCCCTGCTCCTGACCCGCGCCTTCCACGCGAAGGCGGACATCCCGTCGGTGCTGAGCGAGGCACCGGCCCGGCTGCGGATCCGGCAGGCCGAGGTCCTCGGCCCGTCACCACTACTGACGGCCGCGCTCGAACGGCGGCTGTACGAGGCGGGGCTGTCCCCCGCCGACAAGTCCTCGACCGGGGTCGTACTGGCCGCGGCGGGGTCCACCGACCCGGAGGCGATCGCAGTGATCGCAGAAATCGCGCGGGAGTGGCGGCGGACCGGTTGGTGCGCCGTGCGGCCTGCGTTCGCCTCCGCCGCATCGCTTCCGCGGACGGAGGAGGTGGTGTCGTCGTTGCGTGCGGCGGGGTGTGCGCGGGTGGTGGTGGCGCCGTACTTCCTCGCGCCGGGGCGGTTGCCGGACCGGGTCGCTCGGGGGGCGGGCGGGGCGGACCTGCTTGCGTCTGTGCTCGGTCCCTCGCCGGAGGTCGCCCGTCTGCTCCTCAGCCGCTACGACGAGGCCGTGACGCCTGCGACGGCCGCGCTGGGGGCTTGAACCGTCGCCCGCGGGCCGGTGGGGGTGCCGCTCAACGATTGCGCAGTTCCCCGCGCCCCTAGGTGCCTAGGGGCGGACCCAGTCCTTCACTTCGGACCCACCCGGCACACACAACCCCTCCCACCTCGCCGGATTCCGAAATCCGCCCCCTCCCACCCCGTGAATCTGATGGGATGTCGGTCGCAGGCACGACCGGGGGAGCGGTACAGGTGGCAGGTCTGGAGTTCGGGCATCATCTCGGCCTGCCCCAAGCGCTGTCCGCACTCCCCCTGTCCCCCCTCACCCCCGGCTACGCCCACCTGCTGGCCACCCAACGCGCCGCCGGCCTGCGCCACCTCGGCGAACTCTTCGGACCCGGCGCCGGACTGCGCGTCCTGGACGGCCTGTTCGTCCCGGTCGGCGCCCGCGGCCAACGACGGGTCGACCACGCGCTGTTGGCCGGCCTGGGCCGTGGTGCGGGCCCGAAGGCCACCCTCGCGAACGCACTCGCCGAACTCCACCGGCAGGACCCGCAGGCCCTGCGCAGAGTCGTGCTGTACCAACTGATCGAACTGCTCCAGGACCATCCGCGCGGCCAACACCCGGACACCGCACGGGCATTGGGCATCCACGCCGAGGAGGCCGCGGGCCTCGCCGCCGCCGTCCGGGTCCGCCCCGTCCTGGACAAGGCGCAGCGTGCCGCCGCCGAGTCACTGGCCGACGCCTGGGCCGAACACCGGCTCCGTCGCGCGCGCAAACTCCTGGAACGGCTGCCGCCCACCGGTCGCGACCCCTCGCTCGGCGCGCTCCGCACCACCCTCTCCCGGCGGCTGGGCCACGCCGACGCCGCGCTGGCGGCGGCCCGTACCGCCGAGCGGGCGGGCGACACCGAGGCCGCGACGGAGGAGTATCTGCGGACCCTGCGCCTCGCCGCGGACGACCGCAAGGCACTGTTCAGCCTGGTACGCATCCACCGGCCCCGCCACGAGGACCGCGCCGAGCGGCTGCGGTGCGAACTCCGCCCGGAGTCGGTGGCGTTGGCCTGGGACGTGACAGAACCCGGCATCACCTGGCGGATCCTGCGGCTTCGGCGGACCGGCCGTGGCAGCACCGAGGTCCGCGAGGTGCGCCAGGTGCCCTCGGACGCGGGCGGCGCGTGCGGCACGGAGGACCGGGCGGTACCGCTCGGCAGCGTGGTGCGGTACGTGGCTCTCCCCGTGCGCGAGGGCCGCGTGGACGGCGTACCCCTCGTCGCGCGGGAACTGCCGGTCACCCCCGAGGTCAGCGATCTCGTGCTGACGGACGGCCGGGGGCGGATCGACGGCACCTGGCGCACACCGCCCGGTGCCACGGAGGTGACGGTCGAGCACACCGGTCCCGACGGGCCGACCGGACCGCTCCCCTGCGAGGGCGACCGGTTCACCGCCACCGGGCTGCGGCCCGGCCCGCACCGGTTCCGGATCGTCTGTCACTACCGCACGCCCGAGGGGCAGACCGCCACCTCCCCGGGTATCGGGGCGACCCGCACGGCGCACCGCTGGCCCGAACCCGTACGGACGCTCACGGCCACGGCCGAGGGTGAGGCGATCCGGTTCGCCTGGACGGGCGGCGAGGGTGCCGAGGACGGCGTACACGAGGAGGGCACGGACGTACGGCTGGTGTGCTGGCCCGGCGAAGCACCCTCGTCCGGCGCCGAGTTGGCCACCGCCGGGCTGCCCGACCCTCTGCCGTGGGCCCGCCCGCACGACGGCGAACCGGTGCTGTGTCCGCCGCCCGGCACCCACGCCGAGGTGGCGGCCGTCGCCGTGCTCGGGGAACGTGCCGTGGCCGGGCCGACCGTCACCGTGGAGGCGCCCGTCGCCGTGACCGGGCTGAGCGCGCGGCGGCAGGCGGACGGTCAGGTGCAGGTGGTCCTGGACTGGCCCGACGGCACCGGCCTGCTGATCGTCAGCTGGACGGAGAACGGTGGGCGTACGGTCGAACAGGCCGTCGCCGCGCACCAGTACCGGCGCCAGGGTCTGCGGCTGCCGGCCGGCAGGGGCGGTGTCCGGGTCAGGGCCGTGCCCGCGCCGCGTGCCTCGGGGTCCGTGGTCGCGCTGCCGTCGGCCGCCGAGACGGTGCTGCCGCCGGACACGTCCGTCGCGTACCGCCTGGTGCCCGCGCCGCGCCGGATGCTGCGGCGCGGCAAGCCCCTGATCCGCGTCACCCTCTCCTCTCCCGACCTCTCTCCCGGCTCCTCTCCCGAGGAGACTGAGCCTCAGTCGGCGGAGCGGCTGCCGGAGTTCGTCTGTGTGGCGCGCAGTGGCACCCTTCGTCCTCGCGGGCCCGCGGACGGCACGACCGTGCTGAGGATCGCCGGCGCCGAACTCCTGGAACTGCGTACCGTCGAGCACGAGTTGGACCCGGTGCCCTGTCCCGTCCCGTACACCCTGCGCGGGTTCCTGCTCGGCGCGCACGCCACGTCCGTACGACTCGAAGAACCGTCCCCCGCGACCCTGGTGGTGCGCTGAACCCATGACGACCGTCATCTGCCCCTACTGCTTCGCCCGTTCGTCGGCCGCCGGGCTGCCCTACCGCTGTCTGATGATCGCGGGCGGGGTGCGCGGTTCACAGCCGTGCGGGCCCGAACGCGACGACGTCTGGGCCGAGTTCATGGGCCCGGGCATCCCGCCGTCGGCCCGGATGCGCGGCCCGGTCTTCACCCGGCCGCGCTCGCCGGTGTCCAGGCTGCGGCCCGGCTCGAACGCGGGCCCCGCCGTCTGTCCGGGCTGTGGCGTGACCACGACGGTACGGGTGTGCGGCGCCTGCCACAGCGATCTGCCCAGTGACTACTGCGAGCAGGACAGCCGGATCATCGCCCTGGTCGGCGCGAAGGCGTCCGGCAAGAGCACCTATGTCGCCGTGCTGGTCAACGAGTTGAACCGGCGGGTCGGCCAGGCCTTCGACGCCTCGCTCGCCGCGATGGGCCAGGGCACGCAGCAGCGCGACAAGGAGATGGCACAGGACCTGTACGAGCGGCTGCGGCTGCCGGACGCCACCCGTCCCGCCGCGCTGGGCTTCAACGATCCGCTGCTGTACCGGCTGAGTCTGCCCCGGCGCGGGCGGCTCGGTACGGGCAGCCGGCACACGACCCTCGTGTTCTTCGACGCGGCGGGCGAGGACCTCGCGGGCGCCGACGCCGTGGACCGCTACACCCGCTATCTCAGCGCGGCCGACGGCATCATCCTGCTCGTCGACCCGCTGCAACTCGGTTCCGTGCGCGACCGGTTGCCGCTCGGCGATGGGCCGCCGCTGCCCGCCGTGGAGACCCCGCCGCAGCAGATCGCGGCGGATCTCGCGACACAGCTGCGGGCGCACGGCCGGGGCGGCTCGCGCGGCCGGGTCAGCACACCGATAGCGGTGGCCGTGACGAAGACGGACATGCTGCGGCCGCTGCTCGACCCGCACTCGCCGCTGCTGAACAGCGCCACCCACGAGGGCGGGAGGCTCGACGAGGACGACCGGCTCGCGGTGCACGAGGAGCTGCGCTCCCAGCTGGCCGACTGGGACTCGGGGGCGCTGTACCGGCAACTGGAGCGGGACTTCGCGGAGTTGTCGCTGTTCGGTCTCTCGGCGCTGGGTGCGCCACCGCCCGCCGACGCCCCGGCGGACGTACCGAAGTCGGGGCCGCAGCCGTTGCGCGTGGAGGATCCGCTGCTGTGGCTGCTGGCCCGGCGCGGGCTGCTGCCGGTGACCGACGCAGGGAAAGGACAGTCCAGGTGACGCTCCCCCAGCTCCACTACACCTCCGCGCCGCCGGGGCCCGGCGGGTCCGGCTTCCGCTTCACGGCGGTCAGCGAGGACGTGCCGCAGGGCGTGCTCAGAGAGGCGGAGCAGCTCATCGGGTACGAGCCGCCGCGAGACTCCCCCGCACGGCCCGACGCCGACGAACTCTCGGACTTCCCGACGGCGTTCAGCTTCAGCGAGCTCTCCGACGGCGGGCGGCTGCTGAGCCGTTCCGTCTACACGGGTGTCGACTACAGCGGGCGGTGGGGCAACTTCCACGCCCATGCCCTCCATCTGCCCGCCGGGGGCAGGCTGCCGGACGGCGCGCTGCCCATCACGGCCTGGGAGTCCCGGCGTTGGGGCCGGACCACACCGGACGGCGGCAGGCCCGAGCCGATCGACCGCTTCGAGCCGTCGGGGCTCATGCAGCACGAGGCACTGGTGGCCTTCGCGGTGTCCCGCGCCGACCGGCTCGCGGCGGTCCTCGCGGATGTCCGGGCGGTCGCGGACGACCCGGGGGCCGGGCAGGTCGTGCTCGTGGAGCGGGACAGTGCCGCCGTGGCCCAGTGGATCGCGCTGGCCTGCGCGGTGCTGCCGCGCGAACAGGCGCACCGGCTGACCTTCACGACGTACACCCGGCGGCCCGTGCAGGCCAGGCAGCAGATCATCGGCGTACTGCCGTCGTCCGAGACCGTGGCGTACGGCCACCGGCACCGGGTCCACGACTGCACCCGGCCGCCCGTTGCCCCCGCTTCCCCCGCTCACGCCCCGTCTGCCGGGGTCGCGGCGGACCCGTGGGCGGAGGTGTGCGCCCGGGTGTGGCGGGCGGGCAGGCCCGATCTGTTCCGGCGTCACGGGCCGGACCTCGGTTCGCTGGCCGCCGCGGCGCTGACAGCTCGCGTTCCGCTCCCCCCGGCCGCGCTCACCGCGGCCACCCACTGGGTCCGCGACCGTGCGGGCAGCCTGCCCGAGGACGAACTGGCCCAGCTCGTCACGGCCTTGTGCGAGGCACTGCCCGCGGACGACACACGGTCGGCGGACGGGACATGGCCGGCGGACGAGGCACGGCCAGCGGACGGGGCGGCAGCCGGCGCGGCCCCGGCGGGGGACTTCGTCGCGGGGCTGACCTCGCTGTTCGAACGCCTCGACGGGCAGGTGCCCGCCTTCGTCTCCGCGCCGCTCGCCGCGCAGGTGCTGACGGCGGCGGTGCGCGGCGACGGGCCCGTCCCCGTCGTCCACGGTGCCTCGTTCACCCCCGAGGCGCGGACACGGCTCGGCGCGGAACTGGGATACGCGATCCGCTCGGGCGTCGCCGACCCGGTGCAGCCGCCGGCCGGGCGCCCGCTGGGTCTGCTGCGCGTCGCCGATCTGCTGGAGGTCGACTGCACCGACCTCCTCCCGGACCTCGCGGCGCGGCTGGCCCAGGCCCTCATGGACCTCCCCGAGGCTCGGGTGCACGCCTCCGCCACGGGCCCGGAACCCCGTACGGACACCGGGTATCCGGGTCGGCGTACCCCGGCGGCGACCGCCGACCGCGACGGGGCGATCCCCTGGTGGAGCACCCGTACGGGCCCGGCGTACCCGGGAGTTGAAGCGGCGGCCGGGGCCGGGTACGAGGCCGGCTTCGGGGCCGGAAGCAGGACCGACACCGGCGCTCGTACCGGCACCCGTGACGGGGCTGATTCCCGTGTGGGCACCTCCACGGGTGTCGGCCGCGACGACAGCGCCGGTGCGCACAGCGCCGCCGGCCGCCTCGGTGTCGTCGGGCCAGTCGGGCCAGTCGGGCCGGAGGATCTCGCCGTGCTGCGCGACGCCGTCGCCGCGCACCCGACCCTCCGGATCGCCCTCTTCGGCGCGCTCGACGCGATCTCCGCCGACCGCCCGGTGTCCGCCGCGCGGATGCTGGCCGTCGCGGATCTCCCCGTACAGGGCCACCCTGGGTTCCCTCATCTGCGGATGTGCGCGTCGAACGCCCTGCCCACCGGCGCGGGCGACCGGATGACCGCGTTCCACGGCGTGGTGCGTACCGCCGGGGTCTCGCCGCACACCGAACCCGCCGTCCTGCGGACCGCGGTCAACCTGGTGTGGCCCGGCGAACTGCCCACGGGACAGGAGGCGAGCCTGCTGCTCAACGGACTCGGCTCCGATCTGCACCGCACAGCCGGCACCCGCGATCTGCTGATCGACGCCGCGCTCGCGGCGCCCGCCGACGATCGCGACATCCCGGCGCTCGCCGCCGACCTGCTGCGCTGCTTCACCACGGAACTGGCACCGGAACAGCGTGCGGCGCTCCTGCTGCTGGAGTTCGCCGGACTGCTCGGCACCGAGGGCGAGGGACTGGACTGGGTACAGCGCGCGGCGGCGCTCGGCGCGAACGCCCGCCCGGTGCCCGCGCCGGTCCTCGAACGGGTCCACCGCGCCCTCGCGCGCCGTCTGCTGCGCGGCTCGGCGCCGCCGGGTGAGCTGTACGCGCTGGCCCTCTCCGGGGACGCGGACCTGCTGGCCGCGTACGAACGGGCGGCGCTGTCGAACCGGGTGGGCGACCGGCTGCGTACCGTCCCCGGCTATGTCGCCGACTGTTTCTGCGACTGGAGTTCGCACGCGGGCGCGCACCCGGCGTGGGACGCGACGTGTGCCGCCCTCCTGTCCAAGGTGCTGCGGCCCATCGTGCGGGCGCTGCCCGCCGAGGATCTCGCGCTGGTGGAGTCGAGCCTCGACCGGGCGGGCCGCGGCAAGCTCGACGCCTTCCTGGCCTGGAACCGGCCCGGGACGCTCGGCCGCCTCGCGGGCCGGTTCACCGGCCGCGGACGCGGCAAGGACGGCGGCAGGGACGGAGGCCGGGACGGCGTCAGAGACAACGACCCGTCCTCGCGGTACGGGGACGTGGCACCCCCTCCGGGCGACGGCCGGGAACACCGGTGAACGCGGTCGCGCAGTACGTCCTCGGCTTCGTGGCGCTGGTCGCGGGCGCCGTCTGCTTCGGCAACGCCCTGTGGCAGCTCCTCGCCCGGGGTGTGCGGGCGGTGTGCTCCACCCTGGGGCCGCGCCAGGAGGGCCTGGCCGACACCCGTATCCCGGTGGTCGGCAGGAGCGGGAGCGGCGGCGGGAGCGGCGAACCGGCCGAACTGGCCTACTGGTGGCGGCAGATGTGGGTGGACGCGGCCACCGCGGGCGGTTTCGGCATCCGGGTGATCTGGCTGCGGTTCACCGGGCAGTGGACCCAGCACACGACCGCGAGGCTGTTCCGCGGCATCCGTTCCGACGGGCGGCCCGAGCGCAACTCATTCATGCAGCTGGGGATGTGGCTCGTCGCGCCCGGCACGTTCCTCGGCGCCCTGGTGGGAGCCACGCTCGCGACCGTGTTCCTCGCGCTCGCGCTGGCGGTCTTCGCCCTGCTCCTCGGCCTCGTGTGGCTGGGCGCCGCCGGGACCGCGCTCGTCCTGCGGGGCGTGGAGCACGGTTGGGCCGCGGTCCTGCGGATCCGCGTCAAGTGCCCCTATCCGGGCTGCTACCGGCCGGTGCCGCTCGCGGTGCACCGCTGCCCCGGCTGCCGGGAGCCGCACGCCCGGCTGCGTCCCGGACGCTACGGGGCGCTGCGGCACATGTGCTCCTGCGGGCAGCGGCTCGGGGCGAGCAGAGTCGCCGGCCGCGGCCGGCTGACCGCCCTGTGCCCGCACTGCGACCAGGTGCTGCCTGATGCCGTGGGCACCACGCGTGTCGTACACGCGCCGCTGGTCGGCGGCACCTCGTCGGGCAAGACGATGCTGATGGCGGCCATGGTCGAGGGGCTGCACGCCTGGTCACGGCGGAGCGACCTGCGCGTCGAGTACGCGTCGACGGACGACCGGCAGACCGCGAACTCCCTCAACCAGGAGCTGACGCGGGCCACTTGGGCGCACGCCACGACCGGCGGCCAGCCCCGCGCCTTCATGCTGACCGTCACGCTCGGGCGGCGCCGCCGGCTGCTCTACCTCTACGACCCGATGGGCGAGTCCCTTGAGGACGCCGAGCGGGTGCGCGCCCAGCACTACCTCGCGCACACCGACGGGGTCGTCCTGGTCGCCGACGTGCTCGCCGAGCCGACGGTACGCACGAAGCTGAACGCCGCCGACGCCGACCGGGCCACCGCCGCACGGCCCTCGCCGCAGGGCCCCTGGGAGACGTACCAGCGGCTGGCGGGCGAGCTGTCGGCGCTCACCGGGCGGCGCGGCAGGATGTCCGTGGCGACGGTCGTCACCAAGCGGGACGTCCTCGACCAGCTCGACTCTCTGCCGGTCGCCGGTGCCCGGATCGACACCTGGCTCACCGAGATCGGCCTCGGCGGGCTCGTCCGCGCCCTCGGCCACGACTTCAGGGCCGACCGCTACTGGGCCGTCAGCGCCCACGCGGCCACCGGCGCGGGCTCGCTGGACAGCGAGCAGCGACGGGCCGCCGAGCCCGTGCTGTGGCTGCTGGCCGCGTCGGGCCTGCGCACGGGCCCTCTGGTCGGCCCCGACCCTGCCGGCAGCCCGAAGGAGAAGAAGCTGGAGACCGCATGAGTACCGTGACGCGGCACATCAGGTGGGGGCGCCGCATGGCCCTCGGCCTGTTCGTCACCGCACTGGTCCTGACGAGCGCGCTCCTCGTCGCGGCCGTCCTGTACGCGGTGCGCTGACCGACGCGCACCGACGGGCGCACACCGACCTCCGATCCGGAACCGACCTCCCACCGACACCCCACGGAAGGACACGCAGTGAGTGACATCCCCGGCGGGCCCATGGCGAACCGTCCGGTCCACTTCATCTGGCTGCTCGACTGCTCGTACTCGATGCAGGGCGAGAAGATCGCCCGGCTCAACTACGCGATCCGGGAGGCCGTCCCGGAGATGCGTGCGGTGGCCCACGACAACCCGGCGGCCCAACTGCTGCTGCGTACGGTCACGTTCTCCACGACGGCCAGATGGCATCACCAGACTCCCGTCCCCGTCGACGACTTCACCTGGCAGGACGTCGAGGTGGACGGCACGACCAACCTGGGCGAGGCGCTGCACCTGGTCTCGCGCGAGCTGCAGAGCCCGCCGATGCCGCAGCGGGCCCTGAAGCCGGTCCTCGCGCTGGTCTCGGACGGTGTGCCGACCGACGACTGGAAGGCGGGCCTCAAGGCGGTCGACGCGACACCCTGGGGGCGCAAGGCCGTCCGGGTCGCGATCGCCATCGGCCACGACGCCGACCGCTCCGTACTCCAGGAGTTCCTCGCCAACCCGGAGCTGCAGCCGCTGGACGCCAACAGTCCCAAGCAGCTGGCGGCGGCGATCCGCTGGGCGTCGACGGCGGCGGTCAAGGCGGCCTCGCAGCCGGTCGCCGGCTCGGGGGACCCGCTGGCGAAGCAGCCGTTCGCGCCGCCGGTCCTCGACGACGACGATGACGACGACGTGTGGTGA
Organism: Streptomyces sp. NPDC017991; assembly: GCF_044328075.1. Lineage (NCBI taxonomy): Bacteria > Bacillati > Actinomycetota > Actinomycetes > Kitasatosporales > Streptomycetaceae > Streptomyces > Streptomyces sp. NPDC017991. The sequence continues at coordinate 44,780 of NZ_JBIRGP010000006.1, read as the reverse complement.
CGGCACTCGTACGGCGCTGGGCCACCCTCGCCGAAAGCATCCAGGGGACCGGGAAACGCCAGAACCAGGACTGGTACGCGTTCTCCGGGACCGGTTCCGGGGCCGATCCCCTCGTCCTCGCGGTGGCGGACGGCCATGGCTCGGCCGCGCACGCGCGCAGCGCGCTCGGGGCGCGGTTCGCCGTGGACCGGTTCGTCGCGCTCGCGACGGAGTTCGGCCGGGCCGCCGATGCCTGCCACGAGCCGGGCGGGCTCGCCCGGCTGATGAACTACGCCCGTAACGACATGCCGCGCGCCCTCGTCCAGGCCTGGCGCGAGGCGGCCCTCGGGCACTGGGAGCGGCACCGCCCGGTGGCCGACCTGGGCCGGCCCGAGCCCGGCACCGACGAGAAGCTGACGCTGTACGGGACCACGCTGATCGGCGCGGTGGTGACGCCGTGGCTGCTGACGGCCTGGCAGATCGGGGACGGCGATCTGGCGGTGGTGGGGCACGACGGCTCCGTGGACCGGCCCCTGGCCCCGGCCGAGGACGACCTGGGCGACGAGACCGAGTCCCTGTGCGGGCCGCAGGCCTGGCGCGCGGTACGGACGTACTGGGCGCCCGTGTTCGAGGAGGCGCGGATCCCTCGTCTGGTGGTGCTGTCCACGGACGGCCTGTCGAAGAGTTTCGCCTCGGGCGACGGCTTCACGGAGTTCGTCGGGGACATGGACGGGCGGCTCGCGACGGAGGGCTTCGAGGGGGTACGGGCCGCGCTGCCCGACTGGCTGCGGCACGCCTCCCGGTACTCCGGCGACGACACGACCCTGGCCGCGGCCCTCCTGCACTCGTACGCGGCCCGCCCGCAGCCGAAGCCGGACGCGGAGCCCGGCGCGGAGCCCGGCCCCGAACCGGACGCAGGGACCGTGACCGACACGGAAACCGAACGAAGGACGGAGAGCTAGATGACCGGCATGCTCGACAGCGGAACCCGCCTGACCGTGGAGACCGGTGAGGAGGTCCAGGTCGTCGACATGTTGGGGGCGGGCGGCCAGGGCGAGGTCTACCGGGTGAAGACGTCCGCCGGTGAGAGGGCCCTCAAGTGGTACTACCCGACGTGCGCGACGCCGGAGCAGGAGGGGATCGTACGGGAACTGGTGTCCCGCGACTTCGACGACGACCGCTTTCTGTGGCCCGAGGCGTACGTGCCCTGGCACCACGGTTCGTTCGGGTATCTGATGGGGCTGCGGCCCGACCGGTTCAAGGGGCTGCCCGCCCTGTTCCGCCGCCAGCTGCGTACCAGCACGCGCGCGCTGCTGACGGCGTGCCTCTACACCGTCGAGGCGTACCAGGCGCTCCACTCGCGTGGCATCGCCTACCGGGACATCTCCTGGGGCAACGTCTTCTTCGACCCGGACACCGGCGACATCCTCGTCTGCGACAACGACAACGCGGTGGTGGAGGGCGACGCGAGCGGGATCTCCGGGACGATGGAGTTCATGGCGCCCGAGCTGGTGCGGGCCGATCCGGGCGCCCGTCCCGGTACGCAGTCCGATCTGCACTCGCTGGCCGTGCTGCTGTTCATGTTCCTGATGAACCATCATCCGCTCAAGGGCAGGCGGGAGTTGGCAATCCACTGCCTGGACGAGGCCGCCGAGCGGAAGCTCTACGGGAAGAACCCGCTGTTCGTCTTCGACCCGGCGGACGACTCGAACGAGCCCGACCCGATGGAGCACGCGACCGTGCTGGCCACCTGGGACGCCTCGGCGGGCGCCCTCCAGGAGCTGTTCCGGCGCAGCTTCACGGCAGGGCTGCACGATCCGGCGGTCCGGGTGCGGGAGTCCGAGTGGCGCGACGCGCTGCGGGCGGTACGGGACGCGGTGGTGGAGTGCGCCTCCTGCGGGCGGCAGAACATGACGGAGCCGGGTGAGCAGCAGGCGGGGGCGTCCCGCGCGTGCTGGGGTTGCGGGGCGCTGCTGGTGCTGCCGCCGCGTCTGACGGTGACCACTCCCCCGCCGCGTACCGAGCGGCACATCCGGTTGCCGCGCGCGGCCCGTGTGCAGGCCCACCATCTGCTGGCCGAGCCTGCCCGGCACGACTACTCGGACGCGAGCCTGGTGGCCGAACTGGTGGAACACCCCACGAAGCCGGGCCGCTTCGGTATCGCGAACCGATCCAGCCGGACCTGGGCGGGCACCCGCTCGGACGGTACGTCCCAGCAGATCGGCCCCGGCCAGACGGTACCGCTGCGCGCGGGCCTGGAGCTGGACCTGGGCGACGGCACCCGCGCGGTCGTACGGGCGAGGTGACCGCCCCGGATCACCGGTGAGCAGGCTGAGCGGGGTTCACAGGCCGAGGACCCGGCTCAGCTCGGTTGCGAGGGCGAGCCCTCCGCTGCCGGCCGCGACGCCCACGGAGATCGTGTCCAGGGCCGAGCGGACCCGCCCGCGGTCCGGGGCGGCTCCCTCCTGCTCGGCCCGGGCCAACTCGCCGCGTACGACCTCCGCCTGGGCGACGAGGGGCGGGTTCTCGGTGCGCAGCCGCTCCACGAGTTCGGCGGCCAGGCGCAGCGACTGGGCGGCGTCCGCCCCGTGGTTGACCTCGATGCGGCCGTGGTCGCCGAAGTTGGCGGGGCCGTTGATGTCGCCGTGGAAGTTGAAGGTGCTCATGCCTGGCTCCTGGTCGGGGTGCTGTTCGCCGTACACGCGGGTTCGTCGGGGGTGCGGGTGCGGGTCACGGACCGCCGCCCTGCCCCGCGCCCGGGTGGCCGCCACCGCCCTGCCCGGGCTGCGGCTGGCCGCCCGCCATGTTGATCTGACCCTGGTTGCCGATGTTGCTGGGGCCGTTGATGTCCCCGGAGATGTTGTAGGTCTGGGTGCTGATGATCTGCTGCGCCTTGTCGAACGAGCCGGTGTCGACGTTGTGGTCCTGGAGGAAGCGCTCGGTCGCGACGAGCACGCCCTGCTGGAGCCGGAACAGGAAGTCCTGCGCGTCGGTCTTCTCCGAGTACCCGGCCCGTTCCCAGTCGCCCAGGCTCTCGCGCAGGCTGTCGAACGCCCCGTAGTCGTACACCAGGTGGCGTTCCTTGATCTCGCGGCGGGTCCTGGTCAGGGCGCGCTCCGCCTCGCGGTGGAACCGGCGCCGGGCACGCAGACGCCGGGAAGCGCCGCGCAGCTCGGGCCAGACGTGCGTGGTGGCGTACGAGACGAGACTCCACCAGCTCTCGGCGCGGGCGACGGGCAGGTGGTCCACCCGGTGGAAGCGGCCGTGCAGCGGCGGGATCGCGTACGCGGCGACCTCCCAGGTGAGGCTCGGCCGGTGCAGCCGCGCCCGCAGGTACATGGAGACGATGGTCCGGCCGCCCTCGCCGACGCGTTCGAGACAGAGGTACGTACGCATGCCCGCGCCGGGGCTCTGCAGGCCGGCCTGGACGAGCTGCCGGGGGATCTGGGCACGTGGGTGGCGGGTGCGGTCGGGCAGCAGGTCGGGCAGGTGGAGGGCGTTGCTGCCGAGCACGTAGAGACGGTTCCTGGCGCGCAGCCCGTCGAGGCCGGAGACCCCCTCCATCTCGCGGGCCACATAGGTGTGCAGGTCGACGGCGTCGAAGGGGCGGATGGTGAGTTTGCCGCCGGTGGGCGCGTCCGCGGCCCTGCTGACGTCGATCGGCTGCCAGAGCGTTTCCTTGATCTTGTCACCGCTGCCGACGAACGGGTTGGTGCGTTCCGCGGAGTCGGTGTACGGGATCACGTTGGCCCGCTTGAGGTCGTGCAGCCGCGCCTCGGCCTCCTGTTCGACGGCCGGAGCGAGGTTCTCGGCCTTGTCGTGGCTGCGGTAGACGTCCTGGGCCGCGGCCCAGGCACGCGCCTGGTCGTGGTGGACGAGCCACCAGGCGGCGGCCAGGACGGCCACGGGCCCGTACACGGCGGTCATCGCGATCGGTCCGTGGCCCTTGACGAGGGCGACCAGGCCGGCGAGCACCGCGGCCCAGCCGGCGGCGAAGAGCCAGGCGAGTTGGCGGTCGAGCGCGGCGCGGTGCAGGACGGCCACGCGCGCGTGCCGGGCGAGCGCGACGAGGTTGACGCCGAGGGCCGGGCCCATGGCGTTCAGGCCGTCCCCGGTGAGTCTGTGGTCCGCCTCGTGGGCGAAGTCCGCGTCGAGATGCACCGACGCGCACAGCCTGCGTGTGACCGCGTCCTTGCGCATCTTCGGCAACGACGGCAACTGTCTTCCGACCATTCCGGTCCCCCCACCCCGTAATCGCCCCATCACCCTAGGGATACGAGGGGCCGTGTGTCACGGAGTTGCGGCACCGGAGAGCGGGAGGGCCTGCGCGACCGCCTCGTCGGCCAGCCGTACCAGCTCGGCCACCTCCATCGAACCCGCCGCACGCCGCTCGCGCGCGAACTCGTTCGCGAGCCCTCGCAGCAGGTCGTTGAGTGGCGTCGGGACGCCGTGCAGGCGCCCCAGCAGGGCGATCTCCCCGTTCAGGTAGTCCGCCTCGATCGTGCCCGTGCCACGGCTCAGCGACTGCCAGGACGACCCGCCGCCCCGCCCCTGTCCGTCGAGCGGGACGAGGTGCATCTTGTCGGCGCGGGCCTCCTTCTGCTCCTCCTGCGAGGCGTACGGAATGCCCGCGGCGGCGAGCACGGCCTCGCCCTCCGCGCGTACCCGGCCCTGCAGCGCCAAGGCCTCCTCGCTGTCGACGACCCCGCTGACCGCCTCGATGGCGTTGGCGAGGTTGGCGAGCAGCTTGGCGTACTGCCAGCGCGTCACATCGGGTACGACCGGCGCCTCGAAGCGGGACGCGGACAGGTCGGCGGCGACGGCCCGCGCGGTGTCGTCCGTGCCGTGCGGGAAGCGCCCGAGGTGCAGGATGCCGGTCAGCGGCGTACCGGCCGCCGACACCACGCCCGGCTCGACGAAGGTGGCGGGCAGCCACACGCACACCCCGTACACGCGGCGGAAGCGGCGCAGCGCGAGTCGCTGGCTCTCCACGCCGTTCTGCGCGCACAGCAAGGGGAGCCGTTCGGCGGCCGTACCGCCGCCCGCCACCGGGACGGACTCCCATTCCTCCAGCGCCGCCACGCTGTCCTGCGTCTTGACGGCGAGCACGAGGACGTCCGTGGCACGCAGTTCGCCGAGGGCCGACGGGCCGTCGACCGCGGGCAGTCGGTGGGTGCGTGTCCCGTCGGGGGTCACGAGCCGCAGTCCCCGTTCGCGCAAGGCCTCGTGGTGCGCGCCGCGCGCGACGAGCACCACGTCGTGTCCCGACTCGGCGAGACGTCCGCCGACGGCCCCGCCCACGGCCCCTGCTCCGATGATGATGTAGCGCATACGCCCGAGCCTGCCACAGTCGCGTGTACGACCCAACGATGGGTGGACGTGCTCGACGGCCGCCTGTACGGCGTCGTCGGGTCCGGGCTCACCCACCGGTCGACTCGACGAGTTTCACGACCGTGTTCCAGTTGCGCGTGGTGGCGACGACGCCCTTCGTCACCCGGGGCTTCGCCAGGCTCTCCGCCAGTTTGGAGCGGCCGAGGCCGTCGGGGGCGTACAGGTACAGCGCGCGGTCGCCGAGGCGGAACTCCTCGGGCAGGAAGGCCTGTCGGTCGACCGACGCGAAGCGTGCGGCGTCGACCGGCGCCGAGAAGTACGTGACGTGCAGCTGTCTGGCCTCCAGTTCGGCGGCCGGGAACGGGCAGGCGTCGAGGACGGCCCGCAGATACGCGTGGTCGCGCACCAGCACGTCGACCGTGAAACCGAAGCGCTCGGCGAGGGCTCCCGCCAATTCCCCGGCGAGGGAGTCCTCGTCGCCGTGGTCGCTGGTGAACACGGCGTTCCCGCTCTGCAGATACGTGCGTACGCCGCCGTGCCCGAGCCCCTCCAGGAGGGTGCGCAGCTCGGCCATGGGCACCTTCCGGCTGCCGCCCACATTGATCCCGCGCAGCAGTGCCGCGTACGTCGTCGTCCCCGAGGTCATGCCCACACCCTAGGACGGCCGTCGTGCCCCGTGGGGGTGGGCACGACGGCCGCCGGGCCGGGCCGCCCCGGCGAAACGCAGGTTACCGACCGGTCAGCTCGGGCGCGACCCCCGAGGAGCGGCTTTACATGTAAGGGCCTCTCATCCTCCTCAGTGGGGAGGTCACGGGGGCCGGGGGGAGGACTTCCGACCTCCGGACTTCACCGGATAGCACGAGGAGCGGCCCTTATCCGCGCCATACCTTCATATCGGAAGGTGTCGGCAAGGGGTCGGCGCCCAGGACAAGGGGGCATGCCCGTCATGGGGAAGCGAGACACGCGGGTACGGGGGATAGCGGCCCGGGCCGGTGGCTGGAGCGCCCGGCACCGCTGGGCGGCCGTCGGGATCTGGGTGCTGTTCGTCGTTCTGGCGATGGGACTCGGCTCGGCGGCGGGCACGGTCGAGCTCAAGGACAGCGAGCAGCTCGGGGGCGAGACGGGCCGGGCCGCGGCCATCGCGGAGCAGGCGGGGATCGAGGAGCCGGCCGGGGAGACCGTGCTCCTCCAGGCCAAGGACACCGGTCTCAAGGCGACCGACAGCGAGTTCCGTGCCGCCGTCGCCGCCGTGATCAAGGCGGTCGAGGGCACCGGCAAGGTGACCGACGTGACCTCGCCGTACGACACGAAGACGATCTCGAAGGACGGCCGCAGCGCGCTGGTCCAGTTCGACATGCGCGGCGACGCGGACACGGCGGGCGAGCGGGTGGAGCCCGTTCTGAAGGCCGTGGAGAAGGTCCAGAAGGACCATGGGGCGGTGCGGATCGAGGAGATCGGCGGCGCCAGCATGAACAAGACGTTCGACGACGCCTTCGGCGACGACTTCCAGCAGGCCGAGATCTCCGCCGTGCCCGTGGCGCTCGGGATCCTGCTGGTCGCGTTCGGCGCGGTGGTGGCGGCACTGGTGCCGGTACTGCTCGCGATCACCGCGATCATCGCCACCATGGGCCTGATGATGATCGTCAGTCATGTCCAGCCGATGGACGACACGTCCAGCTCCGTGATGCTGCTGGTCGGGCTGGCGGTCGGCGTCGACTACTGCCTGTTCTATCTGCGGCGCGAGCGCGAGGAGCGTGCCGCGGGCCGGGACCCCGAGACCGCGCTGCGCATCGCCGCGGCGACCAGTGGCCGGGCCATCATCGTCTCCGGTGTCACGGTGTGCGTGGCGATGGCGGGCATGCTGTTCACCGGGATCGCCACCTTCAAGGCGATGGGGCTCGCCTCACTGATGGTCGTGGCGGTCGCCATGGTCGGCTCGGTGACGGTGCTGCCCGCGGTCCTCTCGCTGCTCGGCAAGCGGGTCGAGAAGGGGCGGATCCCGTTCCTGCACCCGGACAAGCGCCGCAAGACCAACGGCGGTCCCGGCAACGGCGGTTCCGGCAACGACAGCCGCTTCTGGACGGCCGTCCTGCGCGTGGTGCTGGCCAAGCCCGCGATCTCCCTGGTCGTCGCGGCGGGCGCCCTGGTGGCCATCGCCGCTCCCGCGCTCGGCATGAAGACCCAGAACCTCACGCTGGACCAGGAGTTCGGTGACTCGCTGCCGATCGTGGCGACGTACGAGCGGGTGAACGAGGCCTTCCCCGGTGGTTCCGACCCGGCCGAGGTTGTTGTCAAGGCCGATGACATCAACTCCCCCGAGGTGAAGTCCGCGCTCGCCGACTTCCGTGCTCAGGCGGTCAGTTCGGGCGCCTCGCGCGGCCCGGTCGACGTCAAGGTGCACGACGCGCAGAACATCGCCTTCGTGTACGTACCGCTGGTGGGCGGCTCGAACCTCGACAAGGCCGAGAAGAGCCTGACGATCATCCGCGACGAGGTCCGTCCCGCGACGCTCGGCAAGGTCGACGGGGTAGAGGCCCCGGTGTCCGGTCAGGTGGCGGGTTCGAAGGACTTCAACGACCAGCTCGGCAGCGCGGTGGCCCCGGTCTTCGCCTTCGTCGTGGTCTTCGCCTTCGTGCTGATGCTCCTGTCGTTCCGCTCGCTGACCATCGCGGTCACCTCGATCGTCCTCAACCTCCTGTCGGTCGGAGCGGCGTACGGCATCCTGGTCGCCGTCTTCCAGCACGGCTGGGGCGCGTCGCTGGTGGGCGCCGAGGGTGTGGGCGCGATCATCACCTGGCTGCCGCTGTTCCTCTTCGTGATCCTCTTCGGGCTCTCGATGGACTACCACGTGTTCGTGGTCTCGCGGATCCGTGAGGCGCGGCTGCGCGGGCTGACGACCCGGGACGCCATCCAGCACGGCGTCGTCACCACGGCCGGTGTCATCACCAGCGCCGCCGTCATCATGGTCGCCGTCTTCGCGATCTTCGGCACGCTGTCCATGCAGTCCATGAAGCAGATGGGTGTGGGCCTCGCGGCGGCGGTCCTCATCGACGCCACGATCATCCGCGGTGTGCTGCTCCCGGCGGTCATGGCCCTGCTCGGCGAGCGCAACTGGTACTTCCCGAAGTGGCTGAACCGGCTGCCGGACCTCAGTCACGACGAGTCGTTCGAGGAGCCGTCGACGCAGCCGCAGCCGCCTCATCCTCCGGCGGTCGAGGGTGAGAGGGTCGGCGTCTGACCGGCCGCTTCCGTACCGAGTGGCAACACTGAACGGCAGCGGGGCCGGGGCATGTGCCCCGGCCCCGCTGCCGTTCGCGGTCGGCCGGTCAGGCCGCGGTGGCGACCTCTTCGCGCTCGAAGGAGTCGATCGTGCGCGTGAAGTCCCGGGTGGACAGCAGCAGCTTGTAGATGATGGCCAGCTCGAAGACGAGGAGCAGGGCGCCGGAGACGATGGTCGCCTTGATGACCGAGTCGAACAGCGGGCCCAGGATGAAGACGCCCATCTGGAACTCGATACCGCTCACCAGGTGCGTACGGATGCGGTGGCGCAGGAAGAAGGAGCGGGCGCGGAGATAGACCGGGAAGCGGTGCCTGAACTCCTGGTGCAGGTCGATCACGCGGGCCGGAGCCTTGTTCTGCGCCTCGGCCTCGGTCTCGGCCCCGGCCTCGACCTCAGCAGCCTCCGTCGCGGTCGCGGTCGCGGTCGCTGCCGCTGCCGCCGTCGGCGCCTGCGCGTGCTCGCGCTCCGCGAATTCGGCGACCTCGGCGCTCTCCGCGACCTCCACGGCGCCCACCGGTGTGACCGTGGCCGTCGCCGCCTGGCGGATGTCCTGCTCGATGTCCGCCTCGGGGTTGTTGCGCAGCAGGTCTTCCATGAAGGCGAGCTCCGCGGAGTTCTCCGCGCGCCGGGCCGCCCGCACCCGTGCCTTGATCTGCTTGCGCATGGTGTGGCGGATCTTGAAGATCTCCAGGCCGTTGATGTAGCGCAGCGTGTCGAGGAAGACGACCGCGGCGGCCAGCCAGATGTAGATCGTCTCGCCGGTGCGGTCGTACTGCCCGGCCATCAGCGCGACGCCGCACACCGCCACCCGGATGCGGTCGAAGACGAAGTCCAGCCAGGCGCCGAAGACCGAGCCCTGTCCGGTGAGACGGGCCACCTTCCCGTCCATGCAGTCGAGGATGAAGCTCAGGTGGTAGACGAACGCGCCGGCGATCAGCCACCGCCAGTCACCGAACGCGAAGAACGCCGCCGAGACCAGACCGAGCAGGAACGCGCCCCAGGTGATCTGGTTCGGGGTGATCCGCGTGTACTTCGCGGTCAACCGCACCAGCGGGGTGGCGACCGGGTCGACGAGCAGCACGGTCCACCAGGCGTCCCGCTTCTTCTCGGTGATGCGGCGCACCTCTGCGAGGGGCGGTATGTCACGGCGCATAGGTCAACTTCCCAAAGTTCGTAACGAGTTCACCTCACGCTAAGAACCTGTTCGGGAAAAGAACAAGAAGATGCCCGTGCAACCTTCTGTGGGGGTCAGAGGTCGAACTCAACAACCCGATCCATGACCCGACAGCACAGACCCTGCGTTACCCGAGCGTTACCGAATGACCTTCCTGTTATACAAAGTGCGCCATGGCTTCACCAATTACATGGAACCGTGACCCGGGGGAATTCCGGGTTCGCTGACGGTCACCTGATCAGGCCTTCTGTGTCCTGGTGCGCCTTGTCACGCCCTTCGGGAATTTCCGCCTCGATCAAATCCGCGGCTCGTGAAGTTCCTCCCTCGGCCGCCATCCCGGCCTGGATCACCTTGAGTTTCCGTGCCACTTCCGGATCGTCGGCGATCGCCAGAACTGCTTCGCGCAGGGTGTCGGCGGTGACCTCTTCCATGGGCAGACGGCGGGCGACTCCGAGCGCCTGGAGCACGTCCGCGTTGCCGAACTGGTCGACGGCCTGCGGTACGCAGACCATCGGCGTGGCGGTCCCCATGCCCTCCTGGCTGCCGCCCGCCCCGGCGTGCGTGACGAAGACGTCGGCCTGCCTGAGGATCGCGAACTGCGGGACCCAGTCGCGGACTTCCACGTTCGCCGGGATCTCGCCGAGTTCGGCCGGGTCGACGTGCTTGCCGATCTGGAGCACCAGGTGCCAGCCCGGCAGTGCGGCGAACGCCTGCACGCACGCGCGGTAGAAGGCGGGCTGCTTGGTGAAGGCGGACCCCAGGGACACCAGGGCGACGCGCTCGGCGCCGTCGGGCCGCCGCCACTCCCCCTGGGCGGCGCGGTCGCCCTGACAGGCGCCGACGAAGGTGTACACGGACTCGTCGACCCGGTCGGCGTTCGGCTGGAGGACCTTCGGGATGAGGACCAGGGAACGGTCGGGGCGCCCGCCGAACGAATCCGGGTCCAGGTCGACCCCGTTCTCGTCCAGCCAGGCCTGGAAGCGGGCGTAGTACGCCTGCCCCCGCTCGGTCTTCCTGGGCTCCGCCCACATGGGCTCGGCGACCTCCTCCTCGTACCCCTCCCAGGCGACGAGGTTCGGCGAGAGCGAGACGGCGGGGACGCCCCAGCGGTGGGCGAGGACGCGGGCCGGGTACGAGGTGATGTCGTGCAGTACGAGGTCCGGCTCGTCGCCCTCGTACGCCTCGATGAGCTGCGGGAGCGCCTGAACGGCGTCCGCGAGGAAGGGCTCCACGTTGTCCAGGAGCGTGCTCCCCCAGGCGCTGGGGTCGTCGTCGGGCGACGGCAGGGTCGACGTCCACGGCTTCGGCTCGGCGCCGGTCTCCGCGACCTTGTCGGCGAAGACGGGCGGGATCGCGTACGTGACCCGGTGCCCCCGGGCGACAAGCTCCCGGATCACTTCGAGACTCGGGTTCACATGCCCGTGGGCGGCGATGGAGAACATGGCGATGTGGGCGGGGGCGGCGCGATGCGGCGTGGTCATGCGCCGACCTTAAACAAGACGAGACGTCTCGTACAACCTAGTTTCCCTTCAGGGGCGCGGGGAACGGCGCGACGAGCCCCCCACCGGACCCCACCCGCCAACCGACCCGACCAAGCGCACCGCCCGCTTTCAGGGGCGCGGGGAACTGCGCGACCAGCCCCCCACCGGACCCGCACCCGACAGCCCGCCGGACCACGCCACCCCCGGGGCAACGGCCCGTCACCTCTGGTAGCGGGCCAACACCAGGTTCCCGTCCTTCACCAACCGCCGCCGCAACTCCCCCATCCCGATGGCCCCGCTGTAGTACTCCTGATACGCGGGCGTGGCCACCTTGTCCTTCCACTCCGGATACCCCCGCACGGACTGCGCGGGAGCGGACCGCAGCTCCCCGGCGAGCGCGGCCCCCACGGCCCAGCCGTTCCTCTCGCTCCGCAGCGCCGGATCCCGCAACGCCTCCGTACCGGTCGGCAGCATCCAGTCCCCCAGCGCGAGCCGCACCATGTTCCGCGGCCGGAGCAGGAAGTCGATGAAGGCCGCGGCCTCCTTCTTGTGCGGACTGTCCTCGGCGACGGACAGCGTCTGCGGGCTCACCCCCTGGGTGAGCCCGTCGGCCCCGGCGGGCGCGGGCAGCACCTGCCAGTCGAACCCCTTCGGCGCCTGCTGCACGATCTGCTGCCGGTAGGAGAACCCGAGCGGAACCATCGCGTACTTGCCCCCGAAGAAGCCGGGCAGCGTGTCGGACCCACCGCTGCCGAGCGTCGAGCCCGACGCGCTGTCGTCGACGTTGACCTGGTCGTGGATCGTGCGCGGCACGACCTCGTCGCCCTTGTCGAACCGGATCCGCACCTTGCCGTCGGCACCGCGGTGGAACAGCTGCCCGCCGGTCGACAGCGACAGGTTGAGCGTGGCCGAGACGGGTTCCTTGAGCGGCCAGGCCACCCCGTACTTGCCCTCCCCCGCGCCCAGTCGGTCGGTGATCCGCCTGAACTCGGCCCAGCTCCAGGGCTTTTCGGGCGTGGGGATCCGTACTCCCGACTCCTTGAGCCACTTGGCGTTGGCGATCAGAACCCGCGGCTCCTGGAGGAACGGCACACCATAGACCCCGTCCCCGAAGGTCGTCGTCTGCCAACTCCGCCCCGGAATGTCGGAGGTGAGCCGCTCGGACAGCAGCCCGCGCAGATCCGCGAGATACCCGCCGTACGCGAAGTCCGCGAGGTCGTCCGACGCGTCGTGGATGATGTCCGGCGCCTCACCGCCCTCGAAGGACGTGAGCAGCTGGTCGTGGACGCTGTCCCAGGAGCCCTGCACGTACTCGACCCGGACGTCCGGATGCGCGGCGTTCCACTCCCGCACCAGTTCCTTGCCGGCGTCGACGGACTCCTTCTGCCAGGCCAGCGACTGGAAGCGGAGCGTGATCCGCCCGTCCTCGGAGCCGCTCCCGTCTCCGGAACAGCCGGAGCCCGCGGCCACGAGCAGCCCCGCGACGAGCGCGGCACTCCACCTCCCACGCAACCGCATCCCCATCCCCATCCGCAACCGCAACCGCGACCGCATCCGCATCCGCATCCGCATCCGCATCCGCATCCGCATCAGCTCTTCACCGCCCCGGCGAGCATGCCGCCCGTGATCCGTTTCTGGATGAGTGCGAAGACGACCAGCGAGGGGATGGTCGCCAGGAACGCGGCGGCGGCGAGGGGGCCGAGGTCCGCCACGCCCTCCGCGCCGAGGAAGTGGGTGAGGACGACGGGCAAGGTCTGTTTCTCCGGGGTCTTGAGCAGCACCAGCGCGAAGAAGAACTCGTTCCACGCGCTGATGAACGCGAACAGGGCCGTGGCCACGATGCCCGGCGCGAGGAGCGGCGCGGTGATCGAGACCAGCGTCCGCACCTTGCCGGCTCCGTCCACCGCGGCGGCCTCCTCCATTTCGGCCGGCACCGCCCGTACGTACCCCACCAGCATCCAGAGCGCGAACGGCAGGGCCCACACCACGTAGACCATGACCAGCCCGCCCACGGAGTTGATCAGGTGCAGGTTCTTCAGGACGAGGAACAGCGGGATGATCACCAGGACGAACGGGAAGGCCTGGCTGACGACCACCCAGCCGGTGGCCGCCTTCGCGAGCCGGGTGCGGTGCCGGGCCATGACGTACGCCATCGGGGTGGCGATCAGTACGGCGATCACGGCCGCGCCGAGCGCCGCGACCAGCGAGTTCGACGCGGCCCGCAGCAGCGGCTGTTCGTCGAAGGCCTGCCGGAAGTTGTCGAGGGTCGGGTCCTGGGGCAGCCAGGTCGGATGCAGGCTCGCCAGCTCGCGCGCCGGCTTGAAGGCCGTGGAGACCAGCCACAGGAACGGGAAGGCCAGGAAGACCAGATACGCGAGGAGCGCCGCGTACTGGCCCGCGCGGGCCCTTCTGCTCGTCCTCACGCGTCCTCGCCTCCCCGCAGCCGGCCGACCAGGTGGACGGCGAGGATCACCGAGATCACCGCGACCATCACGCATCCCATCGCCGCCGCGTAGCCGAACTGGCCGTAGCGGAAGGCCTCTTCGTAGGCGAACAGCATCGGCAGCCGGGTACGGCCGCCCGGTCCGCCGTTGGTCAGCACGTAGACCAGGGCGAACGAGTTGAAGTTCCAGATGAAGTTGAGCGCCGTGATGGCGAGCGCGACCGGTTTCAGCGCGGGCCAGGTGACCGTGCGGAAACGCCGCCAGGCGCCCGCGCCGTCCATGGCGGCGGCCTCATGGAGTTCGCGCGGGGTGTTCTGCAGCCCGGCGAGCAGGGCGACCGTCGTCTGGGGCATGCCGGCCCAGATCCCGACGACGATCACGGCGGGCAGCGCGGTGGAGAGGCCCGACAGCCAGTCCCGGCCGTCGCCCAGGCCCAGATCGCGGATCGTCTCGTTGAGGATGCCCGCGTCCGGGTTGTAGACGAGCCGCCACATGATGCCGACCACGACCTCGGGCATCGCCCACGGGATGATCGCCAGCGCCCGCGCCAGCCAGCGCAGCCGCAGTTCCTCGTTGAGCAGCAGGGCGAGCCCCAGCGCGAGCAGGAACTGCGGGACGGTCACGCCGACCGCCCACACCAGGCCGATCCGGAACGACTCCCAGAACAGGGTGTCGTGCAGCAGATCCTGGAAGTTGAGGGTGCCGATCCACCGCGTGGGCTCGGTCCGGCCGGACTGCGCGTCGGTGAACGCCAGGGCGATGCCGTACAGGAGCGGGCCGACGCTGAGCACCAGGATCGGGATCAGCGCGGGCAGCACCAGGAACCAGGCGCCGTGGTCGACGGGGCGGCCCCCGCCGGCCCGCGGCGAGGGCTTCGCTGACCGCTTCCTTGCGGTCGCCAATGTCACGGAATCGGCTCCTCTGAGCGGTTCGTGTAGATCTGGCCGTCCCGGTGGCCCCCGTCATCGTCGTGATCCGGCGACACGGCGTCAAGACAGCACGCGCGCCCGGCCCGCGGCCCCCACCAGTGCGGATGGGACGCCCGGCGACGCACGGCGTGCTGTCGTGTCCACGGCCCGGGGCAGAATGGCGTGCGAGGGCGTGCGACGCCGTGCGCGGGAACTGCGGGAGCCGAGGGCTTGGCCACAGGCTTGGCCAGAGGCTTCATGGAAGGCGAGTGATGGACGAGGCACAGGCGCGGGACGTACTCGCCGAGGCGCGGATCGGCCCGGCCGGGCGGGACGGCCGGGACGCGGTGCTGCTCGCGCTGGGCGAGAACGCCGTCTTCGCCCTCGGTGACCTGGTGGTCAAGGTGGGCCGCGACACCGAACTCCTCGACCGGGCGCGGCGGGAGCTGGCCGTCGCCCTCTGGCTCGCCGAGGCGGGCGTCCCGGCGGTGCGGCCCGCCGAGCCCGAGGCACGGTTCGTCGACGGTCACCCGGTGACGCTGTGGCACCGGCTGTCCGACCCCGTCCGCCCGGCCGAACCGCGCGATCTGGCCGAACTGCTGCGGGTGGTGCACGCCCTGCCCTCCCCCGCGTTCGCGCTGCCGCCCCGTGAGCTGCTGGGCGGGGTGGAGCGGTGGTTGCGGCTCGCGGGGGACGTGATCGATCCGGCGGACGCGGCGTTCCTGCGGGACCGGCGGGACGGGTTCGCCACGGCCGCCGCCGCGCTCACACCGGAGTTGCCGCCGGGGCCGATCCACGGTGACGCGCTGCCCCGCAATGTGCATGTCGGCCCCGACGGGCCCGTCCTGGTCGACCTGGAGACGTTCTCCGCGGACCTGCGGGAGCACGACCTGGTGGTGCTGGCCCTGTCCCGCGACCGGTACGGGCTGTCCGCCGAGGCGTACGAGACGTTCACGGGGACGTACGGGTGGGATGTGCGGGAGTGGGAGGGGTGCGGGGTGTTGCGCGGGGCGCGGGAGACTGCGAGCTGTGCGTGGGTTGCGCAGCATGCGCCGAGCAATCCTCGGGCGCTCGCCGAGTTCGAGCGGCGGGTGGCGTCCCTGCGGGATGGCGACGACGCGGTGCGGTGGTTTCCGTTCTGAGCGCTCCGTAGCCGAGCCGGTGGGTTGCCTGCGGGCGCGTCGTGGCCGGCCGCGCCGTTCCCCGCGCCCCTGAAAGCGGGGCCGCGCCCCAGCTTTTGCCCCTTCAGGGGCGCGGGGAACGGCGCAGTCCTTCGCCTTTAGGGGCGCGGGGAACGGCGCAGTCCTTTGCCTTTAGGGGCGCGGGGAACTGCGCAGTCTTTTGTCTTGAGGGGCTCGGGGGACTGCCCTGGGGCGGGGCTTCTCAGCCCTGTGTGCGGATCGTGTCGGCCGCCCGGTGCAACTCGGCGAGAACCGTGCGTACCGCCTTGCGGGCTGTGCGTTCGGGGCGGTGGAGGGCGTCGATCTGGCGGCGGGCCCGGACGCCGCTGAGGGGTTTGAGGACCAGGGCGGGGTGCGGGCGCATCGTCCAGCGGGGCATCAGGGCGAGGCCCCCACCCGCGGCGACCGCCTCGGCGACCACCGCGAACTCGTTGATGCGGTGGGCCAGCCGCAGCCGGCGCCCCGCGGCCGTGGCGATCGCGTCGATGGTGGCCACCACCGGGAAGCCGTCGTGCGCGGTGATCCAGGGCTCGTCGGCCACGTCGAGCGGGGTGAGCCGCCGCTTGACCGCCAGCGGATGGTCGGCGGGCATGGCCACGTCGAGCGGTTCGCGCAGCAGGGTCGTGGCGGTGACGGTGCTCGGCCAGCCGGGGGTGTGTTCGAGGCGGTGGGCGAGCACCAGGTCGTACTCCCGGGTCAGCGGCGGGAAGTCGTCCTGCGTCACGTCCGCGTCGGCCAGGCAGAGGCCGGGGCTGCCGGGTGCGGCCAGCGCCCGCAGCAGCAGGGGGAAGAACGCCGAAGCCCCGCTGTGGAAGGCGGCCACCGACACCTCGCCGTCCGGCCGGTCCACGAACTCCTCGACGGTGTGCCGGGCGCGCTCCAGCGCCGTCTCGACCTCGATCGCCGCGCCGGCCAGGGCCTGTCCGGCGTCCGTGAGGGCCAGCCGCCGCCCCTGGCGCTCGGTGAGCGGTACGGGAATCGCGCGCTGCAGCAGCCGCAGTTGCTGGGAGATCGCCGAGGGCGTCACCAGCAGCGCCTCGGCGACCGCCGTCACACTGCCCAGTTCGCCCAGCTCACGCAGGATCCTCAGTTGTCGTTCGTCCATGTCCTCGACCCTCCTCGACCCTCCTCGGCTCCGACCGGCCCTCCCCGGCGCTCCCTCCGAATGCGGTGATGCGCCGATGTAGTGATGCTAAAGGATCGTTTTAGAAGTTGGCTCTGTGCTTCAGAGTCGCGACAGGGCAGGGTGAGCGCGTGCCCGATGCCCGCCGTACCGATGCGGTACTCCTCCTCGTCGCCCTCGTCTGGGGCTCCAGTTATCTGGCCGCCCAGACGGCGACCGCCGTGCTGCCTGTCCTGGTGGTGCTGTTCGCGCGGTACGCCCTGTCCGCGCTCGCCTGTCTCGGCCTGGTCGCCGCCGACCGGAAGTCCGGTCCGTGGACCCGTGACGAGATCCGGCTCGGGCTGCCCCTGGGAGTCACCCAGGCGGCCGTCCTGGTCGTGGAGACGTACGGCGTCGCACATACCAGTGCCGCCAACGCGGGACTCATCATCAGCCTGACCATCGTGATCACTCCTCTCCTGGACCGCACCGGCCGCAGCGGCGGCCTCCCTCCGGCCTTCTACGCCGCCGCGGGCGTCTGTCTGCTGGCCGTCGGCCTCCTCATGTCGGGCAACGGTTTCCACGCGCCCCGGCTCGGCGACCTGCTGATGCTCGCCGCCGCGGTGATACGCGCCGGGCATGTCGCGCTCGTCGGCCGGCTCGCCGTCGGCCGCGCTGTCCGGCCGCTGCGGCTGACCACCGTGCAGACCCTCGTCGGCACCGTGCTGTTCCTGATCCCCGCGTCGGGCGACCTGCCCACCCTCGTGCACGTCGGCGCGGCGGGCTGGGCCCAACTGGTCTATCTCGCCCTGTTCTGCAGCGTGTTCGCCTTCCTCGCCCAGACCTGGGCCGTCCAGCGCACCTCGGCCAGCCGGGCCAGCCTCCTGCTGGGCACCGAGCCGATCTGGGCCGCGGCGGTGGGAATCGCCCTGGCCGGCGACCACTTCACCCCCCTGACGGGCCTGGGCGCGACCCTGCTGGTCGCCGGAACCTACTGGGGCCAGGCGATAGAACGCGCCCACCGGGCCCGCTCGACGAAGGCCGCCTCGCCACGGGCCCCGTCAGGGGCGCGGGGAACTGCGCGGCCGACCACAGCGGACCCGCACGTCACGACCGCGCCCACCCCGCCGGCTCTCACAGAGGACCCCGCATGTCCGAGCACGACAACCACGACACCTACGAGCGTCTGATCACCCTGCTGGACAGCGCCTCCGTCGAGTACGAGCTCATCGACCATGAGCCGGAGGGCAGCACCGAGGCGGTCTGCGCCCTGCGGGGCCACCCGGAGTCCGAGGCCGCGAAGTGCATCGTGCTGCGGGTCAAGCTGGACCGTAGAACGACCCGCAACGTCCTCGCCGTCGTCCCCGGCGACCGCCGCGTGGACCTGGACGCGGTCAAGGCGCTCTACTCGGCGCGCTACGCCGGTTTCAGTGACGCGGCCACCGCGGAACGGCTCGCCCGCTCCGTGCCCGGCACCGTCCTCCCCTTCAGCTTCGACGCGGACCTCGACGTCGTCGCCGACCCGGACGTCGTGGCCCAGCCGCGCCTCTACTTCAACGCGGCCCGTCTCGACCGCTCCCTGGTCGTCTCCGGCGCCGACTACGCCCGGCTCGCCGGACCGCGCGTCGAGCGCATCGCCGGCCCCGGCCCCGCCGGCTGACCCCGGCTCAGACCCGCTCGTCCGTAAGGTCCCGGACGGGCCAGACGCCGTCCACCACGGCCTCCGCGTCCCCCTTGCGGCGCAGGAAGCTCTGGAAGTCCGCCGCCCACTCCGCGTACCACTCGATCTGGCGGCGGTGCAGTTCGGCGGGGCCGAGCGCGGCCACCTTCGGGTGGCGGACGGCTATCGCGGCGGCCAGCCGGCCCGCGGCCAGGGCGTCGGCCGTGGCGTCGTGGGCGGATTCCAGCGAGACGCCGTACTCCGAGCAGACCGCTTCGAGATTCCGCTTGCCCCGGCGGTAGCGGTCCACCGAGCGGTCGATCGTGTAGGGGTCGATGACCGGCCCCGGGTCGATCCCGCCGAGCCGCTCGCGCAGTGACGGCAGTCCGTACCTGCGCAGTTCGGCGGAGAGCAGGGTCAGGTCGAAGGCCGCGTTGTACGCCACGACCGGGACACCCGCCTGCCAGTACGAGACGAGCACCGAGGCGATCGCGTCGGCCACCTGGTCGGCGGGCCTGCCCTCGGCCGCCGCTCTCTCGTTGCTGATCCCGTGCACCGCGACCGCGTCCGCCGGGATCTCGACCCCCGGGTCGGCCAGCCACTCCCGGCGCCCGGCGGGCTCCCCGCCGCGGACCTCTATCACCGCTCCGGTGACGATACGCGCCTCGCGCGGATCGGTCCCGGTCGTCTCCAGGTCGAAGCCGATCAGCAGCTCCCCGTGCCAAGCCATGCCGGCCCCCTTCTTCGTGGTGCGTTCCCCCAGTGATCTCCACGATGCCACGGGCCACTGACAATCCGAGGACCGCGTTCCGCTTACCGGCCACCGCGCCACCGCGTCACCGCGTCACCGCGTCACCCGGGGGAACGGGACCGGTCAGGACACAGGCCGCGAATCCGCCCAGGCCACCTCGAACTCCTCGCGGTACGTTCCGAAAAGCCCTTCTTCGCCCATCTCGTCCGGCTTCAGCAGTCGGCCGCCGCCCCGCAGAACGAGTACCGGCGCCTCCATCCCGCGGGTGCGGCGCAGATACGACTGCACGACCGCCACACCGTCCGAGCCGTCCCCGTCCACGAGGTACGCCGTGAAGCGGGGCGTCTCGTCGTAGACCTGGATCTCGAAGGCGCCGGGATCGCGCAGCCGGGCCCGCACCCGGCGCATGTGCAGGATGTTCATCTCCACGGAACGGCTCAACTCGCCGCGCTTTATGCCCAGTTCTCGTTCGCGCCGCTTCACCGCGCTGGAGGCGGGGTTCAGGAACAGCAGCCGGGTCCGGCAGCCGGACTCGGCCAGCCGCACGAGCCGCCGCCCCGAGAAGTTCTGCACGAGGAGGTTCAGGCCGATACCGATCGCGTCCAGGCGCCGGGAGCCGCCGAAGAAGTCCTCGGCGGGGAACTGCCGCAGCAGCCGTACCCGGTCCGAGTGCACGGCCACCACGTCGGCGTACCGGTCGCCGACCAGGTTCTCGACGGCGTCGACGGGCAGCCGGCGGCCGGACGGCACGTCGCTGCCCGCGCCGAGGATCTCCAGGAGCTTCGCGGAGGCGCGCTCGGCCTGGGCCAGGACGGCCTCGGACAGGGCCCGGTTCCGCGAGACGACGTTACGGGTGACTTCCAGTTCGTCCAGGGCCAGTTCGACGTCCCGGCGCTCGTCGAAGTACGGCTCGAAGCACGGCCAGTGCTGCACCATCAGCTCGCGCAGTTGCGGCAGGGTGAGGAAGCTCAAGACGTTGTCGTCGGCGGGGTCGAGCAGGTAACCCTTGCGGCGGCTGACCTCGCGGACGGCGACGGCCCGCTGGACCCATTCCTGTCCTGCGGGTCCGGCGGCGGCGACCACCCAGTCGTCCTCGCCGTGCACGGGCTCGTAGATCGGGCGCAGAACAGCGGCCACGACCGCGCGCAGCCGCTGTTCGACGAGGTTCAGCCAGATGTAGGCGCGCCCGGCCCGCTGCGCGCGGGTGCGCACCTCACGCCAGGCGTCGGCGCCCCAGTCCAGCTCCGCGCCGATCTCCATCGGCCGGGCGAGGGACACCGCTCCCGGTGGGGCATCTGCGGAGCTCCCCTCGTGACCGCCGTCACCAGGGGGCAACTCCAGCCCTCCGGACCCCACCCGCACACCGCCTTCCGCTCCCCCGAGCACTCCCCCAGCCAACGATCAAGGAAGGGTACTCCGGGAGCGGCGGGCGGTGCAGCCGGATGGACAGGTCGTTTCTCAACTACCGCGTTCCACTTGCCCGTTCTGGTCGGCCAGCTCCGGCGGAGTGAGCGGATTCATAGCGGTGACGTCCCGCGGGGCCAGCGAGAAGCCCTGCCAGTGGACCGGCATGGGCTGCTGGTCCTCGTCCCGGGCGACATGGTGGAAGCCGACGTTCACCCAGGCCACGGGGTGGGTGAGGGTCTGTCCGTTGACCCACTTGTCGACGGACTTACCGCCTCCGGTACCGCAGTTGCGGATGTTGTTGCTGGCGAACTGTTCGCACTTCTTGTACTCGGTGAAGTAGATGTCGCGCTTGGTGAAGCTGCGGCCCGGGTACTTGGAGGTGGCGCCCGGGACGAACTCGTACGAACGGGCGTGTTCGTCCTTGTTCTTTCCGGTCGTGCTGACCACGCGCCACCAGCGCATGTTCTTGGCGTCGCCCGCGAGTTCCTTGGTGACCTTCGTGCGAGTGGTCTTGTTGCGCGGGGCCTCGCCGCCCGCGGCCGGCGGGCTGACCACGGAGTCGTACTGCTCGACCTTGTTCTTGGAGCTGCCGTCGAGGCCGAAGTTGAGCCGCCAGAAGACGTTGTGGCTGTGGCTGGTGGCGTACGCCTTGGCGCCCTTGCCTATCGGCCAGCCGCGGCCGTCGCCGGCGTCGTAGTCGGCGGGCGAGAGGCTGCCGGTGGCGCCGACGTTCATGTTGATCGTGCCGTCGTCCTGGAAGCGCCACTCGGTCATGTACTCGTACCAGCCGACCTGGTTGACCGTGTAGACGAGCAGGTCCTTGCCCTGCTTCTGCCAGACCTTGCCCGCCGTGTCGCCCTGCATGCGGTAGGCGTGGCCGCGCGAACGGGTCGTGGTGCACAGGCCCTTGACGTTCGGGTGCTCCGGGTCCCAGGCGTCCGGGACCTTGACGGTCTTGATGGTGCCGCCGGGGCACTCGCCGGGGGCCATCTCCATCAGGCCCTGCCCGAAGCCGAAGCCCGTGAGGTCGTCGTACTCGACCGAGCCGTCGTCGTAGGGGACGTGGATCTGGGCGAGCTTCGCGCTGGTGAGGACCCGTATCGGCTTGGTCTCGCCCTTGGGCTGGTACGAGACGTTCTCCAGGACGAGCCCGGCCTCGCTCTCGTAGTGCCAGCACATCGTCCAGGTGGTGCCGGTGGCGAGCTTCTGCTCGATCTTGTACGCCGCGCTGCAGTCGGCGGCGGCAGCCGCGGGGGCGGTGCGGGTCTCGGCGGCGGCCGGTCCCGCGGCCGTCGTGACGCCTGCGGTGAGGGCGACCGCCGAGAGGCCGACCGCCGTCCGCCTGCGGGCGCGGCTGATTCTGTTCACGCGCATGAAGAAATTACTCCCTTGCACAAGCAGGAAAGTGGGAAAGGTGAAGTGGGGCCGTTGAACCGATGGACGGAGGCAGGTGGACCGAAGAGACTCAGCCGACCTTGGCGACCTTGCGGGTGCTCAGGTCGACCACCAGGTCACGGCTGTCGATCCAGGACCCGTTCTTCACCTTCACGAAGAGCCGCGTGCAGCGGTGCTTGCCGCAGTCCGCGACGGAGGCCGGCGTTCCCGGGACCGCCCGGAAGACCATGCTGTTGAGCAT
This sequence comes from Streptomyces sp. NPDC017991, assembly GCF_044328075.1. Taxonomy (NCBI): domain Bacteria; kingdom Bacillati; phylum Actinomycetota; class Actinomycetes; order Kitasatosporales; family Streptomycetaceae; genus Streptomyces; species Streptomyces sp. NPDC017991. The sequence goes on along the minus strand of NZ_JBIRGP010000006.1, from coordinate 22,446 downwards.
CAACTGGTCGGGAGTGGTCAGCTCGTTGCCGGTCGCGTCCTTGTAGTCGGCCCTCAGTCCGGCGCCCAGCGGGGCGGCGATCAGGAGCCGCGCGGCCTCGACGGTCTCGTCACGGCTGAGCGGCGGCTGGACGCCGTGCTGGGTGTCGGTCGACTCGACCTTGCCGGTGTCGAGGTTCACCGTCCTGGTGACGAGCGAGTCGTCCTTGTAGTCGTAGAACGACACCTCGGCGCGGCGCGGCGCGTTCGGGTCGTCCAGTTCGCTCGCCTCGGGCTCGGAGAGGTCGACGGTGATCCGCTGCGGCCCCTTGTCTCCCTCGACGTTCTCGCTGCTGCGCGAGAGCCCGCGGTCCAGGGCGAGGTTCTGAACCCGTTCGGTCTCGTCGTCGGTGAGCGGGTCGCGCCCCTTGCCCCGGTCGCCCTCGGCCGGAGCCTGCTCGACGACGCCCGGCTGCACGGCGCCCTGCCCCTGGCCCTGCTCCTGGGCCTGGCCCGCCGTCTGCGCGGTCCGTCCCGTCCCCTGGCCGCCGGAGTCGTCCGCACCCGCCGAGCCCGGCAGGGTGATTCCGACCATCACGGCGGTCCCGGCGACCGCTATGGCCGCGCCCGCCACCACCTTGCCCAGATGGCGGTGCACTATTGTGCGCACATTTCCCCCTACTTCCCCTGTATCCCTAGGAGTCGATCGAGTCCCACTGGTTCGGCATACCGCGTATGCACTGGTCGACCGGTAAGAGGGAGGTAAGTCCTAGGTGGTTCCATCAGTTTCGGGGACACTCGGGCGGGAGTCGCCCTCTGCGACGTCGCACAACTGGAAGAGTTGCATCCATGCAGGTCTGGCCTGGACAGGCGTACCCACTCGGTGCCACGTACGACGGCGCCGGCACGAATTTCGCGGTCTTCTCGGAGGCCGCGGACCGGATCGAGCTGTGTCTGCTGCACGACGACGGCTCGGAAACGGCGATAGAGCTGCGCGAGACCGACGCGTTCGTCCGGCACGCGTACCTGCCCGGCGTGATGCCGGGCCAGCGGTACGGCTTCCGCGTGCACGGTCCCTACGAGCCGGAGCGGGGGCAGCGCTGCAATTCGGCGAAGCTGCTGCTCGACCCGTACGCGAAGGCCATAAGCGGCAGCATCGACTGGGGCGAGGAGGTGTACGGCTACCACTTCAAGTCGCCCGGCAGGCGCAATGACCTGGACTCGGCACCCCACACGATGAGCTCCGTGGTGGTCAATCCGTACTTCGACTGGGGCGACGACCGGCGCCCGCGCACGGAGTACCACCACACCGTGCTGTACGAGGCCCATGTGAAGGGTCTGACGATGCGGCACCCCGGGCTGCCCGACGAGCTGCGCGGCACGTACGCGGCGCTCGCCCATCCGGCCGTCATCGAACACCTGACCGAACTGGGCGTCACAGCCCTCGAACTGATGCCCGTTCACCAATTCGTGAACGACCACCGTCTGGTCGACATGAGTCTCAACAACTACTGGGGCTACAACACGATCGGCTTCTTCGCCCCCCACAACGCGTACGCGTCCTGGGGCGACCGCGGACAGCAGGTCCTGGAGTTCAAGTCGGCCGTCCGCGCGCTGCACGAGGCGGGTATCGAGGTCATCCTCGACGTGGTCTACAACCACACCGCCGAGGGCAACCACCTGGGCCCGACCCTGTCCTTCAAGGGCCTCGACAACGCCTCGTACTACCGCCTCACCGACGACCCCACCTACTACATGGACACCACGGGCACGGGCAACTCGCTGCTCATGCGCTCCCCGCACGTGCTCCAGCTGATCATGGACTCGCTGCGGTACTGGGTCACCGAGATGCACGTCGACGGGTTCCGCTTCGACCTGGCGGCGACCCTGGCGCGGCAGTTCCACGAGGTGGACCGGCTGTCGTCGTTCTTCGACCTGGTCCAGCAGGACCCGGTGGTCTCCCAGGTGAAGCTGATCGCCGAGCCCTGGGACGTCGGCGAGGGCGGCTACCAGGTGGGCAACTTCCCGCCGCTGTGGACCGAGTGGAACGGAAAGTACCGCGACACCGTACGGGACATGTGGCGGGGCGAGCCGCAGACGCTCGCCGAGTTCGCGTCCCGGCTGACGGGGTCCTCGGACCTCTACCAGGACGACGGGCGGCGCCCGCTGGCCTCCATCAACTTCGTCACCTGCCACGACGGCTTCACGATGCACGACCTGGTGTCGTACAACGAGAAGCACAACGACGCGAACGGCGAGGACAACAACGACGGCGAGAGCCACAACCGCTCGTGGAACTGCGGGGCCGAGGGCGACACCGACGACCCGGGGGTCCTGGAGCTGCGCGGGCGCCAGATGCGCAACTTCACCGCGACGCTGCTGCTCTCGCAGGGCGTGCCGATGCTCAGCCACGGCGACGAGTTCGCTCGTACGCAGCACGGCAACAACAACGCGTACTGCCAGGACACCGAGCTGTCGTGGGTGCCGTGGCCCGAGGACGGCAGCGAGCTGCTGGAGTTCACGCGCGCGATGGTGCGGCTGCGGCGCGAGCATCCGGTGTTCCGGCGGCGCCGCTTCTTCCACGGGCGGCCCGTGGAGGGCACCCACGACGAGCTGTCGGACATCGCCTGGTTCACCCCGGCCGGCGAGGAGATGACCCAGGACGACTGGGACTCCACGCAGTCGCGGGCGCTGTCGGTGTTCCTCAACGGCAACGCGATCTCCGAACCGGGGCCACGCGGGGAGCGCATCAGCGACGACTCGTTCCTGATGCTGTTCAACGCCTCGCCGAAGACGCTGGAGTTCGTGGTGCCGGTGAATCACGGGCGGCAGTGGCAGGTGGTCGTGGATACGGGCCGGTCCGCGGGGGTCGCCCCCGGGGCCGGGGCGAAGGTGAAGGCGGGCGACCGCCTGTCGCTGGTGGACCGCAGCATGGTGGTGCTGCAGCGACCTGCCTGAGCGTGCTGGGTCGGCTGCGGGCCGGTGGGGGTGACCCGCGCCGTTCCCCGCGCCCCTGATGGGGCGCGGCCCCTCCTAGGGGCGCGGGGAACGGCGCGAACGGCCCCCGCCGGGCCCGCAGACGGGAACGTGACACGAAACGGCGTGGGACGGGTACGTAAGGTCCCATGACTCCTGTCGTGCCGACCGCCACCTACCGTCTCCAGCTCCAGCCGGACTTCCCCTTCGCCGCAGCCGCGCAGGCGATCCCGTACCTGGCCGGGCTGGGCGTCTCCCATCTGCACCTGTCCCCCGTCCTGGAGGCCGTCCCCGGTTCGGGACACGGCTACGACGTCGTGGACCCCGCGCGCGTACGCGACGAACTCGGCGGCGAGCAGGGTCTGCGCGACCTCTCCCGCACCGCCCGCGAGCACGGCCTCGGGCTCGTGCTCGACATCGTGCCGAACCACATGGCGATGTCCCCCCGGCACAACCGCCCTCTGTGGGAGGTGCTGCGCGAGGGCCCCGACTCGCCGTACGCGCGCTGGTTCGACATCGACTGGGCGGCCCAGGGCGGACGGGTCCTGCTGCCGGTGCTCGGGCAGCCCGTGGGCGCGGAGACGGGCGACCTCGTGGTCGACGGGGACGTCCTGCGCTACCACGACCACGCGTTCCCGCTGCGGGCCGGCACCGCGGAGCTGCCGCTGCCGGAGCTGCTGGACGCCCAGTGGTACCGCCTCGCGTGGTGGCGCCTCGCCCGCACCGAGCTGAACTACCGGCGGTTCTTCAGCATCTCGGAGCTGATCGGGGTGCGGGTCGAGGACCCGGAGGTCTTCGACGCGACCCACGGGAAGATCCTCCAGCTGCTGGACGAGGAGGTCGTCGACGGGCTGCGCATCGACCACCCGGACGGCCTCGCCGACCCGGACGCGTATCTGCGCCGGCTCCACGAGGCGACGGGCGGGCGCTGGACGGTGGTGGAGAAGATCCTCGCGGACGGCGAGCCGCTGCCCGCCGCCTGGCCGGTCGCCGGCACCACCGGCTACGACGCGCTGCGGCACATCGACGGCGTCCTCACGGACCCGGCGGGCGCCGGGGAACTCCTCGGCCAGTACCGGCGGTTCGCGGCCCCCCAGGCAGACCGCGGGGGCGTCTGGGAGGCGACGGTACGGCGGGCCGCGTACAAGGTGGTCCATCACGAGCTGGCCGCCGAGGTCGACCGGCTCACCCGCGAGGCGGACCGGCTGTGCCGCACGTCCGCGGACCCCGTCCTGCGCGACCGCGCCCCCTGGGCCCTGCGCACCGCGCTGCGGGAACTCCTCGTCCGGCTGGAGGTCTACCGGCCGTACACCTCCGGGGACGCCGCGTCCGTCCTCACCGAGCAGGCCGCGCAGGAGGCGAAGCAGGCCTTCAAGGTCCCCGAGGAGGCGCAGGTCGTCGATCTCGTACGGGACCTGGTGCTGGGGCGTGTCGGCGAGGGACCGGACTTCGCGGCGTTCCGGGCCCGGTTCGCCCAGCTCGCGTCGGCCCTGCGGGCCAAGTCGGTGGAGGACACGGCGTTCTACCGGTACGTACCGCTGCTGTCGGCCACCGAGGTGGGCGGCGAGCCGGGGTCCCCCGCGGTGTCCCCGGAGGACTTCCACGCGTACTGCGCGCGCGTGCAGCGCGACTGGCCCGCGACCGGCACCGCGCTGTCCACGCACGACACGAAGCGCAGCGCCGACGTACGGGCCGCGATCTCCGTGCTCACCCAGACCCCCTCGCGCTGGGCCGACCTGCTCGCCGAGGTGACCGGGCGGACGGCCGCCGAGGGCGTGGCCGCGCCGGACCCGCAGGTGGCCTGGGCCGCCTGGCAGACCGCCGTCGGGCTCGGCCCTGCGAACGGCGAACGGCTGCGCGGGGCACTGCTGAAGCACATCAGGGAGGCGGGCCTCGGCACGGCGTGGACCGAGCAGGATCCCGCGTACGAGGAGGCCGTGGCGGACTTCCTGAAGGCGGGCCCGTGCGGGGCGCCCGGAGAGCGTGTCGCCGAGTTCAGGACGTCGCTGGAGCCGTACGTGCGGGCGAACGTCCTCGGGGCCGCCCTGATCCATCTGACGATGCCGGGGGTGCCTGACCTGTACCAGGGCACGGAGGCCGAGTACCGGGCCCTGGTGGACCCGGACAACCGGCGGCCCGCGCACTTCCCGCCGGACGAGAAGGGCCCTCTGTCCGCCGAGAAGGCCGCGCTCACGACAGCCGCACTGCGGCTGCGACAGCGGCGCCCCGCCGTTTTCGGCGAGTCCGCCACGTACGAGCCGCTGCCCGCCCGGGGCCCGGGAGCCGCGCACTGTCTGGCGTTCACGCGCTCCTCCGAGGTGGTCACGGCCGTCTCCCGGCTGTCGCTGCGCCTGGAGGAGGAGGGCGGCTGGCGCGACACCGAACTGCCGCTGCCCGCCGGGCGCTGGACCGATCTGCTCGCGCCCGGACGTGAGTTCACGGGGCACGCACGCGTGGAGGCGCTTTTCGGACGGTCGCCCGTGGTGCTGCTGGAGCGGGTGGGAGACGATCCGGTGCCCGCCGGCTGACGGGCGGCGCCGGGGCGCCGATGTCACCCGCGTCCGCCGTCCGGGTGACATCGGCGCCCCGGGCACCCGTACGTGCTGCTGGGCGCTCCCCGGCGGCGCCCCTCCATGTACTTGACGGTTCGTCCGGGCCGTGGAGTACTGCGGATTGCGACGCCGGGCGGACCAGGTCGGGGGTGAGTCTCCTGCCGGAGCTGCGCTACCCCAGTGTGACCGAACTCGAACGCTCGGCCCGGGCCCTGGCGGCCCACCGGCCGGGCCTGTGCACTCTGCGGCGGGTCGGCGCCTCGCGGGCCGGCCGGCCGCTGTGCCTACTGTCCGTGGGCCGCGCCGAGCGCGCGGTGCTGGTCGTCGCGGGCGCTCACGCGAACGAGCCCGTCGGCGGCGCCACCCTGCTGGCGCTGGCCGAACGGGTCGTGCGCGAGCGGCGGCTGCGGGACGACACCTCCTGGCACTTCCTGCTCTGCGCGGACCCCGACGGCGCCGGCCTCCATGTGACCCCGGCGCCGCGCACCCTGCTCGACTACCACCACGGCTTCTTCCGCCCCGCCGGGCCCGAGCAGCCCGAGTGGTCGCCCTCGGTGCTGCCGCCCGACCGTTGGCCGCCCGAGACCCTGGCCCTCATCCGGGTCGTCGACGAGCTGCGCCCCTACCTCCAGGTGACGCTCCACGGCACCGACCTCGGCGGCAGCTGGGTGCAGCTCACCCGGGACATCCCGGGCCTGGCCGAACCGTTCGGCAAGTCCGCGGCGGAACTGAACATCCCGGTCGAGACGGGCGCCTCGGACGCCGCCGGCTGGCCGGCCTCCGGACCCGGGGTGCATGTGATGCCCGCGCCCGGCACGGACCCGGCGTACCTGAGCATGCCGGACGACGCCCGGGAGAGCACCTGGTACCGCGCCCATCTGTACGGCGGTCTGACCGCCGTCGTCGAGGTGCCGATGTGGGCGAGCGACCTGGTGGACGATCCCACGCCGCACCCCGCGCCCGCGGCGGCGATGGACCGCCTGGCACGCCGGCTCCGCCAGGACGCCCACCAGGTCGAGAGCGTCCTCACCGACGCGCTGCCGCGTCTGCCCGGCCCCGCCGGACCGCTGCTGCGTGCCGCCCGGTGGGCGCTGGAGCTGGTTCCCGGGCTGGCCGGCGACTGGGTCCGGCCGCCGCCGGCGGACACCACGATGGCGCACGTGGGCAGCGTCGACGCGTTCGGCCGTCGGCTCCCGCTGCGGGCCGCGGCGATGCTCCTGCGGGTCCTGCGGGAGGCCGACGACCGTGCCGCGCCCGCCCTGGAACACCTCGTCGGGTCCTGGAGCGAGGCCTTCGCCCAGCGGTTCCGGGCGCGCTGGGTGCCTCTGGAGCAGCAGGTCGAGCACCAGAGCCGCACGGTGGTGGCCGCGGCACGGCACGCCCGGGACGGAGCCCCGTGAGACCGCCTCGGGCGCGGTGTCAGTGCGGCAGGGCGAACACCGCTCCCGTCCGCGCCGCCAGCACACAGGCGTTGGCGAACGTCTCCTCGTACGTGATCGCGTGGCCGCCCCACTCGCCGCGCGCGGAGACGGACACCGGCGCGTAGACCATCGGACAGAAGGTGTCCTTGAGCGGGATCCGGCCGACGTCGCCGTGCGCGGCCCGCAGTTCCTCGCAGGCGCGCACGGCCTGCTCGTGTCCCCGGGGCGGGTCGCAGAGCAGCAGCGTGCCGCGGAGGTCGCCGGAGCGGGGCTCACCGCGGGCGACCGTCACGTAGAGCCAGTCGCCCGACGGCGACTCCGGGAGCGCCGCCGCCCGGGCCGGCACCGGTCCCGCCACGAGGAGTGCGCAGGCGGCCAGCAGGAAGGCCCGTACCGCCGCGGTCGCTTTCTGGTTGTTCGTCATTGCCTGTGCATCGGCACGCGGGGCCCGCGGGCCCACCCCGGCCCACCCCGACTCACTCGAACGGCACTTCGGTCCTCGTCGCGGGCCTGCCGGACGGACGCGCCCCAGCACTGCGGTGGCGGGCCAGGTCGAACGCGGCGAGCACCACCCGCGCCTGGTACTCGGCCTGCCGCGCGACCGGGATCCAGCGCGCCCCGTGGCCGTCGTGGTAGTCCGCGCACCAGCCGTCGATGAGCCGTTCGAGGTCGTCCGCCGCGCCGTACGGGTCCTGTCCGGCGGCGGTCGCCAGCTGATGCAGCAGGCCCGCAGTGCGCAGCGCTATCCGGCGGGCGGAGATGCGCAGCGCGGTCAGCCCGGACGTGGTGAGCTGCGGCAGCGGGCGGACGGCACCGGCGGCGTCCGTACCCGGGCCGGTGTCGGGGTCCCAGGAGTCGGCGAGGCCGGGGCAGACCAGTACGTAGTCGTCGACGGGCGCGAGGAGCCGGTCGACGTCCCCGGCCGCGTTCCCCGCCGTGCCCAGGTGGGGGCGGATCCGGGCCAGCAGCTCCTGGAGCAGGGCCGTGTCGCGGCGCAGGGTCCGGGCGACGTCCCTCAGCGTGCTCTCGCTGTCGACGGGCGCCGAGGGGTCCTGCACGGCCGCCACGCCCCACATGGGCGCCTCGACGACCGCGGTCACCGTTCCGTACGGGTGCGGGTGGAACCAGGTGGACTCGACGGCCGCCTCCGTGATGGCCGCGGCGAGGTCGCCGCGCGTCGGGGGCGGGATGCGGTAGACCGCCGGCCCGAGGACGGGCCAGTACAGCGTGTCGTACGGGGCGAGTTCGAGCGGGATGTCCAGGCGTGCCGCGATGTGCGCGAGCCGGGGTGCCATGCCGGGCAGGTCGCGCGTCAGCTCGACGAAGCCGCCGCCCACGTCGACGCCGTGCAGGGAGCACTGGAAGAAGGGCCGCAGCTCGTCCTGGAGGGCGAGCAGGGCGCGGGTCTCCGGCAGCGCGGCCCCCGCCGCGCCGTCGGGCAGCCATTCCGGCTGTTCCATGAAGCCGGGGCGGAAGAAGTTCCGGAAGTGGTGGCCGAGTGTGTACGGGCCCGCCAGCCAGCCCTCGTTGCGGCGGGAGCCGTCGGGGTCCAGGCACAGCAGGAGGTTCCAGGTCACGTCGGCGCCGTCGCACAGCCGGGGGTCGGCCAGGGCCCGTTCGGCCAGGCGCAGGACGGTCGCGCCGCCCACCGGTTCGTTGGCGTGGGGGCCCGCGACGACGAGGACCTGGCGGCTGCCGTGTCCGACGGACAGCAGCCGCAACGGAAGTCCGGCCCGGGAGGTGCCCACCTGGCGCAGCCGGGCGTCCCTCGGGCGGCGGTTGACGAGCGCGGCAGCCCGGACGCCCAGTTCGTCGACGGAGGGATAGCGGAGGAGTGGCGGCAGGGTCTTACCTCCGCAACGAGTTACCACCGGTTCACTTGGTGTGCATGGTGTACGCACAGTGAGTCACGGCGGCGGAGGTGGCGTCAACACCGGTGCGGATAGAAATATGCAGAGTGCCGACGCCCTAGTCCGCCGCGAGCCGGAAGATCATCCGGCCGAAGCTGACCTGGTCGCCGACCTGGACGACGGCGGCGCCGATCACCCGCCGTCCGTTCACGGCCGTGCCGTTGGTCGAGCCGAGGTCGCGCAGCACCCACAGACCGCCCTGGCGGGTGAGTTCGGCGTGCACCCGGGACACCGTCTCGTGGCTGAGCCGCAGGCCGCTGGCCGGGTCACGGCCTATCCGCAGCGGGTACCGGTTCTCCGGCCGGGGCAGCAGCAGTTTGGGGAGCCGCTCGGCCTGCCACGCCCGTCGCAGTCGCACGGTGAAACCGGAGGCCGCCTCGACCGTGCCGAACAGCAGCCGCGACCACCGGTTCTCGGTGCGCAGATCCGCGGTGAGCGCGGCGAGTTCGTCCGCGGTGCGGGCGGCGAACGCGAGTTCCATCCGCAGGAGGAACGTGTCGTGCGAGAGCCTCCCCAGGGCGGCACCCTCCCGCAGCGCCTTGAGCGTCCTGTCCCGCTCGGCGTCCGACAGCCTCGCGGGAGCGGGATAGGTGTGGAACTCCGAGGACGACGTCACGCAGCCGATTGTCTGGCAGCGCGGCCGGAGTGTCCAGAATGCACAGCACTTCAGGGGAGTACGCACTCCGGGCACGGCCGTTTCGCGTCGCCCGATCGAGGGGATCCGAAGGTGAATTGATCTCGTTTGACGCACCATGGGACCGGCGAGGTCACGGTGAGCAGACGAGGGAGAACCGTCCGTGCAGTTCGAGGTGTGGGCACCACAGGCCGGTCGCATGACGCTCCACTGCGCGGGCACCACGCGCGCGTTGGAGCCCGATCCGCAGCGCCCGGGGTGGTGGACGGGAGAGGCCGAGGCGCAGGACGGCACGCGGTACGGGTTCGCGGTGGACGACGGTCCGGTGCTGCCGGATCCGCGTTCGTACCGGCAGCCGGACGGACCGGACGGCCTGAGCGCGGTCGTCGACCAGGAGCGGTACGCCTGGCGCGCCGACTGGGCGGGGCGCGGGCTGCCGGGCGCCGTGCTGTACGAGCTGCACGTGGGCACGTACACGCGTGAGGGCACGCTGGACGCGGCGGCCGAGCGGCTCGGGCATCTGGTGGAACTGGGCGTGACGCACGTCGAGTTGATGCCGCTGTGCCCGTTCCCGGGCCGGCACGGGTGGGGGTACGAGGGGGTGTCGCTGTGGGCCGTGCACGAACCGTACGGCGGCCCCGAGGCGCTGAAGCGTTTCGTCGACCGGGCTCACGAGCTGGGTCTCGGGGTCGTCCTGGACGTCGTGCACAACCATCTGGGGCCGTCCGGCAACTATCTGCCCGCCTTCGGGCCGTACTTCACGGACACGCACCACACTCCCTGGGGTTCGGCAGTGAACCTGGACGCGCCCGGTTCGGACGAGATGCGCGCGTTCCTGCTGGGCAGCGCGCTCTCCTGGCTGCGCGACTACCGGTTCGACGGGCTGCGCCTGGACGCGGTGCACGCGCTGTACGACACGCGCGCGTGCCACTTCCTGGAGGAGCTGTCGGCGGCCGTGGACGGACTCTCCGGGGAGCTGGGCCGGCCGCTGTTCCTCATCGCCGAGTCGGACCTGGGCGACCCGCGGCTGATCACGCCCCGCAAGGAGAACGGGCTCGGGCTGCACGCGCAGTGGAACGACGACTTCCATCACGCGCTGCACACCGCGCTGACCGGTGAGGCGCAGGGCTACTACGCGGACTTCGGCCGGGCCCCGCTCGCGGCGGTGGCGAAGACGCTGACGGCGGGTTACTTCCACGACGGCACGTATTCGAGCTTCCGGGGCCGGCGGCACGGCCGTCCGCTCGACCGCACGCGGGTCGCGGGGCACCGGCTGCTCGGTTACTCGCAGACCCACGACCAGATCGGCAACCGTGCCCTCGGCGACCGGCTCGCGGCCTCCCTCTCCCCCGGTCTGCTCGCCTGCGCGGCGGCGCTGACCCTCACCGGGCCGTTCACGCCGATGCTGTTCATGGGCGAGGAGTGGGCCGCGGGCACGCCCTGGCAGTTCTTCACGGACCACACGGATCCCGAGCTGGCGGAGGCCGTGCGGCGGGGCAGGCGGCGGGAGTTCGGGTCCCACGGGTGGGCCGAGGAGGACATCCCCGATCCGCAGGACCCTGCCACCCGCGACCGGTCCTGTCTCGACTGGTCCGAGCCGGAGAAGGGGGTCCACGCGCGCGTGCTCGCCTGGTACCGCGAGCTGATCGCCCTCCGGCACGCCCAGGCCGACCTCACGGACCCCGACCTCGCGGACGTCAAGGTCGCGTTCGACGAGGGCGCCCGCTGGCTCGCCTTCCGGCGGGGTGACGTCCGGGTGGCCGTGAACCTCGGCGCGGAGCGGGCGGCGATTCCTCTCGGTGGCCGGCAGGCGCGGGTGCTGGCCGCGTGGGAGCCGGTGGATGTCCCCGGCGGGGACGGGCTGTTGGGGTTGCCCGGGGAGTCGTGCGTGGTGCTGCTGCAGGGGTGATCCACCTGCGGGCCGGTGGGGGCCGGTCGCGCCGTTCCCCGCGCCCCTGGGAGAGCGGGGTCGGGCGCCGCGTTCCCTGTGCGCCTCAAGGCGAAAAGATTGCGCAGTTCCCCGCGCCCCTGGGGGGCTGCGCCCCATCAGGGGCGCGGGGAACTGCGCAATCTTTTAGGGGCGCGGGGAACGGCGCGAACGGCCCCCACCGGGCCGCACGGAATCACCACGTCTCGTTCGTGACCCGTTCCAGCAGGATCGCCTCCCAGGAGCGGGCCAGCTGCGTACGCAACAGCGGCAGCGACAGCGCGCTGCCGGAGCGGTCGCGGAGCCGGTCCGCGAGCCGGATCAGCGTGTCGCAGCGGGCGAGCCACAGGCCGCGCAGACACGGCCGGGCCCCATAACCGGCCAGGGTCGCCGCCCGGACCGCCGCGGGCGCGCCCACGGCCAGGGCGAGGCCCGCGATGTCCTCGGTGGGATCGCCGACAGCCGCGTCGGTCCAGTCCAGGACACCACGGACACGCCCGTCGCCGCTGACCACGAGGTGCTCGCCCCTGAGGTCGTGGTGGACGAGGAAGGCGGCGCCCGGCTGCGGGGCGAGCTGCCCGACGCCGGCCGCGGTGAGCTGCTGGAGCCGGGCGGGGTCGAACTCGTCGGCGGCGGCGAGCTGTTCGGCGGCCCGCCCGGCGGCGGTACGCAGCGTTTCGAGGGACCGGGGCGCCGCGCGGGGCACGCCGAGCGACTCGGCCTGGTGTCCCGGCACCTCGCGCAGTCCGCTGAGCAGCCCCGCCAGATCGGCCTCCCCGACCGCGGAGACGTCCCGCTGCTCACCGGATCCGCCGGGGATCAGCGTGTCGAGGGTGTACGTCAGCCCGCTCGCCCATTCGCCGTGGGCGACGCTCACCGGGACGGCGACGCCGATGTGGGGGCGTACCAGCTCACGCAGTCGCAGTTCGCGCCGCTGGCGCCGGGACGCCTCGCGGTCCGGGGCGAGCCGCAGCACATGACGGGCGCCCACGAACCAGGTGGAGTGCCCGCCGCCCTCGGCGACGGGCGCGATCCGGGGCCCGCCGCCGCCCGGGAGCTGAGGGTCCGGGAGCGGGGAGTCCTGGAGCGGGGAGTCCTGGAGCAGGGAGCGGACGACGCGTCGCACGGTGTCCGCGGTGGGTGTCGCTGCCTGGGTCATGGTCGCGCCGTCCGCCGTTGGGGAGTCCGGGGTGCGGGCGCCGCCGTCCGGCGCCCGCCGGGCGTGGTCAGTTCACGACGGCCATCTCCCGGGGGGTGTCGTTGAGACGGCGTCCGCCGTCCTCGGTGACCGTCACGATGTCCTCGATGCGTACCCCGAAGCGGCCCGGCAGATAGATGCCGGGCTCCACGGAGAAGCACATCCCGGGCACGAGGGGCTGTTCCTCGCCCTCGATCATGTACGGCGGTTCGTGGGTGGTGACGCCGATGCCGTGCCCGGTGCGGTGGATGAAACGCTCGCCGTACCCGGCCTCGGTGATGTGGGCGCGTGCGGCCCGGTCGACGTCCTGGCAGGCGGCACCGGGCCGCACGGCCTCGAACGCGGCCTGCTGGGCGGCGCGGACGATGTCGTGGACCCGCTGCTCCTCGGCGCCGGGCTCGCCGACGTGCACCGTACGGGAGGTGTCGGAGCCGTAGCCGTGCTTCAGTCCGCCGAAGTCGAGGACGACCGTGTCGCCGTGCTCGATGACGCGGGAGCCGGCCTCGTGGTGCGGGTTGGCACCGTTCGGACCCGACCCCACGACCGTGAAGTCCACCTGCTCGTGCCCGAAGTGCCGCAGCAGGTCGGCGAGGTCACCCGCGACGTCCGACTCGCGGCGCCCCGCGAAGGCGACCTTCAGGATCTCCTCGTACGTGTCGTCGGCGGCGGCGCCCGCGGCCGCGAGCCGCTCCAGTTCGGCACTGTCCTTGACGGCCCGGAGCATCGGCAGTCCCTCGCTGAGGGAGACGTACGACGTGCCGGGCAGCTCCCTCTGGAGGCCCAGCAGGTGCAGCGCCCAGGCGTTGTCGCTGACGCCGAACCGGCCCGAGGCGTCCAGGAGCGGGGCCGTGGTGGTGTATGGGTCCTTGCCGTCGGTCCAGTCGCGCAGTGTCAGCGCGGGCGCGCCCACGGCCCTCTCGGCGTCCGGGGCCTCCAGGGTGGGCACGACGAGCACGGGGTCCTGCCCCGCGGCGAGTACCAGCAGGGTGAGCCGCTCGGTGGCCGCGGGCGGCGCGTAGCCGGTGAGCCAGACGAGGTCGGGCCCGGGGGCGACGAGCACCCCGGCGAGCCCCGCCTCGTCGGCGGCCCGGGCGGCGCGCTCCATCCGGGCCCGGTAGTCGTCGGCGGTGAAGGGCGCGGGCGTACCGGTCATCCGGTCCTCCGTGGGTCGATCCCCGGGGTGGGGTGCGGGGTGAGCCGCGGGTCGAAAGGGGCCACGGGCAGCATCCTGCCCGGACAGCGGGGGTGACGCGAGCCGGTCGGGAGCTCTTCTTTCGAAGGCGTCGGTCGTCCGGGGCCGGGCGAGGCGGCTGTCAGGGCGCAGGCGCCCGGATCTCGTGCTCGGACGACAACGATCCGTCGGACGCGTCGGCGGCTTCCACGCCGAGGGCCGGCCGCGCTCCGGTCCGGCCGGCGGGCGAGGGCGCCGGACGCTCGGACGGCTTCGCGAGCGCGGCCGAGCTCCCGCCGCCCGGACCGGACGAGCGGCCGCCGGCCGATGCCCGGCCGGCCGGGCATCGGCTCGGGACGCAGCGCTGTCTGTTCCATGGATCGCCTTCGGCCAGAGCCCTACGCTCCGCACCTGCACGCGACGATCCCCCGACGGGTGGCAGCGCCCGCGCCTCCCCTGCCCGGGGTCAGGGGGCAGGGGCCGTGGCGGTCCGCCAGACACTGCCGAACGGCAGCTCCGGGAGCTGCCCCGGCACGAAGCCGTGGGCCCGGCGGGCCAGGTCGGCGGCTCCGTAACGCCTGCAGTCGTAGTGCCACTTCAGGATGCCGGCCATCCAGTTCTGCAGCTCCACGACATAGCCCTCCATGATCCCGCGGGCCTCGTCGGAGAGGTCGAAGTCCTCGTACAGGACGGGGAACTCGTGGGCGGCGACATGCTCGAACTGCCGCATGCGCTGGGTCATGAGGTCGTGGACGATGCCGAGCGCCTTCGGGTAGTCGCAGCCGAAGAAGTTCTGCACGACGAGGATGAGGTTGTGCACCTCGCCCTCGTACTCGATCTCCTTCTGGTAGGAGAAGACGTCGTTGATGAGCATCCCGTAGTCGATCGCCGCGTTCTCCAGTGCCCGGACGGGGCCGCTGCGGTAGACCTCCGGCGGTACCGCGGGGCCGTGGCCCAGCCGGCACAGGCTCATGGTGAGGTCGGAGCCGAAGGTCGCGCGGCGCATCTCCAGATAGTCGACGGGGTCGGGGATGCGGTTCTGCAGCTGGTTGGACAGCTCCCACACCCAGCTCTCCGTCATGACCTCCACGGAGGCCCGCATGGTGCGGCGCGCGTCCGTCGTCATCGTGGCCGTGGTCCGCAGCCACAGATCGGCGAGGCCGCGCTCCATGGCGTTGGCCGGGGGCGGGATCTCCTCGCCCTCCACGGGCATGCAGGCGGACAGCCGCGCCGTGCACAGTTTCGCAGCGGCCAGATCCCTGCGGTTCCCGAACACCATCGGGTAGTAGTCGTCGCCGTACGTCCCCCACACGAGCCACTGCGCGCTGAGGTCCAGCGCCTCGGGGGTGCCGTCGGGATCGAGTCCTGCCGAGCACAGCGGCAGGTCGTAGGCGGATAGCTTGTCCTCGTCCCAGACGCCCTCCTGAAGGATGCCCATGCTGTGCGCCCAGGGGGTGATGCGCCGGCGGGCCCCTTCCAGGTCGGCGTTGAGCCGGACCTGGAACGGCATGTAGAAGTCGGGCAGCCGCGAGGGACCCACCTTCTGGAACGGCACGTGCGTGTACGCGCGCAGCCGCTCGGCGCCGGCCGCGGCGAGCAGCGCCCCGACGTCGGCGGCGGAGGTGCCGGGGCCGGTGAGGCCCTTCAGGGGGGAGGTCTCCAAGGCCCCCTCGTTCATGTACCGGCTGGACCGCATGTGCCACTCGTGGCCGCCCGACTGCCAGTCCTGCAGCCCTTGCGTGTACGCGGTGACGGCACGGACCTCGTCCGGTGTGAGGCCCTTCTCCAGGGCCAGCGCGGGCACTTCGGTGAGCGCCGTGTGGTCGAACAGGTACAGGCGTGAGGAGAGGACGTCGTTGACGGTGTCGGCGGCCTGCTGCGTCGTACAGCCGAAGAACGTCTCCAGGACGAGCACGCCGTTGCTCAGCTCGCCCTCCTCCTCGACCTCCCGCTGGTACGAGAAGAGGTCGTTGCGCAGGTGGACCGCGTCGGAGAAGGTCTCCATCAGTACGCGCATCGGCCGTGTGCGGGCGACCTTGTCGGGAACCTCCGCGGTCGCGTACTCCACGAGCCCGGCCGACCACGGGGCGCCGCCCACCTTGCGGCGCATCTCGATGTACTCGACGGGGTTCGCGATCCGCCCTTCGTTGATGTTGGACAGCTCCCACATCGACTCGTTGAGCAGATGCTCGGTGGACTCGGCGAAGCGCCTGCGCCATCCCATGGACATCGAGGGGACCGTACGGGCCCACAGGTCGGCGAGGCCGGCCTCGACCGGGTTCTGCGGCTCGGGCACGGGGGTCGCGAGGTCGAGCGGCATGAAGAGCGGCAGGCGGTCCAGGTAGGCCTTGCCGCCCGCGCGGTCCTGGCTGCGCTTGAAGGTCTCCAGAAAGTGGTCGTCGAAGAAGAAGACCCACACGTACCAGTCGGTGATGAGGGAGAGGGCGGGCCCGTCGCACTCGGGATGCGTGTACGCGCACAGCAGTCCGTAGTCGTGGGCGTCGAGGTCTGCCTGCTCCCAGATGCCGGAGCCCTCCAGCATGCCCATGCCGCGGGCCCACTCGGTGGTGTGGGTGCGGGCCTCGTCGACATGCGGGTTCAGCCGTGCGGGGTACGGCGTGTAGAAGTGGGGGAGTTCGAACGGCTGCGTCATGGGCCGGGGCCTACCCGGGGTTGTCCGGGGGCATCCGTGCGGGGGTGGATGATCGCACCATCGCGTGAACGGATGAGTGAACGGGGTCCCGCCGGGGAAGGGGTGGGGGCGTTTTCCGCCCCCGCCGCCCCTACCCGTTCCCGTCCACGCATGGGGCTGCGCCCCTCGCCCCCTTTGTCCTCAAACGCCGGACGGGCTGAAAGGCATCTTTCAGCCCGTCCGGCGTTTGAGGACCGGGGGTTCGGGGGCGGAGCCCCCGAGTACGTGAGGGGGCCCCGTTTCAGGCGCGTACCGCTCGTCCCACCTCCGCGCGCAGCGCGACGAACTCCGGCAGCACCCGCGTAGCGATCTGGTCCCGCTTGCCGGGGAGCACGACCGGCAGGTCGAGGATCACCCGGGCCCCGGGCCCGGCGGACAGGACGACCACCCGATCCCCCACGTACACGCTCTCGTCGATGTCGTGCGTGACGAACACGATCGTCGTGCCCTCGCCCTGATGCACCTCCAGCAGCAGATCCTCCAGATCCTCACGGGTCTGCGCGTCGAGGGAGCCGAAGGGCTCGTCCATGAGCAGCAGGGCCGGTCGGCAGACCAGCGCGCGGGCGATGGCGACCCGTTGCTGCATACCGCCGGACAACTGCCAGGGATGCCGCCGCCCCGCCCCGCGCAGCCCCACCCGTTCCAGCATCCGCTCGGCCTCCTCCCGCCGCTCCGGACGCCCGAGTCCCCGCCGCCGCAGTGGAAGCGCGACGTTCTCGCGGACCGAGAGCCAGGGGTAGAGCGACCGCCCGTAGTCCTGGAAGACGACGGCCAGCCGGTCCGGCACACCGCTGACGGGCGCCCCGTCGACGGAGACGGTTCCCTCCCGGACCGGGAGCAGCCCCGCGACGGTCCGCAGGAGCGTCGACTTGCCGCAGCCGGACGGCCCGACGACACACAGGAGTTGTCCGTCGGGCACGGTGAGCGTGATGTCGCGCAGGACGGGGTGATCGCCGTACCACTGACCGAGCGAGTCGAGACGCAGCATGCGGTCCTGTCACCTGTCCCCTCTGCCCGGCAGTCGCTTCTCGACCGCCAGCAGGCCGGTGTTGAGTACGTATCCGAGTGCGCCGAGCAGCACCAGCGCGGCCCAGACCGTGAGCAGGTCCGAGCGTGACTGGGCGTCGGTGAGGGTGAAGCCGATGCCGTTGGCCGTGCCGGGCAGCAGTTCCGAGAACACCATGAGGACGAGGCAGAGCGAAAGGCTCAGGCGCAGGCCCGCGAAGATACGGGGCAGCGCCGAGGGCAGGAGGAGGAACCGGAGCCGTTCGGTCCTGGTCAGCCGCAGGACCGCGGCCACTTCGAGGCGCAGGGGGTCGGTGTTGCGGACGCCGTCCGCCGTGTTGATGAGGATGGGCCAGACGGCGCTGAAGACGATCGACGCGACCTGCATCCGGGTGCCGAAGTCGAGGAGCACGACGAAGACGGGGACCAGGGCGGGCGGCGGGACGGCCCGGGCGAACTGCAGGACCGGGTTGCACAGGGCGTGCGCGCGGCGGGAGCGCCCCAGGGCCGTACCGAGGGCGACACCGGCGACCGCGGCGAGGGCGAAGCCGGTGGTCATGCGGGCGAGGCTGGGGAGGATGTTCCCGGTCGCGGCGGGGGTGAGGAAGGCGTGGGCGGGCGGGCCAGAGAACCACAGGGTGTGGGTGTGGCGGGCGATGTCGCCGGGTGGCGGGAAATAGACGCTGTCGTGTGTGCGGGTGGCGAGTTGCCAGGCGGCGACCGCGGTGGCGAGTACGGTCCAGCGCAGGAGTGCGCCGCGAGTCGCTGCCGCCGGCGCTCCGGCGCGCCTCATCGCTCACCCCGGTGTTCCGGCGTCCAGGGGAACAACCGCCCCTCCCCCCACACCAGCACGCTGTTGACGACCAGCCCGAGGGCCCCCGCCCACACCACCCCCGCGAGCACGTCCCGCGTACCGTCCGTCGCCAGACCCGCCTGGGCGATGAAGATGCCGAGTCCCTCCCCGAACCCCGCCAGGATCTCCGTGGCGACGGCCAGGACGAGGGCGACGGCCGCGGAGATGCGCAGGCCTGCGGCGATGAAGGGCGCGGTGGCGGGGAGTTCGACGCGCAGGAGGACCGACAGGCGGCCGAAGCCGAAGGCGCGCAGGGTGTCCTTGGCGAGCGGGTCGGTCTCGCCGAGGCCGTAGACGGTGTTGAAGAGGATCGGCCAGACGGACGCGTAGGTGATGAGCGCGACCTTCGTCTCCGTACCGGAGCCCAGCAGCAGGGACACCAGCGGGATCAGCGCGACGGACGGCAGCGGGCGCAGGAACTCGACGACGGCGCGCACGGCCTCGTCGACGACGGGCACGCTGCCGAGGAGCAGGCCCAGCGGTACGGCGATCGCGCAGGCGAGGCCCAGACCGAGGGCCCAGGCCCGCACGGTGGCGCCGACCCCCGCCAGGAAGAGCGGGTCGCCCGCCAACTCCACCGCGCGCGCCAGCACTTCGGAGGCGGGCGGCAGGTAGTCGCGCCGCACGAGACCCGCCCTGCCGACCGCCTCGCACAGGCCGAGGGCGAGCAGCACACCGAGTGTGCCCAGGAGCAGTTCCTGTCGACGTCCCAAGTGCCTCGCGCCGCGGTCGGCGCCGCCTCCACCCCCGCCGCGCCTCACTCGACCAGCAACGTTCCCGGGTCGATCGTCTTCTTCAACAGGCCCTGTTCCTTCATGAGTTCGGTGAGGCGGCGCAGCTCGGACGCGTCCGAGGTCACCGGATAGGCGGGCAGCCGGATCGACTCGGCCTGGTCCGCGGTCACCTTGGTGTACTTGGGCAGTTCCGCGCGCACGGCGTCCTGGTCCCGGCCGGCGATCTCCGCCGCCGCGGCGATCGCCCGCCGGAAGGCCGCCGCGGTCCTGGGGTTCTCGGACGCGTAGTCGCCGGTCGTGACGTATCCGCTGATCGGTATGTTCTCCACGGGGGCGGATCCGCCGTCGACGAGCACGCGGGCGTTCAGCTGCTTGCGGATGGCGCTGTTGAAGGGCTCCACGGCGTGGACCGCGTCGACCTGGCCCTTCTCCAGGGCCACTCCCATCTGGGGAAAGGCGATCTGCCGGTACTCGGGGCGGCCCGCGCCCTGGCGGCCGAGGATCGCGTTCAGGGTCAGCGACTGGATGTTGTTGAGGATGTTGACGGCGACCTTCTTGCCCTTGAGGTCGGCGACACTGCGGATGTCCGAGTCCTCGGGCACGAGTACGTCCATCATGTGCGGCGCGACGCGGGCCCCCTCGGCGAGGATGCGCAGGTCCAGCGTGCCTTTCTCGTGGGCCTGGAGGAAGGTGACGTAGTTCGCGCTCGCGATCACGTCGACCTGGCCCTTCGACAGGGCGGGCAGCGCCTGGATGGACTGCTGGACGGGCTGGATGCGTACGTCCAGGCCCTCCTTCTCGAACAGCCCCCGGTCCCGCGCGAGGTAAAGAGGCGCGTCGTCCGCGAGGGGCAGCGCGGCGACGGTGACACTCGCCCGCTCCAGCCCTTTTCCGCCCCCGCCCCCGCCCTTGCCGTCGTCCGCGTCGTCGGACTCGCCGCCGCACGCCACGACAGTCATCACCAGGGCGACGGTGAAGGCGATCAGCTTGCCCGTGCTTCCCGCACGGGAACGGTCTCGGGGCGTCGGCATGGACGCATGATGACCTGCGATTGACATGATCACTACATACCTTTGCGCCGTTCCCGACGCATGCGGCCCACGAAGACGCGGGTTGACGATCCATTGACCTTCAACTTAGGTTTGCCTTACCTAAGTGGCTCTCGCCTCCGAAAGGCCAACTACCCATGAGATCCGCCCTGTTCTCCCGTGCTGCCCGTATCACCGCCGTCGGCGCCACCGCCGCCGCGCTGACGGTCGGGCTCGCCACCTCCGCCTCGGCCGCCACCGCGACGCGGTCCGTCACGGTGAGCGGCACGACGTACAACCTGTCACTGACGGCCCCCGACAGCCTGTCGGCAGCCGGGCAGAACGTCACCGTCTCCGGCAGCGGCTACAACACGCTCCAGGGCGTCTACGTCGGCCTCTGTGTGATCCCCGAGGGGGTCGAGCCGGGGAACCCGTCGACGTACACCTCCCGGCCCACCCCCTGCCTGGGCGGCGCCGACCAGTCCGGCACGACGGGTGCCTCGCACTGGGTGTCCGACCTGGGCGGCGGCACGGTCGCGAACAGTTCCGCCTACGGCACCGGCGGCTCGTTCAGCGTGAGCGTGCACGTGAACCCGAACATCGCCGCCGGCAAAGTCTGCGGCACGGACGTCGACTGCGCCCTCGTGACGCGCGCCGACCACACCGGCAGCAGCAACCGCTCGTACGACGTCTACCTCCCGGTCACCTTCTCGTGACCGCGCCCCTCAGAACCCGGGGGCGGAGCGATGTGCTCCGCCCCCGGGCGGTGGGCGCCCTGGTCGGCGTCAGCGCGCTGGTCCTGACCGCCGTCGCCGTCGGCGCGCCCGCCGCCGGTGCCGACGACCCACAGGCGACCGAGGGGTACGAGCGGACGGCCCGCCTCACGACCGTCGGCAAACCGCTCGACCTGCTGCTGCATCCCGAGTCGGGCAAGCTGTACATCGGCTCCGACACCGTCGCCGGTACGCCGGACGGCAGCCTGGCCGGTGTCTACGCCGTCGACCCGGCCGCCGGGAACGTACTGAGCTGGGTGAAGACGTCTCCCGGCAGTACGGGCGCGCCCGCCCAGCTGCCGGGCAAACGGCTCGCCGGACCGCTGCCGGGTGACGGAGTGCACTATCTCGTCGGACTGCGCGGGGTCGCGGCCGCCAAGGACGGATCCGCCACGGGCAGCGGCGGCTGGCTCACCGGTACGTCGATCACGCAGGCCAAGTCCGGTGCGAAACCCGGCACGGTCGTGGTCGTACGCGGGACGAAACTGGAGGAGGTCGCCGTCGGTGAGACGTCGGTGACCGTGGAGCGTTCCCTCACCCTGCCGGCCACCGGCGGTCCGCTCGCCGTCGACACCGCGGCCGGGCAGATCTGGGTGACGGACAACACCAACGGCGTGTTGCGCAGGGTCGGTTCGGCCGACTTCGCGCCGGACGGCAAGGAGATCGCGCTCGGCGCCGGAGCCGCCGTGTCCTTCCTGGAGTGGGACACCGAACGCGGAGTCCTGTGGGCGGGACGCGGCACCGTACTGGAGGCGTACGACATCGCCTCCGGGAAACCGGCCGCCTCCTTCGACGCGCGACCGGGCGACACCGTCGCCGATGTCGCCGTGGACCCGCGCTCCGACCGGGCGTTCGCGGTGTGGCAGGACTGGGGCAACCCGCCGGAGGAGGGGGACGGCGTCGGGCAGCTCTCGGTGTACGACACGGCGACCCTCAAGGATCTCGACATGGGCGCCGAACTGCCGGGCGTGCACGGCCAGTTGGGCAGCTCGTCCGTCGCGGTGACACCGGGCGGGGACGCGGTGTTCGTCGCGAGTCCCTCGGATGCCTCGCTCACCGTGTTCAGAGCCCCGGTGCCGCCGACACCCTCGCCGACACCGACACCGACGGACTCCGGGTCGCCGCCGCCGTCGCCCGATCCGTCACCCGGCGCTACGGACCCGGACCCGGACCCGGACCCGGACCCGAGTGGCGAACCGACCGACCCGACCGACTCGACCGACTCGGGGACCACGGTTCCCGTCGGCGGTCCCGCGGACGACGGGAACGGTGCGGGCGGTACGGCCGACAGCGGCGACACGAGTGGCGGGCCGGGTACGACCGGTGGCTCGGTGGGCGGTGGCCCGGTGGCCGGCGGCTCGCTCGGCACCACCGGTGACGGCTCACTCGCCTCGACCGGCTCCGACCTGCTCCTGCCCGCCACCGCGGGCACCGCGGCACTGCTCGCCGCCGGCACCACCGCGATTCTGTGGCGCCGACGGACGAACGGACGGCTGGAGCCCTAGGAGTTGTCTTCAAATGTCACGCCCACATCAGGAGCGAGGCGAGTGTGACGGCTGCTTGGTAGGACTCGGCGGTCTTGTCGTAGCGGGTC